>WNZI01000048.1 GCA_009728235.1 Vibrio cholerae | reverse complement strand
TGACGGCCAACAACCTGTCCATGACGTCCGTCATCTACCCCGGCCAGAAACTCAAGCTCTCGGGGTCGGTGACACCCCAGGCGACGCCACCGAAGGCTCCCCAACCCGCACCGGCCCCCGCGCCCGCCCCGGGCGCCTACACCGTCAAGTCCGGCGATACCCTCGGTGCGATCGCCTCCCGCAACGGGGTAGGCCTGGCCGACCTGCTGGCCGCCAACCGGATGTCCATGACGACGGTCATCTATCCCGGGCAGAAGCTCGTCCTGCCGGGCAAGGGGGCTGCTCCGGCCCCGGCTCCGGGTGCTGCTCCCGCGCCGTCCAACCTGGTGCCCTCGACCTTCCTCGGATACAGGTACCCGGACAAGGTGGTCGCCGATGCGAACGCAAACAAGGCCTTGCTCAACTCGCTGCCGGCTCCCTCGCCTGCCGAGATGAAGCAGATCGTCGCCGACACCGCGCGTTCCATGGGGGTGGATCCGAGCCTCGCCCTCGCTTTCGCGTTCCAGGAGTCGAGCTTCAACCAGCGGTCCGTGTCCCCGGCCAACGCGATCGGTACGATGCAGGTGATTCCCTCGTCCGGGCAGTGGGCGAGCGATCTCGTCGGCCGGAAGCTCAACCTGATGGATCCCTACGACAACGCCACAGCCGGTATCGCGATCATCCGTTCGCTCGTGCGGACCAGCCCGTCGCTGGACCTCGCGATCGCCTCCTACTACCAGGGCCAGTACTCGGTGCAGACCCGCGGCATGTTCGAGGACACGAAGCGCTACGTTGCGGGCATCAAGGCTCACCAGAGGTCGTTCCGGTAACCAGCGTCCGCTCCTGGGCAGGAAGGCGGGAGGGGGCGGGACACGTGGTGGTCCCGCCCCCTCCCGCTGCGCCCGCCTACTATCGGAGGGTGCACCAGCAACGGAAGGACCCCCTCGAAGGCACGATCGTCGACGGCAGGTACGTCGTCCACTCGAGGCTGGCCCGGGGCGGGATGTCCACCGTCTACCTCGCCACCGATCGCAGGCTGGACCGCAGGGTGGCGCTGAAGGTCCTGTACCCGCACCTCGCCGAGGAACCCGGGTTCATCGACCGCTTCGAGCAGGAGGCGAAGTCGGCGGCGAGGCTCTCCCATCCCAACGTGGTCGGGGTCCTGGATCAGGGCGTCGACGATCTCGACGGGCAATCCGTGGCTTATCTCGTCATGGAGTTCGTCGAGGGCAGCACGCTGCGTGACGAGCTCCGGCAGCACGGGAGCCTCGCGCCCCGCCATGCGCTGCGGCTGCTCGACGCCGTCGTCGAGGGCCTTGCCGCCGCCCACGACGCAGGTCTCATCCACCGGGACGTGAAGCCCGAGAACGTGCTCCTGTCGAGGACGGGACAGGTGAAGATCGCCGATTTCGGCCTCGCCCGGGCCGTCTCGGCCACCACGGGGACGGCCACGCTGGTCGGGACCGTCGCCTACCTCTCACCCGAACTGGTGCTCGGCAGACCGGCCGAGGCGCAGAGCGACATCTACTCCACCGGCGTGATGCTGTACGAACTCCTCACCGGACAGCAGCCCTTCACCGGTGACACCCCGATCCAGGTGGCGATCCAGCACGCGCAGTCCGATGTCCCGGCGCCGTCCGCGCTCCTGCCCGGGCTGGCGACGGACATCGACGAACTCGTGCGGTGGTGCACCTCGCGCGACCCCGAGGAACGACCGGTGGACGGCTCGGCCCTCCTCGGGGAGCTGCGCCACATCCGTGCCACGCTCACCGACGAGGAGCTCGACCTGGCGCCCGCTCGTACGCCACCCCACGGCGCGGAGCGGGACCAGCTCACCGCCGCCGTCGTCCCCCACCTGCCCCTGCGCGAGGACCGGACCGTAGCCCTCCCGTCGCACGACCGCATTCCGCCACAGGGTGGCGACGAGGACGACGGCCGGCACCGCGGCGGGACGGACGAGGGTCGGGCCGGCTGGACGGAGGTCCTGCCCCGCGGACCCGCCACTGACGACACCACGAACATCATCGGTCGCGACGGCAATGCCACGCGGGTCATCGGCGCATTGCCTGCGGTGCCGCCGTCGCTCGCCGGGCAGCCGGACAGTACCGGGGTGGACAGCCCCACCCTCGCGCTCTCCCGCACGGAACGCGCCGAGCTGTCGCCGGTGGAGCATCAGCACCGCGTCTCCCCGACGACCGAGCACGACGACGAACGCTTCGCCGCCGGCTCCCGGACCGGCAGCACCGTGCCCCCGCTGTCCAGGAGGCAGCAGGCCCGGGAGGCACAGCGCCCGCAGAAGAGCCTGCAGAGCCGGACCGCGCGCCGTTCCGTACGGGTGCTCGTGGTTCTCCTGGTCCTTCTGGCGGGTCTCGTCGCAGGAGCGGCCTGGTTGTTCGGGTCGGGCCCGGCGGGCCTCGTCTCGCTCCCCGACGTCGCCAACGTCCCCCTCGCCGAGGCTCGCGCGGCCCTGGATCGACAGGGGCTGGGTTCCCTGTCGACGGAGGAGGCGTTCGACGACGACGTCCTGGCCGGCCTCGTCATCGGTACCGATCCGGGTGCCTACTCGGAGGTCCGGCGCTTCGAACGCGTCGAGTTGATCGTCTCGAAGGGCCCGGAGCTCTTCGCGGTGCCCGAACTCCTCGGGCGGACCGAGGTCGAAGCCGCCGCGGAACTCGGAGCGGCCGGATTCGTGGTCGGGGCGATCACCGAGGAGTACAGCGAGACGGCGCCCGTGGGAGAGGTTATCGGGCAGACGCCACTGCAGGGTACGGACAGCCGCCGTAACTCGACCGTGGACCTCGTCGTCTCCCTAGGACCGCGCGTCCCCGTGCCCGACGTCGCGGGACGCCCGGAGGCGGAGGCTGTGCGGCTGCTGGAGGCTGCAGGGCTCGAGCCGTCCGTCAGTGGAAGCCCGGAGTTCAGCCGTACTGTGCCGTCGGGTTCGGTGCTCCGTCAGCAGCCGGGCGGCGTCGAGGTCCAGCGGGGCACGACGGTGACGCTCACCCTGTCGAGGGGGCCGCGGATCGTGCGCGTCCCGAACGTCTTCTCGCTCTCCGAGGACCGGGCGGTGGAGGCGCTCGAGGCGGCCGGGTTCGCCGTGCAGGTCGACTACACGTTCGGCAGCGCGGTCCTCGGACTCGTCGCCGGGCAGAGCCCCTCGGGCGAGCAGCCCGAAGGGACGACGATCCGCATCACCGTGACCTAGGAACCCCGCCTCGAGCCGCTCTGCCGGGACGGGTGCGACGGGGCGCCGTCACCTGCACGCCCCGGCCGCCCGACCGTCAGCTCTTGGAGAGCGCCCCTGCGACGAGGAAGGCCATCTCGAGGGACTGCATGTGGTTCAGGCGCGGGTCGCAGACCGATTCGTAACGCTCGACGAAAGCCTCCTGGTCGATCGGGTCCGCCCCACCAAGGCACTCGGCGACGTCGTCGCCCGTCATCTCGACGTGCAGCCCGCCGGGGAACGTCCCCAGGGAGTTGTGGACCTCGAAGAAGCCCCGCACCTCGTCGATGACGTCATCGAAGTTCCGCGTCTTGTAGCCGTTGGGGGACGTCACCGTGTTGCCGTGCATGGGGTCCGTCACCCAGAGGACCTGGGCGCCGGAGTCCGTCACGCGCTCGACCAGCTTCGGCAGCTTCTCCCGGATGTTCCGGGCTCCCATGCGCGTGATGAAGGTGAGCCTGCCCGGCTCCCTGTTCGGGTCGAGCTTGTCGATGAGTGCCAGGGCGTCGTCGCCCGAGGTCGAGGGCCCGAGCTTGACCCCGATCGGGTTGCGCACCCGGGAGAGGAAGTCCACGTGGGCGCCGTCGATCTCGCGGGTCCGCTCCCCGATCCAGAGGAAGTGTGCGGAGGTGTCGTAGGGGAGGGACGTCCGCGAGTCGATGCGCGTCAGCGCCCGTTCGTAGTCGAGGAGCAGCGCCTCGTGGCTCGCGAAGAACTCGACGCGCTTCAGCGCCTCGAAGTCCGCGCCACAGGCGTCCATGAAGCGCACGGCGCGGTCGATCTCCCGTGCGAGCGACTCGTAGCGGGAGTGGGCCGGGTTCGCCATGAAGCCCTTGTTCCAGTGGTGCACCAGGCGCAGATCCGCGAACCCGCCCTGCGTGAAGGCGCGGATGAGGTTCAGTGTCGAGGCCGAGGTGTGGTAGGCCTTCACCATCCGCGCTGCGTCGTGCCCGCGGCTCTCGGGGCTGAACTCGTACCCGTTGACCATGTCGCCGCGGTAGGCGGGAAGCGTGACGCCGTCACGCGTCTCGTCGTTCGAGGAGCGCGGCTTTGCGAACTGCCCCGCCATCCGCCCCATCTTGATGACGGGCAACGAGGCACCGTAGGTCAGGACGACGGCCATCTGGAGGATGGTCCGGACACGCGCGCTGATCTTGTCGGCCGTCGCGCCGTCGAACGTCTCGGCGCAGTCGCCCCCCTGGAGGAGGAAGGCCTTGCCCTGCGCTGCAGCCGCGAGGCGCTCGCGCAGCACGTCCACCTCGCCGGCGAAGACCAGGGGCGGCAGGGTCGAGAGTTCCTTGACCGACGCCGCATACACTCCCGGATCCTGCCACGAAGGCTGCTGCACCGCCGCCATCGAGCGCCAGGCGTCGAGACCGGCGAGGGTGGATGCGGCAGTTTCCGCGGTGCGCGGGAGGACGGGAGCTAGTGAATCAGTCACAGCCGAATTCTACTGGCTGGCCGTGCGGGTCCCGATTCCGCCCGTCATCGCCGCTTCACATCCGTGCAACCGGCTGCGGCGCTAGCCGGCTTTCGGTCCCGCGGCCGTAGCGTCGTCGTCGGAGGCCCCTTGTCCCGCGGAGGACGCCCGCCCGATCTCGGTGACCGCACCGGGAACGGGGGCGGTGACGTCACTCGAGATCCTGACCGCGGCACGGCGGGTCTCGGCTCCGGGCTTCGGCGTCTTGCGTCCCGCGGCCTTCTCGGCGGCGAGGCGCTCCTTGACCGTACTGGCGTAGGCGTCCACGTACTCCTGTCCGGACAGGCGCATGAGTTCGTACATGATCTCGTCGGTCACGGAACGCTGGACGAAGCGGTCGTCCTCGAGCCCCTCGTACCGGCTGAAATCGAGCGGCTCCCCGATGATGATGCCGACACGGCGGATGTTGGGGATACGCCGGCCGATCGGCTGCACCTTGTCCGTACCGATCATCGCCACGGGGACGACAGGGACACCGGTCGCGAGGACCAGCTTCGCCACCCCGGTCTTGCCGCGGTAGAGGCGGCCGTCAGGGCTGCGCGTCCCCTCCGGGTAGATGCCGAGGACACCGCCGTCGTTCAGGATGTCCATGCCGGCGGTCAGCGAAGACGAGGACGCCGCCCCGCCGGATCGGTCCATGGGCAGCTGGTTGGACAGCCGGAAGAACAGTGCGGTCAACCGTCCCTTGACACCCTTGCCGTTGAAGTACTCCGACTTGGCGAGGAAGACCACGGGGCGCGGCACGACGATCGGCAGGAAGATGGAATCAGAGAAGGACAGGTGGTTGCTCACCAGCACCGCCGGGCCGGACGTCGGGACGTTGTCGAGCCCCTTGACCCAGGGCCGGAAGAGCAGGTTGAGGATCGGACCGACGATGATCCGCTTCATCACCCAATAGAACACGCTGCCAGCCTCCCTGCATGGACGGCGCGGCATGAGTCATGCCGCCCGCTTTTTCATGTGGAAGCCTACTCTAAGGGCGTCGGCCCGCTGGCGCGGCGGGTTCGGGGAACGGCGACCGCCCCGCATCGACCCGTCCTCGAACCGGGCACCGATGAACACTCGGTGGTTGACGTAGCGGCACGGGGTGTCCACGATTGAATCAGTACGCCCTCTGATTCCCCGGAGGCCGGGCGGAGAACCTCCGACCCCAGCCGCAGCACGCGACAGCAGGTAGCAAAGTATGGGCCCCCGAGGTCACGAACCGAACGAATCCACCGACGACGCCGTCTGGCAGGATCTCGTCGCGCGCCTGGAGGGACGTCCCCGGACCACCACTCGCCCGATGCTCCGACAGCAGACCACCCATCGGCACCGTCGCCCTCACATCAGGACGGCCGGCCGGCGCGTCCTGACAAGGCGGCGGACCCGCTGAGCGGTCCGGGCGACGGCCCGACGGACCGTGAGAGGGCGGACGCCATCTTCCGGAACCAGCCCTTCCACTCCGGCGGGCCGCGTGATCACGCTGCTCCTGACGAAGCCGACGACGACGAGGGATTCGTTCCCGAGGAGCCGCCGCCCCTCGGGACCGGCGACCCCCTGACGGTCCTCGCATGGGTCGGAGCCGCCGGCGGACCGATCCTCCTGCTGCTGTTCGCGATGTTCTGGAGGAACGCACCGCTCGCCGCCAGCCTCGGCGTCCTGGCCCTGTTCCTCGCCGGCGCCGGCTATCTCGTCACGAAGTTGCCCAAGCACCGGGACATCGGGGACGACGGCGCGGAGGTCTAGCGCCCCGTCCGACGTGCCGATCCCCGGGTTCAGGTGCCGCTGCGGGAGAGCAGCCGGGACAGGTCCGCCGCACCGATGAGTCCCGCCTCCGGGCCGAGCGCCGCGCGCTCGATGCGGGCGGCCGGGCGGAAGCCCCGACCGGTCAGGTTCCTGCCGAACGCCCGCCGCGCAGGATCGAGCAGGAGCTCTCCCGCCGCGCTGAGTCCGCCCCCGATCACGAAGGTTCCGGGATCGAGCACTGCCGCCAGGTTGGCCAACCCCAATCCCAGCCATTGGCCGACGTCGTCGACGAGTTCGCGTGAGGCGGGGTCTCCCTCCATCGCCAGGCGCGTGACGAGCGCGCCCGTGATGGGCGCTCCCCCCTCCGGAGCGGCTCTGATGATCGCCTGCGCGACGGGGGAGTTCGCTGCTGCCAGTTCACGCGCTTCGCGTCCCAGCGCGTTGCCCGATGCGTACTGCTCCCAGCAGCCGCGATTGCCGCATTCGCACCGATGCCCCTGGGGCACGATGATCTGGTGGCCGAATTCTCCCGCGACACCGTGCCGTCCCCGCTCCACCCGTCCGCCCATGACGATCGCGCCGCCGATCCCGGTGCCGAGGGTGACGCACACCAGACGCGACTCCCCCCGTCCCGCACCGAAGCGCCATTCCGCCCAGCCCGCTGCGTCGGCATCGTTGACCACGGTGACACGACGGCGCAGGAGGTGCTCGAGATTTCGTCGCAGTGGCTCGTTGCGCCAGGCGAGGTGCGGGCTGAACAGCACCGTGCTGTTCGACGGGTCCATCCAGCCTGCCGCGCCGATCCCGACCGAGCGGATCCTGTAGTCCCGCGAGAGCTCACGCACGAGTTCGGCGATCACGGACTCGACGGCTCGCGGATCCTGCCCCGGTGTGACCTGGCGCGCCTCGGCGAGGATCCGTCCGTGGACGTCCACCACGCCCGCCGCTACCTTGGTTCCTCCGATGTCGATACCCACCGCGAGGCCGCGCCGTGCCGGATTCGGGAAGGTGCTGCGCGCGGCCCGGGCTGCGAGGGACGCGTCACCGCGCCAGCCGGCCTCGGCCCGCGCACGGCGGGGCGCGGACGCGGTGTGCTCCGGCTTGATCGGCATGCGGTCCCCTCTCGTCCGCGCGGCGGAGAGAGCGCCGCCGTTACCGTTATTGATTCGTACAGTACTGGAGCGCGAAGCGGGCAACTGAACCTATAGGCTGAAGCGACCCCACGGTCGAGTTGATATCAAAGGAGCTATCGTGCGCGACATCAGCGTTCCCGTCCTCGTGGACGTTCCCCGCCAGAGCAACACGACGGACCTCGTGGTCCGCCAGGCGGCGAAACCGTCCAATCCTGCCCTGTTCGCCGTGAAGGGTTCCTCCGGCGAGTGGGAGAACATCTCGGCGACCGAGTTCCGCCGCCAGGTGGAGGACGTCGCGAAAGGCCTGATCGCCTCGGGAGTTCAGGCAGGGGATCGTGTGGCCATCATGGCCCGCACCCGCTACGAGTGGTCCCTCGCCGACTTCGCCATCTGGTTCGCCGGCGCCGTCTCGGTCCCTGTCTACGAGACCTCCTCCCCCGCGCAGGTCGCCTGGATCCTCAGCGACTCGGGAGCGGTGGGCGCCTTCGTCGAGGCAGCCCATCACGAGAACGTGGTGCGCGAGGCCGTGGCCCTCGAGAACATCGAGTCGCTCCAGCACGTGTGGCAGTTCGACGGCAACGGACTGGACACCCTGCGAACCGCAGGAGTCGGCACGGACGAGCAGATGCTGTCCGACCGTCGCGGGTATGCCGGGCTCGACGACGTCGCCACGATCATCTACACGTCCGGCACGACGGGCAAGCCCAAGGGCTGCGAGTTGACGCACGGCAACTTCGTGGAGCTCTCGGAGAATGCGGCGGCCGCGTTGCCCGAGGTGGCCAGGGAGGGCGGCCAGACGATCATGTTCCTCCCCCTCGCGCACGTGTTCGCGCGGTTCATCTCGGTGCTGTGCGTCGCGTCCGGGTCCACCGTGGCCCATACCCCCGACGTCAAGAACCTGCTGCCGGATCTGCAGAGCTACCAGCCGACCTTCATCCTCGCCGTACCGCGTGTCTTCGAGAAGGTGTACAACAACTCGATGCTGAAGGCCGAGGACGGCGGCAAGGGCAGGATCTTCCACGCCGGAGCCGATGTGGCCATCGCGTGGTCCAAGGCCGAGCAGGCCGGGAAGATCCCGCTGGGGCTGAAGGTCAAGCACGCCGTCTTCGACCGCCTGCTGTACGGGAAGATCCGCACCGCGATGGGCGGCCGCGTGCAGCACGCCGTGTCGGGTGGTGCGCCGCTGGGCGACCGGCTCGGCCACTTCTTCCACGGCATCGGACTCATGGTCCTGGAGGGCTACGGCCTGACGGAGACGACGGCCCCGATCACCGTCAACACCCCCAAGCGCATCAAGATCGGTACCGTCGGCGCCCCGCTGCCGGGGAACGCCGTGAAGATCGCGGACGACGGCGAGATCCTCGCCAAGGGCGTCTGTGTCATGAAGGGTTATTTCAACCGCCCCGACCTCACCGCTGAGAACTTCGTCGACGGCTGGTTCCGCACCGGCGACATCGGCGAGCTCGACGACGACGGCTTCCTGCGCATCACGGGCCGCAAGAAGGAGATCATCGTGACGGCCAGCGGCAAGAACGTCATCCCGGCGATGCTGGAGGACGCCATCCGCGCGAACGCCCTGGTCTCCCAGTGCGTCGTCGTCGGCGACCAGCGCCCCTTCATCTCCGCTCTCGTCACCCTCGACGAGGAGGCACTCCCGGGCTGGCTCGAGCGGCACCAGCTTCCCGCGGGCACGACGATGGCGGAGGCGGCCGAACACCCGACGGTCCTCGGCGAGATCCAGGAGCTGGTCGACACCGCCAACACCTCGGTCTCCCGCGCGGAGGCGATCAAGGTGTTCCGCATCGTACCCACGGACTTCACCGAGACCACGGGACACCTCACGCCGTCCCTGAAGATCAAGCGGGCCCAGGTGCTGAAGGACTACTCGGACGTGGTGGAAGAGATCTACTCCACCACCAAGGTCTAGCGAGCAGGAACGCCCGAGCAGGAACAACGAGCAGGAACGACGGCGGCTCCCGGCCCGGCAGTGGACTAGGAGCCGTCGTGCCCATCCGTCTTCAGGTTCAGCAGGGCGTTCTCGACGACCTCCGTGAGCGCCGGATGGATCCAGTACTGGCCGCGCGCCATGGTGTGCGCGTCGAGCCCGAAGGACATGGCCTGGATGACAGGCTGGATGATCATCGACGCCTCATGACCGAGGATGTGTGCGCCGAGGATCAGCCCGGTCGACCGATCGGCGATGAGCTTGACGAATCCTGCGGTGTCCTCCATGGCCCAGCCGTATGCCGTCGAACCGTAGTGCTGCACGGCGGTGACGATCGTCGTCCCTGTCGCCTCGGCATGCACCAGGGCCTGCTCCTCGGTCATGCCCACGGACGCGGCCTGCGGGTGCGAGAAGACGGCGGCAGGAACGAACCGGTGGTCGCTGGCGCGGAGGGTGTCCGGGTGCAGGAGATTGTGGGCGACGACCTTCGCCTCGTGGTTGGCGACGTGCTTGAGCTGGTACTCGCTGCTCGCGTCGCCCAGGGACCACAGCCCCTCCACCGGTCGTCCGTTCCGGAGGACGCGCTGGTGGTCGTCCACCGCGAGTCGG
Source organism: Vibrio cholerae (assembly GCA_009728235.1). Lineage (GTDB taxonomy): Bacteria > Actinomycetota > Actinomycetes > Actinomycetales > Micrococcaceae > Arthrobacter_D. The sequence continues at coordinate 14,545 of WNZI01000048.1, read as the reverse complement.
CCGTCGTCGCGCAGGTCGAGACCGATGTCGCCCGCCCCGAGCCGGTCCGTGTTGGGCCTGCGCCCGATCGCCACCAGGACGACGTCTGCCTCGAGGAGCGCGGGACCGTCCGGGCCGTTCAGTCGCGCCGTGACGCTGCCGTCGTCGTTGGCGGAGAGCTCCGTGACGTCGGTGTCCAACCGGAGGTCCCACTGCCGGGCGGCCTGATCGGTGAAGGCGTCGGACACCGTCTCATCGAGGTGGCGCAGCATGCCTGACGATCGCACCGCGATCGTCACAGCGGTACCGAAGGAGCTGAACACGTGCGCGAACTCGGCAGCGATGTAGCCGCCGCCGATGATCAGCAGCCGTTCCGGCAGGTCCCCGATGCGCATCAGGGTGTCCGACGTGTGCACCTGGGGAAGGGTGATTCCGGGGATTTCGGGCAGGACGGCCCGGGAGCCGGTGGCGATCACGAGCTGATCGGCGGTGATCACGTCGCCGGCAGGCGTCACGAACGACTTCTCGCCCGTCAGCCGGACGTAGTCCTCGATCAGCGTCACGTTCTCCAGCTCGTCCGCCCGGTAGGAACGTCCGCCGCTCGAGATGGCGTCGATGCGCGTGAAGATCCGGTCGCGGATGTCTTCCCAGCGGACACCATCGAGCGTGAGGTCCACGCCGAGGCGGGAGGCTTCTGCGGGAGCCGAGGCCAGTTGCGCCGGGTAGACGTACATCTTGGTGGGGATGCAGCCCACGTTGAGGCATGTGCCACCGAAGGTCCCGCCGTCGACGAGGACCACCTTCCGGTCATCCCATTCCGGCGAGATGAGCGTGTTGCCGGAGCCGGAGCCGATGATGGCGAGGTCGAAGTGGGTCACACGACGCAGTCTAGCCGTGGTCAGGAGCCGAGCTGATCCACCACGAGCGCTGCGAGCTCCGTCACCGCGCGCCGGGTGGCGGGGTTGAGCTTGCCCAGTTCGATGCGCGATCCCTCGGCGAGGTGGCGGTCGTAGGGGATCCTGAGGACGGTCTTCACCCGGGAGCGGAAGTGCTGCTCGATCTGCGAGACGTCGACCTGCGTGCCGTTGCCGGAGGACAGATTGATCACGACGATGGCCTTCGCCAGCAGGTCCTGCCGCCCGTGTGCCTCGAGCCAGCTGAGAGTCTCGGAGGCGAGCCGTGCCTCGTCGACGCTGCCGCCCGACACCAGGACCACGGAGTCCGCCTTCTCCAGGGTCCCCTTCATCACCGAGTGCACCATGCCCGTCCCCGAGTCCGTCAGGACGATCGAGTAGTAACGGCTCAGGACGTCGGTCACGGCACGGTAGTCCGTGTCGTCGAAGGCCTGGGCGACGGCGGGGTCCGAGTCGGATGCCAGCACATGGAGCCGCGATCCGTCGCGCGTCACGTAGCCGGCGAGCTGAGCGAAGGTCTCGATGGTGTAGCGGTTCTGGACGAGCTGGCGCGCGGTGAAGTCGGCGCGCCCCGGGGACCTGTCCGAGAGGGTACCCCGGTCGGGGTTGGCATCCATCGCTATGATGCGGTCCTCGCGGATGTCGGCGAGTGCCATGCCGAGGAGCGTGGTGACGGTCGTCTTGCCCACACCACCCTTGCGCGAGAGGACCGGCACGTAGCGGGTACGTTCACCGAGCCGAGCCGAGATGCGGTGTTCGAGCGCGCGCTGGCCGCGAACCGCGTCCGAGTCGCCGACGTTCACGCGGCCCAGCGTCACGATGTAGAGCCAGCGCCGCCAGCCGGAGACGGGAGCACGCTCCACACCCGCGAGCAGGCGGTCGGCCGTGAGTGCGGACGCCGGTTCCGGCCCGGTGTCCTTGTCCCGTCGACTGCTCCGCTCGACCGGACGACCCTGCGCGGAGCCCTGGCCGGACACACCCTCCGGGAGCGCTCCCCGCGCACCGCGGGAACCGGACGGCTGCCAGCCCGCGCCCGCCTCGTCCTGCTGCGTCGGTCCACTGCCGGGAGTCCCGGACTGCGACTGCACCTGCGTGGCGGGACCGTCCACCGGCCCGCCCTGCGCCGGGAGCACGGGAAGACCGTCAGGCAGCCCGGTCCCGTTCGCAGCTCCTGCCACTCCGTCTTCGTCGCCGAGGGAAGGCCGTCCGCCCGCCGTCACGTCGGCATCGCCGTCGTCCGCCGCGCTCCCGGTTGCTCCTGCGGTCTCCGTCGAGTCTGCCGCCGGAATCTCCCGACCCGGCAGGAACGGCACACCCGGGATGATGGGGACGCCGTGGGTCGCATCCGGCGTCGCCTCGTCCGTTGCTGCTACCGAGGGCTCTTTCGGGTCGCTTGCCATGGTTCCTTCCATCGTCGGTTCCGCTGCTCACCGCCGGGAAGGCGACAGCACTCCTGATCTACCCAGCGCCCTACTCTAGCGTGCCGGCCGTGCCGCGACGGGTCCGATCAGCGCCAGGGCCGGCAGCCCGTCAGGAGCTCACCACCACGAGGAGGTCGCCGCCCTGGGCCGGACCGGCGCCGGAGAAGGCGATCCTCTGGATGGTGCCGGCGACCGGGGTGGTGATGCTCGCTTCCATCTTCATCGCTTCGATCGTGGCGACGGTGTCCCCTGCCGCGACGGAGTCCCCTTCACCGAGGACGATGGTGACCGAACCGGCGAAGGGCGCGGGGATCTGGCCGGGCACGGCGGGGTCGGCCTTCTCCGCGGGTTTGACCTCGCTCTCCACGCTCCTGTCGCGCACACTGACCGGCCTCATCTGTCCGTTGAGCGTGCACATGACCGTGCGCATGCCTTTCTCGTCGGGCTCCGACACGGCTTCGAGGGTGGCGATGAGGCGGACGCCCTTCTCGAGCTCGATGACATGCTCGGTGTTCGGCTGCAGGCCGTAGAGGTAATCGGCCGTGCCGAGCAGCGAGACATCGCCGTACGTGTCCCGGATGGCCGTGAACTCCCTGGTCGGCCCGGCGAACAACAGGCTGTTGAGCGCGGCACGGCGGTCCTTCGACGAACCGGAGAGCCCCGCCTCGTCCTCCGCCGTGAGCTCGGCGTCCCGGGGCTTGAGTTCGCGGCCCTGCAGCGCCTTCGTGCGGAACGGCTCGGGCCATCCTCCCGGAGGATCGCCCAACTCACCGTTGAGGAACCCGATCACCGAATCGGGGATGTCGAAGTCCTGCGGGTTCTGCTCGAACTCGGCCGGGTCGGCGTTCCTTCCCACCAGGGCCAGGGCGAGATCACCCACGACCTTCGAGGAGGGCGTCACCTTCACGAGCCGGCCCAGGATCCGGTCCGCGGCCGTGTACATGTCCTCGATCGCCTCGAACCGTTCACCGAGGCCCAGGGCGATGGCCTGCTGCTTGAGGTTCGAGAGCTGCCGCCGGGGATCTCGTGCCGGTAGACCCTGCCCGTGGGTCCGGGCAGCCCCGACTCGAACGGTGCGTACATGCGCCGCACGGCTTCCCAGTACGGTTCCAGCGCGCACACGTCCCCCAGATCGAGGCCCGTGTCGCGGGGCGTGTGCGCCAGGGCGGCGACGAGCGCCGAGGCGGAGGGCTGGCTGGTCGTCCCCGCGAGGGCTGCGCTGGCCACGTCGACCGCGTCGACGCCGGCATCCACCGCCGCGAGCAGCGTCGCCAGCTGCCCACCGGCGGTGTCGTGGGTGTGGAGGTGCACGGGCAGATCGAACCGCTCCCGCAGTGCTGTCACGAGCTTCGCTGCCGCGGCCGGGCGGAGCAGCCCCGCCATGTCCTTGATCGCCAGGATGTGCGCACCGGCGTCGACGATGCGCTGGGCGAGATCGAGGTAGTACTCCAGCGTGTAGAGCGTCTCCTCCGGGTCGAGCATGTCCGAGGTGTAGCAGAGGGCCACCTCGGCGACGGCGGTGCCCGTGGCACACACCGCCCTGATGGCCGGCTCCATCTGCGTGACATCGTTCAACGCGTCGAAGATCCGGAAGATGTCGATCCCCGCTGCCGCTGCCTCCTGCACGAAGGCCGCCGTGACCGCTTCGGGATAGGGGGTGTACCCGACGGTGTTGCGCCCGCGCAACAGCATCTGCAGGCAGATGTTCGGCACCTCGCGGCGCAGCTCGTCGAGCCGCTCCCACGGATCCTCGCCCAGGAACCGGAGCGCGACGTCGTAGGTCGCGCCTCCCCACGCCTCGACGGAGAGCAGCCCGGGTGTGAGCCGCGAGACGCTCGCGCCGGCTGCCGCCAGGTCCCGTGTCCGCACCCGGGTGGCCAGCAACGACTGGTGGGCGTCCCTGAAGGTCGTGTCCGTGACCGCGACGGCGGTCTGTTCCCGCAGGGCGCGCGCGAAGCCCTCCGGCCCGAGCTCCTGCAGGCGCTGCCGACTCCCGGCCGGCAGCACCGCGTCCTTCTCCGACTCATCGACCCGCGGCAGCTTCTCACGCGGGTCGAGGTGGGCGGGCCGCGCCCCGTGGGGCTGGTTCACCGTGACGTCGGCGAGCCAGGTCAGCAGCTTCGTGCCGCGATCGGCCGGGACGCGGGCCGTCAGCAACTCGGGGCGTTCGTCGATGAACGAGGTCGCGACGTTACCGGCGATGAAATCAGGGTCGTCCAGCACGGCCTGCAGGAAGGAGATGTTCGTCGAGACACCGCGGACCCGGAACTCCGCCAGTGCCCGCCGGGCCCGGGTCACCGCGGAGGGGTAGTCCCGGCCACGGCAGGTGAGCTTGACCAGCATCGAATCGAAGTGCGGGCTGATCTCCGCGCCCGCGTAGACGGTCCCGCCGTCGAGCCGGACACCCGCGCCCCCCGCGGACCGGTAGGCGGAGATACGGCCGACGTCGGGCCGGAATCCGTTGGCGGGATCCTCCGTGGTGATCCTGGACTGCAGGGCAGCGCCGCGCAGGGTCACCGTCTCCTGGCTCAGCCCGAGATCGGCCAGGGTCTCCCCCGCCGCGATCCGCAGCTGCGACTGCACGAGGTCGACGTCGGTCACTTCCTCCGTGACGGTGTGCTCGACCTGGATGCGCGGGTTCATCTCGATGAAGACGTGCTGTCCTGCTCGCTCCCCGACCGTGTCCACCAGGAACTCCACCGTCCCGGCATTGACGTAACCCAGCGCGGTCGCGAACGTCACCGCGTCCCGGTGCAGCGCCTGCCTGATCCCCTCGTCGAGGTTGGGCGCAGGCGCGATCTCGATGACCTTCTGGTGGCGGCGCTGCAGCGAGCAGTCACGCTCGAAGAGGTGCATCACATTGCCCTCGGCGTCCGCGAGGATCTGCACCTCGATGTGGCGGGGCCTCAGGACCGCCTGCTCGAGGAACATCGTCGGGTCCCCGAAGGCCGACTCCGCCTCACGCATCGCCGCTTCCAGGGCCTCCGGCAGCGCCTCCCGGGTGTCGACCCGGCGCATCCCACGCCCGCCGCCACCGGCGACGGCCTTCGCAAACACCGGGAACCCGATCTCCTCCGCCGCCGCGATCAGTTCCCCGACGTCGGCACTGGGCCGCGAGGACGCCAGCACCGGGATACCCGCGGCCCGGGCGGCGTCCAGTGCCTTGACCTTGTTGCCCGCCAGTTCCAGGACGTCCGCCGGCGGACCCACGAAGGTGATGCCCGCCTCGGCCGCGGCCCGTGCCAGGCCCGGGTTCTCGGACAGGAACCCGTACCCCGGATAGATGGCGTCACAGCCGGACTCCACCGCCACCCGGATGATCTCCTCGATATCCAGGTAGGCCCGGACCGGGTGGCCCTCCTCACCGATCAGGTACGCCTCATCCGCCTTCTGGCGGTGAATCGAGTTCCGGTCCTCCTGCGGGAAAACGGCGACGGTCTTCGCCCCCACTTCGTGGCCGGCCCGGAAGGCCCGGATGGCGATCTCGCCACGGTTGGCTACCAGAATTTTCGAGAACATCGCACTCCTGCATCGTTGCCGGTCGGATCCTTCACGCTGCACTGATCCTACCGGGCACGCACCTGCACCCGACCGGAAGCCCTGCCGCGACGTAGGGAGCCGCCCCGCGGACGGTTCGACGGCGGTCGGGAGCCCGCGGTCCCGGGCCTCCGGCCCGATCGCCCTATGATGGACGGGGGTCGAATCGCGAGCCACCTGCCCCGGTGGCAGCCACACGATAGGTATGGGTTCAACACGTGCAGGTAGTGAGTATCAGCAGCCTCAAAGGCGGTGTCGGCAAGACATCGGTGACCCTGGGGCTCGCCTCGGCAGCCCTGGCGGCCGGGATCCCGACCCTGGTGATCGACCTCGATCCCCATGCCGACGCCACCACCGGCCTGGGTGTCCGTCCCACGGGCCGGACCGATATCGGCCGCCTGCTCAAGAACGCACGCCGTGGTGACCTGTCCGCCAATGTCGTCCCCAGCGGCTGGGTCGCAACCGCCGCCAGGCAGGGCCTGCCCGCGGCCACCCTCGACGTCGCCATGGGATCCGCCTACTCCGGCATCTACGACAGGCCCGATCTCGGACGGCGGGACCAGCGCAGGCTCACCTCGCTCCTGTCCCGTGTTCAGGGTTACAGCCTCGTCCTCATCGATTGCCGCCCTCGCTCAACGGGCTCACCCGGATCGCCTGGACCGCCAGCAACAGGGTGCTCCTGGTGGCCGAGCCGAGTCTGTTCTCCGTGGCCGGCACCGAGCGCACCATGAGGGCCCTGGAACTCTTCCGCAAGGAATTCGCACCGAACCTGCAGACGGCCGGGATCATCGCGAACCGGGTCCGCGCCAGCTCGAACGAACACCCGTTCCGCCTCGCGGAGATGAGGCAGATGTTCGGGGACCTGCTGCTGAGCCCCACCATCCCGGAGCAGGCCAACTGGCAGCAGATCCAGGGCGCCGCCCATTCGGTGCACCACTGGCCCGGCGATTCCGCGCAGCAGGCCGCGGGCTACTTCGACGAACTGCTGAGGAACGTGACCGACTCCGGCAGGATGCGCAGCCGCGGCGCCCGCCGGTAATCCGAAGGAAGCCGCTCGGTGAACCGGACGGTGCTGCGCCGGTGGGGGCCGGCTCGCGCTAGCTGATCTTGCGCGTCGCCCGGCGCTTGCTGAGCTCGTCGCCCGGGAAGTCCTGGTCTGCGGCGTGCTCGCTCGGAAGCGAAGCAAGGCTTCCCTCGACCTCACGCCACACCCTGCCGACGGCGATGCCGAAGACCCCCTGGCCGCCCTGGACGAGGTCGATGACCTCGTCCGCCGAGGTGCATTCGTAGACACTCGCGCCGTCGCTCATGAGCGTGATCTGGGCGAGGTCTTCGACGCCGCGCTCGCGCAGGTGCTCGACCGCGGTGCGGATCTGCTGCAGCGAGACGCCCGTATCGAGCAGTCGTTTGACCACTTTCAGGACGAGGATGTCCCGGAATCCGTAGAGCCGCTGCGTGCCGGAACCGGAAGCACCACGGACGGCGGGTTCCACGAGGCCCGTTCGGGCCCAGTAGTCGAGCTGTCTGTACGTGATGCCCGCGGCCTTGCAGGCGGTGGGGCCGCGGTACCCGGCGTCCTCGTCGAGGACGGGGAGGTCTTCCGTGAACAGCAAGCCCTGGGCGCTCGATGGGACACCAGCGCCTGCCGGGCTGGATGCCTTGCCGGCGTCACCCTTCGGACTCACGTGCTGCCTCCTCATCGGGTCCCCGGGGAAAGATGCCTGCCCTGGACGGAACCCCGACGGTCTGCACTCGATGTGCCCCGGGTCCCCCACGCACGCAATGGGAACTGTATGCTCCGACGTTAGATGGCGGGAGGACCAAGGTCAAAGAGGTGGCCGCACAAGGACCGGCGTGTCGGCTGCGGCTCGCCGCCCTGTCCTCGCTCAGGGCAACCGGCCCGCCTTCGCGGGCCGGACCTCAGCGCTCGAAGTCCTCGGGCTCGACGTCGGCCAGGAACTCGCGGAACTGCAGGACCTCGTTCTCCGCGCTCTCCTCTGAGCCACCCTCGGCATCCTCGTCGTCGGCGTCCGCGATCTCGACGCCCGCCACGGCCAGGACCTCGTCGGCGCAGTAGATGGGGCACGGCACGCGCAAAGCCACCGCGAGGGCGTCCGACGCGCGCGAGCTCACTGTCACTCCGTCGCGGAAGACCAGTTGTGCGTGGTACACGGTGTCCTCGACCGAGGTGATGCGCACCTCGACGATCTCCTTCCCCGCCGCCGCGACGACGTCGACCAGGAGGTCGTGCGTCATGGGCCGGGGAGGCACGATGCCCTGCTGGACGAACGCGATCGCACTCGCCTCGGGGGCGCCGATCCAGATGGGCAGGTGGCGCTCACCCGAGGCCTCGCGCAGGAGGACCAGAGGCTGGTTCGAGGGCAGTTCGATGCGTACACCGACCACTTCGACTTCGATCACGGGAACCGCCTAACTGTCCATCCGGGCTATCTGGCTGTGTACCAGGGCACTGTGCAGACCCAGGCAGAGTTCGCTGATCTCGCGTGCCGTCTCGGCGGCACGCGCCTTGGACGCGACATCCTTGCGTGAGGCCAGCGGAGCCACGACGCGTTCCACCAGACCCAGCTCCCGGTCCGCGGCGGCTCGGAACGGTCGCAGGTGCCGGGGCTCGATCCCGTGGCCCTCGAGCTGCACGCACGCCCTGGTGATCTTCAGGGCGTGTTCGTCGAACCGGTTGTCGACGGCGGTGATCAGTCCGAAGCTCACGAGGTCGTCGACGAGCCTGCGGGATGCTCCCGCCTCCGCGGCCAGCGTCTCGGACGTCAGCCTCCGGGCATGCGCATTCAGTTCCAGGGACAGCTGGTCGGAGACGACGCGGGGCGAGAGGGTCATCCCGCCCGGAAGCGAATCGGGCTGCTCCCCGCGGTCGATCGCGTCGACGTAGTCCTTGATGACCTTCAGCGGTAGGTACTGGTCACGCTGCAGGGCAAGGACGAAACGCAGGCGCTCGACGTCGTGGGCCGCGTACTTGCGGTACCCGGCGCGCGTGCGCTGGGGTGCGATCAGGCCCTTCTCCTCGAGGAAGCGGATCTTGGACGCCGTCACCTGCGGGAAGTCCGCCGCCAGTTCACGCAGCACCTCCCCGATGTTGAGGACGCCCGCGCCGAGAGGACCGGAGGCTACGCCGGCCGGACGGCGGGCGGGTTGCGAGACAGGCATGGAACGGGCTAGGCCTGCGCTGTCGGGTGCTGGTCGCCGGACGTGGCTGCCGCACGAGCAGCGTAGAAGGTCAGGCGGAACTTCCCGATCTGCACCTCGTTGCCGTTGCGCAGCGCGACGCTGTCCACGCGATCGTTGTTGACGTACGTCCCGTTCAGGCTGCCGGTGTCCACGACCATAAAGCCGTTGCCCGTCCGGCGGAACTCGACGTGCTGGCGGGAGACCGTCACGTCGTCGAGGAAGATGTCTGCGTTCGGGTGCCGACCGGCCTTGGTGATGTCCTCGTCGAGCAGAAAGCGGGCGCCGGCATTCGGTCCCGAGTGTGCGATCAGGAGGGCCGATCCGGCAGGCAGGGCAGCGACGGAGGCCTGCTCCTCGCGCGTCAGATGCCGCTCCAGTTCCGTCACCGCGACCTGCGGCGGCAGACCGATCGTCGTTGTCTCAGGAGACGTCATGCTCGGCTCTTCTCCATTCACGGCTGGGTTCACGTTGGGCACCATCGGTCTATCCTCCCCTACTGCGCATGCGCCCGGCTTCCACCGACCGCACCACCCATGCTGCCTTCGCCGGGTAGAACTACCCTACCTGCTGGGAGTAATCGGCTGAACTCAGGAGGTCCCCCACCACGGAGCGGTCGGCGACCTTGATCTCGAGCAACCAGCCCTCGCCGTAGGGGTCGGAGTTGATCAGGGAGGGGTCGTCGTCGAGCGCTTCGTTGCGGGCCACGACCTCCCCGGTGACAGGCGCGTAGATGTCGCTCACGCTCTTGGTCGACTCGACCTCACCGATGACGTCCGCCCCGGTCACCGCGGTTCCGGCCTCGGGCATCTGGACGTAGACGACGTCCCCGAGGGCATCCTGGGCGAAGTCGGTGATGCCGACCCGTACCGTGCCGTCGACGGCGGGCTCACTGACCCACTCGTGCTCCGCGGTGTAGTAGAGGCCGTCGGGAATGCTGCTCATGGTTGCCTTTCGAACGCGCGGTGGTCCTCGGCGGCCGGAACCGCCCGGTACGGGTATTGGTCGAGTATAGGCATATCGGTCGGACGCGTGACGCGCCTCTCACCTGCTCCACCCGGCACGTCCCCCGGAATGCGAAAGACCCGCTTCCCCCGGCCTGTGCCGGTGGAAACGGGTCCTGCAGTGTCGGGATGACAGGATTTGAACCTGCGACCCCTTGACCCCCAGTCAAGTGCGCTACCAAGCTGCGCCACATCCCGATCGGCCCGTCCAGCAGGCCAAACCACTCGGATAACACTACATCATTTCCCGGATGGATCAGCACGCCGGAGGCGCGTCAGCGCTTGCGGCTGCGCTTCTCGCGGACCCTCATGCTGACCTCGATGGGCGTGCCTTCGAAGCCGAACGTCTCGCGCAGTCGCCGGGTGATGAACCGACGGTAGCCGGGGTCGAGGAAACCCGTCGTGAACAGCACGAACTTCGGCGGCCGGCTCGAGGCCTGGGTGCCGAAGAGGATGCGTGGCTGCTTCCCGCCGCGCACGGGGTGCGGGTGGGCCGCGACGAGTTCACCGAGGAACGCGTTGAGGCGGCCTGTCGGGATGCGTCGGTCCCACGACTCCAGGGCGACGTCGAGCGCGGGGACCAGACGGTCCTTGTGCCAGCCCGTCAGGGCCGAGATGTTCACCCGCGGTGCCCACTCCACATGTGCCAGGTCCTGTTCGATCTCGCGCTCCAGGTAACGGCGGCGTTCGTCGTCGAGCAGGTCCCACTTGTTGAAGGCGAGCACGATGGCCCTGCCGGACTCGATGGCCATGTTCAGGATGCGGATGTCCTGTTCGCTGAGCACCTCGTCGACGGCGAGGAGCACGACGGCGACCTCGGCCTTCTCGAGCGCCGACTGTGTGCGCAGCGAGGCGTAGAAGTCCGCGCCCTGCTGCATGTGCACCCGGCGGCGGATGCCCGCGGTGTCGACGAAGCGCCAGGGGCGCCCTCCGAGCTCGATCATCTCGTCCACCGGGTCACGCGTGGTGCCCGCCATGGGGTCGACGACCACGCGGTCGGATCCTGCCAGCTTGTTGAGCAGGGAGGACTTTCCGACGTTGGGGCGACCGATGAGGGCGATCCGGCGCGGTCCGCCCGACCGCTCGATGCCGCCGTGCTCCGAGAATTCGGGGAGCACCTCGAGCACCCGGTCCAGCATGTCGCCTGTTCCGCGTCCGTGCAGGGCGGACACGGGCCAGGGCTGCCCGAAGCCGAGTCCCCACAGCACCGAGGCGTCGGCCTCGTTCTGGATGTCGTCCACCTTGTTGGCCACGAGGATCACGGGCTTCTTCTTGCGGCGCAGCATGCGCACCACGGCCTCGTCGGTCGCGGTGCGCCCACGGTCGCATCGACCACGAGCAGGACGGCGTCCGCCATGTCGACGGCGATCTCCGCCTGGTCCGCCACGCGCGCGTTGATACCCTTGGCGTCCTGCTCCCAGCCGCCGGTGTCCACCAGCGTGAAGTTGCGTCCGGTCCACTGCGCCGGGTAGGAGACCCGATCGCGAGTGACCCCGGGGGTGTCCTCGACGACGGCCTCGCGTCGGCCGAGGATGCGGTTCACCAGCGTGGACTTGCCGACGTTGGGGCGTCCGACGATCGCGAGGACCGGGTTGAGGCGCCCCTCCTCCTCATCCTCGTAGTCCTCGTCCTGCCGGGCGAGGAGCGCGGCGTCCTCGTCGTCGAGCTCGTAGTCCTCGAGCCCGGCGCGCAGCGAGGCCGCGCGCTGGTCGGCCACGGCGTCGTCGAGGGTGTCGAGGACCTCGCTGACCTGGTCCTCGCCGCTCGGCTCGTAGTCCTCGTCGGCTCCGGCGCCCTGGTCCGTCGCGTCCGGCGAAAGGTTCTCGCTCATCTGAAATGTCCTTCGGTTGGTGTTTGCCGTCTCCCGACGGTCATCCTGGTGGGCTCGCGCCCGAGATCGGTACTGGTCCTCGCTAATGCGCCACCGTGTGCACGATACCGAGGACCGCTGCGACGGTCTGCTCGAAATCGAGCTCCGACGAGTCGAGGGTGACGACGCCGTCGGCCGCCTGCTGGAAGTCGACCACGGTGGAGTCCTTCGCATCGCGTTCGGTGACCTGCTGTTTGAGCTGCTCATCCGTCTGCGTGCCGCCGAGCTGGTCACCGCGCCGACGAAGCCGTGCCTCCTCGCTCGCGGTGAGCAGGATGCGCACCTCGGCGTCGGGGGCGACGACTGTGGTGATGTCACGTCCCTCCGCGACGATCCGGTGACCTGCTCCGGCGATCAGCGCGCGCTGGCGTCGGATCAGTTCCGCCCGGGCGCCCATCGTCGTCGCGACCGCGCTCACCGCGGAGGAAACACCCGGCTCGCGGATGGCCTCGGTGACGTCGGCACCGGCGACCGTCACCGATTCGCGGTCGGGGCTCGTGCTGATGAACAGCTCGATCGAACGGGTCGCTGCCTCGACCGCCACGCTGTCCTGCAGATCGACGCCCGTGGTGATGCAGTGGAGCGTGACCGCACGGTACATGGCGCCCGTGTCGAGGTAGGCCGCGCGCAACCGGCGGGCGACCTCGCGGCTGACACTGGACTTGCCGGATCCCGAGGGTCCGTCGATGGCGACGACGAGGGACTTGCCGAGGCGGAATCCCGAGTGGGGGTGAGCCTCATCGGCCGCGCCCGGCCTGACGGGCGTAGGAGGAGTCCCTGCTGGCGTCCGGCTCACTGCACTACCTTCCAGCCCCGTTGCGTCAGGGACTCCGTCAATTCGTGTCGCTTGCCGGGAAGGACCGAGAGTTCCGCGAGTCCCACCTGGCGCCCCGGCGAGTGCTCGAGGCGGAAATCCTCCACGTTGATGCCCGTGTCACCGATCTCGGTGAGGAGCTTCGCGATCTGGCCCGGTACGTCGTTGACGAGCACCGTCAGGCGTGCGAAGGAGTTCGGGGGTGTGCCGTGCTTGCCCGGAACGCGGGCCTGGCCGGCATTGCCTTCGGACATCAGTTGAGCCATGTCGAGGCGCGCTCCGCCTGCCGTGGGGTCCTCGAGGGTCATGATCAGTCGGTTGAGGTCCTCGCGCACCCCGTACAGGATGTCGACGAGGCGTCCCGCGTTGGCGGACAGGATCTGCACCCAGAGGCGCGGATCACTCGCCGCGATGCGGGTGACGTCGCGGAGACCGTTGCCCGCGAGGGACAACGCCTGGACGGGCGAATCCTGCAGGCGGCTCGCGACGAGCGACGACACGACCTGCGGAAGGTGTGAGATCAGAGCGACGGCGTCGTCGTGCTCCTCGGCGGACATGCGCGCGGGCACGGCTCCCAGGTCCACGGCGAGCGACTCCGCCCGCAGCACCGCCTCGGCGGTACTGGCGGCGTGGCCGCACAGGACCCATGGCGCGCCGGTGAACAGCTCGGCGCGGGCGGCGACGGGTCCGGACTTCTCACGGCCCGCCATCGGGTGGGTCCCGACGTAGCGGTCCAGGTGGGCGGCGACGGCGGGGAAGGCGGTCAGCTCGCGCAGGATGGCTTCCTTCACGCTGCAGATGTCGACGACGACGGCGTCCGGATACGTCAGGAGCGCGTCGGCGACGACGCGCGCGGTCACGTCGGGCGGTGTGGCGACGACGACCAGTTCCGGCGACACCGCCTCGCCCGATGCGTTCGCGGCGACGAGCAGCCGTCCGGCTCCGATGTCGCGGGCGACGGCCTCCGTCGACGGCGAGCTGTCGGACAGCACGACGTCCAGCCCACGCGCCCGCAGCCCCAGCCCGATGCTGGCACCCAGCAATCCGGCCCCCACGACGAGGACGGGACCGACGAGGTGCGTTCCCTGTTCCGTACGCGCGGCCATCGTCTAGAGGCCCACCGATGCCAGCAGGTGCCCGACCTCCTGGCGTCCGAGCACGCGGATGCTGCCCTGGCGCTGGTCGCCGACCCGGATGGGGCCGACCTGGGTGCGCACGAGGCGCTCGACGGGGTGTCCGACCGCGTCGAAGAGCCGGCGGACCACGCGGTTGCGACCCGAGTGGAGGACGACCTCGACGAGGATGTGCCCCGGGGTCGAATCGACGAGCTTGAAGGAATCCACCTGGGCGAGGCCGTCCTCGAGCTCGATGCCCTCCTTCATCTGTGCGCCGACGCCCTGGGCCATGGGGCCGCGGACCTGGACGAGGTAGGTCTTGGGTACTTCGTAGGACGGGTGCGTGAGCCGGTTCGTCAGCTCGCCGTCGTTCGTGAGCAGGAGCAGGCCCTCGGTCTCGGCGTCGAGCCGCCCGACGTGGAAGAGCCGCTCGCTCTTGTCCTTGTTCTTGAGGAAGTCGCTGATGCAGCGACGGCCCTCCGGATCGTCCATCGTCGAGACGACGCCGCGCGGCTTGTTGAAGACGTAGTACTTCAGGTGCTCGTCGAGCTGGAGCCGGATGCCGTCGACGTGGATCGCCACCTGCTCGGGATCGACGCGAACGCCCAGCTCGGTGACGACCGTGCCGTCGACCTCCACCCGGCCGTCGAGGATCATCTCCTCGCAGACACGACGCGAGGCGACGCCGGCGAG
>WNZI01000047.1 GCA_009728235.1 Vibrio cholerae | reverse complement strand
GAACCCTCGATGTGGGCGCGGTCCTCACGCAGGGATCCTGGGAGCCGCGCTGCGTGCTGCCGCGGCCTGGGGCCAGGACGCGACGGCGGCGCGCCTGGCGCTCGGCACGCGTGAGAGGCTCCGCGAGGCCGCGCTGGTGCGGGTGCTCGACGACGGCGGTACCACGCGCGCGGGCAGCACCACCGGTGGGCAGGGTTCCCTCGCCGTGCTCCTGACCCGTGGCCTCGACGGGCTCGACACGTACTACACGCAGTACCTCCCCGCCCTCGTCACGTGCGCGGTGGTTCCCCTGCTCATCGGCGCGCGGATCCTCGCGGCCGACTGGGTCAGCGCACTCATCATCGTGCTGACCGTCCCGCTCGTGCCGGTCTTCATGGCTCTGATCGGCCTCCATACGCAGGAGCACACGCAGCAGGCCGCGGCCGCACTGGGGCGCCTGTCGGACCATCTGCTCGAACTCGCCAGGGGCCTGCCCGTGCTGGTCGGCCTGGGCCGGGCCGTCGAACAGACCCGTGCCCTGCGCGACATCGCCGACGCCTACACCTCGCGCACCATGACGACGCTGCGGACCGTCTTCCTGTCCTCCCTCGCGCTGGAGCTGATCAGCACGATCTCGGTCGCCGTCGTCGCGGTGTTCGCGGGCGTGCGCCTGATCCACGGCGAGCTCGGTCTCGAGACGGCCCTGATCGCCCTGGTCCTGGCACCGGAATGCTACGGGCCGCTGCGCGACGTCGGCGCGGCCCACCACGCCAGCGAGGACGGCGAGGAAGCCGGCGCCCGCGTCCGCGCCGTGATCGATGCCCCGGCCCCCGTTCCCTTCGCGACCGGACCGTCCGGCAGGCCCACAGACGGGGCGGGTTCGCCGGAGGGCGTGGGACGTGCCCACATCGGGACGGGCAGGATCGAGGTCCGGGGACTCACGGCGCGGTACGACGGCGTCCTGGCGCCGGTCTTCTCCGACGTCTCCTTCGCGCTGGAGCCCGGGTCCGTGACCGCACTCCGGGGCGGGAGCGGTTCGGGCAAGTCTACGCTGATGCGGGCGCTGGCGGGGGGAGCGGCCGTCCCGTCGGGGCTGCACCTGGAAGGGACGATCGGTGGGCTCGGCGGCCACATCGCGTGGGTGCCGCAGCATCCGGAACTCCTCATGACGGCAGTTCGCGACGAGCTGGCACTGTACGCGGGTCTCCAGCCGCAGGATCCGGCGATCGACGACCAGCTCGCGGCCGTGGGTGCGGCAGCACTCGCGGAGCGGCGTGGTGCCGAGTTGAGCCCGGGGGAGCTGCGGCGCGTCGCCGTCGCGCGCGCACTCCTGAGGGCACAGGACCCCTCGGTGCGGCTCGTGCTGCTGGACGAGCCCACCGCGCACGTCGACGAGCCCGCGTCCCTGGCGATCCGGTCGGCCATCGCCGGACGCCGGCCCGGGTTGACCGTGCTCCTCATCGCGCACGACGACGAGACCGCCCGGATCGCCACCGGAGAAGTACGGCTGGGGGAAACACCATCCGCCCGATCCGTTTCGTCGGCCCACCGCGTGCACGGGGCAGGGGCGACGTCGTCGGGGAACGGCGCATCCGCACGGCCCGGACCGCCCTCGGCAGCGCCCGATGCAGCGCCGGATGCAGCGCCGGAGGCGACACCATCGAGCGGATCGACGACGGGCGCGCACGAGACCGCCACGGACGAGCTCTCGCACGGGCAGGAGCGCTCCCCGCAGCCGTCTCCTGCCAGCCCTGGCCCGGCGTCCTGGGTCCGGGCAGGACGGGACGTGCTGGCTCTCGTGCGGCCGTGGGACCGGCGATTCCTCGCAGCCGCCGGCCTCGGACTCGGCGCCGCCGTCTTCGCCGTCGCCCTGACGGCTCTGAGCGGGTGGCTCATCGTCCGCGCGGCAGAGCAGCCGCCGATCCTCTACCTGCTGACGGCGATCGTCGGTGTCCGGTTCTTCGGCATCGGCCGCTCACTCCTGCGCTACGAGGAACGCCTGTGGCTGCACAGGGCCGTCTTCCACCGCGCGGACGAGACCCGCCTGCGACTCTGGACGGGCCTCCTGCGCGCCGGCCGCTCCTGGCGGACGATCGCCCGTGGCTCCGGGGGGATCGAACTCCTGGTGGGCGACACCGACGAGTTGCGCGACCTGTCCTCACGGGCCCTGCTGCCCTTCGCGACATCGGTCCTCACCGGACTCGCAGCGCTGGTCACGACGGGACTGATCCACCCGGCGTCGCTGGGGTGGCAGGCCCTGTCCGTCGGGGTCGCCCTCGTCGTGGCGCCGGTCATCGCGGTGATCCGCGAGCGGGCCGCCGGTGCCGCCGCGGTGCAGATCCGTGCGGACTCGCTCGAACGCGTCACCGCCCTGCTGCGAGCGGCGCCCGACCTCCGCGTCAACGGCGCACACCGGGACGCGCTCGCGGTGACCCGGAGGCTCGACGGGCGTGCCGCTGCTGCGGCACGCCGATCGGCGGCAGCGGCAGGGGCGTCGACCGCGGTCGTCGTCGCCGCGTGCTGTGCGGCCTCTCTCGGCATCCTGGTGTCTGCTGCGGGGCTACCCGCCGATCTGACGGCGGTCCTCGTGCTCATGCAGCTGGCACTGATCGAGCCGTTCGTCGCCGGAACAGCGGCCGTCCAGCACTGGGGGCCTCTCGCGGCCGTGACGCGACGCGTCCTGCCGAAGCTCGGCCCGGCGGGCGACCGGCAGCCGGAGTTCGACACCGGCGACCGGGGGCAGCTGACCCCCGCGCGGACGGCGGCACTGGAGAAGGCGACGGTAGGGTACGAGCCCGGCCGTCCCGTGGTGGTCGGCGTGGATCTGCACCTCGCTCCCGGGCGGTGGACCGGCCTCACCGGTCCCTCGGGCAGCGGGAAGTCGACCCTGATCGGCGCCCTGCTGGGGTTCCTCCCGCTCGACGAGGGCGCCGTACTGGTCAACGGAGCGCCCGTCCACGTGGGGGAGACCCCGCGTGTCGCCTGGTGTCCGCAGGAGAGTCACCTGTTCGGTTCGAGCCTCCGAGCGAATTTGCAGCTCGCTCGTCCTCCGGGCGAGCCGGCCAGCGAGCAGGAGCTGGCGGCGGTCGTGGCGGCGGTGGGACTGACGGATCTGGTCGAAGGCCTGGAGGACGGCCTGGACGCGTCGGCCGGTCCGGGCGGGTCGAGGCTCTCCGGTGGGCAGCGCCAGCGGCTCGCGGTGGCACGCGCGCTGCTGACGGGATCCGGCGTCGTGCTCCTCGATGAGCCGACCGCGCACCTGGACGCCGACGGCGCCCGTTCCCTCCTCGCGGATCTCAGGAGCGGGCTGTCCGGCACCGCGGTGCTCCTCGTCACCCATGAGGCCTCCGAGGCGGAGGCGTGCGACGACGTCGTGTCGCTCGGCGCTCCACCGGTGGTGCCGGCAGGAGCCGGTGTGCCGTTCCGCCCCTGACCACACTCCCGCGCGGGACGGGCGGGGGTCCGGACGCGCGCCCACACGCTGCCCTAGGCTGGTCCCATGAGTACGCCAGCATCTCCTGGGCACGACGCCGGTACCACCTGGACAGGGGGGACAGAGGCTCCACCGCTGCCCGCCCGCTGCTCTGGCGACCGTTGTCCCACGCCGACGTCGGACCCTGGCTGTCGCTGGTGCGCCGCATCGCCGCCGAGGACGAGCCGGACTGGGTGGAGCAGCGGGCCGACCTCGAGCAGGCGCTGAGGGCATCGAAGAACGATGCCGCCGCGATACCGTCGCCGGTTTCGATGATGACGGCGTGCCGAGGGCCTTCGGCCGCGTGTCGATGAATCCCGGATCCACCCTCGTGCACGGTGCCGGTGGCGTCGACCCGGCCTGGCGCGGTCGCGGGATCGGCAGGGCCGTGTTCGCCTGGCAGGCGTGGCGCGCCGGGATGCGCGTCCGGGAGGCCGGCGCGATCGAGGGAACCTTCAGGAATTACGTCGAGGAACGCAATGCGTCACACCTTGCGCTCCTCAGGGCGAGCGGCAGCACGATCGTCCGCTACTTCACGGAGATGACGCGGCCCCTCGACCGGCCCATCCCCGAGCTGCCCTTCCCCGACGGCCTGCAGCTCCTCAGCTTCGCCGAGGGCGCGGACCGGAACATCGTCGAACTCGTCCGCCTCGCCCACAACGATGCGTTCCAGGACCACTGGGGGAGTGAACCTCGCGACCAGGAGTCGTGGCAGTTCACCGTGAGCCACCCCGAGTTCCGGTCGGACTGGAGCCTGGCGCTGCTCGACACCGCCACGGGGGACGTGGCCGCATACCAGCTGGCGAGCCACGACCCTGACTCGAAGACCCTGCTCGGTCATTCCGAGGGTTACACCGACCTCCTGGGGGTCAGGAGGTCATGGCGCGGGCGTGGTCTCGCTCCGGCGCTGCTGGCGGAGGCGATGAGACGGTACCGCGCGGCAGGGATGGAGAACGCAGGGCTCGGGGTCGATACCGAGAACCCCTCCGGCGCGCTGGGGCTCTACGAGCGGATGGGGTACGAACCGACCCAGCGGTCGATCGTCTTCGACCTTCCACTCCGCGCACCGGCCGACTGACGCCGCTGCGGATCCGGCTTCCGCCGTCGTCGGCGCTCGACCGGACCATTCGGCGCCACGGCTCCTACAGCAGCGTCCCCTGGCCGTCGTCCGGTTCGCCCGCCGCCGTCGGCCCTGGAACCGCGGACGCGGCCGGCGCCGATGCCTCGACGATCCTCACGCCGATCCCGGCCGTCCCGGGAGGGGGCGCTACGGAACCGGACTGCTCCACGAGCCCGACGAGGTTCGGGCCGACGGCGTCGATCTGCTGCGTCAGGGGTACGCCCGAGCCGTCCCGACGTCCGTGCTCGGTGGGCAGCGCTCTCGCGACACCGTTCGCCGACGCGGCGCGTGCGGGACCATGGCCGGCCCAGGCCAGCGAGAGCGCCTCCTCGCCCCGGAGGAACCGGTGTGCCCGGACGCCCGCCGTGGCGCGCCCCTTGACCGGGTACTCGGAGACCTCGGTGACCTTCGCGGATCCCGCGGTGGTTCCCGGTAGCGCGTCGTCGGGCGCCGCGACCGTGACCACGACGGCGTGCTCGTCGCCCGGGGCGATGGCGCCGAAGTGCAGGACCGCGTCACCGGCGGCGAGCTTGATCCCTGCCATGCCTCCGGCAGTCCGGCCCTGCGGCCGCACCGCCGAGGCCGGGAAGCGCAGCAGCTGCGCCAGTCGCGTGACGAAGAGGAGGTCGTCGGCATCGGAGGCGGGCGCGATGCCCACGACCCTGTCCTTCGGCTTCAGGGAGATGACGTCCCAGTCGTCCCGGTTCAGTGGGTAGTCCGGCTGCGTGCGCTTCACCACGCCCTGCACTGTTCCGAGCGCGACGACCCCGTTCAGTGGCGCGAGCCCGACGAGCGTCTCGCCGCGTTGGAGCGTGATGAACTCCGACGACGGTACGCCCCCTGCGAGGTTCGGCACCCCGGCGGTCGGCGGCAGTGCGGGCATGTCCATGACCTGGAGCCGGATCATCCGGCCGGCTGACGTCACGGCCCCCACCTCGCCCCGGGCCGTGGACGGCAGCACGGACCTGAAGGCGTCGTGCCTGATGCGCTGACCGTCGCCGAACGGCTCGCGGTCCGACGTGCGGGCGAGCTGCCCGGAGGCGGACAGGAGCACCCAGCACGGATCGTCGGCGATCTCGAGCGGTAGCACTGCCTTCGCGCCTTTGCCGGCCGGAGCGGGGAGCGTGGACCCCTTGAGCGGCGCGGCGGTCTCCGATTCGAGCAGGACCGTACGGCGAGGCGTGGCGAACGTCTCCGCCAGTGCGGCGAGCTCGTCGGACACGAGCATGCGCAGGCGTTCCTCGGAGCCGAGCACGGCCTCGAGTTCCGCGATCTCCAGCCGGAGCTGCTCCTGTTCCTTCTCGAGTTCCACGCGTGAGTACCGGGTGAGCTGGCGCAGCCGGAGCTCCAGGATGTAGTTCGCCTGGATGTCCGAGAGGTCGTAGATGGACATCAGGCGCTCCCGCGCCGCGGAGGAATCGTCCGAGGACCGGATGATCTGGATGACCTCGTCGATGTCGACGATCGCGACGAGCAGGCCCTCGACCAGATGCAGGCGGTCCCGTTTGCGGCCCAGCCGGTAGGCAGTGCGCCGGCGGACCACCAGGAGGCGGTGCGCCACGTAGACCTGCAGCAGTTCGACGAGCCCGAGGGTCCGGGGCTGCCCGTCGACCAGCGCCACGTTGTTGATCCCGAAGGAATCCTCCATGGGCGTGAAGCGGTAGAGCTGCGCGAGGACGGCATTCGGGTTGAAGCCGTTCTTCAACTCGATCACGAGGCGCAGTCCGTGCGTGCGATCCGTGAGGTCGACGATGTCGGAGATGCCCTGCAGCTTCTTCGCCGTGACGGCGTCCTTGATCCGCTCGATCACCTTCTCCGGTCCCACGGTGTAGGGGAGTTCGGTGACCACGAGTCCCGTCCGCCGGGCCGAGAGCTGCTCCACCGTCACCTTCGCGCGGGTCTTGAAGGACCCGCGGCCCGTCGCGTAGGCATCGCGGATGCCGTCGAGCCCCACGATCCTGCCGCCACTCGGGAGATCTGGGCCCGGCACGAAGCGCATCAGGTCCTCGAGGGAGGCATCCGGAGTCCTGATGAGGTGACGCACCGCCGCGATGACCTCACCGAGATTGTGCGGCGGCATGTTCGTGGCCATACCGACGGCGATTCCGCTCGCACCGTTGACGAGCAGATTGGGGAAGGCCGCAGGCAGGACTTCGGGCTGCGTGAGCTGGTTGTCGTAGTTCGGCACGAAATCGACGACGTCCTCGTCGAGGTGGTCGGTCATGGTCAGGGCCGCTGCCGCGAGCCGTGCCTCGGTGTACCGGGCTGCTGCCGGACCGTCGTCGAGCGAGCCGAAGTTGCCGTGCCCGTCGATGAGGGGCAGGCGCAGGGAGAAATCCTGCGCCATGCGCACCATTGCGTCGTAGATGGCACTGTCACCGTGGGGATGGAGCTTGCCCATGACCTCGCCGACCACGCGCGCCGACTTCACGTGGCCGCGGTCCGGGCGGAGCCCCATGTCCGCCATCATGTAGAGGATGCGCCGCTGGACGGGCTTGAGACCGTCCCGTGCGTCGGGAAGGGCCCGCGAATAGATGACGAGTACGCGTACTCGAGGAAGGACTCCTCCATCTCGGTCTCGACGTCGATGTCGATGATCTTCTCGGTGTAATCCTCCGGCGGGGCGGAGTTCTTGCGCCTTGCCATGTGCGTGGCGATTCCTCAACGGCTCGGGTGCGGGACGGTTCGGTCGGCCTGCGTCCCCGACCGATGCGGGGGGCGCGGCCCACGATCGTGGGGATGCCGACTACCCTGAGTCTATGGTGGCGGACGGACAATACCCGGAATACTGGGAGGCTGATGTCGTCCTGCGGGACGGCGGGACAGCGCACCTGCGGCCCATCTCGCCCGACGACGCCGATGCCGTACAGGCCTTCCACGTGAGCCAGTCGCAGAATTCGATCTACCTGCGGTTCTTCACGTACAAGGCCAAGCTCAGCTCGAAGGAGCTCAAGCGCTTCACCGAGGTGGACCACCGCGACCGCGTGGCGTTCGTCATCACCCGCGGCACCGACATCATCGGGATCGGCCGGTACGACCGGCTCGACGACCCGCTGGAGGCCGAGGTCGCCTTCAACATCTCCGACGACCACCAGGGCCGCGGGCTGGGATCCATTCTGCTCGAGCATCTCGCGGCCGCTGCCCGCGAGAACGGCATCAGGCGTTTCTCCGCCGAGGTGCTCCCCGAGAACCGCAAGATGATCACGGTGTTCGCCGAGGCAGGCTACGAGGTCGACCGCCACTTCGACGACGGCGTCGTCATGCTGGGTTTCGACATCGATCCGACCCGCAGATCCCGGGCGGTGATGGAGGCACGGGAGCACCGCGCCGAGGCGCGGAGCATGGCCGAACTCCTCACGCCGTCCTCGGTCGCGGTGATCGGAGCGAGCCGCGAATGGGGCACGGTGGGGTACGCGCTCCTCGAACACCTGATCGACGGTGGCTTCACGGGGCAGGTCTATGCGGTCAATCCCGAAGCCTTCGAACTGAACGGCATGATCTCCCACGCCTCCCTGGCCGACGTGCCGGAGCCCGTGGACCTCGCGGTCGTGGCCGTGCCGCACGAGCAGGT
Organism: Vibrio cholerae; assembly: GCA_009728235.1. Lineage (GTDB taxonomy): Bacteria > Actinomycetota > Actinomycetes > Actinomycetales > Micrococcaceae > Arthrobacter_D. The sequence continues at coordinate 17,477 of WNZI01000047.1, read as the reverse complement.
GGACGCCGTGGTGGACGAGTGCGCCCGTGCCGGCGTCAAGGGACTGCTCGTCGTCACGGCCGGCTACGCGGACGACGACGGCGACGGACTGGCGCGTCAGCGCGCCCTCGTGCACCGGGCGAGGGCCCATGGCATGCGGGTCGTGGGGCCGGCGTCGCTCGGGCTCGTGAACACCGACCCCGCGATCCGGCTCAACGCCTCGATGGCCCCCGAATTGCCGCGACGAGGAGCGCTGTCACTGTTCAGCCAGTCGGCCGGCCTCGGCGTTCTCCTGTACGCGAGCGCCCACCGCCGCGGGCTCGGTGTCTCCTCGGTGATCTCCGCGGGGAACCGAGCCGACGTCTCCGGCAACGACGCCATGCAGTTCTGGGAGGACGACCCGACGACCCGCGCCGTCGGCCTGTACTTCGAGTCGATCGGCAACCCGAGGAAGTTCTCGCGGATCGCGCGGCGGCTCGCCCGCACCAAGCCGGTCATCGTCGCCAAATCGGACGTCACCGGACTCCAGCTACCTCCCGGTCACGCGGTACGGACCAGCCAGGCGCCCTCCGGTGCACTCGATTCGATGCTGCGGCAGTCCGGGGTGATGCGGGTCGAGACGACGGAGCAGCTGATGGACATCGCCCAGATCGTCTCGAGCCAGCCGTTGCCGCTGGGTCCCGGCATCGCCGTCCTCAGCAACTCCTCGGCGCTCGGCAAGGTCGTGGCCGACGGCGTCGTGTCGCAGGGCCTGAACGTCGCCCGACTGCAGGTCGACCTGCAGCTCGACGCCGGACAGTCCGTGGCCCTGCCGGCCCTCGCGTCGGCCGTGGCGGACGTCCTCGACGATCCCGCGGTGCATGCGGCGGTCGTCACGACGCTGCCGGCGCGCGGACTCACGGCGGAAGCCGTGGCGGCGTGCCTGCAGCAGTGCGGCGAGGCAGCCGGCAAACCGGTCGTCGCCTCGTTCACCGGCATCCTCGACGGCCGACTCCAGCTGGACGGGCTCGTTTCCGCCGACCCGTCGTCGTACCACCGGGCAGCCGAGCCACGAGCCGACGACGCACGGACCGCGGGTCGGGAGGGCACCGGCAGCGACGCCCCGAGCGCGGGGGACACCGGTACGGTCCCGGCGCCCCTCGGTGCCGCTGCGGGCGGTCAGGAACCCGGTGGGCAGGTGGGGGCGGGCCGGCCGAAGCTGTCGTTGCAGCGCGGCCTGCCCTGTTTCCCGAGCCCCGGCGCCGCCCTCGCCGCGCTCGGTGCGGTGGTCAGGTACTCCCTCTGGCGCTCACGGGATCACGGGGAGTTCCTGGACCCCGAAGGCGTCGACCCCGAGGAGGCCTCGCGCGTGCTGGCAGGGGTCCGGGCGCGGGTGGCGGATGTCGAACTGACCCGCCTCACTTCGCAGGAGTGCGCGGAACTCATGGGTGCGTACGGCATCAGGCTCCTGCCCTCCGCCCGCTTCGCCTCGGCCGACGAGGCGGTGGAACACGCCGAGCGGTTGGGGTGGCCCGTGGCCCTGAAGACCATGGACGAGCACCTGAGGCACCGGCTCGATCTCGGTGGCGTGCGCCTGAACATCGACGACGCCGAATCCCTCCGACGCAACATCACCCAGATGCAGAAGGTCCTCGCACCGTTCGGCAGCTTCGGTATGGAGGTGCAGCAGATGGCTCCATCGGGGCAGGCCTGCAGCATCAGCGCCATCGAGGACCCGCTGATGGGTCCGGTGGTCTCCTTCGGTCTGGCCGGTGACGCCGTCAACCTGCTGGACGACTGGGCGCACGCCGTGCCACCGCTGAGTACCGGCGATGTCGCCGACCTGGTCCGGGCTCCGCGCGCTTCCCGGAAACTGTTCGGTTACCAGGGGCTGCCGCCGGCCGACGTCCGGGCCATCGAGGACCTCGTCGCACGCGTAGCCCTCCTCAAGGACAACCACCCCGAGATCGCCAGGCTGGACTTCAACCCCGTGCTCGTCGCGACGACGGGCCTCACCATCCTCAGCGCCGCCATCGACGTCGGCAATCCGCAGCGCCGCACCGACAGCGCGCGCCGTGCGATGCGCGACTGACGCCCGCTGGTTAGGCACAACACGGGCGGGTGAGGGAAACTGGGAGACATGAGTCCATCGCAATCGGCCCAGTGGCGTGACCTCGACGCATCGCTCGAGCGTGCGGGCTTCTACCCGCGGCTCGTGGCCGACGTCGTCCATGACGCCCTCGACGGCCGAGAGCCGCTGTCCCACGTGGCGCATCTGGAGACGCACTTCGAGCGCACCGAGGTCCACCGGCACATCACGGTGCTGGTCCTGACCGGGGACATGCTCGTCATCACGCACGTGGACGACCAGCAGCTCGACGACGCCGGAGAGCAGGTCATGGCGCAGGTCTCGACCGAGTCCGTGCCGGTCAGCCAGATCCGGTCGGTGGTGCTCAGTTACCTGTACGCCCAGCCCCAGGACTACAAGCCGAGCGACCAGGTCCGCGAGATGACCCTCGCCATCGCCTGGTCGGGCGGCCAGCGCCTGGACATCGGGCCCGCCGGCTGCAGCGACCCCCAGTGCGACGCCGACCACGGGCTGACGGGCACCGTCGCGCAGGAGGACATCGTGCTCCGGGTCAGCGCCGAGGCCGACGGCGCGCAGGCGGTGCAGAACGCGAAGGCTTTCGCCCGTGCCCTGCGGAAGGTCAACACGGCCAGCCCGGTGTCCGGCGGCTACGTGCCCGCGCCGGATGGCACTCCCCGCCGCCAGCCCGGCTTCGGTGGCCGGTTCAATCGGGCGCACCACCAGCAGTAGCAGCCCGATGTCCTTCCTCCACAGGGAACCCCTGCCGGTTCCTCCTGCCTACGGTGCGTCCACCGTCGCCGAGGTCATGACCAGCGCCGCCGCCGCTCTCGGGGTCGAGGGCTTCACCAACGCCCTCGGGCTGCCGGCCTCCCGGCGGATCGCCGTCATCATGGTCGACGGTCTCGGCATGACCCTCCTGCGCAGGTATGCGGCTCATGCTCCGTTCCTGCGCGAGAGCCTCGACACCGCCCGCGTGCTGTCCTCAGCGTTCCCCTCCACGACCGCTGCCTCGCTCGCCAGCCTCGGCACCGGCCTGCCACCGGGTCAGCACGGCATGGTCGGGTACGACGTCCTCGACCCGTCGCAGGACCGCGTGGTGAACATGCTGGGCCGCTGGGACGCGAACGTGGACCCCCTTCTCTGGCAGCCCCACCCGACCGTCTTCGAGCGGGTGTCGCGGCACCTGCCCGTCGTGACGGTGAGCCAGCCGCGCTTCGCTGATTCACCGATGACGCAGGCAGCCCTGCGCGGGGGCAGCTTCGTGGGCGCGGACACGATCCATGCCCGGATCGACGCCGCGGCGCAGCAGCTGGCGCAGGCGCGCCAGCTGCTCATGTACTTCTACGTCAACGACCTGGACAAGGCGGGCCATCGGTTCGGCATCGACTCGAAGGAGTGGGTGCGCGCCCTCGAGGACCTCGACGCCGCGCTGAAGCTGCTGGCCCGTCGGGTGCCGTCGGACACCCTCCTGCTGCTGACGGCGGATCACGGCATGGTGGACGTGCCGGTCACGCAGCGCATCGACTACTCCGGACGTCCGGAGCTCCTCGAGGGTCTGGCCCACACGGGCGGCGAGCCGCGCATGCTGCACCTGTACCTGGATCCGGCACTGCCGGCGCAGGAGCGCGGTGCGCTCGCCGCGCGTTGGCACGATGCCTACGGCACCAGGGCATGGATCCTCACGCGGGAGGAGGCGGTCGACCGCGGATACTTCGGGCCCGTGGCCGATTCGGTGCTGCCTCGCATCGGCGACCTGGTGGTCCTGGCCAGGGAGGGGATCGCGCTGATCGACGGACGCCGAGCGCAGTCCTCGGCCTTCGAGATGGTCGGGCAGCACGGCTCCCTGACCCGGGCGGAGCGGGAGATCCCGCTGGTGACACTGCGGAAGCCCGCCGCGAGCGGCCCGCGCAGGGGGACCGGCAAGGGGGCCGCCCGTGGCTGAGCTGCTCTTCTTCTCCGGAACGATGGACTGCGGCAAGTCGACCCTCGCCCTGCAGATGGACCACAACCACAAGGCCCGCGGCCGCCGCGGCCTCCTGTTCAGTTCCCATGACCGGGCCGGCGAGTCGATGATCTCGAGCCGCCTCGGTCTTCAGGTATCCGCCGTCGAGGTTCTGCCCGCCACGGATTTCTGGTCCGAGCTCTCTCAGCGCCGGACGATGGGGGCACGCATCGATTACGTCATCTGCGACGAAGCCCAGTTCTACACCGTCCAGCAGATCGACCAGCTGGCCCGGGTCGTCGACGAGATGGACATCGACGTGTTCAGCTTCGGCATCACCTCGGACTTCCGCACCCGGCTCTTCCCCGGATCGCAGCGCCTGATCGAACTCGCGGACCGCGTCCAGGTCCTGCAGGTCGAGGCCCTGTGCTGGTGCGGGAAGAGGGCCACACACAACGCCCGCACGATCGACGGGATCATGGTGGTCGAAGGCGACCAGATGGTGGTGGGGGACGTGGACCAGCTGGGGGATCCCGACGGCGTCCCGGCGGACGGGGCCGAGCCCGAGGGTCACGGGACCCGTGAGCCGGTCGTGGGATACGAGACCCTGTGCCGGCGCCATCACATGCGCCGGCAGACCGGCAGGACCTCCCCTACGCTCTACACGAACGAGGTCCCGCTACCCTTCGAACCACGGCAACGGGAGACCGGCAGGATCTGACGCGGGGAGGAGCCGGGCCGGAGACCGGCGGACCTCATCGGACGGTCAGTCGTTCTTGCGACCGAAGACGATGTCGTCCCAACTGGGGACACTCGAGCGCTTCGGCTTCGCACGGCGCTCCGGACCGGGTTCCGGCACGTCCTTCGGCGGCGGAGTCCTGCCGGGACCGGAAGGGGTGGCTGTCCCTGCCTCGCCGTCCGTTTCCCTGCGCGACCCGGAGGATCCGGTGCCCGCGCCCTTCCCTGGCATGGTCGCCGGTGGCTTCAGCCTGCGGGAGGGCTGCGCGAAGATGCTGATCTCGCGCGTGTCCGTGCTGACGCCGTCGTACAGCCGCGGGGTGCCGTCCTCGTGGAGCTCCGAATCCCTGTCATCGGAGACGGGGCCGGCGTCCTCAGCTCGGGGTGCGAGCGACAGGCCCGGGATCACGGCTTCCTGGCCGACCGAGTCGTGCTGTTCGTCCGTACCGCCGTCCCGGGGGTGGGCTGCCGGGATCGATCCCCGTGTGAGGAGCTCGGCGAGCGCGTCGTCGCCGTCCTCGTCCACTCCCAGCCGCTGCCCGCGCCGCGACCGCAGGACATCGAGCAGACCGTCCTGGTCGTCCTGCGAGGGCTCCTGCGCTTCGGTCTGGTCGTCCTCCCCGCCGGCGGTGCTCTCGGTCTGTTTCTCGGCCTCGAAGTCGAAGACCCGGTCCGCGACCGCGCTCAGGCGGCGGGAGGGCAGCGGCCCGTCGAGGGGCTCGAGTTCACTGAGCACCTGCGCCCAACGGTTCCCGTTGGCGACGGTCTTGCGCGTCGGGTTGTAGGTCCACTGGGCCGGCGGCTGCTCCCCGAGGTCCACCGTCGACTCCTCGGGCAGATCGAAGGACGCCTCGACGTGCCAGGTCCCGTCGGGTCGGCGCCAGGAGTCCCACTCGAGCGAGGCCGCATCGATCCCGTACGCCTGCACCCGGAACGCGACCATGTCTCCGAGCAGCGCCGGATTGTCACCGAACACCGAACGGTAGCCGTCGTGGCTCGGCAGCGGCGTCGCGACCTCGACGCGCTGGGCGAGGTAGGCCACGTAGTCACGCTCGGCGCGCACCGGACCCTCGTAGCGCTCGACGTGCGCGAGCTCGAGCCCGGACTCGGCGGCCACCTGCTCGGCCGTTCCGCCGGAGCGAATCCTGGCCTGGATGTCGCGCGGCGTCATGTGGACGGGAGGCTTCGCAGGCTTGCGGCGGGGTACGTCCTGCTCCCGGGGCGGAGCCGACGCCTGGTCCTCCGTGCGCCCGCTCGCAGTCCGCAGTGCATCATCGATGGGCAGCCGGTAGCTCGTGCCCTCCTCATCGATCAACAGCAGATGTTCGCCATCCACACCCGCCAGGCGTAACTCCTGCATCAGTTCCTCCAGCCGACAACAATTCCTAGGTGAAACCTTGCCACTGAATGTCGGCCTTTCCTACTACGCCCGAAGGCGTGGCGGCCTCGGCCCCGGCGGCGGGCACAAATCGGACGCCGTCGGCGTTGTGGCACCCATGGGGTTAGATTGCAGCAGGACCCGAGAACATGGAGCGTGAGACCACAGGTATGACCACCGATTACGACGCACCGCGCACAGCGGTCGAGGACGACGCCCGCCGGACGGACCCGACAGGCATCCAGGCGTTGCTCCGTCCGGCAGCGGAGCCCTTCCCGGGGGCGGGGCCGATCGACGAGGAGGAACTCGCGGCAGCCGAAGCCTTCGACCTCCCGGGAGCCGACCTGTCCAGCGAGGAGGTCTCGGTCCAGATCCTGCCGGCCCAGGCCGACGAGTTCACCTGCGCGTCCTGCTTCCTGGTGCGCCACCGCTCCCAGATCGCCCTCGACCGAACGGCACCCTCTACTGTTCGGACTGCGAGGGCTGAGCGTCACCCGGCGAGGGCGGCGACGAGCCGTTCCGGGGTGCGGGTGGACGTGAGCCAGTAGGGCGTGCGGTCCTCGGGGTCGGTGACCTCGATCCGGACGACGGGGGAGATCCAGCCCCGGATGCAGAGGTAGGCCAGCCCGTTCAGACCGGGGCCCCGCTGGTGTGTCGCGTCCTCGCCCGTGAACCACTCCACCTCTCCGAGGTAGCTGCGCTCGATGCTCGCCCGGCCGATCGTGAGCATCGTCGGGGTCACGGTGATGCGAGGAGTGGACAGGATCAGCAGGGTGAAGATGATCACCGCGACGACGACGGCCGCCCCGTAGCCCACTCCGGCCGAGATCGGCGCGAACATCACGATGGTGGCCGCCGAGAAGCCGGCCGCGATCAACCAGATCCAGGGCGAGGGCCAGAGCCGCTCCTCGTACAGGACGGTCTGGTCGGGTGTGTTCTGGGGTGCTTCCCCTGGAGCGCTGGACATGACACCAGCATTCCACCATTTGCTGTCGGCCTCATCCCGCCCGACCGCCGCGGAGGACGCCGTCCCGGGTGCCGGGGGCGGTCAGGTGGGCTCCGGGCAAAGGCGCTAAAGTGGGGGGCTGGTAACCGGATAGCTTGCGTTGGAGATGCGGTCAATGGGTATACAGCAGGACCTGCCGGTCCAGATCGTGATGCTCGACGACGGTCTCGAGCCCCCCGCGTACGCCACGGACGGCGACGCGGGCGCGGACCTGCGCACGGCGGTCGACGTCGTCCTCGCCCCCGGTGAGCGGGTGCTCGTCCCCACGGGGGTCGCGATCGCTCTCCCGCACGGGCACGTCGGGCTGGTGCACCCGCGCTCCGGCCTCGCCGCACGTTCCGGCCTGACGATCGTCAACGCGCCGGGCACCATCGATGCCGGATATCGCGGCGAGATCAAGGTCTGTCTGATCAATACGGACAGGGACGAGGCGGTCCGCCTCGTCAGGGGTGACAGGATCGCCCAGCTCGTGATCCAGCGTGTCGAGCACGCCGTGTTCCAGATCGTCGACGAACTGCCGCCCAGCGTCCGTGGGTCTGGCGGATTCGGCTCGACGGGCGGCTTCGGCACGTCCGACGCCTTCGAGGCGAACCGCGCCGCAAGCGGCTGACGCCTCCTCCGGACGGTCCGTCCAGCCACGGACACCCCACTCCACCACGTACTCCATCACGTCATCAGGAAAGGAACCCGACATGGCTTTTGGGCGCCTCAGGAAGAAGAAGCAGGACGACGACGCCGAACGCTCGGGCGCACAGTCGCAGGACGCGGCGGACGCGGCGAGCCCGTCGGAAGCCGCCGTCGAGGTGGAATCCGTCGGCGGCGGTGCCGACGTCGCGACCGCGCCGGACGCAGCACCGACACCCTCCGTACCTGCGGGTCATGTCGCGAGCGCGGACTACGACCGCGTGGTGCTCGGTCCGTTCGACGAGTCGGAGCGGGACACCGAGAGCGGGTACATCGATCTCGGGGCGCTCCGGATCAACGCCGCGGAAGGCCTCCAGTTGCGCCTCGAGGTCGAGGAGCGCAGCAAGCGGGTCATCGCGGTGACCCTCGACCTCGGCGGCTCCACGCTGCAGCTGCAGGCCTTCGCGGCTCCCAAGACGGAGGGACTCTGGGACGAGATCAGGGAGCAGATCGGCGCCTCTGTCGGGTCCCAGGGTGGCACGGTCGAGGAACGCCCCGGGCGCCTCGGTACGGAGCTGCTCGCCAAGCTTCCCGCACAGACCCCCGACGGACAGGCAGGCTTCCGCGTGGCGCGGTTCGTCGGGATCAACGGGCCGCGCTGGTTCCTGCGCGGCGTCTTCGGCGGTCCGGCCGCCCTCGACCAGAACGCCGCAGCACCGATCGAACAGCTGTTCCGCAGCGTCGTGGTGGTGCGTGGCGATCAGCCGCTTCCTCCGCGCGAACTGCTGCAGCTCAAACTCCCGAAGGACGCAGCGGCGGGACAGCCACCGGAGCCGGTGCCCGCGCCGGCGCGGCCCGACCTGAACCCCCTGCAGCGCGGCCCCGAGATCACCGAGACCCGCTAGCAGCCGTGCCTGCCCGGCAGTTCGCCCCCGGTTCCGCCGATTCCCGAGGATCGGCGGGCCGGTCCGTACCCGGACGCTCCGGATCCCAGGCTGATCCGCGGACCGGTGGCGGCTCCGGTCCGTTGCCCGAGCGCGGCAGGATCACGGCGATCGGCACCATCGACAGGATCACCCTCGCTCCGGTGACGGCACCCCCTTCCTTCGCGGTCCTGGCCCGCATCGAGTGGAACGGGACCCGGCAGGACGTGCGTATCATCTGGATGGGCCAGCGTCGCGTGCCCGGCGTCGAAGCCGGAGTCGTGCTGCGGTTCGAGGGGATGCTGAGCCGGGTCGACGGCACGCCGACCGTGTACAACCCCCGCTACGAGATCATCGGCCGCCCCGAGGAGTACTAGATGAGCCGCACCTGTCCGCGCCACGCCGCCCCGAACCAGCCGCGCGCGGGTTCCGCCGTTCCCGGCCGGCCGGAATGAGCAGCCCCGTGAACGAGCCCGAGCCCGGTCCCGACATCCAGGGCGGATCCAGACGCGGACCGGGGGCAGGCCGCGCCGGCCGGACGGTCGGCCCGACGTCCGCCGATCTCGCGGCCGAGTACGCGGCCAAGTCCGGAGTCCGGCGCACGGACTCCGGCCAGATCGACGTGCTGTCGTCCATCGGAGGCGTCCAGGGGCTGGCGGAAAGCATCGCCCCCGGCCTGGTGTTCACGATCCTCTTCACCATCACCAGGGACCTGCAGGTCTCGCTCATCGCCGCGCTGGCCGTGTCGGCGGTGTTCACGGTCGTCCGCCTGGTATCGCGGACCCCGGTCACCCAGGCCCTCGCCGGACTCATCGGTGTGGGTTTCTGCGCCTTCGTCGCGCTGCGCACGGGCAACGCCCAGGACTTCTTCCTGCCCGGCTTCTTCATCAACGGCGGATACATCATCGCCATGGTCGCCTCGGTGCTCTTCAAGTGGCCCTTCGCCGGCCTGCTGTTCGGTTTCCTCCGGAACGAAGGCATCGAGTGGCGCAAGGATCCCCGGCGGGTCCGCGTCTACTCTGTCGCCACCTGGATCATCGTCGCAGTCCTCGCGCTGCGTCTCGTGGTCCAGGTTCCGCTCTACCTGATGGAGAACGTGGCGGCCCTCGGGTCCAGCCGCGTGGCGATGGGACTTCCCCTGTACGCCCTCGGCCTCTGGCTCGCGTGGGTCGTCTCCCGCCCGCGCGCCGGGACCGACGGCGGCGCTCCCACCGACTAGTCGGCGTTCCCGTCGCTGCGCGCGGACAGCGCGACCCGGAGCTCGTCCTCCGCCGCGATGGCCGCGAGGAAGAACATCTCGTCGCCGCCCTCGACGACGTCGTCGGGGCTCGGCGTGATGGGGGAGTCGTCACGCAGCACGGCCACGACGGCGCAGTCCTCGGGCAGTCCGATCGAGCCGATCGTCTCCCCGACGAGGGGCGAGTCCTGGGGCACCGTGAACTCGACGATCGAGGACACCCCGGTCTGCAGCGTCAGCAGGCGAACGACGTCCCCGATCTCCACGGCCTCCTCGACGAGCGCGGTCATCAGGCGCGGCGTGTTGACCGCGACGTCCACCCCCCAGGAGTCGTCGAACATCCAGTCGTTCTTCGGGTTGTTCACGCGTCCCACGGTCCGCCCCACCCCGAACTCGCTCTTCGCGAGCAGGGACACCACGAGGTTGACCTTGTCGTCGCCGGTGGCGGACACGACGACGTCGGCCTCGTCGAGCCGCGCGTCCTTCAGCGTGGTGAGTTCACAGGCGTCCCCGATCAGCCACTTGGCGCCCTTGAGGCCGCTCCGTCCGATGACCTCGGGCTTCTCGTCGATGAGCAGGATCTCGTGCTTGTTGCCGAGCAGTTCCCGCGCGATGGATGAACCCACGCTTCCGGCTCCGGCGATGACTACCCTCATTGGATCTCCTCTTCCGGTGCTGCGGCGAGGATCCGGCCGATCTCGTCCGTCGCCGTCGTCCTCATCATCGCGTGCAGGATGTCCCCCTGCTGGTAGCTCGTCTCCGAGGTCGGCAGGATGCCCTCGCCGAACCTCGTGATGTAGGCGATGCGTACGCCGCTGGCGACCTCGATGCTCCGCAGCGACCTGCCGAGCCATGCGTCCCCGAGTGCGAGTTCGGCCAGGATGAGCCGCCCGGAGGTCTCCCGGAAGTCGCCGTTGATGGTCTGCTCCGGCAGGATCCTGCGCAGCACCTGGTCCGCGCTCCAGCGGACGGCTGCCACCGTCGGGATGCCGAGGCGCTGGTAGATCTCGGCTCGTCCGGGGTCGTAGATGCGCGCCACCACGTGCGGCACGTGGAAGGTCTCGCGTGCAACACGGGTGGCCAGGATGTTCGAGTTGTCGCCGCTCGAGACCGCGGCGAAGGCGTAGGCGTCCTCGATGTCCGCGTACTTCAGCGTCTCCCGGTCGAAGCCGACGCCCGTGACCTTGCGTCCACCGAAGGAGGAGCGGAGGCGGCGGAAGGCGCGGTCGTCCTGATCGATGATCGCCACCGAGTGGCCGGACTCGTCGAGCGTGTGCGCGAGGCTGACCCCCACCCTGCCGCATCCCATGATCACAAAATGAGCCACCGGGGCACTCCTGATTCTTGCCGTGGATCCTGCTTGTCCGTGCCGTACCACCACCAAGCCTAGTGGCTGGCCGCAGGGCCGGACGCGCTAGTCTGTGGGGCGTGCTGACTTTTCTCGACGCCGTCAAGCGGGTGCTGGTGGGCAAGCCCTACGCCAGTGACAGGCTGAGGAACAGGAGCCTGCCGAAGCGTCTCGCCATGCCCGTCTTCTCCGCCAGCGCGCTGTCATCGGTGGCCTACGCCCCCGACGAGATCCTGCTGACCCTCGCCCTGGCCGGGGTCGCCTCCGTCGCCATCTCACCCTGGGTAGGGCTGGCCGTGATCGCGGTCCTGCTCGTCGCGTCGCCTCCTACCGCCAGGCCGTGCACGCGTATCCCTCGGGCGGCGGGGACTACGAGATCGCCAAGCGGAACATCGGACCCCGGGCAGGGACCACGGTCGCTTCGGCGCTGATGATCGACTACCTGCTCACGGTCGCGGTGTCGGTGTCGGCTGCGGCACAGTACGTCGTCTCCCTCGCTCCGGGACTCGAGGAGTTCCGAGTGACCCTCGCCGTCGTCGGCGTCGCTGTGCTGGTGCTGCTGAACCTGCGTGGCATCACCCGCGGCTACCGTGCCCGCGCGGTCGTCACCTACGCCTTCCTGGCGGGGATCCTCGTCCTGTGCGCGACGGGCATCGCCCAGTCGTTCGGCGGGTCACTGGACCAGGCGCCGAGCGCGCAGTTCGAGATCCTCCCGGACTCCGCCCTCGACTCCGGTCTCGTGGGGCTCGCCGGTGCCCTCCTCATCCTCCGGGCGTTCTCCGCCGGAGCAGCGGCGCTGACCGGGCTCGAAGGCCCGGGCTCGAACGTCCCTCGCTTCGAGGCGCCGAGGAGCCGGAACGCCGCCACCACGCTCCTGGTCCTCGGCCTGGTGTCCTCGGCGATGCTTGCAGGGGTCATCTACCTCGCCAACGCCACGCGCGTCCATGTGGTGCAGAACCCCTCGAAGCAGCTGTTGCTCGACGGGCGGCCCATCCCCGACGACTATATCCAGGCCCCCGTGGTCAGCCAGCTCGCGCGGACGGTCTTCGATGCCGACTCCCCGCTCTTCTACCTGGTCGTCGCCGTGACCGCCCTCATCCTGATGCTCGCCGGACACGCCGCCTTCAACGCGTTCCCCGTGCTGGCGTCGATTCTCGCGACGGACGGGTACCTGCCCCGGCAGTTGCGCACCAGGGGGGACCGCCTGACCTTCAGCAACGGGATCCTCGCGCTCGGGCTGGGTGCCGTGATCCTGATCCTCGTCTTCCGCGCCGATGTCACAGCCCTGGTGCAGCTGTACATCGTGGGCGTGTTCGTCTCCTTCACGGGCGGTCAGCTCGGGCTGATCCGGCACTGGAACAGGACCCTGCGCAGCACCGTCGGCAAGCAGGAGCGCTGGAGGATCCACAAGTCCCGGGCCATCAACTCTCTCGGATTCGGTCTCACCGCCGCGGTCCTCGTCGTCATCCTCATCACGAAGTTCGAGTACGGGGCCTGGATCGCGGTGCTCGCGATGGCCATCCTGTTCGTCGTCATGCGGAACATCAAGAAGCACTACGACACCGTCGCCGAGGAGCTCGCCATCGACGACGCCGTCCGGCTGCGCGCCCTCCCGTCGCGGGTCCACGCCGTGATCCTCGTCTCGCACGTCCGGAAGCCGGTGCTGAGGGCACTGGCCTTCGCGCGCGCCTCCCGGCCCTCCCGCCTGGACGCCGTGACGGTCGACGTGGACCCCGAGCAGACGCGCAGGACGGTCGCGGACTGGGAGAAACACGAGATCCCCGTACCCATCACGGTCCTCGCCTCGCCGTACCGCGACACGGTCACCCCGATCCTCGAGTACATCAGGACGATGCGCAGGGACTCGCCGCGGGACCTCATCGTGGTCTACATCCCGGAGTACGTGGTGGGAAAGTGGTGGGAGCAGCTGGTCCACAACCAGACGGCCCTCCGCATCAAGGCGCGGCTCCACTTCGTGCCGGGCGTGATGGTCGCCAGCGTGCCATGGCAGCTCGCGTCCTCCGACGCGGCCCAGATCTACCAGGACCTGAAGTAGGAAGAACACCATGACCGACGCCGTACCGGCCACCGCCCCCGAGACCGGGCCAGACGCTGCAGGACTCCCTCCCGAAGGATCCGCTCCCGCCCCCGAGCGGACGGCCGAGCTGACGATCGAGCGCCCGGCCCACGGCGGTCACTTCGTCGCCCGGCACGAGGGCCGGGTGGTCTTCGTGCGGCACGCGCTTCCGGGCGAGGTGGTGCGCGCCCGCTTCACGGACACCGACGACGACGCCAGCTTCTGGCGTGCCGACACCGTCGAGGTCCTGCAGGCCTCCCCTCACCGCGTAGTCCATCCCTGGTCCCCGGCGGACGCGCTGCGGGCTGCGGGGAAGGGGCGGGCGGCGGTGGGAGGTGCCGAGTTCGGGCACATCGCCCTCGACGAGCAACGCCGGCTCAAGGCCTCGATCGTCCAGGAGCAACTGACGCGGCTGGCCGGGACCGGGAGGGCCGTGACGGTCGAGCCTGCACCCCATGAGGCCGCCGACGGCCTCCGCTGGCGGACCCGCGCCGCCTTCGCCGTCGACGCAGCAGGGCGCCTCGCCATGCACGTGCACCGGTCCCACGACGTCGTCCCGGTCCAGGAGATGCCCCTGGCGGTGGCGGCGATCAACGACCTCCGTTTGTGGACGCTCGATCTCAGCGGCATCGAGCGGGTCGACGTCGCCGCCCCCTCCGGCGGGGGAGAGCCGCTGGTGCTCCTCGTCCCGGCAGCGAGGACCACGCCACGGCGCCTCGCCGCGGTGGCGTCCGCGATCGACGGCGCCTCGGTCGGCGTCCTCGATCAGGAGTCCGGCAGGGTCCAGCGGCTGAAGGGCCGTACCTGGCTCCAGGAGACCGTGCTCGGCATCGACTACCGCGTCACCGGGGCCGGTTTCTGGCAGATCCACCGGAGCGCTCCGGAGGCCCTGGTCACCGCCGTCCTCGAGGGATTGCAGCCGGCAGCAGGCGAACGCTTCGCCGACCTGTACGCCGGGGCCGGCCTGTTCACCGTCCCGGTCGCCCGCGCAGTCGGACCGGAGGGCGCCGTGCTGTCGGTGGAGGGATCGGCCGGGACGAGCCGGGACGCCCGGCGCAATCTCCATGGACAGGACCACGTCGTCATCGAGCAGGGCCGCGTGGATGCTGTCCTCGGGCGCCGGAGCGACCCGCTGGACGCCGTCCTGCTCGATCCGCCCCGCGCCGGCGCCGGGAAGAAGGTCGTGCGGCAGATCATCGCTGCACGCCCCCGTGCCGTCGGGTACGTCTCGTGCGATCCGGCGTCGTTCGCCCGCGACCTCGGCTACTTCCTGGCGGCGGGGTGGTCCCTCGACGAGCTGCGCGTCTTCGATCTGTACCCCCACACGCACCACCTGGAGTCCTTCGCCCGGTTGCTGCCGCCTCCGGCCTGACGTCTGCTCGGGGATCGGAGCGGCCCGGCGGGCAGTCGTCAACGACCTCCGCTCCGAATCCCGAACGTTAGAGTTAACGACATCGAGGGCGATGACTTCGCTCCGCCGAACGAACCGAGGAGGCGCCGATGGGACTTCTGGAGACTATCCACGGCCCACAGGACCTGAGCAAGCTCAGTGATGGTCAACTGACGACGCTCGCGAAGGAGATCCGTTCCTTCCTGGTCAGCACCGTCTCGCGCACGGGCGGGCACCTGGGCCCCAACCTCGGAGTCGTCGAGCTGACCCTCGGAATCCACCGGGTCTTCGACTCGCCGCGGGACAGCGTCATCTTCGACACGGGCCACCAGTCCTACGTGCACAAGCTCGTGACCGGACGCCAGGACTTCAGCACGCTGCGCCAGCAGGGCGGGCTGTCCGGTTACCCCTCGCGCGCGGAATCCGTGCACGACGTCGTCGAGAGCTCCCACGCCTCGTCCTCGCTGTCCTGGGCGGACGGCATCTCCCGGGCCCGCGTCCTGAGCGGGGAGGGGGACCGTTATACGGTCGTCCTGGTCGGCGACGGCGCCCTCACCGGTGGAATGGCCTGGGAGGCGATCAACAACATCGCCGCGGACAAGCGACGCCGCGTGGTGATCGTGGTCAACGACAACGGGCGCTCCTACGCACCGACGATCGGCGGGGTCGCCGACTACCTCGCGTCGCTCCGCCCCACACTGGATTCGGTGCGGACGCACCGCGTCTACGAACGCACGCTCGACTGGGTGAAGCACCGCATGCAGACCGGCGGCACCGTCGGTGAGTTCAGCTACAAGAGCCTGCACGCCATGAAGAAGGGCATCAAGGACTGGTGGGCTCCGCAGGGGCTCTTCGAGGACCTCGGGATGAAGTACGTGGGACCCGTCGACGGCCATGACCAGTCCGCCGTCGAGCAGGCCCTGCACCTGGCCAAGAAGTACGAGGGGCCCGTGATCGTGCACGCGATCACCGAGAAGGGTCATGGCTACGCACCGGCCCGCGCGCACGAGGACGACCAGTTCCATGCCGTGGGCATCATCGATCCGGACACGGGTCAGCCCGTCGGCGTGGCCGGGTCGGAGTCGTGGACCTCCGTCTTCGCCGACGAGATCGCCGACATCGCGGACGAACGGCCGGACATCGTCGGCATCACCGGCGCCATGCTCATCCCGGTCGGTCTCCACCGCTTCGCCGCGCGCCACCCGGACCGCGTGTTCGACGTCGGGATCGCGGAGCAGCACGCCGTCACCAGTGCAGCGGGCATGGCCTTCGGAGGCCTGCATCCCGTCATAGCGCTCTACGCGACGTTCCTGAACCGTGCCTTCGACCAGCTCCTGATGGACGTCGCCCTCCACAAGGCCGGTGTCACGATCGTGCTCGACCGGTCGGGCGTCACGGGACCGGACGGCGCGAGTCATCACGGCATGTGGGACCTCGCGATGCTCCAGGCCGTCCCCGGCCTCCACCTCGCCGCGCCGCGCGACGCGTCGCGTCTCCGGGAGGAACTGCGGGAGGCCGTCGCCATCTCGGACGCTCCGAGCGTGGTCCGGTACTCCAAGGGATCCGTGGGAGCGGAGGTGGAGGCGGTGGAACGGCTCGACGACGGCGTGGACGTGCTGTCCCGGCGTCCCGCGGGCTCGCAGTCCAACGACGTCCTGATCGTCAGCGTGGGCGCCATGAGCGAGCTCGCCCTCGACGTGTCCAACCGGCTCGGCGCACAGGGCATCAGCTCCACCGTGATCGATCCGCGGTGGCTCCTGCCGGTCCGCCGGTCCGTGATCGACCTCGCGGCCGGACACCGCATCGTGATCGTCATCGAGGACGGCGTGCGCGCCGGAGGTGTCGGGTCCCGGATCCGGCAGGAGATGCGCTCCGCGGGGGTCGACACCGCGCTGAACGAGGTGGGCCTTCCCGTCGAGTTCCTCGACCATGGTTCGCGCAACCAGATCCTCGAGCGGGTCGGGCTGACGGCGCAGAAGATCACACACGACGTCGTCGCGCAGGTGCTCGGCACCAAGGTGCCGGTCGCCAGGCCGCTGCTGGGCGACCAGTCGCCGGCCACGGGCCAGCTGCCCAAGCTCTGACGCGCCCGATCGTCCGGCCGTGCCTGACGGCCCCGCGGGAGGGTGGTGTGAGACAATGGCGAAGGCTGGTGCGGGAACCACATTCCCACGCCGGTCCAGTGACAGGCTTCCGTTCCACGAGCGATGCTTCCGTCCTACCGAGTCCGCCCTGTCGGCGGAAGTAGGCGGAATCCGCCCGTGGCACCCACCGTCCACAAGGGCGGTTGAGTTGGAAAAGCGCCACTGGTCTCCGAGTGATTCCGCACCCCACAAGACGGTGCGACCCCGGACGACATGACAACGACTTCCGGTCAGCCGCCGGGCGAAAGGCCCGCGGTCGGCCGACATACCGCCCTCGAGGGTGCTGGAATGTGGCCGGTGCCGCAGGGGCTTGGAGCGAGTACCCATGGATCAGTCAGAACAGCTGGGCAACGAAGAGAGCACCACGGACGCACCGGTCGCCCCGGAGCAGGCCGCACCGGCGAAGGCGCCGAGGAAGCGCCGAACCGCCAGTGCTCCCGCCGGGGCTCCTCCCGCCGCGCCGGAGCCTTCCGTCGAAGGGGACGCGCCGGCTGCGCCGGCCCGCAAGCGAGCGACCCGGGCGCGCAAGCCGGTCGTCGTGACGGACGAAACAAGCGAAACATCAAGCGAGACACCAAGCGAGACACTAACGGGGGCGGAAGCCCGGACGGCAACCGAGACAG
>WNZI01000046.1 GCA_009728235.1 Vibrio cholerae | reverse complement strand
TCTCAGCCGTGATGCGCCCGATCAACTCCCTGGTGGAACGCTTCATCCCGAGCGCCCTTGCCTTCGCCGTCGTCCTCACCTTCGTCGTGGGGGCCACCGCACTGATCCTGACGGACTCCGGTCCCGTCGACGTGATCCAGGGGTGGGGTGATGGTCTCGCCGGGCTGCTCGCGTTCATGACGCAGATGGCGCTGATCCTGCTGCTCGGCCACGCCCTCGCTCATACCGGGCCGGTGCGGAAGCTCCTCACCCGCTTGGGTGGCGTACCGAGGACTCCTGCACAGGCGTATGTCTTCGTGTTCCTCGTCGCCGCCCTCGCTTCGCTCATCACCTGGGGCCTGGGACTGGTGATCGGCGGCCTGCTGGCGAAGGAGGTGGCCGTACAGGCCCGGGAGAAGGGCCTACCCCTCCACTTCCCGATGCTGGTCGCGGCCGGGTTCTCGGGTTTCGTGGTGTGGCACATGGGGTACTCGGGATCAGGGCCGCTGACAGCCGCGACGGAGGGCTCCTTCATCGCCGAGCAGGTGGGCCGAACCATCCCGGTCGCGGAGACCACCTTCTCGTGGTGGAACATCACGGCCGCCATCGCCACCATCGTCCTCGTTGCGGGCGCCCTGGCGCTGGTTGCGCCGAAGGCCGGTGACCGGATCGTCGAACTCCCCGGGGACGCCCACCGGAGCGACGACATCGACCTCGCAGACCAGGTCGTGACCCCGGCGGACCGGCTCGATGCGAGCCGCATCCTGACCCTGCTGGTCGGGCTGGCTCTGGTCGCCTATCTGGTCATCCACTATGCGACGGGCGGCACGGCCACGCTGGACATCGTGAACTGGACGTTCCTCGCGCTGTTGTTCCTGCTGGTGCGCAGTCCGTTCGAGTTGATCGCCCTGACGAAGAACGCCGCATCGAACGTCGGTGAGATCCTCCTGCAGTTCCCGCTGTACGCCGGGATCATGGGCATCATGAGCACGACCGGACTGATCGATCTGCTGTCGGACGGCATCGTGAGCATCGCGAACCCGGCGACGTTCGGGGTCCTGGCCCTGCTCTCCGCGGGTCTGGTGAACTTCTTCGTCCCCTCGGGCGGCGGACAGTTCGCGGTACAGGCACCGATCATGCTCGATGCCGCCGGGCGGCTGGGCGTCGACCCCTCGGTGGCGATCATGGCCGTCTCGTACGGTGATCAGTGGACGAACATGATCCAACCGTTCTGGGCACTGCCCCTGCTGGCGATCGCGGGGCTCAAGATGCGCGACATCCTCGGCTACACGATGGTCACCCTGCTCGTCTCCGGGGTCGTGTTCGCGGTCATCCTGCTGGTGGTCGGCGCCGGGTAGCCGCGACGGTGACCTGCGGCGCCGGCGTCCGTCGGAGCCGCCTAGCTGCAGGTCGTCGTGTCGACGTCGATCTTCAGATTGTGCGGAACGGCGTAGTCCCGCTCCGGAGTCGAGAAGGCGATGAGGATGTTGTCCGCACTCCCATGGGCGGCTCCTTCGGCCAGCTCGACCGTCACGATGATGTTCACGTGGGCGTCGGGCTCGAAGACGTAGCCGTCCGCGGGGACGGGCGGACCGATCGGTTCCGGGGCTTCGGTGGGAGCAGGCGCCTCGGTGTGGGCCTCGTGTGCGCTGCCGGGCACGTCCGGGTGGTTGTGGCCCTCGCGATTGGCCGTCTGGACCATGGACGAGAGGACGTTCAGCCCTTGCGGGTTGCCCAGTGCCATCTCTCCGAAGGTGAAGGTCTCCAGCGTCGGATTGTGCAGCATGACGGTGTACTGGAGCCGGCTGTCCTTGGGTTGCACGCCGCAGAGCTCCGCACCGTCCACGCCGACATTGAGCGGATCCTCGCCGAGGCCACCGACCGGAGCGGCCTCGCTTCCGTCGCCGGGTGCAGCGGTGGGTGCGGGCTGCTCCTGCTGGCCCGCCGACGTGTTGACCCCCAGCGGGTTCTCCTCCACCGACCCGCAGGACGCAAGAGCCAGTGTTGCCGCCAGTGCGACGGCGAGCGCGGCCGGACGCCAGGCCGGCAGTTCAGTCAGGAGATTCACGATCAGCCCATCCATGGTGTCCTGGCGCCGGGGTCCCGGCACTGGTACGAGGGATTCGTTCCTCCGGGCCCTCCGGCTTGGTCGCCGCGGGCCCGGAGGAGGAAAGTACGCGAGCCCCTGTCAGGCCAACGGCTTGCCGCCCGTGACCCCCAGGATCTCTCCGGACACGTACCGCGCGTCGTTCGAGGCGAGGAAGACGTAGGCGCCGGCGAGTTCGGCCGGTTGCCCCATCCGCCCCAGCGGCGTGCCCTCCCCGAAGGATTCCAGCTTCTCGCTCGTTGTCGTGGCGGGCTGCAGGGGGGTCCAGACGGGACCGGGTGCGACGGCGTTGACCCGGATGCCCCGCTCCCCCAGGAGTTCGGCGAGACTGAAAGTCAGGTTGTTCAGGGCGGCCTTCGTTGCGGCATAGTCCATGAGGCTCGTGGAGGGATGGTAGCCCTGGATCGAGGTGGTGTTGATGATGCAGGAACCGGCGGAGAGGTGCGGCAGTGCTGCCTGCGTCAGCCAGATGGTGCCGTACACGTTCGTCTCGAAGGTCCTGCGCAACTGGTCCGCGTCGATGTCCGGGAGGCCGTCGGGCTGCGCGATGTGGAAGCCCGCGTTGTTGACGAGGATGTCGAGGCCTCCGAGTCCGTCCAGCACCTGCCGGACAGCCGACGCCGCGTACTCCTCCTCGCGGAGGTCGCCCGGCACACCGAGTGCCCTCCGCCCTTCGGCGCGGATCAGTTCGAGGCAGCTGTCGCCGTCCTCCTTCTCCTCGGGGAGATAGCCGATCGCCACATCGGCCCCTTCCCGCGCGAAGGCCAGCGCGACGGCGCGCCCGATGCCGGAGTCACCACCGGTGATGAAGGCACGACGTCCGGCAAGGCGTCCGTGCCCGGTGTAACTGTCCTCGCCGTGGTCGGGACGCGGGTCCATCCGCTCGGTGTAGCCCGGGAATTCCTGCAGCTCGGTCGAGACGTCGACGTCCGGGCCCCTCGGGTCCTCCTGGTCGAGCGTGCCTGACGGATCGTTGCCCATGATGCTCCTGACGTCGTTGCAGAGAAGGTACTAAGCCTACTGTCATTGTGTTTGTCGCGTTAGTCCTCTAGTAATGGAGGTATGACAGTGATCCTGAGGTCCCTCGAAACAGCCGTACCCGAGACGGTCATGGTGCAGCCCCAGGTCCGGGACGTCTTCGCGGCACAGCCCGAGCTGACGCGGCTCGGTAAGCGGCTGGTCGGCGCGGCTTTCGACTCCTCCGGGATCGAGACCCGCTATACGGCTGTCCGGGAACTGACGCTCGCGGCGGCATCCGAGGAGCCCGTGTTCTTCGACCAGAAGGAGCTCCGGCTGCTCTCGCCGAGCACCAAGACCCGCAACGAGGTCTACGCCGAGGAGGGTACGAAACTCTTCGTCGAAGCAGCACGCAAGGCCCTGGACGCCGCGCACGGCATCGAAGCCGCGGACGTCACCCACGTCATCACGGTCTCCTGCACCGGCTTCTTCGCCCCCGGTCCCGACTACAAGATCGTGCGCGCCCTGGACCTCGCGCCCTCCGTGCAGCGCTACCACCTGGGATTCATGGGCTGCTACGGGGCCTTCCCCGCGCTCCGGTCCGCCAAGGCGTTCTGCGAGGCCGATCCCGACGCCGTCGTGCTGGTGGTCTCCGCGGAACTGTGCTCCCTGCACGTGCGGTCCTCGAACAACCCGGACACGATCGTGGGTTCCTCCCTGTTCGCCGACGGAGCGGCGGCAGCGATCGTCTCCGCTCGCGACATCCCGCTGAACGGCCCCGCACTGACCCTCGACCACTTCGAGACCGTCCTGACGCCGGTGGGCGAGGAGTCCATGGCCTGGAACATCGGTGACGAGGGCTTCGAGATGGTCCTCGGCACGTATGTCCCGCACATCATCGACGAGCACATCGTCGGCGCCCTCGAGCCGCTCCTCGCCCGCGATGCTTCGCTCCAGGGCCTCGAGTACGCGGACATCGAGCACTGGGCGATCCATCCTGGCGGGCGCAGCATTTTGGACAAGGTCGAGGCGAAGCTGGGCCTGACGAAGGACCAGCTGGTCCCTGCGAGGGAGACACTGCGCAACTACGGGAACATGAGCAGCGCCACCGTGATGTTCGTCCTGAAGCACATCCTCGACCAGCCCGCCTCGGACGGGAACAACCGGATCTGTTCGATGGCGTTCGGCCCGGGGCTGACCGTGGAGACGGCCCTGCTCACCAGGATCGGCGCCACCACAGCCGCTTCCGCCGCGGAGTCAGGAGCCGCGGTGACCGTCGAACCCGTCGTCGTGCCGGAGGACCTCGAACCCATCCTGGCCAAAGCCGGCGCATGAGCCGACGGGGGCATCTCGCGCAGCGGGACCCGGACGCGGTGGAGGAGATGGACCGGCCCGACTGCGACCCTCGCAAGCTCGACCGCACGTACGCCCAGTTCGGCGTCGTCAATGCGGTCGTCTCCGGCTGGCGCCGCACCTACGCGTCGCTGGTGCGCCCCACCCTCTCGCCGGGCCGCACCAACACACTCCTCGACATCGGCTCCGGTGGTGGGGACCTCCCGAGGGCCCTGGTCCGGTGGGCGCGGCGGGACGGCCTGACCCTCGAGGTGACAGCCATCGACCCCGATGAGCGCGCCCACGCCTTCGCCACCTCACGCCCACCCCTGCCCGGCCTCTCGTTCCGCCGCGCACTCAGCTCCGAGCTCGTGGCCGAGGGTGCCGTGTTCGACGCCGTCGTCTCCAACCACGTGCTGCACCATCTCGACAGGAGCGCGCTGGACAGCCTCCTCGACGACACCGAGCGCCTGGCGCGGCGCGTGGCCGTCCACAGCGACATCGCGCGCCACCCCGTGGGTTATGCCCTGTTCTCGGCGGGGACCCTCCCCCTGCCGGGGTCCTTCATCCGCCAGGACGGATTGACCTCGATCCGCCGCAGCTACACGCCGGACGAATTGCGCGCCACCGTGGGCGGCCGCACCGGCTGGAGCGTACGCACGGCAGTGCCCTTCATCAATCTGCTCGTCCTTCAGCCGGGGCCACCCGGTACTCCAGGAGAAGCCGCCCGTGCATGACGTCATCGTGGTCGGCGGCGGGCCCGTGGGACTCTATACGGCGTTGCTGCTGCGGCAGGCCGGACTCGACGCCGTCGTACTCGAACGGCGCACGGAGCGGAGCGACCATTCCCGCGCATCGGCATCCATCCGCCGGCCCTGCGCGCGCTGGACACCGCTGGCATCGCTGACGAGCTCCGCCGTCGCGGTGTGCTCATCCGTGACGGCGTTGCCCGCAGCGCCGGACGCCATGTGGGCACCATCTCCTTCTCGACCCTCCCCGGCGACGAGACGTATGTGCTCGCCGTCCCCCAGGCCATCACGGAGGAGGTCCTCGAGCGCCGACTCCTGCGGGACTTCCCCGGCACGCTGAGGCGGGGGACCTCCGTGGCCACCACCCACGAATCCGGCGATCACGTCTCCGTCGTCACCCGGACCGACGGGGAGGACCGCGTGCTGGACGCCCGGTTGCTGATCGCCGCGGACGGAGCGCGCAGTTCCGTCCGCAGCGACGCCGGCATCCGGGCGCCGGTCCGTCGGTATCCGGACTGCTACGTGATGGGGGACTTCGCCGACGGCACGGACGACGGCGATGACGCGGTGCTCTACCTCGAGACCGGCGGCATCGTCGAGTCCTTCCCCCTCCCCGGCGGTATCCGCCGGTGGGTGGTGCGGGTGGGCTGCCCCGAGGAACGCCCGACAGCGCAGAATCTCACCCGGCTGATCAGGGCACGGACCGGCGTCGACGTCGACCCGGGGACGAATTCGATGCTGAGCGCCTTCGAGGTCCAGTCACGACTCGCGAACCGCTTCATCGCACGGCGCACGGTAGTGGTTGGCGACGCCGCCCACGAGATCAGTCCCATCGGCGGCCAGGGCATGAATCTCGGCTGGCTGGACGCGGCCGAACTCGTGCCCATCATCGTGGCTTCGATCCGCGACGGGCAGGATGTCGCGGGGCCGCTGGCCCTGTACGAGAAGGGTCGCCGCCGGCAGGCTGCTGCCGCGCGCCGTAAAGCCCACATCAACATGGCGCTCGGCCGCCCCCTGCCGGGGCCGGTTCTGCGCTCGCGCAACGCATTCCTGGGTGCCCTGATCCGGAACGACACCATCCACGCCGGCGTCGCCCGGGCCTTCACCATGCAGTGATCACCCCCGAAACGGGAGAACCCCCGCAGCCGGCCACCGGGTCCAGCGCCGGGGAGGCGGAGGAGCGGCAGCTATGTGCTGCGGGGGTTCGCCGGCACTGGGGCCGGACGGCCTACTTCTTGAGCAGGCCCTTCTTGACGTTCTCGGGACGCTGCATCTCGCCCTGCTTCGCACCCATCACCACGACGATGCCGCTGATGATCGGCAGGAGCCACTGCGTGGTCTTGAGCTGCGACTGAGCCTTGGCCAGTTCGTCGCTCGCGCCGGGACGGGGCTCGGTTGCACCCTCGCCGCCCTGCTCGGCGAGCTCGCGACCTTCTTGCCCAGCATGCCGGAGTACAGCGAAAGAGCCATACCCGCAACCGTGACGAGTGACTTCCAGACGGTGTTCGAACCGACGGTGTCCTGGGCCGCGACACGGCCCTTGTTGCCGAGAATGAGGCCGATGCCGCCGACGGCGTGAACCGCGAACGCCGCGATCTGGACCGGGGTCCACTTCGCCCAGCCGAGCGAGGAGAGACGGGTGCGCTCCTTCGGGTCCTTCGCCTTGCCGGTTGCACCGTTGAGGCCAACCGCGCCCATCAGGGTGCCGCCGAACCAGGCTGCAGCGCCGAGATCGTGGGCTGATCGTGCCAAAAGGTTTCCTGCCATGATGTAGAGCTCCTTAGACGTTGATTCCACCTACCCCTCTACATTTATCAGCATGCTTAGGAATAAGCTATTGCCAGTCCGAAGAATCCATCCGGGTTGATTCTCTGCCCGATACTGCTACGGAAGGCCCACGGCGCATGACGGATACAGCGAAAGACCTCGACGAGGTATGGCCCCAGTGGCAGGAAGCGGTCAACATGAGCGCTTCCCGGCTGGAGAAGTGGCTCGACACCGACGAATCCCGGTCGGTGGGCCAGAAGGAATCCGGGACAGCGGAGTCGGTGGGTCACCAGTCCGGCCGGCGGATCATCACGATCCTCAGCACGAAACGAGACGACCTGGAGGACGACGACGTCGCGCACATGCACAAGGTCGTCGGATACGTCCACCGCCACCTCGCCCAGTGCCCGACGAAGGAGGACATCGAGTCGTCCAACTGGCGCTATTCGCTGATGAACTGGGGACACGATCCCCTCGAGTAGCAGCGCGCCGACCGGCTCGCCCTCGGCAGCAGCCGGAACGGTACGGGGGACGCCACCCGTCGGTGGCGTCCCCCGTTCCGCACGGTCTACTTCTTGGACAGCGCGCTTTCCTTGTGCGCCGCCTTCTTCCCCGACTTCGAGCTCTCCACCGTGTAGTAGGGCTCGTCCTTCGACGCCTTGAACTTCTGGTCGTCGAAGGTGAACTCCTTCTCGTGCTTCTCCACGATCTTGCCCTCGGTCTCGCCCTGGGAGGTGTTCCAGGTGACCTTGTCGCCCTTGCTGAATGACATAGCGTTCCTTCCCCGTTTCCGTGGTTCGAGCCGTTCTTCCGACACTCTCACCCCTCGACGTGAAAAGGAAGCCTACTGATCGAGATGGGTGGGGGCGAAGAGGCGGATGAGCGCCTCCACCACGACGACGTTCGGGCCCTCGGCCGCGAGGCTCTCCCGCAGGGCCTCGCCGACACCCTCCGGCGACACCCGCCGGGCGGGCACGCCGAAGGACTCGGCGAGCGCCACGAAGTCCGGCCGCGCGAGCTCCGTCGCTGTCGCCTTGCCGAAGGCACCCTCCATGTACTCGCGGAGGATGCCGTAGCCGCCGTCGTCGATGATCAGCCAGGTGACCGGGACGTCGTGCTGCCGGGCCGTCGCGAGTTCTGCGATGGAGTACATGGCGGAGCCGTCTCCTGATACGGCGAGGACCCTCGCGGGCAGGCCGTGGGACTCGAGGCCCACGGAGCCTCCGATCGCACCCGGGAAGCCGAACCCGAGACCGCCGGCACCCTGGGCGGAGTGGAACTGCCCCTCCCGCGAGTCCCAGCAGCTCCATGCCCAGTAGGCCGAGATGGTCATGTCCCAGAAGGTCTGCATCCCGGCGGGCACTGCCTCGCGGATGTCCTGCAGGAAGGTGAGCTCCTTGCCGAGGTCCTGGCCCTCGAGCCGCGCGGCCACCTTCGAGAGGGTGTCGGCCACGAGGGCGACGGCGTCGTAACCGGGTTCGCGGTCCCGCGGCAGGGGCTCCAGCGCCCCGTCCAGGGCCGCGAGGGCCTGCCCGGCATCCGCGCGGATGCCGAGCGCGGGCCGGTTCGACTCCAGGACCCGCGGTTCGGCGTCGATCTGGACGATGCGTCCGCGCGGCTCCATCGTGAAGTAGTTGGACGTCACCTCACCCAGGGACGAACCGACGACCAGCAGGACGTCGGCGTCCTCGAGGACCTCCGTGACGTGGCGGTCCTCCACCCATGACTGGAGCGACAGCTCGTGCGTCCAGGGGAAGGCTCCGTTGCCGCCCGGCGAGCAGACGACGGGAGCGCCGAGCTTCTCTGCGATGGAGAGCAGCGACGCCTCCGCCCTGCCCCGCCGCGTGCCGCCACCGGCAACGATGGCGGGACGCTTCGAGTCCCTGAGCCAGGCCACTGCCTCGCGCACCAGTTCGACGCGCGGCGGGTTGTCGAAGGGCTCGGCGAGGGCGTCCTCGACCTGCGGAACCATCACGGGGTCGAGCAGGACGTTCTGAGGCACTTCGAT
This sequence comes from Vibrio cholerae, assembly GCA_009728235.1. Taxonomy (GTDB): domain Bacteria; phylum Actinomycetota; class Actinomycetes; order Actinomycetales; family Micrococcaceae; genus Arthrobacter_D. Next base: position 17,757 of record WNZI01000046.1, on the reverse strand, counting down.
CCATACCGGACCCTGCGGCGAGGACACCGCCTCGGTCCACGCGTCCTGGATGGCCGAGGGGATGCCGGAGGCGTGCTGGATGAGGCGCTGGCTCTTGGTGACGTTCGCCGCCGAGGCCTTCTGGTCATCGAGCTGGTGCAGCATTCCCTTGCGGCGCGCTCCGAGCCCCTCGAGGGGTATCTGACTCGCGATCACGACCATCGGCACACCGGTCGCATAGGCCTCCTGCAGTCCGGCGAGGGAGGTGAGCGCTCCGGGACCGGTGGAGAGGAACAGGACGCCGACGTCGCCCGTCGCGCGGGAGAAGCCATCGGCGGCGAACGCCGAGTTGTTCTCCACCCGGGACGAGACGTACCGGAGGTGGGAGCGGGACAGGGCGTCGAAGAGACCCAGCGCGTGCTGGCCCGGGATACCGAAGACCGTGGTCGCCCCGAGTGCCGAGAGCGTCTCGACGACGAGGTCTCCACCGTTGCGCTGACCCGTGAGCGCAGTGGGAGGTGCGCTGGCTGCGCCGTCGACAATGTCCATCTACTGATCCTCGGGGGTCGATGCGGCGGCGGATGATTCCACGGTGAGGGTGTCGGCCATCAGCGTGACGAGATCGTAGGCCACGTGGGATGCCGCCACTCCGGTGATCTCGGCGTGGTCGTAGGCCGGAGCGACCTCGACGACATCCGCGCCGATGAGGTTCAGCCCGCGCAGCCCACGGAGGATCTCCAGCAGTTCACGGCTCGTGATGCCTCCCGCCTCGGGCGTTCCCGTGCCGGGTGCGTGTGCCGGGTCGAGGACATCGATGTCGACCGAGACGTACAGGGGCCGCTTGCCGATGCGGGCCCGGAGCCTGTCGACGACCTCGTCCACGCCCTGCCGGTAGACGTCGGAGGAGGTCACGATGCCGAAGCCGAAGCGGCGGTCGTCCTCGAGGTCCCGTACGCCGTACAGCGGGCCCCTGGTACCCACGTGCGAGATGGCCTCGGTGTCGAGGATGCCCTCCTCGACAGCGCGACGGAAGGGCGTCCCGTGCGTGTACTCGGCCCCGAAGTAGGTGTCCCACGTGTCCAGGTGGGCGTCGAAGTGGAGCATGGCGACGGGCGAACCCGCGCGCTCTGCTGCCGCTCGCAGCAGGGGGAGGGCGATGGTGTGGTCGCCGCCGAGGGTGACCAGTCTCGCTCCCTCGGCCGTGAGGTCGAGCGCATTCTGCTGTACGGTCTCGATCGCCTCGCCGATGTTGAAGGGGTTCACGGCCATGTCGCCGGCGTCGGCGACCTGCACGCGCTCGAACGGCGAGACGTCGAGAGCCGGGTTGTAGGGCCGCAACAGGCGTGAGGCCTCGCGGATGTGGTTCCCGCCGAAGCGTGCTCCCGGCCGGTAGGAGACACCGGAGTCGAAGGGCACACCGACGACGGCGATGTCCGCGCGGTCCACCTGGTCCAGTCGCGGCAGTCGGGCGAACGTCGCCGCTCCCGCGTAGCGGGGTATACGGGAGGAATCGATGGGGCCGATGTGCCCTCCTCCGGTGACGCGCACTTCTTCCACGGCTGCTGTCCTGTCCGAGCTCCTCCTTCCGACGGGAGTTGCCCTATATGCATCAAAGGTTTTGCACAAGGCTATTGGCGTCGGGGAACGCGGTCAAGGACGGTCAGCCCTCGAAGCTGAACGAGGTGAACATGGACCTGAGTCCCTGGTACTCCTCCGAGTCGAGCCAGCCCTCCGCGTCCGCCGGGCTGGGGAAGCGCGTCGAGTCGAAGGACGCCGTGAAGACCACGAGTCCGTTCGTCCCGATGGGCACGAGGCCCAGCGGCGCCCCGTACAGACCATCCGTCGCGACGGTACCGAGGTGGAGACGGGCGAGGTACACGGGCTCACCGGTCACAGGGTCGTCGAAGTAGTCGAAGACGTAGGTCACGGGGTACTCGACGCCGTCGACCTGACCGGACAGGGCCGGTAACTCCTGGGAATCCAGGAGGACGTGTCCCGGGCTCGGCAGGGCAGCCCCGTCACCCGGCACTCCGCCCGAGAAGATCGCCATCTCTTCCCCTGCCGCAGTGCGGATCGAAAAGGACGAGCGGCTGAGGTTCGCCCCGTAGTCGGGCGCCGTCGTGGGCTCGAGCGGTGTCGTCGTCCATCCGGCGGGAAGGTCGAAGGCGTAGAGCCCGTCCGGCGTGACGAAGGGCACGGCGGCGGGAACGGTGGGCGTCGCCGACGACGGGGACGGGGACGGGGAGGACGAAGGAGTCGCGGACGGCGTAGGGATCGGCGCCTCGGTGGATGGCGATGGCGCGGACGCGGACGACGGGGGTCCGGACGGCGTGGACCCTGCGCCGGGGTCCGTCGCTCCCGGTCCGCAGGCCGCGAGCGTGAGTACCGCCATGAGTCCGGCAGAAAGCAGCATGGTCTTCTTCATCGAGTCCCCCGTGGTTCCAGCGCTCGTGGCGCAGCTGTGCGGGACCCATCCCGTGACAGGCCCGTCCTCCACCTTAGTTCGCGGAGGTCACGGATCACCGGCATCAAGGAAGCGTCAAGACCGCCGGATCAGGGCTCCGGCGGTCCTACGGTGAGGAGGTGAGTACCCCTGTCAGCCACCGCCCCCCGGTCCAGGCCCCGAGCAGCACCCGCCTCGAGCGCTGGCTGCTCGACGAATCCAGCCGGCCGGCCCCCCACCACCCCGAAGCGGAACGGACGCAGTCCTGGTGGAAGGTGATGTGCCTGACCGGCGTCGACTACTTCTCGACCCTGGGCTACCAGCCGGCCATCGCAGCCGCCGCTGCGGGGGTGCTCTCTCCCCTCGCCACCCTGATCCTCGTCGCCGTCACGCTGTTCGGGGCGCTCCCCGTGTACAAGCGCGTCGCATCGGAGAGCCCACGCGGCGAGGGGTCCATCGCCATGCTCGAGAAACTGCTGCCCAAGTGGCGCGGCAAGGTCTTCGTCCTGGTCCTGCTCGGCTTCGCCGCCACGAGTTTCCTCATCACCATGACCCTCTCGGCCGCGGATGCGAGTGCCCACCTCATCGAGAATCCCTTCGCCCCGTCCTGGCTGCAGGGCAAGGAAGTCCTCATCACCGTGGTGTTCCTGGGGCTGCTGTCCGCCGTCTTCCTCCGGGGATTCCGCGAGGCCATCGGGATCGCCGTCGCGCTCGTGGCGGTGTTCCTGACCCTCAACCTGGTGGTCATCGCCGTCTCCGCGGTGCAGATCGTGGAGCAGGGCGGCCTGGTCGGCGACTGGTGGTCCGCTCTGACCACCCAGCACGGCAATCCGCTCGTCATGGTGGGCCTCGCCGTCCTGATCTTCCCGCGCCTCGCCCTCGGCCTCTCGGGGTTCGAGACCGGTGTGGTGGTCATGCCGCAGATCCAGGGCCGGCCCGGCGACACCGAGGAGAACCCCGCCGGCCGGATAGCCGGAGCACACAAGCTCCTCACCTCGGCCGCGCTCATCATGAGCGGTTTCCTCATCGCCTCGAGCTTCGTCACCACCCTGCTCATCCCGTCCGAGGCCTTCGAGGAGGGCGGACCCGCGAACGGCCGGGCCCTGGCATACCTCGCCCACCTCTACCTCGGGGACGGTTTCGGCACCGTGTACGACCTCTCGACGATCGGCATCCTCTGGTTCGCCGGTGCCTCCGCCATGACCGGCCTGCTGAACCTCGTGCCGCGCTACCTGCCGCGTTACGGGATGGCTCCTGCATGGGCCAAGGCCGTCCGCCCGCTCGTGCTCGTGATCACGCTCATCGCCGTCCTGGTGACGTTCTTCTTCAGGGCCGATGTCGAGGCCCAGGGCGGCGCGTACGCCACCGGGGTCCTCGCCCTCATCACATCGGCGTCGGTCGCAGTCACACTCTCGGCCCATCGCAAGCACCAGCGCGGCCGCACCATCGGCTTCGGTGCCGCGACGGCAGTCTTCGTGCTGACCACCGCGGTCAACATGATCGAGCGCCCCGACGGCCTGAAGATCGCCACCTGCTTCATCCTCGGGATCATCGTGATCTCGTTCATCTCCCGCTCACGGCGTGCCTTCGAACTGCGGGCCACGAGCATCCGGATGGACGAGAAGGCGCTGTCCTTCGTCAGCTCGCAGGACGACGGCGAGATCCTGCTGATCGCCCACGAGCCGAAGCGGCTGAGCGGTTCGGCCTATCGGCACAAGCTCCAGCACGCGTGTGCGGTATCGCACTTCCCCGGTACCGCGAAGCCCCTCTTCATCGAGGTCACCGTGGACGATTCCTCCGACTTCGAGACCGAACTCCGCGTGCGGGGGGTGGTGCGTCACGGCTACCGCATCCTGGAGGTCCACAGCTCCAACGTCCCGAACACGATCGCCGCGGTGATGCTGCACATCCGCGACGTCACCGGACTCATGCCGCATGTCTATTTCCGCTGGACGGAGGGGGACCCGGTGGCCAATCTGTTCAAGTTCCTGTTCACCGGTGAGGGTGAGATAGCGCCGGTCACCCGCGAGGTGCTCCGCGCAGCCGAGCCCGACGTGACCAGGCGCCCCTGGGTACATGTGGGCTGACGGGCGCTACTTCCCCGACGCCGCCGGCACGAGCGTCCACAGCACGACGGCCTCCCGATCGTCCGGATTCAGCCACGTATGCGGCTCACGACCCGGGAACGTCACGGTGTCGCCCTCCTCCAGCTCGTAGCGGTCATTGGAGAAGACCAGCACGAAACGGCCCTCGATGACGTGGAGGGTCTCGACCTCGCAGTCCACCGAGTAGAGCTCGTCCTCACCCCGGCCGTGCGGCTCGACGACGGCCCGGATCATCTGCAACCGGCGTTCCGACCGCGCCGTCAGGAGGCGTTCGTTGATGCCCTGTCCGCCGAGACTGATCCGCGGCGCTTCGGGCAATCTCGTCAGGTGCGTCTCCGGCACCAGGAACAGATCACCGATGGAGATCGACAGCACCTGGCACAGCGTCACGAGGGATGCCACGGACGGAGAGGTGAGATCCCGCTCGACCCTGCTGAGGAACCCCTTGGTCAGCCCCGTGGACGCAGCGACCTGCTCGATCGTCATGCGTTGCGACTGCCTCGCGGCTCTAATCCGGGACCCGATCGCGACCGGTGCGTTGCTCGGCTCGACGGGCAGGGCCTTCATGGGTGTCCTTTCCTAGGGCGTCCCTGGTAGGGCATCTCAGGAACTATATCCGTCATGCGGTGCACACGTGCCCGTTACACGGGCTCGTCATGATTGACGCGTGACTCCTGTCACGAGTAGCTTGCCGGGCAACACCTGTTTCTCGTCGAGCATCGACCGCTCCCCTACAGAAGGCCCCCATGCACGCTCTCGATATCGCCATCGTGGTCACCTACCTCCTCGCCATGCTGGGCTTCGGCTGGTGGGGCAAGTCCCGCACCCGGAACGCCAGCGACTACCTCGTAGCCGGGCGGCGCCTCGGACCACTGCTCTACACCGGAACCATGGCCGCCGTCGTACTCGGTGGTGCTTCGACCGTCGGCGGAGTGGGACTCGGCTACCAGTACGGCATCTCCGGCATGTGGCTGGTCGTGGCCATCGGGACGGGCGTGCTGCTGCTCAGCCTCCTCTTCGCTCCCACCATCCAGCGGCTGAAGATCTACACCGTGTCGCAGATGCTCACGCTGCGGTACGGCCACCGCGCCACGCGCGTCTCCGGCATCGTCATGCTGGCCTACACGCTGATGCTCTGCGCCACCTCCACGGGCGCCTACGCGACCATCTTCGTTGTGCTCTTCGGCTGGGACCGAGCCCTGTCCATCGCCGTAGGAGGCGTGATCGTCCTCATCTACTCGACGGTGGGCGGGATGTGGTCCATCACGCTCGCCGACATGGCACAGTTCGTGATCAAGACCATCGGCGTCTTCGCCCTCATGCTGCCCTTCTCACTCGCTGCGGCCGGCGGTTTCGACGGGATCGCCGAACGCGCCGGGGACGAGTTCTTCAGCATCACCGGCATCGGCGCCCAAAGCATCATCACCTACTTCGTGGTCTACACACTCGGCCTGCTCATCGGCCAGGACATCTGGCAGCGCGTCTTCACCTCGCGGACGCCGGAGATCGCCAGGTGGGGCGGTTCGGCGGCCGGCATCTACTGCATCCTCTACGGAGTAGCGGGGGCGGTCATCGGCATGAGCGCGAGTGTGATCCTGCCCGCCATCGAGTCGCGTGACGACGTGTAGGCCGATGTCGCCCTGAACGTCCTCCCGGTCGGCATCGGCGGGCTCGTCCTGGCGGCTGCTGTCGCTGCCATGATGTCCACCGCATCCGGAGCCCTGATCGCCGCGGCCACCGTGGCGCGGACGGACGTCGTTCCCTTCGTGGCCGGCTGGTTCGGCCGGGCCGGCTCCGAGAACGCGACGTCGGAGCACGACGTCCGTTCGAGCCGCTGGTGGGTCCTCGGTCTGGGCCTCGTCACCATCGCCCTCGCCGTGATCGTGCAGGACGTGGTCGCGGCTCTCACCATCGCCTACGACATCCTGGTGGGCGGGCTCCTCGTCGCGATCCTCGGCGGCCTCGTGTGGCGCCGGGGCAACGGCATCGGGGCGGGCGCGTCCATGGCCGCCGGGACCGTCGTCACACTCGGGGTCATGGCCTACCTCGAGATCAGCGCCGAGAACCAGTACGACGGTATCTACGCCAACGAGCCCATCTACTACGGTCTCGCCGCATCCTTCATCGTGTACCTTGCCGTGTCCCTCATGACGCGCCCCACCGATCCCCAGGTGATGCGCGCCTGGGACCGGCGCGTGGCCGGCGACGTCCCGGAAGACGCACCCGCGACCCTCGCCCGCTGAGCCGCCCGCTCCGCAACCGCGCCGGCCGCTCGACGCAGGAGGGCCCCCGGCACAGGCCGGGAGCCCTCCTGAAGATGGCGCGGGCCCCGTCCCGCTCGTCGGGACAGCCCTGCCGCGTCGACCGACGGTCGTAAATCAGCCGTCGGCAGGGGACGAGCCGGACCGGCGGGCCCGCCGGCCCTCGCGCACTGCATCCGGGCCGTCGTCGTTCGTGTCCTCGTTCACGGCGTCCTCGGCTCCTTCGACCCTCCGCTCCTGGGTGCCCGGACGCTCTTCCGCCTCCTCGACGGCGAGACCGGCTTCGGCCCTCCGACGGGCCTGGTCCTCCTTCGGCGTGGAGCTCAGGCCATGACCCGTCTCGTCGAGGGCCGTGAGCTTCTCGGCCTCCTCGACCTCGTCCTCGGTGATGTCGTCGTCCTTCTCCTGGTTCCAGGCCTTGATCGCGGCCCAGCTCACGGCGGCAACCGGTACCGAGAGGATCGCGCCGATGATCCCGGCCAGGACGGTACCGGCGGTCAGGGCGACGAGGATGACCAGGGCGTGGACCTGCAGCGTGCGGCCCATGACCACGGGCTGCAGGAAGTTGCCCTCGAGCTGGTTGACCACGATGACCGCGACGATGACCATCAGCGCCACGAAGGGACCGTTGGCCACGAGGGCGATCAGGGCGGCGAGGACACCCGCCAGCGTCGCTCCGACGAGCGGGATGAAGGCCCCGACGAAGACGATGGCGGCGAGCGGAAGTGCCAGGGGGACACCCAGGAAGAAGAGCGCGAGCCCGATGAAGAGCGAATCGACCAGTGCCACGATGGCCGTGCCGCGGACGTAGCCGCCGAGAACGGCCATGCTGTTGTAGCCGACCCTGCGGGCCTTGACGAGCCGACGGCCCTTGAACGCCCTGAGCATGAAGGCCCAGATCTTCTCGCCGTCCTTGAGGAAGAAGAAGAGGATGACCACCATGAGCAGCGCACCGGCGAAGAAGTTGCCGGCAGCGCTCAGGCCCGAGATGGCGCCGGCACCGGCGGTGCTGCTGGTCGCGAAATCGATCGCCCATTCACGCGCATCCTGGATCTGGGCGTCGTCGATGGGGATGGGACCGTTCTGCGCGAAGGCGTAGAGCTTGTCGAAGCCCTCCGTCGCGCTCGCTGCCAGCTCGTCGGCCTGGCCCACGACGGCGAAGACGATGCCCGTGATCAGCCCGCCGAAGACGACCAGGAGGAGGAGGAAGGACACCGTGGTGGCCACCGTGGGACCCCAGCCCTTCCGCCGCAGCCAGTTCACGAAGGGGCCGATCGCGGCGGCCAGGATCAGGGCGAGCAGCATCGGGATCACCACGAGGCGCACCTGGATCAGCGCGTATACGGCGACCACGGCCAGCACCAGGAGCAGCAGGACCTGCGCCGCCCGGGTACTGGCGTTGCCGAGGCTGTCTCGCCAGGGGCTCGTCGGAGCAGGCGTTCCCGCGCGTCCTTCGTGTGAGGGGGTCATCGGCTGTCACCTTGTCCGGCACGGGGGCCATCGTTGAGTACTCGTGTCCGCACCTCGCGCCGGAGGACCTTGCCGATCAGCGATCGGGGAAGGTCCTCCACCTGCACGATGGTGCGCGGAATCTTGTAGGCCGCGAGCGCGTCGCGGCAGGAGGAGCGGAGCGCCTCGACGTCGAGCTCCGCACCGGGAACCAGGACGACGACGGCCGCGACGTCCTCGCCGCCACCGTCCCGCGGCAGGCCGATGACGGCGGCGTCGGCGACGCTGGGATGGACGCGCAGGGCGTCCTCCACTTCACTGGGCGCCACGTTGAACCCACCCGTGATGATGAGTTCCTTGATGCGGTCGACGATGGTCAGGAATCCGTCGTCGTCCATGCGGACGATGTCGCCGGTGCGGAACCAGCCTCCTTCGAGCAGCGCGGCCTCGGTTTCGTCGGGCCGCCGCCAGTACCCCTGGAACACCTGGGGCCCGCGGATCAGCAGCTCCCCCGCTTCGCCGGGAGCGCGGTCGACGTCGGTGTCCTCCGGGTCGACGATCCGGACGTCGGTCCCGGGGAACGGGACACCGACCGTTCCGGGACGCCGCGTAGGGCCGATCGGATTGCCGGCAGCGACGGGTGACGTCTCCGTCAGCCCGTACCCCTCGATGAGGTAGCCCCCCGTGGCTGCCTCCCAGGTCTCCACCGTGGAGTGGGGAAGATTCATCGCACCGGAGATCGCGAACCGGATACTGCTCAGGTCCGCTCCGCGCTCTGCCGCCCCGGCGGCGAGCCGCTCGTAGATCGGCGGCACGGCGGGCAGAAAGGTCGGAGGGCTCTTCTTCGCGGCGTCGAGCACCAGTCCGACGTCGAACCGGGGGAAGAGCACGAGCCTCGCCCCGATGCTCAACGCGAAGGTCAGGCACAGGGTCAGCCCATAGGCATGGAACATGGGCAGCACGGCGTAGACCGTCTCACGCCCGGCATCGAGCCCGGGCACCCAGGCCCTTCCCTGGGCGGCATTGGCCAGCAGGTTCCGGTGCGTGAGGATGGCGCCCTTGGGCACTCCGGTCGTGCCGCTCGTGTACTGCAGGACAGCGGTGTCGCCGGGGGAAGGACGGGGATGCTTGCCCGGCAGCGCGCGGTGGCGGAGCAGTGCCGTCCACGGGACGAGCTTCCGGGGACCCGTCAGCTTCTCCGTCGTCGTGAGGGCTTTTCTGGCCTCACGGGCCCGCCGCACGGGCAGCCTCAGCGCGAGACGGCGTGACGTAGGCATGGCACCGACGAGGTCGACCGACACGATCGCGGTGACCGGGATGTCCCCCGGTAGTCGCTGGACGCGCGGCACCACCCTGTCCCACACGACGGCCACCTTCGCGCTGTGGTCCTCGAACTGGTGCCTGAGCTCGCGGTCCGTGTAGAGCGGGTTGTGCTCGACGACGATCGCTCCGAGCCGGAGGACGGCATGGAACGCGATGATGTGCTGCGGACAGTTCGGCAGCACGAGCGCCACCCGATCACCCGCACTCACCCCGAGCGCCCGCAGGCCCTCGGCGGCGCGGGCGACGGCATCGCCCACCTGGCGGTAGGACATCGACGCCCCGAAGAACTCGAGTGCGTCCTTCCTGCCGTAGGTCGCCACGGAGGAGTCGAACAGGTCGGACAGCGTACCCTCGGGCACCTCGAAGGACCGGGGGACGCCGGGAGCATAGCTCTCCACCCATGGTCGGGCTGCCAGATCCATAAGCCTGCTTTCTGTTATCCGTTCGACTGTATCGCGGGTCGATCAGTCACGGTACCCGACCCCCTGGAGGCAGGTCTGTCAAGCAACGCGAAGGCGATCGGCTAGGATGGTGGGTCGAAGGGGAGTAGCTCCGCATCCATCGGATGTGCGGCCTGTCGACATACTGGCACCGAAGGTGCCCGGCAATCCACCGGTTCAGCCGGCGAGCGAGACCTTCGGCCGTCATGACGCCCTGCGTTCCCGGCCGGAGCCCCGCTTCGGACGCTCGCACGGGCACCCGATCAACCGGAGCATCCCGTGAACACCCCTGAATCCTCCCCCCAGCCGCCCCCATCGTCCGACGACGTCAAGCGCTGGCGCCAGTACCTGGCCGACGAGCGGGCCGAAGCCGCGACCTACCGGGACCTGGCCCGCCGCCGCACCGGTGAGGAACGTGAGATCCTCCTCGGCCTCGCCGACGCCGAAGGACGACACGAGGCCCACTGGCTGGCTCTGCTGGGCGAGGATGCGGGGCGGCCCCTCAGCCCCTCCTTCCGCAACAGGGTCCTCGGCCTGCTCGCACGTCGCTTCGGCTCCGTCTTCGTGCTGGCCCTCGCCCAGCGCGCCGAAGGCCGCTCCCCCTACGCGGCGGATCCCGCCGCGACGAGCGCCATGGTGGCCGACGAACAGATCCACGAGGAGGTCGTCCGAGGACTGGCCACCCGCGGCCGCAACCGGTTGTCGGGCAACTTCAGGGCGGCGGTCTTCGGCGCCAACGACGGTCTCGTCAGCAACCTCGCGCTGATCATGGGCATCGGGGCAACAGGTGTCTCGACGTCGTTCATCCTCTTCAGCGGCATGGCGGGACTGCTGGCAGGAGCGCTGTCGATGGGGGCGGGTGAGTACGTCTCCGTCCGCTCGCAGCGCGAGTTGCTCTCCGCGACCCGCCCCACGCAGATCACCCTGACCGCCGCGAAGGAACTCGACATCGCGGCGAACGAACTCGTGCTCGTCTACCGGGCCAGGGGCATGACACCGGCTGCGGCCGAGCACCGGGCAGCGGAACGCCTCGGATTGCTCCCCTGCGACTGTGATCCGAGTTTCTCGCTCCAGGCGGTCGAGGACGACGCCGTGGACGAGCACGAGGCCGTCGGTACCGGGCTCGGCGCCGCCGCCTCGAGCTTCTGTTTCTTCGCCTCGGGCGCCATCATCCCGGTCCTCCCCTACCTCCTGGGTCTCAGCGGTACCCTCGCCGTCGTCGTGGCCTGCGCGCTGGTGGGACTGGCACTGCTCGCGACCGGCGCCGTCGTGGCCCTGCTGTCCGGCGCGTCGCCACTGCGCCTCGCGCTGCGGCAGCTGGCCATCGGTCTCGGTGCTGCTGCGGCCACCTACGCTCTGGGTCTGCTGTTCGGCACTTCCGTGGGCTGACGATGTCCACGGACTGCCGTCCTGCTGCTCGGGAAGCCGCGGTCCCTAGGCGGCGTCGCGGTGCTGCAGGACGTAGTCCTCGAGCTTGCCGAGAGTCGCCTCGATGCTCGCGGGGTGCGTCCGGGTGAAGCCCGTGAGCCGGAAGACGAACCGCCAGCGCACGGCCCGGCCGTCCCACTCCTCGCGAACGAGGGTCGCCCCATCACGCGGCTCGAGCGTGTAGCGCCATACGTGGGCGGAGAAGTGCCGCCACGCGATGCGCCGGCCCTCTTCGAACTCGACCACGCGGTTGAGGATCTTGTAGGACGGCCCCAGCTTCATGTCCATCCCGAACCTCGCTCCGAGCGACAGCCGCGCCGGTCCGTCGGGCTGCTCGCCGCGGACCGTGCCGGATCCGTCGATCACGCTGTGCAGCGCGGGCCGCGCGAGTACTTCGAAGATCTGGTCCGCGGGAGCGTCGATGAGGCGCTCGCGCGAGATGAGGTAGGCGGAATCCGTGCCGGACGTAGCTGTCATGCCCTCATTCTGCCTGCCTCCGCGGTGCTGCCACCCCACCGGGGGGCCGGGAGCTCCATCGGTGCGGCGGGCCCGCTGCCAGGATCAGGGGCGAAGCAGCACCTTGATCGCCCGGCGCTCGTCCATGGCCCGGTAGGCTTCCGCCGCGTCGTCGAGTGGCATCACGACGTCGAACACGCGGCCGGGATCGATCGTGCCGTCGAGCACGTCCTTGAGCAGTTCAGGGATGTAGGTGTGCGCGGGCGCCATGCCGCCGCCCACGGTGATGTTCTTCGCGAAGAGGTGTCCGATCGGCAGTTCCGGACCGCCTGCGGGAACGCCCACGAAACCGAGATGCCCGCCGGGACGAGTGCTGCGCAGGGCCTGGTCCATCGACTCCTTCGTGCCGACGCACTCCAGCACGGAGTCCGCGAGGACTCCCCCGAGCAACTCGCGGACCCTCTCCACACCGGCGTCGCCGCGCTCGGCCACGATGTCGGTCGCGCCGAACTCCCGGGCGAGCGCCTGGCGATCCTCGTGGCGCGACATCGCGATGATCCGCTCGGCACCGAGGCGCTTGGCGGCGAGTACCCCGCAGAGACCGACGGCGCCGTCACCGACGACGACGACGGTGCTACCCGGCCCGACATTCGCCGATACCGCCGCGTGGTGGCCCGTGGACATCACGTCGGAGAGGGTCAGGAGGCTTGCCGTCAGGGCGTCGTCGGGCTCCGTGACCCCGTCCACCTTCCGCAGGGTGCCGTCCGCCTGCGGGACGCGCACGGCTTCGCCCTGCCCGCCCTGGAGGAAGTCGCCGTGTTCGTCCGTGCTGCCCCAGCCCGCGAGGTGGTCGCACGCGGAGGTGACGCCGTTGCGGCACTGGGGGCAGGTTCCGCAGCTGTCGACGAAGGGGGCGATCACGAAGTCGCCCACCGCGAGGTTCCGCACCTCGTCGCCGACCGACTCGACGACGCCCACGAACTCGTGGCCGATCGCCTTCGGTTCCTTGGTGGGCCGCACACCGCGGTAGGGCCAGAGGTCGGATCCGCAGACACAGGACGCCGTGACCCTGACGACGGCGTCCGTCGCCCGGATGATGCTCGGGTAGTCGCGTTCCTCGACGCGGATGTCGCCCGGTCCGTGGATGATGGTGGCGCGCATGATGTCCTCCTGGAAGCTTGCCTGATGCAATCGATGATCCCCCTCGCCACCCTACAAGCCGACCGGACGAGGCCCCACTCCAGCACCCTGTCCGGGGCCGGCTTGCAGCTTCGCTCCTCGGGACCCTCCGGCGCCGCGCACTGTGTCTCTCCCCCCGGGAACGACACAGCCTCCCCCGCACATGTGCGGAGGAGGCTGGAGGGACGCACCCGGATCAGAGGGTCGCGTAGACCTCGCGGAGGAGCTTCGCGGTCTCGGACGGCGTCTTGCCGACCTTGACGCCGGCGGCCTCGAGGGCCTCCTTCTTCGCCTGCGCCGTGCCTGCCGAGCCCGAGACGATGGCACCCGCGTGGCCCATCGTCTTGCCCTCGGGAGCCGTGAATCCTGCCACGTAGCCGACCACCGGCTTCGTGACGTTGGCCTTGATGAACTCGGCTGCACGCTCCTCGGCGTCGCCGCCGATCTCACCGATCATGACGATGGCCTTGGTCTCGGGATCCGCCTCGAAGGCCGCGAGGGCGTCGATGTGGGTGGTGCCGACCACGGGATCGCCGCCGATGCCGATGGCCGTCGAGAAGCCGAGGTCCCGCAGCTCGAACATCATCTGGTAGGTCAGGGTTCCGGACTTCGAGACGAGGCCCACCCCTCCCTTGCCGGTGATGTTCGCAGGCGTGATGCCCACGAGGGACTCCCCCGGCGTGATGATGCCTGGGCAGTTGGGGCCGATGATGCGGGTGACCTGGTTGCCGTCGGCGTCGACCTTCGACTGCGCGAGGGCCCAGAACTCCGCGGAGTCCTGCACGGGAACGCCCTCGGTGATGACGACGACGAGGCCGATCCCGGCCTCGATGGCTTCAACGACGGCATCCTTGGTGAAGGCCGGCGGAACGAAGACGATCGACACGTCCGCGCCGGTCTCCTGGATGGCCTGCTCGACCGTCCCGTACACGGGCAGTGTGACGTCACCGTGGGTGACGCTGGTGCCGGCCTTGCGCGCATTCACGCCTCCGACGACCTGCGTGCCGGCCTTCAGCATGAGGGCGGTGTGCTTGGTGCCCTCACCGCCGGTGATGCCCTGGACGATGACCTTGGAGTCCTTGTTGAGGTAGATAGACATGGGTAACCCTTACTTTCCGTAGGCCAGCGCAGCTGCCTTGTCGGCGCCTTCGTCCATGGTGTCGGCGAGGGTGACCAGCGGGTGGTTGGCCTCGGCGAGGATCCGGCGGCCCTCTTCGACGTTGTTGCCGTCGAGGCGCACCACGAGGGGCTTGTTGGCATCGTCGCCCAGCATCTCGAGGGCCTTGACGATGCGTTCGCGACGGCGTCACACGCGGTGATGCCGCCGAAGACGTTCACGAAGACGCTCTTCACCTGGGCGTCGTTCAGGATGACGTCGAGTCCCGCGGCCATGACCTCGGCCGACGCTCCGCCTCCGATATCGAGGAAGTTGGCGGGCTTCACGTTGCCGTGCGCCTCGCCGGCGTAGGCGACGACGTCGAGGGTCGACATGACCAGCCCGGCGCCGTTGCCGATGATGCCGACCTCACCGTCGAGCTTGACGTAGTTGAGGTCGTTCTCCTTGGCCTTGGCCTCGAGCGGGTCCGCGGAGTCCTTGTCCTCCAGCGCTGCGTGGTCGGCGTGACGGAACTCGGCGTTCTCGTCGATGGTGACCTTGCCGTCGAGGGCGATGATCTCGCCGCTGCCGGTCTTCACGAGCGGGTTGACCTCGACGAGCGTCGCGTCCTCCTTCACGAAGACGTCCCACAGCCTCAGGATGGTGTGGATCACACCGTCGCGGACGTCGGGCGCGAACCCGGCTGCGTCGACGATCTCCTCGGCCTTGGCCTGGTCGATCCCGGTGCCTGCATCCACTGCGATCCGCGCGAGGGCGTCGGGACGCTCGACGGCGAGCTGCTCGATCTCCACGCCACCCTCCACGGAACACATGGCGAGGTAGTTGCGATTCGACCGATCCAGCAAGACGGAGAAGTAGTACTCCTCGGCGATGTCCGCGCCCTGCGCGATCATGACCTTGTGGACCGTGTGTCCCTTGATGTCCATCCCCAGGATGTCCGAGGCGTAGGAGAAGGCCTCGTCCGGAGTCTTGGCGACCTTCACGCCGCCGGCCTTGCCACGACCGCCGACCTTGACCTGGGCCTTGACCACGACGACGCCGCCGATCTTCTCGGCCGCTGCCTTTGCTTCTTCTGGGGTGTGCGCCACGATGCCGGCGAGCACGGGAACTCCGTGTGCCTCAAAGAGATCGCGCGCCTGATATTCGAACAGGTCCACGGGCTAGAGTCCTTCTGCGTCGAAGTAGGTTTACAAGAGGGAACTTTAGTCCCTCGGGCCTGAGGCCTTCCCCAGAGTATCGGTTTAGTGAGTAAGGCCACAGTTCTATCGGGCGTAGAAGTACGGGCCCGAATCGTTGGGGTTTTTCACCCGAGTCCGTCGACGGAATCGCGGTTCGCGAGGAATCCCTGCCCGGTGACGAGGTCCGCGCAGATCATGCCTTCGCGGCCGAGTCCGCACCGGAATCCCCTGAGCTCTACCGCCTGCCCACGTTCGAGCAGGGGGAGCCCCGCGACGGGCCCTGCTCCTGCTTCGACGCCCGACGCGAATTCGGCTTCCATCGGAGTCATCCCGATACGGCAGCCGCCGTAGGTGAAGCCCTCGGCGGTGAGCATCACCGTTCCACCCTTGAACCCCAGGTTCGTCCCGTTGCAGTCGTCGGTTGCCTCCGAGGGCGCCGGGTACGCCGCCAACTCACAGTAGGCCGCGTCCACTTCGAGCTCGTTGTCGTCCTTCTCCCCTCCGGCCATGAGTGGATCCACGGGATTGTCGAAGACGCCTCCCTGCCTGGTGCTGATGGCGCAGTAGACCGAGCGGTCAACGGCGAGGACGGCTATGGCTTCCGCCTCCGGCGGAAGACCGAGGTCCTCCGGGGAGAGCACCTCCATCCCGGCGAGTTCGTCGAGGGGCTTCGTTCCAGCGGCGGTGGCCGTGGCGGCGGGAGGAGTCGACGTCGGCAGCTGCACGCAACCGGCGAGGACCAGCGGTGCGGACACCACTCCCACGCATGCGGCGACCAGGCGCCATCGCGGCACCCCTCTCCTGCCCCCTGGAACCGTCATGATCGTCGTCCCCCTGCCGACCAGCGCTGTCAGGCCACCTTCGTCAAGGGCGCGTACCGCAGCAGCAGCCGCTTCTCGCCGACGTCGAACCGGACCTTTGCCACGGTCTTGTCGCCCGCGCCCTCGACGGACAGTACCGTGCCGTTGCCGAAACTGGCGTGGTTGACATGATCCCCCACCGCGACCGAGACGACCTCCTTCTGCGGTTGCACACGGCCGATCGCCTTGGACGGGGCCGCCCCGCCACCTGTGAATCCACCTCCACCGGCCCCCCAGTAGGACCCGCTGAATCGTGATCCGCTGATGCTGCCGCTGGAGCTCCAGGCCGGCTTCGCGGCGCCCTCGCGCTTCCAGTGGATGAGCTCCTCGGGGATCTCGCCGACGAACTGGCTCGCCGGGTTGTACTGGCTCTGGCCCCACATGCTGCGGACCTCGGAGCGCGTGATGTAGAGGCGCTGCCGGGCACGCGTCAGTCCCACGTAGGCGAGACGTCGTTCCTCCGCCAGTTCCTTCGGGTCCGTGGCGGAACGCTGGTGAGGGAAGATGCCCTGCTCCATGCCGGTCAGGAACACCACCGGGAATTCCAGGCCCTTCGCGGTGTGCAGCGTCATCAGGGTCACCACGCCCTGCCGGCGGGCTTCCTCGACCGCCCGCTGGACGTCCGCCGCCGAACCGTCGGGCGCGTCGGGGATCTGGTCCGCGTCCGCCACGAGGGACACCTGCTCCAGGAAGTCACCCAGCGTCCCCTCGGGGTTGTCACGCTCGAACTCGCGCACCACCGCGACCAGCTCGGCGAGGTTCTCGACGCGGGACTCGTCCTGGGGGTCGTTGCTGGTGCGTAGCTGTTCGAGGTACCCCGTCTGCTCGAGGACGGCTTCGAGGGCCGCCGACGCACCCGATCCGCTGGCCACCTCCGCGAGGTCGTCGATGAGCTTCACGAACCCGGCCACGGCATTGACGGACCGGGTGGCCATACCGGGCGCTTGATCCGCCCTGCGGAGCGCCTCCATGAAACTGACGCGTTCCCGTTCGCCCAGGGACGCGACGGCGTATTCGGCGCGGTCCCCGATGCCGCGCTTCGGTTCGTTGAGGATGCGGCGCAGGTTCACGACGTCGTCCTGGTTGACCAGGACGCGCAGGTAGGCCAGGGCATCCTTGATCTCCTTGCGCTCGTAGAACCGGGTGCCCCCGACCACCTTGTAGGGCAGGCCGACGCGCAGCAGGATCTCCTCGACGGAGCGGGACTGGGCGTTGGTCCGGTAGAAGATGGCGACGTCGCCGGCCGGATGTTCTCCTCGTCCTGGAGCCGATCGATCTCCTCGGCGATGAACCGCGCCTCCTCGTGCTCGTTCTCGCCCACGTAGCCGACGATCTTCTCGCCGCTGCCCTCGGCGGTCCACAGCCGCTTCTCGGGGCGGTCCGGGTTGCGTGAGATCACCGCGTTCGCCGCGCTGAGGATGTTCTGGGTGGATCGGTAGTTCTGCTCGAGCAGAATGGTGCGGGCACTCGGGTAGTCGTTCTCGAACTCCACGATGTTGCGGACGTCCGCGCCACGGAAGGCGTAGATGGACTGGTCGG
>WNZI01000045.1 GCA_009728235.1 Vibrio cholerae | reverse complement strand
ATCGGAGTCACCGCCTCCTACAGCGCCGTCGTCTCCTACCTCAACCGGGTAGGACTCGCAGCCCGCGACCCCTTCGACTGCCCCATGATCAACCGCTACCGCCGCCCCTGACACCCACCATGCGCTCGGGACCCTGCCGTCGACGCGAGATCGGCCAGCCATGAATCCACCACCCGGCAACAGCTCCATCGCACCTGCGATGGTGGAAGGAACATCCGCGCCGGCAGGGGGTAGCACCGTCCTCGATCCGACGCGCCCCACGGTGCCGCACGCCACGTCCTCGGTCACGATCGGCGCCGCTTCCCTTCCTGCGGGTGCGGAACCCCGCCTCGACCTGACCTACCGGATGCACCTCGATCGAGACGTGCCCGCGGACGATCGAGCCCGGCCGGTCTTCATCCTGGTGCACGGTATCGGCATGTCCCACCGCTACTTCAGTCGGCTTCGGCGACACCTGGCCGAGCACGGCGATACGCTCACTCTCGACCTGCCGGGTTTCGGGAACACACCGAGGCCGTCCCGACAGCTGAGCGTCGCGGACTACGCCTCGGTCATCGCCCAGGCTCTGGAGGCGAACCGGCTCAGGGACTGCATCGTCGTCGGACACTCGATGGGAGCCCAGTTCGTCACCGAACTCGCCCTGTCGCGTCCTGATCTGGTGTCGGCGATCGCCCTCATCGGCCCCGTCACGGATACCGCCCGCCCTTCGGTTGCCCGGAACGCGCTCGTGCTGGCCCTCGACACGCTGCTCGAGCGACCCCTGACGAATCTGCTGGTCGGCGGAGCCTACCTGCAGTGTGGAGTCCGGTGGTACGGAACGGAACTGCCCGTCATGCTCGGGTATCGCCTCGACGCTCGGCTGTCCCGCGTCAGTCAACCCGTCCTGGTCCTGCGCGGTGCACTCGACCCGATCGCCAACCGGACCTGGTGCGGCCGGCTGGCCCGTGTCGCCCAGGACGGTCGCACGATCGACATCCCGGGCCAGTCCCACGCGGCGCATCGGATGAGGTCACCCGCCGTCGCCACGGCCATCGCTGATCTCGCTCGGGGTTCTGCCGGGAACCCGGACGCGGGACCCGAGCCGGTGGCTCCTCGGGGCGACCAGGACCGACCGCGCGTCCTGGCACGAGCCCGGCCCACGACCCGGCTGGTGCGGTGGCCGGCGTCGGCTCGGCGGAAGTACACGCCGGACTGGTTCTCCGTGACGGTGGATGATCGCCAGTGCCGTGCGTATCTCGTGGAGCGCACCCACCCGCAGTCCGCCTCCCCGGAAGGGCGCTCGACCGTGGAACCGCCGGTGTTCGTCCTCGTGCACGGCATCGGCATGTCCCACCGGTACTTCCTGCGCCTGGCGCGCTCGCTCTCCGAACACGGCAGGGTACTGGTGATCGATCTGCCCGGTTCCGGCTGGACCCGACGACCGCGAACGAATGCCACGAATGCGGCACATGCCGAACTCCTGGCCACACTGCTGGACGACGTCGGCAGTTCCGGGTGCACGGTCGTCGGGCACTCCATGGGCGCACAGGCAGTCACCGAACTCGCCCTGCGCAGAGCCGACCTCGTGTCCCGGGTCGTCCTCATCGGAGCAGCCGTCGATGAGCGGCGACGGACCGTGCCGCAACAGGCCCTCGCGCTGGGTCTGAACTCGATCCTCGAGCGGCCGCTCCTGAACCTCGTGCAGGCAGCGGATGTCCTGCGCTGCGGACCACGCTGGTACCTGGCGCAACTGGGTGTGGCCATGACCTACCGCCTCGAGGACCGACTGCCCCTGGTGACGCAACCCGTTCTCGTCCTGAGGGGGTCCCGCGACATCGTGTCCGGCACCCGCTGGTCACGCAGCCTCGCCGACTCGTCCCAGGACGGCGCCCTGATGGTGGTCGCCGGACGGCCACACGCCGTCCACCACAGCTCACCGGCGCTCGTCGCCGGGCACATCACCTCGTTCACGGCTGGTCGGACCATCCGGAGCGCGGCATGAGCACGGACGCAGGACCATCACATCCGACCACATCGACAGGAAAGGCCCCACCCGTGAGCTCACCCCGCAGGTTCGACACCATCACCATCATCTTCAATCCCAACAGCACGGGAAACGCGCCCAGGCTCGCCGAGGAACTGCACCACGACCTGGTGTCAGCGCTGCCCGGCGGAAGGATCACGCTCCAGCCCACGGAGCACGCCGGGCACGCGACGGACCTCGCTCGGAAGGCGGCGGCAGCAGGCAATGCGCTGGTCGTCTCGGTCAGCGGTGACGGCGGATACAACGAGGTGGTCAACGGAGTCATGGCCAGTGGCAGCGAAGACGCCGTGTGCGCGGTACTGGCCGCCGGCAACGCCAACGACCACAGCAGGGTGACGGGCCGCAAACCCCTCGCCGAAGCGATCGTCGAGGGCGAGGTGCGCCGGATCGATCTGCTGCGCATCAGCACGGACGAAGGGAGCGCGGAGCCGACCTACGCACACTCGTACATCGGATTCGGACTGACCCCGGTCATGGCGATCGACCTCGAGAAGGGAAGCAAGGGCGCCATCAAGGAGATGTTCTCCGTGGTCCGCACCTTCTCCAAGTTCAAGCCCTTCGAGATCCGTCAGAGCGACGGTGAACTCCGGGAGTTCGACAGCCTGGTCTTTGCGAACATCTCCCAGATGGCCAAGTATGCGACCCTCAGCGAGGCCGGCGACCACCCGGCCGACGGGCAGTTCGAGGTCATCACCTTCCCCCACATGGCGAAGTGGCGCATCCTGCTCACCGCCCTGCGTGCAACGACCAAGGGGCTGGGCGATCAGCCGAGCTATTCCCGCTACACCTTCTCGACCCTGAAGCCGATGCCCTACCAGATCGACGGCGAGGTGGCGTCGGTCGACGCCGGCACGGCCATCACCATCGACAGCGTGCCCCTGGCTTTGGCGATCCTCGGCTGAGCGACAGCTCAGAGCCGTACGGAGTCCTCCGGAGGTCCCGCCGACGGATCGCGCTTCTTCTGCAGAACACCGAGGGCCCGGACGGACTTGTCGCGACCGCTCGCCTTCGCGGTGTACAGCGCCCGGTCCGCGGCGGCGATCGCCGCGTCGAGGTCGTAGCCGGTTGTTTCGAGGGCAGCGATGCCGTAGCTGACGGTAGGCATCTCGGGGCCGTCGGGCGTCGATGCCGCCCTGAGGGACATGCTCACGCTGCGGGCGATGTCCTCGCTGCGGGACAGGGAGGCGCCGGGCAGGAGCAGGATGAACTCCTCACCGCCGTAGCGGCCCACCAGGTCCGTTGTGCGGACGGTCTCCGTGCACGCCCGGGCGAAAGCCTGCAGCGCCGCATCCCCTGCCGCGTGGCCGTGCCTGTCGTTGACGGCCTTGAAATAGTCCAGATCGGCGAGGATGAGCGATCCGGGCTGTTGCGTCCGGGCGAGCCGATCGGTCTGCGCGTGAGCCAGGTCCAGGAAGCCTGAACGGTTCAGCAGACCGGTCAGGGCATCACTGTCGGCCCGGGTGCGCAGGTCCGTGACGATCTGTTCAGCGCTGAGGGCGGACGCGCTGAAGGCGACGACGACGAGCAGCAGCATGGTGATCAGCGTGGTGATCTCCGAGCCGAAGTAGGTGGTGAAGACGCGGCCGTCCTGGCCGCCCGCCATGAAGGCCAGGCAACGTGCCAGGTACAGGGCCGCCAGGAAACCGGCGCGACCGCCAGCGGTCTCTGCACGCGCCTGTAGCTGATGGGCAGCCGACACAGTTCCCAGGACGCGAGGCCGATCGTGAGCGACATCAGGCCGAGGAACACGGCACCACCCGCCCACGTGTTCGTCGCGGGAGAATCCGTCAGCGATGCCAGGAGTGTGGCGAGCGGCGCCGCCGCGAGCTGGAGCCACGCCGGCTGCGCTGTCCGCAGCGATCGGGCTCCCGCCCACACACTGACCGTTCCCATCACGAGGAGCACATTGGCGACCGGGTTCGCCCACACCTGATGCTCGCTGCCGTCGAAGAGGTAGCCACAGGTCCCCACGCAGAACAGGGCGATCGCGGCACACCACCACGCACTGTAGGCGGACCGCGTCTGCCGATAGGACACGGTGTAGAACAGCACGAAGAGAGTCACCGCGACAGCACCGAAGGCTATCCGCAGGGTCGCGATGTCCAGAGTCATTGTCGTTCCTGCCGTCTCGTCCACGGAGCCGGTCCCTGTGCTCCGACTGCGAAGCGGCGGACCGCGCCTCCCCCGGGGGGAGGACCTCCTGCACAGTATGACGCAGGTCTCCGACCGTCTGGCGGTCGGAGACCTGTTCCTGCGGGAACCCTGATCGAGTCCTGCCCTAGCCGGCGGTGAGACTGAGGACCAGTGACCCGTGGGAAGGCACCCGGACCGATTCCGTCGACAGGTCAGCTCCCACGACGGTAGCCAGCAGGACCTCCGCTCCGGCACCTGCCACCGGCACCGTGACCGTGGCATCACCCAGGTTCAGGACGACCGCCGTCCTGCCGCGTCGGATGACGATCCACCGGGAGTCCTCGTCGTAGTCCACAGCGATGCTGCCGAACTCCGGATCGCGCAGTTCGGGCCGGGAACGCCGTAGCCGGATCAGCTCGCGGTACGTGGCGAGGAGCTCGGCGTGATGACCGGTCTCGGTCTCGGCCCAGTTCAGCTTCGCGGAGGCGAACGTCTCGGGATCCTGGGGGTTCGGCACGTCCTCCGGACGCCAGCCCATGCGCTCGAACTCCTTGAGTCGCCCCTCGGCAGTGGCCTTGCCCAGTTCAGGCTCGGGGTGCGAGGTGAAGAAGGGCCACGGGGTCGACGCTCCGAACTCCTCACCCATGAAGAGCATCGGGGTGAAAGGGCCGAGGATGTTCAGGACGGCCGCCTGTGCGAGCCGGGCCGGGTCGAGCGTCGCGCTGATGCGATCGCCCGCTGCCCGGTTGCCGATCTGGTCGTGGTTCTGGGTGGCGACGACCAGCTGCAGCGGGGACACCCGCGACGGGTCGATCTCCCGGCCGTGGTGCCGCTCCCGGAAGGACGAATAGGTGCCGTTGTGGAAGAAGCCCTTCTCGATGACCTTGGCCAGTGCCCCGATCGAGTCGAAGTCGAGGTAGTACCCTTCCGTCTCACCCGTCAGGTTGACGTGTACCGCGTGGTGGAAGTCATCGCTCCACTGACCGGCGAGCCCGTAGCCCCCGACGTCGCGACCCTGGATGAGGCGCGGATTGTTGAGGTCCGACTCCGCGATGAGGAAGAGCGGCTTGCCGAGTTCCGCGGCGCACTCGTCCGTACGGGTGGCGAACTCCTCGAGGATGTGGACCGCGCGCTCGTCATGGAGTGCGTGCACCGCATCGAGGCGCAGACCGTCGACGTGGTAGTCCCTGAACCACATGAGCAGGTTGTCGACGACGTACCGGCGGACCTCGTCCGACTGTGGTCCGTCGAGGTTGAGCGAGTCCCCCCAGGTGTTGGACATCCCCTCGGTGAGGTAGGGGCCGAAGAGACCCAGATAGTTGCCGCTCGGGCCCAGGTGGTTGTGGACGACGTCCTGGATGACCCCCAGTCCCTTCTGGTGCGCGGCGTCGACGAATCGCTGGTAGGCGGCAGGACCACCGTAGGTCTCCTGGACGGCGTACCAGAGGACGCCGTCGTAGCCCCAGTTGTGGGTGCCGTTGAACGCGTTGACGGGCAGCAGCTCGACGTACTGCACGCCGAGGTCCACGAGGTAGTCGAGCTTGCCGATCGCGGCGTCGAGCGTCCCCTCGGGGGTGAAGGTACCGAGGTGCATCTCGTAGATGACGCCTCCGTTCATGCCCGGCGAATCCCACGATTCGTCCTGCCAGGCGTGCGCCGTGGGGTCGAAGGTCCGGGAGAGCTCGTGCACGCCCTCGGGCTGGCGCCGTGAGCGCGGATCGGGGACGGGCGTCTCCGAATCGTCGACGAGGTACCCGTAGGACACCTCCGACGACGGCGGCACCTCCGCGGGGTGCCACCAGCCGCCGTCACCCTGAGTCATCGGGTACCGGGCGCCGTCGGCCACGAGGGTGAGGGACTCGGCGCGGGGCGCCCAGACATCGAATCGTGTACTCATGATGCGTCCTCCTGGACCAGTAGGGCTGCGGGGAAGGTGGCGAAGATGTCGGCCGCCCGAACGGTTCCGCCGCTCACCGAGGCACCGCTGAGCGCGCAGGTGTAGCTGCCTGCCGGGAGCTCGAGCGTTGTGTCGCCCCACCCCCGTTCCGCGAGGCCGAAGGGCAGCCGGGTGATGAGGGTGATGGCGCCGCCACGATCGAAGCCGAAGACGTTGTCCGCGGCAGCACCGGCGGACGTGATGGCGGTGTACCCGGTGAACAGTTCCGGGCGGTCCCGGCGGAGCTTGAGCGCACGGGATACGACCAGCAGCTTCGCATGGGCATCGGCTCCGACCGGTGGTAGGGCTCCGAAGTTGAGATCGGTCAGCACCTGCCGGCGGGCGTCGTAGTCGACCTCGCGGCGGTTGTCCGGGTCCACGAGGGAGGTGTCCCAGAACTCAGTGCCCTGATACACGTCCGGCACTCCGGGCATGGTCAGCTGCAGCAGCTTCAGCCCGATGGAGTTGGACCACCCGGCAGCCTGGATACGCTCGACCAGCGACGTGATGACGGACCCGACGGCAGCGTCGTCGAACGCCGCGTCCACGGCCGCGTGCATCCCGCGTTCGAACTCCTCGTCCGGAGCGGTCCAGTGCGTGCTCAGATCGGCCTCGCGTGAGGCCTTCTCCGCATAGTCGTGTGCGCGTCCGCGGCTGAGCGGCCACGCGCCGATGAGTGACTGCCAGAGCAGGGGCGCGAAGGTGGGGTCCTTGATCGGCGCCAGTTCCTCGAGCCGGGCGAGCACGGCCGTCCACTCGTCGGCGAGCTCGGAGAGGACGGAGATGCGGGTTCGCGTGTCCTCGCTGCGCTTGGTGTCGTGGGTGCTGAGGGTCGTCATGGCCAACGGACTGTCGGTCTGGCGCTCCAGCAGGCGTCGGTGCAGTTCCAGCGGACCGATCGAGAAGATCGACGGATCAGCGCCGACCTCGTTCAGCGAGACCAGGCGCGAGTACCGGTAGAAGGCTGTGTCCTCCACCCCCTTCGCCATGACCATCCCGGAGGTCTGCTGGAACCGCCGGGAGAGCTCGGTGAGCTCTCCCGACCCTTCGAGGAACGGATTCAGCAGCGGGTGGAGTGCGGTGATGGTTTCGACCAGGTCGGGGCGACGGACCTGCGCATCGCGCACGGCTTCGGCGAGGTACTCCGCCCCGCCGGGAAGGTAGCTGCGATAGACGGGGAAGCAGGTCAGCAACTCGGCGATGGCGTCTGCCGTCGCACCGGCCTCGAGTCCGGCCTCTCCGGGCACGAGTCGCGCCAGCCGCAGCACCTCCGACCGGAGGATGCCGTCGGCGATGCCACGCTTCGTGCCGTGGATCATCTCGTGGAACGGATCCACGGGCACCGAGGCCGTCAGGACGTGCTCACCGGCAGGGTCGGTGAAGAGCCTGTCGATGTCGGCCAGGGCGTCGTAGCCGGTGGTTCCCTCCGTAGCCCAGTCCGTCGGGAGCTTCTCCCCCGGTTCGAGGATCTTCTCGACGAGGACATAGGCGCCTCCCGTGAGCGTGCGAAGGTCCTCGAGGTAGGCCTTCGGGTCCGCGAGACCGTCCGGGTGGTCGATCCGCAGGCCGTCCACCAGGCCCTCGTCGAACCACCGCTTCACTTCGCTGTGGCTCTCCTCGAAGACCCACGGGACCTCGACGCGCAGGCCCGCGAGGGTGTTGACGCCGAAGAAGCGCCGATAGTTCAACTCCGCGTCCGCGCGGCGCCAGTTCACCAGTTCGTAGTGCTGCCGGGCGTGCACCTCGGCGCCCGTGTCCCCGGGGTGGGCCGTGCCCTCCGCGATCGGGTACCGGTTGTCGTAGTAGTGCAGTTCTCCGTCGACCACCGCGAGCTGAGCCAGCTCGTCGTCGCCGTCACCGAGCACCGGAATCCGCAGACGACCGTCATTGGCGTCCCAGTCGACGTCGAACGCTTCCGCCATCCGCGAGCCGCGGCCCTCCTTCAGGAGCTGCCACCACCACGCGTTGTCGGCCGGGGTCTCGATCCCCATGTGGTTGGGGACGATGTCGACGAGCACACCCATGCCCGCCGCGCGGGCGCTCGCTGAGCGCAGCGAGGCACCCGGACCGCCGCGATCCGGATCCACGGCGGTCGGATCGGTCACGTCGTAGCCGTGGCCGGAGCCCTTCTCCGCCGTGAGGATCGGCGACAGGTATACCCAGTCCACCCCCAGGTCGTGCAGGTACGGCACCAGGGCCGCGGCCCGATGCAGGTCGAACTCGCTCCGGATCTGCAGCCGGTACGTCGATGTCGGTGTCAACACGTGGGGGTCCTCCTGGGACGGTGGGTGTGGGTGTACCTGTCGAGCGGTGGTGCTAGGCGGTGCCGGTCTTGGAGGTGACCTCGTTGGCCAGGATCGCCAGGGATGCCGCGACCGAATGGTCGAGATCCTCGACCTCCGCGTGAGCCCGGAGGACGACCATGGACTTCCCCTCGACGGTCACGACGGAACCGGACGGGATGGCCTCCGTGTCGGCGTACTTACCGGCCGTGTCGATCACCTCGTCCCAGGACGTGCCGTACTCGTCGGACGGGATGGTGAACTCCACTGCCTCGTCGTGCGCATTGAAGTACATGAGGAAATTGGCGTCCACGATCCGCTGTCCGCGGGCGTCGCGCCCCTGGATACCCTGGCCGTTGAGGAATACACCGATCGAGCGGCCGAAACCGCTGTCCCAGTCCTCGGGGGCCATGAGCTCGCCCGCGGTGTCCAGCCAGACGATGTCCGGCAGGGCCTCGCCCTCGCCGCGGCGCACGGGGCGTCCGTCGAAGAATCGGCGACGCCGGAAGGTCGGGTGCTCGGAGCGGAGGCGGTTGACGGCCGCGGTGAATTCGAGCAGTGGCTGGTCCATCTTGTCCCAGTGCACCCAGCTGATCTCGGAGTCCTGGCAGTAGGTGTTGTTGTTGCCGTCCTGTGTCCGTCCCAGCTCGTCACCGTGGAGCAGCATCGGCACACCCTGCGAGAGCAGGAGCGTCGCGATGAAATTGCGCTGCTGCCGGACGCGGATGGCGAGGACGTCGGGATCGTCGGTCGGTCCCTCCACTCCCCCGTTCCAGGAACGATTGTGTGATTCACCGTCGTTGTTGTCCTCGCCGTTGGCCTCGTTGTGCTTCTCGTTGTAGGACACGAGGTCACGCAGCGTGAAGCCGTCGTGGGCGGTGACGAAGTTGATGGACGCCACGGGGCGGCGCATCGAGTGCTCGTAGAGGTCCGCCGAACCGGTCAGGCGCGAGGCGAACTCGCCGATGCTGGAAGGCTCTCCACGCCAGAAATCGCGGACCGTGTCACGGTACTTGCCGTTCCACTCCGTCCACTGGGGCGGGAAGTTGCCCACCTGGTAACCGCCGGGTCCGACGTCCCACGGCTCGGCGATGAGCTTGACCTGCGAGACCACGGGGTCCTGCTGCACGAGCTCGAAGAACGCGGACAGGCGGTCCACCTCGTAGAACTCGCGGGCGAGGGCGGAGGCGAGATCGAAGCGGAAGCCGTCCACGTGCATCTCGGTGACCCAGTAGCGCAGCGAATCCATGAGCAGCTGCAGGGAGTGCGGGTTGCCGACGTTGAGCGAGTTGCCCGTACCCGTGGTGTCCATGTAGTACTGCTTGTCGTCCTCGACCAGCCGGTAGTAGGACGCGTTGTCGATGCCGCGCATTGAGAGCGTGGGACCCATGTGGTTGCCCTCGGCCGTGTGGTTGTACACGACGTCGAGGATGACCTCGATCCCCGCGAGGTGCAGCTCGCGCACCATCGCCTTGAACTCCTGGACCTGCTCGCCCTGGTCACCCGTGGAGTTGTACTTGTTGTGCGGCGCGAAGAACCCGATCGTGTTGTAACCCCAGTAGTTCGACAGGCCCTTCTCCTGCAGCGTGCTGTCGTTGACGAACTGGTGCACGGGCATGAGCTCGATCGCCGTCACGCCGAGCTTCTGCAGGTGGGCGATGACCGACGGGTGTGCGATCCCGGCGTACGTCCCGCGCTGGTCCTCGGGGATGTCCGGGTGCAGCTGCGTCAGGCCCTTGACGTGCGCCTCGTAGATCACGGACTGGTGGTAGGGCGTCCGCGGCATGCGGTCGCCGTCCCAGTTGAAGAACGGGTTGACGACGACGGCGAGCATCATGTGCGCCGCGGAGTCCTCATTGTTGACCGAGTCCGGGTCGCCGAAGTTGTAACCGAACAGCGCCTGGTCCCAGTCGAGGTCGCCCGAGATCGCTTTCGCGTAGGGGTCCAGGAGGAGCTTGTTCGGGTTGCAGCGGTGCCCCTCGGCCGGGTTGTTCGGGCCGTGGACCCGGTAGCCGTACTTCTGGCCGGGGTTCACGTGGGGCAGGTAGCCGTGCCACACGTAGCCGTCGACCTCCTTGAGTTCCACGCAGGTCTCCGTGCCGTCGTCGTCGAACAGGCAGAGGACGACGGAGTCCGCAATCTCGCTGTACAGCGCGAAATTGGTTCCCGTGCCGTCATAGGTCGCTCCCAGGGGATACGCATCGCCGGGCCATAGTTCCATGAGTTCTCCTTGGTGTCTTCTGCCGCGGTCGCCTCCACAGGCGACAGCGGTGATGCTCGCAGGCGTCGGGGCCATCTGCCCCGCGTGCTTGCTCAATACATAGCGTATTCAGCTGTCGGTCAGGTAAAGCCGGTGCTTCACATCGCTAGGCGACGCTCCTCGAGGAGGTCCGCGATGACGGCTCCGATGTCCACCGGCAGGTTCGAGACCACCACGGGCCCCCGCAGGGCAGCACGCTGCCCTGCGCGTCCGTGGATGAGGGCTGCAGCGGCAGCGGCCGCCGCCCACAGGTCATCCGGCTCCACGCCGATCCTTCCCGCCGCGTCGTCATCCTCGGCGAGAGTGGCAGCCAGGGCGCCGACGATCCCGGAGAGCGTGTCACCGGAGCCGGCGGTGGCGAGCCACGGTGTCGCGTCCGCCTGCACGAAGAGGGCTCCGGACGGCGCCGCGACGACGGTCGTGAAGCCCTTGAGCAGCACGGTGGCGCCGGTGAGCTCCGCAGCCCTCACTGCGAACCGCGCGGGTTCTGCCTCGATCTCAGCCCGCTCGGCCCGGACTCCGCGCTCGGTCAGGAGCCGGCGCAGCTCCCCGGCGTGTGGGGTCAGGATGACCTGCGGACCGAGGTGCTCCGGCAGGTCCGCGAGGGCCCCGGCATCGACGACGACGGGACGCCCGGAGGCCATCGCGTCGAGTGCGCGCGTCCGCTGGTCGTCGTCGTCGACCGCCCCCGGGCCGACGAGCCACGCCTGGGACCGCGCATCGGCAAGGGATCCGCTGGAGGCCACCGCTTCGGGGTGCCGCTGGTGGATCAGTGCGGCGACGGCGGTCGGTCCGAGGTACCGCACCATGCCGATGCCGGTGGCGAGCGCGGCACCGACCGCGAGCACAGCGGCACCCGGGTAGCGTGCGGACCCGGCGGCCACCCCGAGGACGCCCCTGGAATACTTGTGGTCATGCGCCCCGGGGATGCGGAGCAGGGCTGCGGCGTCGGCGTCGAGCAGTCGGCGGACAACAGGAGTGAAGGCAGAGAAGTCGAGGCCGATGTCGACGACGTCGAGTTCACCGGCGACGACGGCACCCTGACCGATGAGCAGCCCCGGCTTGGCAGCACCGAAGGCGACCGTCACGTCCGCGGACAGGACCGGGCCCTCGACGAGCCCCGAGTCCACGCCGAGCCCACTCGGCAGGTCGCAGGCCACGACGATGGTCGAACGCCTGCCCCGCGGCCCGGCAGCCGCGGCGAAGGCCCGCACGAACTCGGCGGACGCTCCTCGGAGCCCTCCGCTGGAACCTGTCCCGAGGATCCCGTCGATGAGGACGTCGGAGGCGGCGGCGTGAGCTGCGAGATCGACCGGGGCGGCGGAATCGAGACGGACAGGAGTGCCGCCGGCGGCGACGAAAGCGGCGAGCGACGCGGCGTGGACCCGGTCGGAGGTGAGGATCGCCGTCGTGCTCACACCCCTGCGCAGGAGCCGCGCCCCGGCATAGAGGGCGTCCGCGCCGTTGTTGCCGCTGCCGGCCAGGACGACGGCGGTGGCCCCGTAGGTCCCGCGCCCGGCGTCCCGCAGGAGGCCGAGGACGACACCGAACAGGCCGTGGGCAGCCTTCTGCATCAGGGCGTGACCCTGCCCGGCGTCGATGAGCGGTGCCTCCGCGGAGCGGACGTCACCACCGGAAAATGCTTTGAGCATATGGCCGAGCTTAGCGGTAAGCCGGCGGATAATCAGTACGGTTACTATTCCTTGCGGAACTGCACGTCGCCCTCCGCCACCACCATGGCCGTTGCAAGGCCACCGTCATGGCTGATGGACAGGTGCCAGGTCACCACTCCGCGGGCACGAGCGGCGAGGGCCACGGTCCCATCGACGACGACGGACGCGCGCCGGCCTCGTCCACCTCGATGGTGCAGTGCTGCCAGTTCATCCCGACGGGTGCGCCCAGCGCTTTCGCGACAGCCTCCTTCGCGGCGAACCGCGCGGCGAGCGATCGGATGGTGAGCTTCCGCTCGGACGGCACGAAGAGGCGCTCGACGAGGGCGGGTGTCCGCTCGAGTTGCTGCCGGAACCGTTCGATGTCGACGACGTCGACGCCGATGCCGACGATCATCGCCGCCGCGGGCCTGACGCCGCCGCGGAAAGCCGCGACGGCGTCGGGACGCCACTACTCAACCGTGACCGACTTCGCGAGGTTGCGTGGCTGATCGACGTCGTAACCCTTCGCGCTCGCGAGGGCGAGGGCGAAGATCTGCAGCGGGACCGTGGTCAGCAGCGGAGCGAGGAGCGTGGGCGACGCAGGTACGTAGAACACGTGCTCCGAGTACTCCTCGACCGAGGTGTCGCCCTCTTCGGCGATGACGATCGTGACGGCACCGCGTGCACGGATCTCCTGCACGTTCGAGACGACCTTCGCGTGCAGCGAATCGCGCGCGCTCGGGGACGGCATGACGACCACGACGGGCTGGCCCTCCTCGATCAGGGCGATGGGTCCGTGCTTGAGCTCTCCGGCGGCGAAGCCCTCCGCGTGGATGTACGCCAGCTCCTTCAGCTTGAGCGCTCCCTCCATGGCCACGGGGAAGCCCACATGGCGGCCGAGGAAGAGGACGGACTTGGCGTTGGACATGTCCGCGCCGAGCTGCTTGATCTTGTCCGCGTCGTCGAGGATGGCCTGGATCTTGGCCGGGATCTCCGAGAGATCAGCCAGGACGTCGGCGATCTCGTCGCGGTACTTGTTGCCGCGCAGCTGCGCGAGGTAGAGGCCCAGCAGGTACGCGGCGGTGATCTGGGCGAGGAAGGCCTTCGTCGAGGCGACGGCGATCTCGGGCCCGGCGTGCGTGTAGAGCACGGCGTCCGATTCGCGCGGGATCGTGGATCCGTTGGTGTTGCAGATCGCCACGACCTTGGCGCCCTGCTCGCGGGCGTACCGGACGGCCATCAGGGTGTCCATGGTCTCCCCCGACTGGGAGATGGCGACGACGAGTGTCTTCTCGTTCACGATCGGGTCCCGGTAGCGGAACTCGTGGGAGAGCTCCACCTCCGTGGGGATGCGGCACCAGTGCTCGATCGCGTACTTGGCCACCTGACCTGCGTACGCGGACGTGCCGCAAGCCAGCACCACGATCTTGTCGACCGAGCGCAGGATCGACTCGTCGATGCGGAGCTCGTCCAGGACCAGGTTGCCGGCGGGGTCGGACCGGCCGAGGAGCGTCTGCCCGACGGCGTCCGGCTGGTCGTGGATCTCCTTCTCCATGAAGGAATCGAAGCCACCCTTCTCGGCGGCGGCGGCATCCCAGCTGACGTGGAACTCCGTACCCTCGGCGGGCGCACCGAAGAAGTCGGTGATGGTGACGTCGTCGGGCGTGATGGTGACGATCTGGTCCTGCCCGAGTTCGACGGCGCGGCGGGTGAAGTCGATGAAACCCGAGACGTCGGAACCGAGGAAGTTCTCGCCGTCGCCGAGGCCGACGACGAGCGGCGAGTTGCGGCGTCCGGCGACGACAACCCCCGGCTGGTCCTGATGGATGGCGAGGAGGGTGAAGGCGCCTTCGAGACGCTGGCAGGCCTGCTGCAGCGCGAGGGTCAGCAGGTCTCCCTCGGTCCCGTTCTCGACCAGGGCGCGGTACAGCCGACCGACGAGTCCGGCGGCGACCTCGGTGTCGGTGTCCGAGACGAAGGTCAGCCCTTCCCCCGTGAGCTCGGCCTTGAGTTCCGCGTAGTTCTCGATGATCCCGTTGTGGATCAGGGCCAGCCTGCCCCCGTCGGCGAGGTGCGGGTGCGCGTTCTGATCGGTGGGCCCGCCGTGGGTGGCCCAGCGCGTGTGGCCGATGCCCGTCAGCGAGCGTGGCAGGGGGGCCGCGGCCAGCTCGTCGACGAGATTGCTGAGCTTGCCCGCCTTCTTGCGGGACTCGATGCCGTCGGCCGTGATCACCGCCACGCCCGCGGAGTCGTAGCCGCGGTACTCGAGGCGCCTGAGCCCCTCCATGACCACGTCGAGCGCGCCGTGCTGCGCATCGATCGGCTCCTGGTCGAATGCCGGGGCGACCGAATCGAGCGCCGAAGAACCCTGGCCGTTGTCCCGGCCCACATAACCCACAATTCCACACATGGCATCAAGCGTACCGTCGGCCGTGTTTGTTAATGCGCAGGGCACCGGGCAGAATCGACGGGTGAGTGACAGGAGCACGGGGACGCAGCACGCCACCAGTGCCGAATCCTTCACACCGTTCGTGGAGTTGGACCGCCAGATGTGGTCCCGGCTCTCGCACGAGATCACGAGCCCGTTGAACGTCGAGGACGTCCAGCGCCTGCGCGGCCTCGGTGACGCCCTCAACTTGGACGAGGTGCGCGAGGTCTACCTCCCCCTCTCCCGTCTGCTCAACCTGTACACCGCGGCTGCCGGGCAGCTGCACGCAGCCACCAACACCTTCCTCGGCGAATCGACCACGCGGACACCCTTCGTCATCGGGGTCGCCGGCTCGGTGGCGGTGGGCAAGTCGACGACGGCAAGGGTGCTCCGCGACCTGCTGCGGCGTTGGCCCGACACCCCGAACGTGGAGCTCGTCACCACCGACGGGTTCCTCTACCCCAACGAGGAACTCGAGCGGCGGGGCCTGATGCAACGCAAGGGTTTCCCGGAGTCCTATGACCGGCGCCGACTGCTGCGCTTCGTCAGCGAGGTCAAGAGCGGCGCAGCCGAGGTCCGCGCTCCCTGGTACTCGCACCTCACCTACGACATCGTGCCGGGCCGGGAAGTCGTCGTCCGGCGCCCGGACGTCCTGATCGTGGAGGGCCTGAACGTCCTGGCCCCCGCGAGCCCCCGACCCGACGGCATCACGGGCCTGGCGGTGAGCGACTTCTTCGACTTCTCCATCTACGTCGACGCCAAGACCGCCCACATCGAGCAGTGGTACATCCACCGCTTCCAGTCCCTGCGGTCGAGCGCCTTCGCCAACCCGGAGTCCTACTTCCACAGGTACGCGAACCTCACGGACGAGGAGGCGAGGGAGACCGCCAAGGGAATCTGGGAGCGCATCAACGAACCCAACCTCGTGGCCAACGTGCTGCCCACGCGTGGGCGGGCGCAACTGGTGCTCACGAAGGATTCCGATCACTCGATCCGGCGCATGCTCCTCCGGAAGACCTGACGGTGCGGCTCCTGCCCGGCACGGTCGCGGCGCTGCTGCTCGTGGGCCTCGCGGCGTGCTCGTCCCCCGGGCCGATCGCCATGCCGTCCGGCTCCGGGCCGACGGGGGCTTCAGGTGCCGCGCCGGCTGATGCGACACCGGCTGCAGCTGATCTGCCCGCGCCCCCCGGGGTCCTTCCCGCACCCGAACAGCGCGAGCCTGTTCCGTCCACCACGAGCGCGGCGTCCACACCCGCGACGACGTCGGAACCCTCCCGCTCGTCGGCGGCCCCCACGACTCCGGCACCGGAGAGCCATGCGGACCCGGGATCCATCGACGTCGTGGTCAACAAGCGGCGACCGCTCGAGCCCCTGACGTTCGAACCCGCCGGACTGCGCCGGCCGGACGTGGCGACGTCGACGGACAATGCGCTCCTCCGGCCGGATGCGGCGGCGGCGTCGAGGCGATGTTCGCAGCCGCGGCCGAGGACGGCGTGGGGCTGGTCCTCGCGAGCGGGTACCGCTCCTACGCCGAGCAGGAATCGACGTATGCGTACTGGGTGGGCCAGTACGGAGGGGCCGAAGGCGCGGACACCGTGTCCGCTCGCGCGGGCTTCTCCGAACACCAGACGGGCCTGGCCTTCGACATCGCACAATCCGACGGCGCCTGCACCCTCGTGCTGTGCTTCCGGGACACCGCTGCAGCGCGATGGGCCGCTGACGGGGCCGCCGACTTCGGGTTCATCCTCCGCTATCCGCAGGGCTCCAGCGGGATCACCGGGTTCTCCGCTGAGTCATGGCACTTCCGCTATGTCGGCAAGGACGTGGCGCTGGCGATGAAGGCCGCAGGCACCCTCACGCTCGAGGAGCACTTCGACCTGCCGGCCGCGCCGTCCTACTGATCGGGGTACCGGTGGAGCGGCTGTCAGGTGCCGTCCCCGCCTCGGCAGCGGATCGCCGGGCCCCGAAAGTCATGGTTCTTGAGGAATCGGCCGGTTTTCTCAAGAACTGGGCAGGATCTGCGCAAGCCGTCAGTTCCGGGGAACGAGCGTTGTAGCGTCGGCAAAGTTGTGCAGCACAGAGCGACCAGTCAGCTGGTATCCCTGGGCCGTCCTGATTCCAAGCCAGCTGGGGAGCTTGCTCATGCATTCACGTGACCGTGAAGAACTCATCGTGGAAAACCTGCCATTGGTCGGATACCTCGTCTCCGCCCTGTGCGCCCGCGCCACGCACCTCTCACGCGATGACCTCGCCTCGGTAGGGGCCATCGCGCTCATCACCTCGGCGAACTCGTTCGACCCCTCACTCGGCGTGCCCTTCGGTGCCTACGCGCGACGACGCATCACCGGCGCTTTCGCCGACGAGCTGCGCTCCAACGACTGGGCGCCGCGATCGGTCCGCCGCCGCATCGGCGACACCCTGGCGGCCCAGGACACCCTCGCCGCATCCCTCGGCCGGACGCCGACCGTCGACGAACTCGCCGCGACACTCGGCGTGAGCCGACAGGAGGTGCACACGGCGCTCGACGACGCAGGGCGCACCGTCCAGGCCCTCCACGAGACAGTGCTCGACATCATCCCGGCACAGGAGGAGCTACCCGAGGCTTCGCTGCTCGCGGACGAGCAGGTTCGGCACCTCCGCACGGCCGTGACCCACCTACCCGGCCGCATGCGGCACATCATCGAACAGGTCTTCTTCGAAGGCAGGTCCGTGACCGAGGTGGCTGCGGAGCTCGGGACCACGCACTCGGCTGTGTCGCAGCAGAAGTCCGAGGCGCTCCGGCTGCTCCAGGACGGTCTGGCGACGCACTACGCGGACGAGGCAGGGTCCGTACCCGCTCCTGTCTCCCGGATCTCGCCCAAGCGACGGGCCGAGTACCTCTCCACCCTCGGTGCTGCACTCACTCCGCAGCGGCACCACGCCTCCACGGTGAACGCTGGGGGCCCGGTGCTCACTCTCGTCTCCTAGGAACGCCGCGCCGGCAGACGGGTGTCCCCGTGCCGGCCTCGTGCCCCTGACGTTCTCACATCCTGTCGTTGCCACTGATAGGTGATCGTCACGAACCGTTTACGCCGCACGCGGGGGCCGGAAATGCGCCGTCACTAGCCTCGGGGAAAAGCACCCACCCCTGGAGGCCCCGAGTGAGCATCGACGAAGCAGCATCCCCCGCCCTGACTGCACCTCCCACCGCGAGCGCCCCACCTCTGGTGCACCGGCCCGGCCGCTGGATCGACAACTGGGACGCCGAGGACACCACCCAGTGGAACAGCGTCGGCGCGTCCATCGCCAAGCGCAACCTCCAGTGGTCCATCGCCTGCGAATTCCTGGGTTTCGTGGTCTGGCAGCTGTGGTCCATCGTCGTCGTCTACCTGCCGGCGGCGGGTTTCACCTTCTCGACGTCACAGATCTTCTGGCTGATCTCGATGCCGTCGCTCGTCGGTGCGACGCTGCGCATCCCCTACACCTTCATGGTCCCGAAGCTGGGCGGCAGGAACTGGACGATCATCTCGGCCCTCCTCCTGCTCATCCCCTCCGTCGGCCTCGCCGTCTGCGTCTCGAACCCGGACACGCCGTTCGGCGTGATGCTCGCGGTCGCGGCTCTGGCCGGGTTCGGCGGTGGGAACTTCGCCAGCTCGATGGCGAACATCACCTTCTTCTACCCGGCGCGGGAGAAGGGCTGGGCACTGGGGCTGAACGCCGCCGGGGGGAACCTCGGTGCCGCCGTCGCGCAGCTCGTGGTGCCGATCGCCGTCGTGCTCGGTGCTGCCGTGTCACTGGGTCTGCCGCTCGCCGGCTGGATTTGGGTGCCGCTGATCCTGGTGGCCGCCTTCGGCGCGTGGAAGTACATGGACAACCTGTCCAGCGCCAGGAGCGACGTCGCCGGGTCCCTGGCGGCCGTGCGGGAACCGCACCTGTGGATCATGGCGCTGCTGTACATCGGGACGTTCGGCTCGTTCATCGGCTTCGCCGGGGTGTTCCCGAAACTGATCACCGATACCTTCCCCGCCTTCTCCACCATCACCATGGGCCCGGTGACGCTGGGCCTGGCCTTCCTCGGCCCGCTGGTCGGCTCACTCGCCCGTCCCTTCGGCGGCCGGCTGGCTGATCGTTTCGGTGGAGCGATCATCACGGTCTGCGCCTTCGCCGTCATGGCGACCATCGCCCTCGCCGTCGTCTGGACCCTTCCACAGGCCAACTTCTGGCTCTTCCTCGGACTCTTCCTCGTCCTTTTCGCAGCCGCCGGAGCAGGCAACGGCGCCACCTACCGGATGATCCCCGTCATCTTCGCCCGCAAGGGTGCAGCCGCCGGGTCCGGTGAGCTGCGCGAATCGGTGAGCACCGCCCGCCGATCAGCCGCGGCCCTGGGGCTCATCTCGGCGATCGGCGCTTACGGTGGCTTCCTCATCCCCCAGGTGCTCAACGCGTCGAAGGGTGCGACCGGCAGCTACGACGGAGCGTTCTACGGGTTCGTGGGCGGCTACGTCCTGATGCTTGCCGTCACCTGGTTCTTCTACCTCCGCCGCTCCTCGACGCTCGGCAAGGTCTGACCCGTGGAGGACACCGCCAGTGGTTCCACGCACTGCCCCTATTGCGCCCTCCAGTGCGCGATGACGGTCACCGCCGCACGGACACCGGCAGGAGTCGGCGCCGAGGTTGCCGGCCGTGACTTCCCGACCAACCGCGGTGGCCTGTGTCGGAAGGGCTGGTCGGCGGCGGAACTGCTCACCCACCCCGACCGCCTCACGGCCCCCCTGCTCCGCGGTCACGACGGCGTCCTCCGGGAGGCGGCATGGGACGACGTGCTCGAGCTCATCAGCAGCCGCGTGCGGGACATCCAGTCCGAGCACGGCCGGGACGCCGTCGCGGTCTTCGGCGGTGGCGGGCTCACCAACGAGAAGGCCTACACGCTCGGGAAGTTCGCCAGGCTCGCACTCCGGACGTCGCGCATCGACTACAACGGGAGATTCTGCATGTCCTCGGCGGCAGCAGCCGGGAACCGGGCGTTCGGCGTCGACCGCGGACTCCCCTTCCCGCTCGAGGACCTCGACGCCGCCTCGGTGGTGCTGCTCCTCGGGTCAAACGCGGCCGACACGATGCCGCCGTTCGTCCAGCACCTGCGCGGTGCGCAGGCCGCGGGCGGCCTGGTCGTCGTCGACCCCCGGCGCTCCGCCACCGCACGCCTCGCGGATGAGGGCAGGGGCATCCACCTCCAGCCCACCCCGGGTACCGACCTCGTGCTGCTCCTCGGGCTCGCCCACGTGGTGGTCGCCGAAGGGCTGGAGGACCGCTCCTACCTCGAGTCGCGCACCACCGGGTCCGACGCCGTCGCCCGGGGACTGGCCGCCTGGTGGCCGGAGCGCGTCCAGGGCATCACCGGCGTTCCCGCAGCAACCATCCGTGCGACGGCGAGGCTCCTCGCCCGGGGTGCAC
This sequence comes from Vibrio cholerae, assembly GCA_009728235.1. Taxonomy (GTDB): domain Bacteria; phylum Actinomycetota; class Actinomycetes; order Actinomycetales; family Micrococcaceae; genus Arthrobacter_D. Next base: position 6,991 of record WNZI01000045.1, on the reverse strand, counting down.
GCAGTGGAGCGGACGGCGGTCCGGGTGCCTACATCCTCACCGGCAGGGGTATCGAACAGCACACCGATGGCACCGACACCACCACGGCAGCCATCAATCTCGCCCTCCTCCTCGGCCTGCCGGGCACGGTCCACAGCGGTTACGGGACGCTCACGGGCCAGGGCAACGGGCAGGGCGGCCGCGAGCACGGGCAGAAAGCGGACCAGTTACCGGGATACCGGAAGATCACCGACCCAGCGGCACGTGCGCACGTCGCCTCGGTGTGGGGCGTGCCCGAGGCGGCGATCCCCGGGCCGGGTCTTCCTGCCGTCGCGCTGCTCGCCGCCCTCGGGAAGACCGACGGCGTCCGCTGCCTCTTCGTGCACGGTGCGAACATCGCGGTGTCGGCACCCAACGCCTCCACGGTCGTCGACGGCCTCCGCGCACTCGATCTCCTCGTCGTCTCCGATTTCTTCCTGTCGGAGACCGCCGCGCTGGCGGACGTCGTCCTGCCGGTCCTGCAGTGGGCCGAGGAGGAGGGAACGGTGACCAACCTGGAAGGGCGGGTGCTGCGCAGACGGGCCGCCGCCGTCGCGCCTCCGGGTGCCCGGAGCGAACTCTGGATCATGCAGGAGCTCGCGCGGCTGCTCGAGGCTCCGTCCCTCTTCAGCGAGGACCCGGCGACGATGTTCGACGAGCTCGCCCGTGCCAGCGCCGGCGGCCTCGCCGATTACTCCGGTCTCGACTACGCGATCCTGGACGGCGACGCCCCGGCGTACTGGCCCTACCCCGCGGGCAGTGGTGGTACTCCGCGCCTGTTCCTCGAGGCCTTCGCCCACGGCGACGGGCACGCGGTCCTCGTGCCGGTCTCTCCACGGCAGGACGTCGGCGGCGCGCGCTTTCCCGCCCCCCCTCCTGCTGGCCACCGGGCGACTCCTCGAGCACTACCAGTCGGGGGCGCAGACCCGGAGGGTCCCGGGACTGCTGGCCGCGCAACCGGTGGCACGGTTGCAGATACACCCCACGACGGCGCAGGAGCTCGGCGTCGCGCAGGGTGACGCCGTCGTGGTGACGAGCGAGCACGGAGAAGCCCGGGCGCTCGCCGACCTGACCGCCGAGGTTCGCCAGGACACCGTCTTCCTCCCGTTCCACTACGCGGACGCCGGCAGTGCCAACCGCCTCACGGGCAGCTCGACCGACCCGGTGTCGGGCATGCCCGAGTTCAAGACGACCCCTGTCCGGGTAGCGCTCCTTCGCGCCACACCCCGCGCCGCGACCACCCACCGGCTGGAGGCCATCGCATGAGCCCTTCGAACACGCCCGTTCCGGAGCGGATCGTGGTGGTCGGCTTCGGCCCTGTCGCCGCGCGGCTCGTCGAGCAGCTCGAACCGCTCGCCGCGGCCGGCCGCGTGGCCCTGACGATCATCGGGCAGGAGCAGGATGCCGCGTACAACCGGGTGCTCGTCGCCGACGTCGCCGTCGGACGAACCAGCGAGGCGGCGATCCGGCTCTCCGACGCGGAGACACTCGGTGCCGCGGGCGTCGACGTGCGGCTCGGAGCGCGCGTGGCCCGGGTGGACCGGCCGTACCAGCGGGTACTGCTCGACGACGGCGAGGTCATCGGCTACGACCGACTCGTCCTGGCCACCGGTTCCCGCCCCGTCCTGCCCCGCCTCGACGGGCTGGACCGGGCGATCCCTCTCCCCTCGGGGGTCGGTTTCCTCCGGGACCTCGACGATGCCCGCGAGCTGGCTGCGGCCCTGGCCGACCAGAAGCGCATCGTGGTGCTGGGCGGCGGGATCCTCGGCATCGAAGCCGCCCTCGCGGCCTCCGAGGAGGGGGGCAGGGTGACGCTCGTCCACCACGGCCGCTCCCCCATGGAACGGCTCCTCGGTGAGGGCGCCCGTGTGCTCGGGGAAGCCCTGCGCGCAGCGGGCATCACGGTCGTGTCCGGGACCTCGGCCGGGGTACAGCTGGAGCGCGGCCGATTCACCGGGCTCCGCCTCGACGGTGGCGGCGTCATCGACGGCGGTGCCCTGGTACTCGCCTGTGGTGTGCGGCCGCGGACCGAGCTCGCCGAGGGCTGCAACCTGGACACCGCGGACGGCATCCTCGTCGACCACGGCCTCCGGGCCCTCGGCACGGAGGACATCTTCGCGATCGGCGACTGCGCCGAGGTACGGTGCCGGGACGCCTCGTGCCCTGCGTGTTCCGCGGACACCGTGCCGCAGGGCCTGATCGGCCCGGGCTGGCGGCAGGCGGACCAGCTCGGTCGAGCCATCGGGGCCGAGCTGTCGGGCGGCGGGACACCCCCTCCGGAGTTTCCCGAGCGGCGTGATCCCGTCCTGGTCCTCAAGGCCCGCGGCGTGGATGCCGTCACGGCAGGCGAGACGGACCCTGATCCCTGGACGGTGGAGCCCGGCCTTGCCGTCGCTGTCTGGGCCGACCCCGCACACGGGCGCTACGCGAAGATGGTGACGCGCGACGGCGTCCTGACAGGACTGGTCTGCGTGGGGATGCCGCGGACGGGCGCCGAACTCGTCCTGCTCTTCGAGCGCGGTAGCGAACTGCCCGCCGACCGCTCGAGCCTCCTGCGGCTCGACAGCGCCGAGGGGGCCGCGGCTGCCCTGCCGCCGGGCCCCGATGCCACGCTGTGCCGATGCGCCGGCATCACCAGGGGCACCGTGCAGGAGTCCGTGGCCGGGGGTTGCGCCTCGGTGGGCGAGGTGTCGGCCGGGACGAGGGCCGGCACGGGATGCGGTGGCTGCCATGAGGACATCCGCGCCGTGATCGAGCAGCACTTCGCCGTGCCCGTGCCCTCATGAGGCGTGCATCGGATACCCGTAGCAGCTATCCGGTCTCCCGTTCGCCCCCCGTTACACGTGCAGGCGGTAGCCGCGCTTCACGACGGTCTCGACGAGCCCGGGATCCGGCAGCGAGTTGCGCAGCCTGTTCACGTTCATGTCGAGCGCGTGGCCTGCACCGGTGTGTGCCAGGAGGGTGGTCAGGGAATCCCGGCTGAGCACAGCCCCGCGTGCGGACAGCAGCGCCTTGAACAGCAGGAGTTGCGCCGGTGCGAGATCCACGGCGACGTCATCCACCCGCACGGACCGTCCCCGCACCTCGACGTGTCCGGAGCGCGTGCGCAGCTGCTCCACGTGGTGCTCGGCGAGGTGGTCGCAGACCAGGCGGATGAGTGCGCCCATGCGGAAGCGTTCGGGCACGATCGGGTCGATCCCCGCGTCGATCAGGGGCTGCGCCGTCACCGGACCGACGGCGGCCGCGAGGACGCTCCGCCGGAACCGCTCGATGAGTTCCTCCTGCAGTCCCTGCTCGGCAGCGGTGCTGAACAGGGCGTCGACCGCGGGTGCGCTCGTGAAGGTGACGCAGTCCAGCTGCCCCGCGCACACCGCGTCGATGAGCCGGGGTAGCCGCTCCGAACCCTCGGGTTTGATCCAGCGGTAGGGCGTGACCGTCAGGATGGACGCACCCGCCGCCCGGAGCCGCTCCAGCTGGTGGGCGTCGGCGTACGCATGCAACTGCACCCCGATGGTGAGCCCCGACAGGTCCTGCTGCAGCAGCTCGTCCACGAGGGTCGCCGTCGTCTCGTCCGCACTGATGCCGACGTCGTCGAGCCCCGCCGCACGCACCGCTCCCCGCGCCTTCGGGCCCCGCACGTAGATGCGACCGCCTCCGAGGACCTCGAGCAGGTCGTCCCCCAGGCCGGCGGCGTCCGCGGCCTCGAACCAGCGCCGCATGCCGTACGCCGTCGTGATGATGAACAGGTCAGGACGTGCCGACACCATCGCGGCGGTGTCCGACAACAGGTCGACGTCCTCCGCGATCGGTGCGATCTTCAGGGCCGGTGCGTGGAACACCGATGCTCCGCGCCGCTCCAGGGCATCGATCAGATCACCGGAACGCCGGTCGGACGTGACCCCGATCCGGAATCCGGCGAGCTGCCCCTGTGCCCCCTCCACCCGGATGTACTCGGTCATGACGCCAGCGATTCGGTCAGCCGAGCGAGGTGCGCAGCCCCGTCCTGCAGTTCGAGGCCCACTCTCACCACCTCGCCGATCACGAGCACGGCCGGCGACTGGCAGCGCGCAGCCCCTGCCGCGGTGATGATGGTGGCGAGCGTTCCCGCCGTCGTGCGTTGGGACGCGCTGTACCCGCGCTCGACGACGGCGACGGGCATGTCCGGTCGCATTCCGGCGGCGCCGAGTCCCGCGACGAGCTGGGGAAGCGTCGACACTCCCATCAGGACCACGATCGTCCCGCCGAGTCCTGCGAGGTGCAGGTGCTCCTCGTCCGTGAGCGGCGCGTGGCCGGAGACGACGGTGAACAGGTGGCTGACACCGCGGTGGGTCACGGGGATCCCTGCTGCGGCCGGAACGGAGATCGCGGAGCTGACCCCGGACACCACGCGGCACGGCACGCGTGACTCGAGGCACGCCGCGAGCTCCTCGCTCCCCCGACCGAAGACGAAGGGGTCCCCGCCCTTGAGCCGCACGACGTGCCGGCCGGCCAGCGCGTGATCGACCAGGAGTTCGTTGATCGCGGCCTGGGGCACGCGGTGGTACCCGGGCAGCTTACCGACGTCGACCAGTTCCGCCACCGGCGCGAGCCGGGCCAGCGCGTCCGTCGGTGCGAGACGGTCGAACAGCACGACGTCGGCCGCCCGCAGCGCCGCGGCAGCGTCCAGCGTCAGGAGCCCCAGTGAACCGGGCCCACCGCCCACCAGGGTCACGGAGCCGGTCTCCGGAGCCCCTGGTTCCCTGGCCACGAGGATCCCCGACCGGCGGCAGTGGGCGCGCAGCCGACCGACAGCCTCCTCCTCCGCGTCGTCCTGCACGGAACCGGTGGCCGGTGCCGCCGCAGCGCCCGACGACTGCTCCGCACCCGGCCCCAGGACGGTCGCAGCACGGGGTGGGGGACCGACGAGGACCACGAGTGCCGCCCCGTCGAGCGCGCCGACAGTGCAGGCAGCTGCGGTGCCGCACCGCTCCACGGTGGCGCCCGCCGCACGGTACCTGGCAATCACCCTGCGCGACGCCCGCTCCGGTCCGATGACCAGAACACGGCGTCCTGAGACGTCAATGTCGAGGTGCACCGTTCAGCCCTCCGACGTGGCGGTTGCGGACCGGACGGGGATGGCGGCTCCGAGAACGGTGCGTCGGGCCATCGCGTCGATCTCGGCGGGCGTGGCCGGCCGGCGCTGCCCGCGTTCCTCGACGAGGACGATCGACTGGTCAGCCGCATCGGGAGCATTGACGAAGGACCGGAACCGGCGGAGCCTGTCCGGGTCCTTGAGGGTCGCAGCCCATTCGTCCTCGTAGTGCTCCACGTGCCGTTCCATGGCGGCCTCGAGATCCTCCGCGATCCCGAGGGAGTCGTCGATGACGACGTCGCGCACGTGGTCCAGGCCGCCGTCGAGGTCGTCCATCCACCGCGCCGTGCGCTGCATCCGGTCGCCGTCCGGATGTAGTACATGAGGTACCTGTCGATGTAGCGGATCAGTGTCTCACCGTCGAGGTCCTGGGCCAGCAGCTGAGCATGCGCAGGCTGGAAGCCTCCGTTCCCTCCGACGTAGAGGTTCCAGCCCTGGTCGGTCGCGATGACGCCGACGTCCTTGCTGCGTGCCTCCGCGCATTCCCGGGCACACCCGGAGACACCCATCTTGAACTTGTGCGGAGCGCGCAACCCCCGGTACCGCAACTCGAGGTCGATCGCCATGGCCACGGAGTCCTGCACACCGAACCTGCACCAGGTGGAGCCGACGCAGGACTTCACGTTCCGGAGGGCCTTCCCGTAGGCCTGGCCGGACTCGAAGCCCGCCTCGACGAGGATCTTCCAGATCTCGGGCAACTGCTCCAGCCGGGCACCGAAGAGGTCGATCCGGAGTGCGCCGGTCAGCTTGACGTAGAGCCCGAACTGCTCGGCGACCTGGGCGATGACGGCCAGCTTCTGCGGGGTGATCTCCCCGCCCGGGATGCGCGGCACCACGGAGTACGTACCGTTGCGCTGCATGTTGGCCAATGCCCGGTCGTTGGTGTCCTGCAGGCTGCCACGGCCGTCGTCGAGCACGTACTCGCCCCGCTGCGTCGCCAGGATGGAACCGATGGCCGGCTTGCAGATGTCGCACCCGTGACCGGCCTTGGCCTCCTCCGAGGCGCCGAAGCGGCGGATGATGTCCTGGAAGGAAGCGAGGTCCAGGGCCTGGATGGCCTCGAACAGTTCGGGCCGCGACATCGCGAAGTGCTCGCAGATGCCCTTCGAGACCGTGCGCCCGGTCTTCGTGAGCTCGCTGTCCAGCAGTTTCTTCAGCATCGGGACGCAGGAGCCGCACTGCGTCCCCGCACGGGAGCAGGCCTTCAGGGCCGGCATGTCGAGGGCCGGCTCCACGGGGGCTCCGTCTGCGTCCAGCCCGTGCACCGCCGACCGGCAGGCACCGGCCGTGACGTTGTTGCACGAACAGAGGATGACGTCGTCGGGCAGTTCCGACGGCGGCGCCTCTCCTCCCCCGGCGGACGAGAGATATGCTCCCGGTTCCGCGGGCAGTTCCCTGCCGAGCAGGGGCCGCAGCGCCGAGTAGGGAGCGGCATCACCGACGAAGATCCCGCCGAGCAGGGTCTTCGCATCGTCGGTGACCACGAGCTTCTGGTAGAGGCCCCGGGCCGGGTCCGCGTAGACGATCTCGAGGCTGCCCTCCGCGTCGGCGAGCGCGTCACCGAAGCTGGCCACCTCGACGCCGGAGAGCTTGAGCTTGGTCGCGGTGTCGAAACCGGGGAAGGTGGAGCCACCACCGAGGATGCCGTCGGCGCAGACCTCCGCCATGGCGTTGGCGGGCGCCACGAGCCCCATGCTCACGCCGCCGTAGCTCGCCACCTCACCGATCGCCCAGACCCCCGGCGTCGCGGTCTCGCAGCTCGGGCCGATGACCACACCGCCGCGCGGGGCCACCTCGAGCCCGGCGTCGCGTGCCAGCTCGTCGCGCGGCCGGATGCCGACG
>WNZI01000044.1 GCA_009728235.1 Vibrio cholerae | reverse complement strand
TTAGGTTTTCGAGACGCATCAGAATAGTCCAAGTCTGTTGTTCAGGGCGTGTGCATGCTGGCCGTTCGTCCGCGGGTCAATGGGTAACGTGTCGCAGCCCTGTCGGGTCTACCTCTTAGGTAGTACGGGGAATCTACGACGTGAGGTGGATGTGTGGGCAGGGCCGATCACGGCATTGTTGTTCAGGTCAGCGGATCCCGAAGACAAAGCCTCACTGAAAGGCTCCCGGTCCTCGGTGAGGGCTGACACTACTTCCCGGCCAGGAGGGTGCGGACTCGTTCTGCCCGGGCGGCCAGGGAGAGCATGGTAGCTCTCGGGAGGGTAGCCTTCCGTTGCAGCGAACGGCAGCGGAAGGCACCTCCGGGCATCCCCGGAAGTCCCAGTCATGGTCGGGTCACCGTCGCCTGACGTAAGTCGGGGATCTGCACGCAAGGAATCATGGAACAATGGCGAATCTGCTCGACTACGTGTGCTGGCGCGGCGACATCACGCTCCAAGAACGCCCCTTTAACGTCGTCGACAATCTCGTGCTCACCGCACTGTCGAACATTGATCTGGCCGGTATCGTACCTCCGGCCGGAAGCGGTGAGAGCATCCTGCTTCGCGATGCAGCAGCCTTGTTATCGGCTCGGCCAAGCAGTGGTTCGAGCGATCGACGCTTGGTGTTCGTTCCTCCTGCCCTGCTGGAGGCGATGGGAGCGTCTGCGAGGTTCGGTGGCGCCTTCCTGTCTGCCTATGTGGACGAGACCGACCACATCACGGGTATGCAGTTCGCGGCTATCACCGTGCATCTGGACGACGGTCGGACGTATGTCTCCTACCGCGGGACCGATTCGACCATCACGGGGTGGCGTGAAGACTTCACGATGAGCTTCGACCTCGTGCCGGCGCAGCCGTGGGCTGCGGAGTACCTGAGCGACCGGATCGCCGAGACGACAGGGCCGTTGTTTGTCGGCGGACACTCCAAGGGCGGGAACCTTGCAGTGTATGCCGCCATGAAGCAGGATCTGCCGGGGCAGGAGCGGATCGCCGCGGTTTACACCAATGACGGCCCAGGGTTGGGTCCCGGGATTGTCGATGATGCGGCACTGGCGCGGATCAGTGACCGCATCGAGCGGATCGTGCCGGAGTTCGCCGTCATCGGCCGGATCTTCGACAGTGAGATCCCTACCCGCATCGTCGGGAGCAGTGCCCGCGGGCTGATGCAGCACGACATCATGACCTGGCAAGTAGAAGGGGTGGCACTGTCGGAACGGCCGGCGCAGTCCCACCGCGCCGCGATCCTCAATCGTGCTGTGGACATCTGGCTGGAAGGTGCCGCTCCCGCTGACCGGCGGGATTTCACCGATGCGGTGTTCGGCGCTTTGAGTGCGGGTGGCGCCGTCCTGTTGCAGGACATACCGAGTAATGGCAACGGGAGCTTCGAATCGGTGATCTTCTCTTTCGCGCGGAGCCGCACGAGGACCAGGAGAAGTCTGCGGATCGGTGCTGGTGCTCTCGTCCACGCCATCACAGCTGCCGATTTCACCGGCTTGGTGCAGCAAAAGGCAGTCCTGCGGGGGATGATCCTCACGGTCGTCGGGTTCTATTTCATCGCTGTGCCAACCCTCGGAGTTCAGGTACTTGGTGGGTTGGCCATCTTCGTCCTGTGCGCATACTTGGCCAGGCGTCTGGGCTCGTACTTCCTGCGCTTCTACCGGGAGCACGGATTGCGCTGGCAGGTCCTGATCCTGCCGGCAGTGTTCCTCGTCCTGTTGGTCTGGGTCGCTCAACTCAATGCGTTCACGATCCCCCGGAACATGCTGATGAGCGCAGCCATGATGGTGTTCGCCTGGGGCACCGGACGGCGCGCCCTGACCATGTTCTACCAGTCCCCACGTCGGAGGGTCGTTGGCGCATTCCTAGCAGGAAGTGCTGTCATCTCGTTCCTGTTCGGGATCGTGATGCTGTCCACGATCGATCGGGTGATGCCGTTCTATGTCCTGCAGATGGGACAGTATTTTCTGATCATGGGGATCTGCACGCTGTTCCTGTTCGTTCGGGACCGTGTCGCGGCCGAGTACTCCGACGCGGCGCTCGAGCACGCTGTGGAACACTGAGCTCCCGTTGAGCTGCCGCTGATGGGACTACCTCGGGTGTAGCACGGGCCCGGTCCTACGACGAACGGTGTAGATGAGGTCGAGCCGGTAAGTGGACGTGCTGAAAGACGGTTCTGGAAAGACTGAAGGAGATGAATTTCCCGTCCTGTGAAAGGTCTTCCTGATGTCCATTTTCCTCTCCCGCCTCGGGCGCTTCAGCGCCCGGCACCGACTGATTGTCGTCGGTGTGTGGCTTGTTATCTTCGCTGCCTTCACAGGTCTGATGGCTGTCGGTTCTGGCAGTAGTGAGCCCGAGGCCGCTGGTGGGCAGTCCCCATCGGACACCGAGGCCGCACGCACCTTGGACCGGGTGGGTGAGGAGTTCCCGTCGATGGGAGGCCAATCCGAGTCAGCCGACTCCTCCGATTCCTTAAACCTGGTCTTCCAGGCGCCTGCAGGTGACGCGGTGACCGATACCGCGACCTCCGCGGCGATCGCCGACATGCTCTCCCGAGCGGCGCAGCTGCCGGGAGTCAGCGCCGTATCGAACCCGCTGGACCCTGCTGATCCCTACATCTCGCAGGATCAGACTCTGGCCGTGGCAACTCTGACGTACACGGATCTCGGCGACACGGTGGACAAGGAAGCAAAGTACGAGGCCGCGCTGGATCTGCAGACCGACGCAACCGACGGTGTGCGGGTGGAACTCGGTGGGAACCTGCTTGACACGACGGCTCCAGAGCCCGGCCCAGGCGAGGTCGTGGGTGTCCTGGTCGCTTTCCTGGTCCTGCTGATCACCTTCGGCTCCCTGCGCGCAGCAGGATCTAACCTCCTCGTCGCGGCTTTCGGCGTCGGCGTCGGTGTGCTCGCCATCTTCGCCTACGGTGCTTTCTTCCCGGTAGGTGACACCGTGCTCATCCTCGCCGCGATGCTAGGTCTTGCCGTCGGTATCGATTACAGCCTGTTCATCATGTCCCGCTTCCGCACCGAACTGCGCGAGGGCAGAAGTGTCATCGACGCGGTGGCCCGTGCTACGGGCACTGCGGGCACTGCGGTTGTCTTCGCCGGCCTCACCGTCCTGATCGCCCTGGTGGGACTGAGCGTCGTCGGGATTACCGTCATCACCGAAATGGGCATGGCCGCGGCCTTCGCGGTTCTCATCGCCGTGCTCATGGCGCTGACCCTGCTGCCGGTCCTGATGCGCACCATCGGACGCAACGCGCTGCCCCGCAAGGAACGTCGCCTCCCCGAGGGCACTGTCCTGGTCACCGAGGCGACGGCTCCGCGGAAGAGTTTCCTCAATGGCTGGGCGAAGAGCGTCGTGAAGCACCCCGTGGTTTCCATCATCGGTGGGGTCGTCGTCCTGGCGATCGTCGCTGTTCCGGTCCTGGATCTCAAGACCGCGTACAACATTCCCGGCGGTGATAACCCGCAGTCCACCCAGCGCACCGCCTACAACCTCGTCCTTGACGAGTTCGGTGGTACCCAAAGCCCACTGATCGTTTTCGCTGAAGGATCCGGCATCGACGCGCAGCTTCCGGCCATCGAGGAGGAGCTCGCAAACCTCGACGGTGTCCAGCAGGTCGTCCCTGGCCAGGTCAATGAGAGCAACAGTGCCGCACTCCTGACCGTGATTCCCGAAGGAAGCCCGATCGATGACCGGACGAAGGACCTCGTTGACACCATTCGTGAGGATTCCAGCATCGCCGGGGTCGACTTGCAAGTCACCGGGGAGGCCGTCATCTATATCGATGAGAACACCGAGCTGAACAAGGCTCTGATCACCTATCTCGTCGTCATCATCGCCTTGTCCCTGGTCCTGTTGACTGTCATGTTCCGTTCCCTCTTGGTCCCGGTCATCGCGACCCTCGGGTTCCTGTTTTCGGTCGCTGCGTCCTTTGGTGGCAGCGTCGCAGTGTTCCAGTGGGGCTGGCTCGACGCGATCATCCCGGCGCCCCAGGGGGACCCGATGCTGAGCCTGCTGCCGATCCTGCTCGTCGGAGTCCTGTTCGGCCTGGCCATGGACTACCAGGTGTTCCTGGTTTCCCGTATCCAGGAGATGCATTCGAAAGGCATGAGCCCCAAGGACGCCATCGTGGAGGGCTTTACCCGCTCCGCCCCGATTCTGGTGGCTGCAGGAACCATCATGGCGGTGGTCTTCGCCGGCTTCGCTTCGAGCACCATGGCCATCGCGGCGTCCATCGCTTTCGGACTGGTCGTCGGCGTCATCGCCGACGTATTCATCGTCCGCCTGATCCTCATGCCTGCAGCGCTTTCGCTCCTGGGCGGGGCAGCATGGTGGTTGCCGAAATGGATGGACCGCATCATCCCGAACATCGACATCGAAGGCCACGCCCTCGACGCCCCAGAAGCCATAAAGGACAAGGGGTCGAGCGAGAACCGGGAGCTCGTCAACGCCTGATCCAAGCACCGCCCGATAGGCCTCACTCCAACGGAATGGGGCCTATGGGCATGTGGATACCAAGAGTGGCATGCAGTGGGGGTGCGCTGCACTACACCGTCAGGTGTAGAACAAGACGCACCGTGCGGTGGACGTCTCCGACACGCTGTGCCGCCAGAATGGAAGAAGAACGACCGCACCGGACGGCGCCCGCACGCTGACGTGAGGACAAGTAAGAAGACGAAAACTGACGCGAGAACGGAGACCCAGGATGAGCATCGTACAGAGATTGGGTTCCTTCACGATCGTCGGTCTTGTGGCGTTCGTGGTGGACTTCTCTCTGTTCAACATCTTCTCCTCAGGGCTTGGCGCGGATCCGGTAGTGGCCAAGATCCTGTCCGTGGCTGCGGCGACCGCGGTCTCCTGGGCCGGCAGCCGCTTCGTCACGTTCAAGGAACTCGGTGGTCGCTCCACGCGGGCGGAGACCTCGCTGTTCGCGATCACCAACCTGATAGGTCTGGGCCTCGCAGCTGGCTGCCTCTATATCTCGCACTACCTGCTCGGTTTCACCAGCGTGTTCGCGGACAACGTCGCAGGGAACGTTTTCGGTGTCCTGCTCGGCAATGTCCTTCGCTACTTCTCCTATCGGTATGTTGTGTTCCAGCCCAGCAACACCTCGCTGCCGGCTGCCAGCACTGCTACCTCCTACGCCACGGGAGACTTCACTGGCCGGGTGCACGCGTGAAACTGGCCATGCCCGCGGCACTCACTGAAGCCAAAGACGTGCAGTCCCCTGAGGCGCCTTGGCGTGGAGGGGTGTTCATGGCGGTCACCCTCATTGCTATGACGGCTGGTCTGTGGGGGCGCAACGACTACGCCTCGATCCCGGAACCCGGCCTGATCATCGTCGCGGCTGCGTCGTATCTGCCACTGTTCTACAGGAGACGCCGGCCGATCCTGGTCCTGGGCATCGTCGTCGCCCTGGAGGTCCTCCATCTGACCCTGTTGCCCCTGCTCGTGAACAGCATGCAGACTTCCTCGGACAGTATCGCCACGTTCCAGCCGGTTCCGGTCGCGACGATGGCCGCCATCTATACGGTTGCATTGCGTAGAGAGCCCGCTACTGCCTGGATCGCGGGACTGGCCGCCGGAGCAGTGCTCTTTGGGGTGGCGTTCATTCTGTATCCGACGAATCTGCTGGCCACGACTTTGGTGCTGGGAAACCTCGTCATCATCGCGACCGCCATCGGCACTGCCGTGCGTCACCGCCGGACGAGCAGAGCTGAGCGCGAGCAGGCCCACCGGCAACATGTCCGCCGGGAGGTGCTGGCGGAACGGATGCGGATCGCCAGGGAACTCCATGACGTCCTCGCCCACAATCTGACACTCGTCAACGCCCAGGCCGGAGTCGCCAAGTATCTGCTCCACACTGACCCGGGTGCGGCAGAAGCGGCTCTGGGCAACATCACCGTCCATACCCGCAAGGCCATCGACGACCTTCGCTCGACAGTAGGACTACTCCGCGACGACACCTCCTCCATCAGCGATGCCCACAATGCGCCAGATCAGCAACCAAACCCGAGTCTGACGGGTGAGGGCATGACGGGACAGAGGGGCCACAGCACATTGCTCCAACCGGCGGACCTGGCTCCGACCCACACTCTCGAGCATCTTCCGGACATGCTCGAGATGTTCCGTAGCGCCGGAAATGCAGTGGTCAGCAGCGAGGACGGTGAGCCCGTGGATTTGCCTCCGCTCAATGACTTGAGCGCGTACCGCATCATCCAGGAATCCCTGACCAACGCGGCCAAACATGCCCCCCGAGCACCGATCACCGTCGCGCTACGCTGGCACGAGAAAGCAGTGGATATCACGGTGACCAATGCTTCGCCGCCTCCGGAAACGAGGGAGCGACCCCGGCCCCACCGGCCTGCAGGTACCGGTCATGGGCTCATCGGAATGCGCGAACGAGCAGTGACAGCAGGTGGGACCTTCACCGCGGGCCTACTACCCGACGGTGGGTTTGAAGTTCACGCCTCTATTCCCACAGGACACCATGACAACAAGGAGCACCATGACGATTCGGATCCTGCTGGCGGACGACCAGGCGCTCCTTCGCGGGACGTTCAAACTGCTCCTGGACGCCGTTCCTGACATCGAGGTGGTCGGAGAGGCATCCACCGGCATCGAAGCCGTCCACGGGGCCCGCACCCAACGCGCAGATGTCGTCCTCATGGACATACGTATGCCCGGGATGGACGGTATCGAAGCAACCAAACGGATCACCGCCGACGAGGCCATGGCCGGCGTGAAGATCCTGGTCCTGACGACCTTCGAAACCGACGAACTTGTCATGGAAGCCTCCGCGCCGGGGCCAGCGGCTTCCTCGGCAAAGGTGTCGAACCACAGGAACTCGTATCTGCGATCAGGACGGTCGCCGCAGGGGAGTCGCTGCTCTCTCCGAACGCCACGACAGCACTGATCAATCAGTTCCTCGCCAGACCCCACCACGAACCATCCTCCTTCATTGCAGGCGTCGCCGAGCTCACACCCCGGGAGCTCGAGATCACGGCGTTGGTGGGAAGTGGCCTGTCCAACACCGAGATCGCCGAGCAGCTTTTCATCAGCCCCGCGACGGCGAAGACGCATCTTCACCGCGCCATGACCAAGACGGGGGCCAGGGACCGCGCCCAACTGGTCGTCTTCGCCTACCAGAACGGTCTCGTCCAGCCAGGGACAACCCACTGACTCCAGCGCTCCCGCGTCCTGTCCTCACGTCCTGTCCTCACGCACTGTCCTCACGTCCGCGGCTTTCGGAGCGCCGGTTTGTACCCAAGAAGCGCACGCGAATGCCTTGCTGTAGGCCAGGTGTTAGCGCGCCGAGCGGTAGCTGGCTGCTCGAAAGTACATCAACTGCGGTAGAGCAAAGCACATCATCAGGTGGATGTAGCGGCCCGTCGTTCTTGGAAGAGTAGGAACCACACCGGCCTTGGTGAACGGAAGTGCTCTAACACTCCTGTTACGGGGCCGGCACGAGCTGACCGGTGGGGAAGAACGGCCTCACCCAGGCAGCCAGGAGAAGGCATCGCCTCTTCAGACAGGGAAGAGGGGTTCCGGCTGCAGCGAACAGCAGCCGTCACCCCCTCTCCACCTAAGCCGCCACCCCCTCTCCACCTAAGCCGTCACGGCCTTCTGAGCCGGACAGGTCCTTTCCCATCATTCAATGGAGCAGACGAATGTCAGATACTGTCCCCCCTTCCTCTACGTCAGCGGACAAGGGGCCGCCACGATCTGCCCGGCGCATCCTGTCAGCTTTCCTGCTCCCACTGTTCTTCGTGATCGCGTTCCCGTTGCTGTTCGTGAGTGCGCTGCACAGCCCGGCCCCGAACGACCTACCGCTCCTGGTCGTGGGCCCGAACCAGGTGGTCGCCGATATCGCGACGGGCCTGGACCAGACGAAGGAGTTCTCCGCCACCCACACGGATGTCGTTCCGGAGGCGCGTGAGAGCGTCGAGAACAGGATCGTCGACGGCGCCATCGAAGTCACCGTAATACCTGCAGGTGACCCGGCCGCAGCGCCGGCTTTCGAGGTCACCACCTATGTGGCCAACGCCGAAGGCCGCGCGGTCGCGTCAACGGTCGAGGCGGTCGGGGGAGACATCGCGACCCAGTTGGGGGCGAACCAGGAGGTCGTGGACGTCGCACCGCTGGCGGCGACAGACCAGTTGGGAACAACCCTGTTCTACCTGCTCACCTACACCTCGCTCGGTGCGTACCTGGTGATCATCGTGCTGACCCAGGTCATGCCAGGCGCCGGTCTGCGTGTCCGTTACCTGGCCGTCGGTTGTGCCGCGGTCATCGCTCCACTGCTGGTCTTCGGCCTGTCCTCGATCTGGGTCGGTGACTATGGAGCCAGTTTCGGGACGATCGTCGCACTACTGGGGGTCAACATGCTCTACGTCTTCACCGTGGGTGCCGCAGCCATCCTCATCCAGCAGTTCCTGGGAGCCGCGGCGACTTTCGGGGTCATGGCCTTCATCGTCCTCCTGAACTTCCCCAGCGCCGGCGTGCCGGCCCCGCATCCATGCTCCCTTCGTTCTGGCAGTTCATCCACAGTTTCTACTTCGGTGCCGGCGCCTTCGAATCGATGCGCTCAATCGTCTACTTCGACGGTAACGGCACAGGACGCTGGCTACTCCAGCTCTGCCTGTGGACTGCGGGCCTGGTCCTGGCGACCCTGGTCGTGCACCTGGCCAAGACCACTCGACGGCAGAAAACAGAGATCGCCGCACTGACATCTTCACTGCCGGCACATCAGGACAGCGACCACGAGATTCAGCAACCTCAGCGCAGCCGGCACGCAAAGGCGGGAGCCCTCGCATCCGATCATGACGACGAGGAGCCTGACCGCGACACTACCGAGCGCACCGCGCTCAGCACAGGCCAAGGAGCCTTCCAATGAGCACGACCACCGAAGCAAGGACCCCGGACCGGCCGGAGGGCGATGATTCCTTCGTCATGCCGGAGAACCATCTCGACGTGATCGTCACACCGGGATCGATAGACACCTCGCGGAAGGCCTCACTGAAGACGACGCTCATCGCTGTCATCTCCATGCCGCTGTTCTTCCTCATCACCTTCAGCCTCTGCTTCGTCAGCGCCACTCACTCACCGGTGCCATACAACATGGCGATCACGGTAAGCGGCCCGTCGGATGTGACGGCGCAGATCAACGACTCCGTCTCCGAGCGCGCCGAGGCGGCATTTGACATTACGCAGACCCTTGACGCTGCCACCGCGCGAACAGCCGTGGAGCAGCGCGAAGCGGTGGGCGCTGTAATCGTCGACGGTGCCGACACCACCACGATCATCGCTTCCGGAGGAGGGCGCCTGGCCTCCTCCGTCGTCCAGGGCGTTGGAGCCGAAATCGCGGACGAGCTCGGAGGATCGGCGACGGTCGAGGACGTATCCCCCCTTCCTGCCGACGACTCCGGCGGTACAGTGCCGTTCTTCTTCCTCGTGATCTGCACAGTGGGCGGTTTCCTGAGCATCACGGGAATCACCCAGGCGTTCCCCAAGGTGCGCATACGGAACCTCATCCTCACCTCCCTCGGGGCCGGGATCGTCGTCCCGGTCCTCGGGTTCTCCATGATCAGTCTCTTCGTCGGCTACGACGTCACCTTCGGGACTGTCATGGGCGCCATCGGAATCGGGATGATCTACACCTTCACCATCGGTATCCTGTCCACCTTGTTCACCACACTCCTCGGTCAGGCCGCCGTCTTCGCGCAGATCCTCTTCCTCATCGCCCTGAATTTCCCCGCTGCTGGTGGATCCGCGCCCGAATCGATGCTGCCCCCGGTATGGCAGATCGTGCACAACAGTTGGGTAGGACCAGGGGCTTTCGAGTCCATCCGCAGCATCCTCTTCTTCGACGGCAACGGACTCGGACGGTGGCTCATCCAGCTCGTCATCTGGACCGGAGCCTCCCTCCTGGTGCTTGCCCTCGCGGCTCGGGTGAAGAATCGCCGCTCCACCACAAAAGGACAGGGGAAGACCTCAGAGGAAAACCCCTCCAACGGTTCGGAGGAAGAGCAGCCGAAGACCAGGGCTGCAGCAACACCCGCAGTAGCAGGATCCGTTTGACACGGGCGTTGACCCGGTAAGGCGTCACACTTCGACGTTGCCCGTGCTCAGGGGTGGTTCGCCGAGTGCAGCCTGGCAGACACCCCTGAGCGCGTCCGTGAACGAACTCGGCTCTCTAGAAGGTCTGTGGACTCGGTAAGGTCCGCGCAGCTGCACCGGCCCGTCAAGCGCAATCAGGAACTTTTGTCTCGGACTGACCCGCCTGCCCCAGTTCCTTCAAGGCGGATTCAACCGCCACGTGGATTCTCGAGCCTTCCGTGCTTGCGATTCATTCGATGCGCGCGACGACGTCGCCGGTTGCCTGTCGGTTTCGAGCCGCACCTGGCCCGCAACCGTGGGGAACACGTGTACGCCACCAGGTGTACATCAAAGACACCACCGAGGGCTGACGACCCAGGCCTCACCACCGGCCACGCTGGAAGAACGAACACAGGCCACCCCGATCAAGGAGAGTTTTGATGAGTGCAGCACCGTTGACGTCGAGGAACACAGTTCAGGAGTGGTTGGAGGACGAGGTGGGTGGCCCGATCCTCCGGGGGTTGCTCGCCCGTGGCGGGCAGAGCGAGGACGACCTCAAGCCGGTGCGTGGGCTGAGTCTGCGGTCCCTCGTGGAGCTCGGAGGTGGCCGGTTCCCGCAGGAACTGGTGGACACGCTGGTGAGGGAAGCCAACGGGGGCGTGATGCCTCCCGAGGAGACCGAAGAGACTGCCCCTGCCGCCGGTGGTTTGCGCTTTGCCGGCAAGACGGTCATTGTCACCGGCGCCGGATCGGGTATCGGGCGCGCGACCGCGCAGCGCATCGTCGCCGAAGGCGGTCGTGTGATCTCGGTCGACGTCGCGGGGGACCGGTTGGACGAACTGGTGCGTGTCTCCCCGGAGGGGACGGTGGTCCCCGTGGTTGCTGACATCACCTCCACCGAGGGAGTCGAGGCCATCGTCGCGGCTGCCGGTGAGCGGATCGACGGGCTCGCCAATGTCGCCGGGATCATGGACGGGATGATGCCGTTGCACGAGACGGAGGACGCCCTCTGGCGCCGGGTGTTCTCAGTGAATGTCGACGGGACGTTCGCGCTGAGCCGGGCTGTGCTGCCGACGATGATGGCCCAGGGCCGTGGCGCGATCGTGAACGTTGCCTCCGAGGCGTCCCTGCGAGGCAACGCTGCCGGTACCGCGTATACGGCTTCGAAGCATGCAGTGGTGGGCATCACGAGGAGCTCGGCATTCCTCTACGGACCCTCAGGAGTACGGACGAACGCGGTAGCACCCGGTCCGACGGCCACAGCAATCGAAGGGTCGATGTCCTCTTCCTTTGCACGTGAGCGCCTCGGAGCGTTCATGGCGCTGATTCCTCCCGTGGTCGACGCCGGGACGATAGCAGCGTCGATCACCTGGCTGCTCAGCGAGGACTCCACGAACGTCAACGGCGTCATCCTGGCCTCCGACGGAGGCTGGTCCGTCCAATAACCACCACGTCACACCCTCATCCCGCCAAAACCTACAGTCGCGCCCTCTCATGGCGCGGCCGTCATCATGGCCAGAACAGGAGCACGACACCATGAACCTCGACGCCCACCCAATCACCACGAACGACGCAGTTTCTACGCCGAATCTCGAGGAGTTGCGTGCGAAATACCGGCACGAGCGGGATCGCCGTCTTCGCACCGATGGCGCGACCCAATACCGGCGTACCTCGGGTGAGTTTGGCTACTACGCCAAGGACCCCTACACGGAACGCGTGGACCGCGCGGCGAAGACCGACCGCGTCGAAGCACTCGTGATCGGCGCTGGGTTCGGCGGCCTGCTCACCGCCTCGCGATTGCGTGAACAGGGAGTGGAGTCCCTCCGGTTGATGGATGAAGCCGGTGACGTGGGAGGAACCTGGTACTGGAACCGGTACCCGGGGATCCACTGCGATATCGAGTCCTACGTCTATATGCCGCTGCTGGAGGAGGTCGGCTATGTGCCGAAGTGGCGTTACGCTCCGGGGGAGGAGATTCGTCAGCACGCCATTGCCATCGCCGAGCGGTTCGATCTCTATCGCGACGCCCTTTTCCAGACACGGGCCACCCGGCTCGCCTGGGACGAGGAAAACGAGGAGTGGCTGGTTGAAACCGATCGCGGTGACAGTTTCCGCGCCCGCTTCGTGGTCACCTCCTCCGGAACTCTGACCCAGCCGAAGCTCCCCGGCATTCCTGGGATAGAGACCTTCCGCGGTCACACTTTCCACACCAGCCGGTGGGACTACGGCTACACCGGTGGCAACCAGGACGGTGGGCTCACAGGTCTGGCGGACAAGCGCGTGGCCGTCGTGGGCACGGGGGCCACAGGGCTCCAGGTCGTCCCACACGTCGGAGCTGACGCACAGGAACTCTTCGTCTTCCAGCGCACCCCCTCCACAGTGGACGTGCGGGATAACCGCCGCACCGATCCCGAGTGGGCGGCATCCCTGAAGCCGGGCTGGCAGCGGGAGCGGATGGAGAACTTCCTCGCCGTGCTCGCCGGCGAACCGGTCGAGGAGAGCCTCGTGCAGGACGGCTGGACCGCGACGACGTCCCTTCAACGGCAGATCCTGTCCGGGGCGCTCGATACGACCCTCCCACTCGAGGAACGCGAACGACGCGACGAGATCACCGACGCGATCACCATGAACCGGCTTCGCGCCCGCGTGGACGACATCGTCGAGGATCATGCCACAGCCGAGGCGCTGAAGCCCTGGTACCGGTACATGTGCAAGCGTCCAGGCTTCAGCGACACCTACCTGCAGACCTTCAACCGGCCCAACGTGCACCTCGTCGACACGGCGGACACCGGTGGTATCACCCGTATGACAGAAACCTCCGTCGTCGTCGGTGACACCGAGTACGAGGTGGACTGCGTCATCTTCGCCACCGGCTTCGACGTCGGCATCTCCGGAGTAATGTCCGGCACCCTGCCGGTGGAGGGGCGCGACGGTCGCACCCTGCTGGAAGCTTGGTCCCGAGGACCACGCACGCTGCACGGCTTCTCCTCCAACGGGTTCCCCAACCTGTTCCACCTCAGCGGTATCCAGAACGCGAACTCGGTGAACTTCGCCCACATCCTCCTCGAGCAAGCCGAACACATCGCCGCCGTCATCGGACACGCCCGGAGCAGGGGATACCAGGTCATCGAACCGACCATCGAGGCACAGGATGCCTGGGTCCGGACCGTCCACGAGACCGCGATCGACAACCGGGCGTTCCAAACCGAATGCACACCGGGGTATTACAACGGCGAGGGCACCCGTTCCATCGCCGGCGCGAGCTACAGCCCCGGCCCGATCGCCTTCCACCGGCTCCTGCGCACCTGGCGGCAGGACCATATGGACGAGGTCCTGGTATCAGCCCAAGCAGCTCGACCGGCCGACGAGAACGTAGGAGTCTCCCGATGACCCGCACCCTCGGCCTCCGACATGCGCTTGCTCCAAGCGTCTTGGTGCTGAGCGGCCTCCTCACTGGATGCACAGCCACGCCGGAGGAGCCCCAGGCGGAGCCGGACGCTAGCGCCGCGGCGGGAACCACCACACGAACGGCTGAGCGGCTCATGCAGGTCACCGACGTGCACGAAGGGACAGGGATGACCCTCCTCGAAGGGCCTACCTTTGGGCCGGACGGCGCACTCTATGTTGTCGACGTCACTGCCCCGCCGGGGGCGGGGAAGGTGCTGAGGATCGACGTCGACACGCAGGACGTAAAGACGGTCTACACCGACGAAACAGGTGTCCTTACCTCAGCGCAGTTCAGTCCGTCGGACGGACGGCTCTACGTCACCGACTTCCTCTCGGGGTCCATCCGCAGCATGACCGCTGACGGACAGGACGTCCGCGACGAGTTCGCAGGAGAGGTCGGTGGTACACCCATGCAACCCGATGACATCTCCTTCGACGAGGACGGGAACCTCTACATCACCGACGCCGCCGGAGCACGCAATCCCTACTGGGACGCCTCCGGACGTCTCATTCGCATCGACGTGATCACCGGAAGCGCGACCGTACTAGCGGAAGAACTGGAATCACCGAACGGGATCGGGTTCACCCCCGATGACAGTGCCCTCTGGATCAGCCTGAACACCGGCAACCGGATCGACCACCTGACCCTCTCCGAGGACGGCACCGAGGTCTCCACCGCTTTCCCCGCCATTTACGCCTCAGCAGGGATGGGCCAACTCGATTCCATCGCGGTTGATGCGGACGGCAACCTCTACGTCGGACTGCACAGCCGTCCCGAGATCCTCGTCTACGACACCACCGGCCACCTGCTGACGACGATCTCAGTTCCCGGCGGCGACGAGGCGGGGTTGAGCTCTGCGACGAACGTCGCCATCAAACCCGGCACTACAGAGGCGTACGCGACCATCAGCGGCGACGCTGGCGGCTTCATCTACTCCTTCGATGCCTTCGCCGAGGGGATTCGCCAGTCCAATGGGGGCTGACCCTATGCCGCCCGTTACTACCGAAAGGCAGTGACGGGCAGCCGATAACGCGGCTCATCGTCTTACCTAGTCAATCCGCGAGCCCGGAAAAGTACACCCAGGAGGGTAGGACTACACACCGTACGGCGGATGTGCTTGTCGACAAACTTTAGAAAACTAGGGGTGTAATACAACCAGGTCGGCAACCTGTTGGTGGCTACGCTGACGGACCCACCATCTTTTTGCCGCCAGCGCACTGACCCTTCGATAAGGAGAAGTACCGTGTCCAACCCTCAATTAGTCAACGCATTCACATCGATCGTCGCTGCCATCACCGAGGGGAAACTTGATGACCTCGATCCGCTTATCCGATACGACATCGTTGATCACAACCTTATTCTGGGACAGGGCGACGGTCTACCCGGAATCAAGTACTGGGCCAGAACAATGCGCACCGCGATACCCGATCTCACGGCCGCAATCCATGACACGGTCAGCGAGGCGAATAAGATAGCAGCACGTGTGCACTGGGCTGGAACACAGACCGGTGCACTACTGGGCACCCCGCCCACACACTCCTACCTTGAGTTCGAGTCCTTCTACATCTTGCACTTCTCAGACGGGATGGCAGTGGAATGGCGGGACGTTTCGGACACAAGGGACGCACTGCGTAGTCTTCACCGGCGCGCCCGGCTCCTCGAAGCAAGGAACTCCCTGGATCAGTCCGCGGCCGGTTACTAAAAGGGCCCCCAATGACCTGTACCTCATGTGCAGGGAAGGGTCGGCGGCATCGGCCGCCGCTGATCAACAGGAGTGCCATGAACAAGTCAACAGAGCAGCTACTCTCACAACTAGGCCGGCTCTAATGCAGCACCCTACCGAGATGCCTGATTTCCAGAAGATGAGGGCGCTGCGTGACGAGTTCGCCCGGTTCCTGTTGTCGTACAAGTTTGGCTCCGATGAGATGTTGACAAAAATCAATATCCTCAAAGAAGCATTCGAGTTCAACAACGACTACAGCCCCATCGAGCATGTGTCTTTCAGGATAAAGAGCCCAGATAGCATACTCGAGAAGGCAAGACGCAGGGGTATCGAGCTCTCGTTGGCGTCCATTCGGGAGAACATCCTCGATATTGCAGGAATCCGTATCACCTGCAGTTTCATGTCGGATGCTTACCGGCTGCGGGACATGCTCGTTCGGCAGGACGATGTCACACTGCTCCAAACCAAGGACTACATCAGCCAACCTAAAGCCAACGGCTATAAGTCGCTACACCTTCTACTTTCCATTCCCGTCTTCACATTGGATCGGGTGGAGCAGGTCCCCGTGGAACTACAAATCCGAACTATTGCAATGGACTTTTGGGCAAGTCTTGAGCACAAGATCTATTACAAATTCGAGGGAACGGTACCGGAGAACTTGCTGGCCGAACTTAGGGATGCAGCTGACGTAGCTGACCGGCTCGATCGGAAGATGGAGCGCCTGCACGAAGAAGTCACGAATCAGCAGCGCACCCAGGAGCTTCACAAGGATGGCTTGAACACCGAATCGTCACCCGGAGGTCCTTAGAAGTATCTGTTCGCAGCGGTCAAAGCCGTCGGGCGACCTGTCCGTAAGCCGGTCGTCTGTAGGACACAAACAAAGTACTCCTCTCTCTACCTTGCTCGTCTCGCCGTCCGACGGTTCGTACGCCACTTGGTTGGTAAAGGAGGTGAGGTTGGACGCCGGTAGGGTCATCGCATGCCTTTCGACCTGCCCCGCCGCTCCCATGTCTTCGTGGACGAGTCCAAAGCAGGCAGCTACTACATCGCAGCCGCAGTTATCTCGCCAGCCGACGTCACGGCGACACGGTCAGCCGTTAGGAGCCTTCGGTACAAGGGGAGTTCCTCCATCCATTTCAACAGTGAAAAGGACGCAACCAGACGCGCGTTCCTTAGAGGTGCAGCCTCAACGGGTGTGAAGACCGTTGTCTACGTCGTGAGTGGACAGCCCGACAAGATAGCCCGGCCCACCTGCCTAGGTGCTCTAATCAAAGACTTGCGTGAGGCCGAGGCGGAACGCCTCGTGCTCGAGCAAGATGATTCCCTCGCTGCAGCCGACCGGCGGATCATCCACGCCGAGTTGAAAGCGCGCGGGAACACCGGGCTGGAATATAGGCACATGCGCCGCACCGAGGAGCCCCTGCTATGGGTCGGAGACGCTGTCGCATGGTGCTTCCAGAAAGGCGGGTCCTGGCGCACTGAGGCCGAACCACTGATTGGTGAAGTGCGACGTCTTTAAATGCGCGAGCCTGGCTCGTCATACCATCCGGAAGACTGCCAGGCTAACTTCGCGGGGCTACTGCCCGTTGCAGTGCCCGCTGTACGGGGATTCCACAACAGGAACAAGCAGTCCTTCCACAGCAGAACGCCATTGCCGAGTCTCAACCACAGGTGGATGACTGTTCATTCGTGCGCGCTTTCCAGCAAGTGGTGGCCCGCCGGGCTGGTGCATCGTCATCCGATCGAGGGCCGGCGCTACGACAGAG
Source organism: Vibrio cholerae (assembly GCA_009728235.1). GTDB lineage: Bacteria > Actinomycetota > Actinomycetes > Actinomycetales > Micrococcaceae > Arthrobacter_D. The sequence goes on along the minus strand of WNZI01000044.1, from coordinate 10,712 downwards.
TTCCAGCCAGGATCTTCGAGTACTCGATGAGCACGTTCACGTCGAATGGTTGTAGCGACTGATGCCCTGTTGCACCCGTCAAGGCGTCGGGTCTAGCTTGGGCACCGAGAGGCAGCTCGCAGTGGTCGTCCGGCATGTGAGCTGTAAGCCAGCTGGTCCTCGAGATCGACGCGGGTAGTAGGACGGTGGTCCGGATTCCGGGCGAGCGGTAGGCACCCGGCGTCCTGATCGCGCTATGAAGGAGCCGAACATGGTGGATCGTATTGCTGAGGTGTGGGGTACCAGGACCCCATACGCTCGGGATGAGCGTTGGCCGGTCCGGGTGGACCAGGTTCTGGCCGAGGGCGTGCAGGAGTCCGAGGTGGAGCGGTGGGTCCAGTCCGCGTGCGTGTTGTGCAGCAATGGCTGCGGTATCGACATCGCGGTGAAGGGCGGATCGATGGTCGGGGTCCGGGGTCGGTCCTCGGACATCGTGAACCACGGCCGGCTCGGCCCAAAGGGACTGTTCGCGAGCTGGCAGGGCGTGGACAACAAGGACCGGTTGACGCGCCCCCTGGTGCGTGAGAACGGGGTCCTGGTCGAGTCCGATTGGGAGACGGCGATGGACCGGATCGTCTCCCGCAGTAGGGATCTGCTGGACCGGAAGGGCCCTTTATCCCATGGGTTTTACACGAGTGGTCAGCTTTTCCTCGAGGAGTATTACGCCCAGGCGATCGTGGGTAAGGCCGGTATCGGCACTCCTCATATGGATGGCAACACGCGCCTGTGCACCGCCTCGGCCGCAGCGGCATGAAGGAGTCATTCGGCTCGGACGGGCAGCCGGGAAGCTACGTGGACATCGACGAGTGCGATGCCATGTTCCTGTTCGGGCACAACATGGCCGAGTCGCAGACGGTGCTGTGGATGCGTGTCCTGGACAGGATCGCTGGCCCGGACAAGCCGAGGATCGTCTGCGTGGACCCACGGGAGACTGAGGTGGCCCGCCACGCGGAGGTGCACCTGCCCGTCGGCCGGGTACCAACCTGGCGCTGATGCACGGACTTGTCCGGGAGCTGTTCGTCAACGGATGGATCGATCAGGACTACATCGACCAGCACACCATGAACGTCGATGAACTGCGGGCGACCGTGGAGCCGTGGACCCCTGAGGCGGTTGCGGAGACCTGTGGGGTCGATGCCGCTGACGTGCGGCGTGCGGCGGAGATCTTCGGGACCTCGGGCCGGGTGCTGTCCACGGTCCTGCAGGGCTTCTACCAGTCCTCCCAGGCCACGGCGTCGTCCTGCGCGGTCAACAATCTGCACCTGCTTCGGGGATTGCTGGGCAAGCCCGGGTGCGGCATCCTGCAGATGAACGGACAGCCCACGGCACAGAACAACCGGGAGTGCGGGGCGGACGGGGACCTGTCCGGCTTCAGGAACTGGGAGAACCCCGAGCACGTCCAGGAACTCGCGGACCTCTGGAACGTCGACGTGTCGATCATCCCGCACTGGGCTCCGCCGACGCACGCCATGCAGATCTTCCGGTATGTCGAGCAAGGGTCGATCGAGTTCCTCTGGATCTCGGCGACCAACCCGGCCGTGTCCCTGCCCGAGCTGTCCCGGATCCGGGACATCCTCGGTGCGGAAAGCCTGTTCCTGGTGGTACAGGATCTGTACCTGACGGAGACCGCGCAGTACGCCGACGTCGTCCTGCCGGCCGCGGCGTGGGGCGAGAAGACGGGTACCTTCACGAATGTGAACCGGACCGTGCACCTGTCAGAGAAGGCCGTCGATCCGCCGGGCGAAGCCCGAAGCGACCTCGACACCTTCCTCGACTACTCCAGGCGGATGGGGTTCACCCAGAAGGACGGGTCGCCGCTGCTGCAGTGGCGTGGACCGGAGGACGCCTTCACGGACTGGAAGGAGTGTACGCGCGGACGCCCCTGCGATTACACCGGCATCACCTACGACAAGCTGCGCGGGGGCAGCGGCGTGCCCTGGCCGTGCAACGGAGACCACCCCGAGGGCACGGTCCGGCTCTACAAGGACGGGATTTTCCCTACCGACCCTCAGTACTGCGAGAGTTACGGGCACGACCTGCTGACCGGGGCGACCGTCGGCCCCGAAACGTATAAGGCGAACGACCCGGCTGGGCGTGCGATCTTCAAGACCGCCGCGTACCATCCGGCGCACGAGACCCCGGATGAGGAGTATCCCCTTCGCTTCACTACCGGGCGCACGGTCTATCACTTCCACACCCGCACCAAGACCGCTCGATCGCCCCAGCTCAACGGTGCTGCCCCCGAAGTGTGGGTGGAGGTGTCCGTCGGCGATGCCGAGTCCTACGGGCTCAACGAGGGCGACGTCGTGCGGGTGGATTCGCGTCGCGGGCATATCACCGCGCCCGTGAGGGTCAGCGGGATCCGCGACGGGAGTATCTTCGCCCCGTTCCACTACGGCTACTGGGACGAGGGCGGATCCCCGGACGGCACCTATCGTGCGGCGAACGAGCTGACCATCACCGAATGGGATCCCGTGTCCAAGCAACCCGTCCTGAAGAACGCCGCCGTGAGGGTCGTGAAGGTTGCCGACGGCACCGGCCAGTCCCCGGCACCCACGACGACAGCATCACGCCCCGCCGAACGGAAGGGGAAGCGCAAACACGTGCTGCCTACCGTCGGTGGCCCTGCGGCCCAGGCACAGGAAACCATCGCTCCGGTAGATCCACCCATGGTGGCGACGAAGGAGGAACACGGATGAAACTTCCCGTCTACCTCGGGCTGCTGCACAGGTCCGAAGGCACTCTCGCTGAATCCTTCCGGCAGGTGGCCGACGGCCACGGCCACGAACCCGATGTTCACTTCATTTGTCAGTCCCTCGCAGCCCAGTGCGACGAACACCAGAACGCCCTCGCCCCGATCATCGAACGGTACGGGGAGGTTGAGGACGACGACGAACCAGAACGCCTCCACGCCCAAGGCCTGTCCGAGACCCGGTCAGGACCGGTCGGGCTCCTGCGGGACCTGCAGGACCTCTACCTCCTGGCGAGCTTGGTCGACATCACCTGGACCATGATCAAACAAGCCGCCCAAGGGCTGAGGGATGAGGAACTCCTCAGCATCGTCACCGACTGCGACACCCAAACCAGCACCCAACTGCGATGGCTGCAAACCCGCATGAAACAAGCAGCCCCCCAAGCACTCATCGTCGCTGATTGACACCAATCAGCTTCGGGTGCCATTCAAGGGGCTCGGCGTACCGTCCAGCGTCCCAGTGGACCTGCGACCGCTCCCGTTGCGAGCCCTTGGGGTTATCCGATGCCGAGGGCAGTGGTCAGTGCCTTGTCAGGCAATTTGTCTGCGGCCTCGGCAAATGCTGTCAGTGCGGCCGTAAGCATCTGGCGCTCATGGGTGCCCATTCGTTCCACAATGTAACTAATTGCATCACTGCAAAGAATTGATCATGAGAAAGTGCTGGTATCCGCTGGTTGCAAATGGGCCACCAAACACGAGGGGGATGAGCGTTGATAGTGGAGATGACGACGGGTCAGAGCGTGGCGTGGGCCCTCGTGCTTACGGTGGTCCTGGCTGTGCTTCACCTTGCCGCGCCGAAGATCAGGAAGCTGCCGCTAATACCCGAGCGGTACACAGGATCCTTCGCCGGTGGGCTGGCCGTCGCCTACGTTTTCCTGCACCTGTTGCCGGAAATCGCTGAGGGCAACGAGGCGATCGGAGAAGCCCTGTCGGACGTCGTAACGCCCACCCCGTTATTCGACCTGGCGATCTTCTTCGTTGCTTTAGCCGGTTTCACGGCCTTTTATGGGCTCGAGGGCCTCGCCGACTCGCGAATCAAGGAGGTAGGTACCCGACTTCGACCTGGTCAGGGGCTTGATCGAGGTCAATTGATGCGTTCGGGGAGCATGTCCTCGGCAGGTGTGTACTGGCTGCATCTGGGTTCGTTCGTTGTGTACAACGCGCTCATCACGTACACGATGGCACTTCGGATCCGGACGGGGGTCCTCTTCGCCATACTCTTTACGGTCGCCATGGGTCTGCACTTCGTCCTGACCGATCGGGGGCTCGAAGAGCACTATCCTCAGCGGTTCACGAGGACTGGACGGCTAATCCTCGCCGGGGCACTCCTTGCAGGATGGTCGTTCTCGGCGCTCTTCGCCCCCAGCAGCACTCTCGTCGTGGCGGTCCTCACCGCTTTACTGGGAGGTTCCGTTCTCCTGAATGTCTTCAAAGAAGAATTGCCGAGCAACCGCACTTCCAGCTTCGCCTGGTTCCTAATCGGGCTCGTCCTCTACGCCGCCCTGCTAGCTTCGATTACTGCTGTGCAAAAGTAGGCAGTCTGATGCCACAGCAGAGGTCCAACGAAGCCCAGAACACCCCGGTGCTTTGAGTGAAGAGGACACCTTGCCAGGCCTTGGGGCGACAACGATCATGATGAGGAGGGACCGATATGGGTAGAGACCTAGATATACCGTTCGGTGGTCGGGAACTCGTTCTTCACAACCGATACGAGACACTCTCGATCATCAACGACGTCATGATAGCGGTGTGGTTCATCATCGGCAGCATTCTCTTCTTCAACGAAGACACCGCTACCGCAGGAACCTGGCTGTTCCTCATCGGCTCTGTGGAACTGCTTATCCGCCCGGCTATCCGGCTTACGAGGAACATCCATATACGTACCGTCTCCAGAACCACGAACACCAACGACTTCTGAGCAGGCACCCGACCGCGGAGTAACCACTGATCCTTGGCGCCGATCAGCCTCCTGCGGTCCGCCTAGGGACCTGAGAGAAGGAAAGGAAAACGATGGTGAAACAATCGCTCCACGGGCGCCTCGCGCAATCGAGGAAGAGTTTTGGTGCGGGCTTGTATGCAGCAATATTGTCCCTGGTCGTCCTGGCAGCCAGCGGCGCTATCGGACTTGCTCTCCAAGCCCCATGGCTGTTCCCGAGTCTCGGTCCGACGGTAATGCTGTTCTTTGAATCCCCTCAGGAACAGTCTTCCCGTCCGTCCAATGCCCTGATCGGTCACGGAGTTGGGCTCCTTGCCGGAACGGCATGCCTCTACGGCTTCGGCTTACAAAATGACCCATCAGTTCCTGCCGGCGGCCTGACCACGGCGCACCTCATCGCAGGGGCACTATCGGTCGCTATGACGACCTTGGTCCTGACGTGGGCGAAGAAACCACATCCGCCGGCTGGGGCAACGACCCTCATCGTCAGCCTCGGGATACTGACCAACCCCCTACAGCTGCTGTCCATGGCTGGAGCCATCATTTTCATCACGGTCTTGGGATGGGGACTCAACGCAATCCTGGGTACCAGGCCTTCTGGCGCCCAGGGACAGGGTTAGCGGAGCTCCGCGGACGCACTGATTTCCTGTGCTCCATGGAAGCATCGCCGGTTCCTTGAACACAGGGCCTCAAACCGCGCGGTGAGTGCTTAGATGCTCCGGTGGGTACGCACGGCGGTTTCGAGGGCTTCGAGGCGTGGTGCGAGTATGGCGTCCACGGCCAAGGGGTCGGTTTTGTTCGGGTCCTGCATCTTCCGCCTAGTCGTGGCTGCCGTGTTGATTTCATGGTCGTCCGCGTCGAGCCCGGCCAAAATTTCTGTAACGACGTCGGCTACTGGCCGCCGACCGAATCCGAGCTCCTCCCCGGCGGTGGAGCTGGTCATCATGTCCGTGTCCGTGGCACCAGGGAAGGCGGTCGCCACATGGACCCCGGTGCCGTGGAGTTCGCGCCGAAGTGCTTCGCCGAAGTGGGCGATGCCCGACTTCGTTGCCGCGTACACGGTGTAGAACGGCAGCCCGGTAAGGGCGATGCCGCCGGAAATGGCAAGAAGTATGCTTCCACGCTCGGCCGCAGCGCCCTTCAACGAAGGTAACAACGCCCGAGTGAGCAGGATCGGGGCGGTGAGGTTGAGGTTGATCATTGCCAGTACGTCCTGCTCCGGCAGATCCTCTAGACGACCCGCCCGGACGTTTCCTGCATTGTTGATCAGCAGGTCGACCGGACCCCTACGCCAGGAAGCGCCAACAACCCTGTCGATGGCACCGGGTTCAGTGATGTCAGCAGCCAGTACCTCTGCCTGCCCACCGGCTGAGCGGACCATGTCCGCGGTTTCCTCGAGCGGTTCTGCCCGCCTGCCTACCAGCAGCAGATCCCCTTGTCGGCGTCCGAACTCGACGGCGAGGGCACGCCCGATACCCGTACCGGCACCGGTGATAACACCAGTCCTATTCTTGATGTCCATACGTCATCCTTCCAAAGGGTGGTTGTCTTCCTTCATGCACGTTCGGCGTATGCCCGTTGACCCAGCATGAATACCGGCCTGAGCTTATCGAGGGCTGGCGAGGGCTGGCGAGGGCTGGCGAGGGCTGGCGAGGGTGGAGCGGGTTACGGTTAACACAGTCTGCGGGGTTTTGTCGACTACCCGTAGGAGGGCTTCGGTGGTGGCCCCCAATGCGAGGTGGGCGATCAAGCGCCGTGCATGCGCCTGCCAGGGATAGCTAATCGGCCCTGATGCGGGAAGCGTTAATCACTCATGTAGATCTCCAAACGGATCGGTCCAAACTTCGATCGCTATGAGCGAGACAAGGTGGTGAACGACAGTTAGATGAGCCTCGTCAGCGCCCAGCGTGCAATTAATTTTCAGCGGTACATCCCCGAAAGCCTCGTCCCTGTTTCCGGTTGCCAGGTGCAGATCGCTGTGTTTCGTAGGCCGGCCATCAAGTCCCGAATTGTTACGGGCCCGAATTTTTGAGTAAGAGGGTCAAGTCATCCATGATGGTTGCAGCCTCTCCTGTTGGTGCTCGACCTTGTGGTCGTGGAGGGGGCGTGCCTGACGTTGCCGGTGGATTTAGAGCCCTAAGCCACACCATCCAGAGCAGCTGAGAGACCTGCCTCCGTGACGCTGCAGCTTCCCCCGGATTCCTTGTCCGGAAGGGTGCTAATGGCAGGAACGATGGAAAGGAATCAGCATCATGACAATTGATCGTATCCACACCAGCCACGCCGGATCCCTGCCCCGTACTCCGGAGCTAATCGCCGCGAACGCGGCGAGGACGTTCGCCGCGGACGGTTTCACTCTTGAGCGCACTCCGGAGTTCGAGGGGCTACTCACCGATGCGGTGGTGGACCTCGTACAGCGGCAGAAGGACCTCGGCATCACCATCCCCGGGGATGGTGAGTACGGCAAGGCAATGTCCAATGCCGTGGATTACGGTGCGTGGTGGACCTACAGCTTCCAGCGCACTGCCGGGCTCGAGCTCACCGACTACAACCCGATCCTCGCCGCTGCGGTGCGCAGCGAACCGGGAGCGGTGAAGCTGACTTCGTTCGCGGACCGGCGAGACTGGACCCGGTTTGCCGCCGCTTACCAGGACCCCGAGAGCGGCATCCAGTTGGGCAGGAACGCGACCGGATTCCCGTCCGCGACCGGCCCACTGTCCTACACCGGCCATGACGCTCTCGCGTCCGACATTGCGAACCTGAAAGCGGGCCTGGCTGCCGCGGATGTGCCGACGGGTTTTATCAACGCGCTGTCTCCCGGATCGGCCAGCCGTATCGGTAACGACTTCTACGCCAGTGAGGAGGAGTTCATCTACGCGTGGGCCGACGTGCTGCGTGAGGAATATCGGGCGATCGTCGACGCCGGATTGACTGTTCAGATTGATGACCCATCGATCGCGGAGAACTGGGACCAGATCAACCCGGAACCAAGCATCGAGGACTACCAGGGCTTCACCCGGATACGAATCGACGCCTTGAATTACGCGCTGCGTGGCCTGCCCGAGGATCAAGTCAGGGTGCACGTGTGCTGGGGATCCTGGCACGGACCCCACACCACGGACATCGAATTCCGGCACATCGTCGACCTCGTCCTGGGCATCAACGCCGGCTCGTACTCCTTCGAGGCCGCCAACGCACGACACGAGCACGAGTGGGCTCTCTGGCAGGACACCCGGCTCCCGGACGGTAAGGTCCTCGTCCCAGGTGTGGTGTCGCACGCAACGAACGTCGTCGAGCACCCCGAACTTGTTGCACAGCGCATCGAGCGCTTTGCTGGGTTGGTGGGACGGGAGAACGTCATCGCGTCGACCGACTGCGGACTCGGCGGACGACTGCACCCTCAGATCGCAGTCGCAAAGCTCGAAGCACTGGGTCAGGGCGCGCAGCTCGCCTCGGACAGGCTGTTCGCCAGGTCAGCGACCCTGATCTGACCACCCGGGCTCCATGACGAACTGAACGATGCGCACGAGCGAACACCCGTAGGGCGGCGGATCAGCGATCCGCGCCCCACGGGTTGATGTGCAGCAGCATGAACTGCGCCAGGTTCTGCCGCAGGCCGAGCACGGCGCCCCGTGATGATGGTTGAGAGCGCGGGTGATGGCGTGGGTGTGTGCTGCCCGGCAGGCGTGGTGCTCCGTTCGGGGTGGTGGGCGTGAAAGAGCCCGGGCGCGCGTGGGGGCGCGCCCGGGCTCAGTGCCCGGAGCCGGTGGAGGCCGGTTCGGGCGGTCTAGGGGACTACTTCGCGGCGGGTGCGCTCTGGCGGGCCTGCTGGTAGGCGTTCCAGGCGCTGTAGCTGCCGTCGAGTTCGACGACGTTGTACCCTGCCCGGCGCAGTGCGCTGGCGGCGACGGAGTTGCGGAGTCCGCTTTGGCAGTAGGTGACGATTCTCCCGTCGGTGGGGAGTTCGTTGAGGTGCCACATGAGACGTCCGCCGTTGAGTTGGTGTGCGCCGGGGACGTGTCCGGCCGTGTGCTCGGTGCGGTTGCGGACGTCGAGGATCATCGCCGCGTCGACCTCTGCGAGGTCTTCGGGCTGGATGAGGGCGGGCGTGGTGGTGGGGAGCCCGTCGAGGCTGGTGACGTACCCTGCGACGTTGTCGATGCCGACGCGGACGAGGTGGTCCCAGATCTCCTGCGCGTGGTCCTGACTGGTAGCGAGGAGGACGAGCGGGTTCGTGTCCTTCTCGGGGTTCACGACCCACGCCCCGTAGGTCGCGATCGCGGCACTGGCCGGGATGTTCAGGGAGCGAGTCACCGTCCCGGCATGGACCTCGTTCGCGGAGCGGGTGTCGATGAACGTCACCGTGTCCGCGGCGAGATCCTTGGCGACCTGATCCTTGTCGAGCTCGGTCAGCGGTGCACGCTCACCCATGACGGCCGGTCCCTGCGGAACAGGCGGGCAACATCGAGGAGGTTCGGGTCGGTCTTCTCGATCGTGGTCTGCTCGTGGATGAAGGTCTCGGTGCCGGCAAAGATGGCCCAACACTCCTCATGGTCGAGTTTGGAACCGTATCGGATGCCTGAGTAGTTGTAGAGACCTTCATCGTCGAGGGACGAATACGCCCAGCGCGCGATTTCACGGGTAAGGAGCCGGTTCATCCCGCGCACGTCGGGCACATCGAGGGTTTCCACACCCAGCGGTTCGAGCTGCTCACCGATTTGACCAAGGATGTACTGGCGGGTTTCGAGGTCCTCGAGGTCAATGAACGATGCAGGATTCGTGGTGCCGACGGTGAAAAGGCGGCGTTCGTCCCGCCAGGACGCCGGGATGCTGTTGGGCGGCATGAAACCGCTGGGATCATCGTGCACGAGAGCCGCCACCTGGGGGACACTCTCTTGCCCGCAAGGGTTTCCAGATAGGAACCCCGCGGGCTGGTGGCGCAATACAGCACTCCGCCGCCTGGCACGTCGAAGCGGTTCCCGGCATCCGGAAGGAGGGCGTCGTCTGGGGCGATCTCGGAGAAGCGCTGCCCAGAGGGGATGAGGGCGACTCGCCAGACCCTGTCGGGGATCTCGACCGTTCTGGGTGCGAGCGAGGCGCCCAACGCCATGCTTTACCCTCCTGCCCGGTATGCGCGGGCGGCGGCCATCGCTTCACGGGTCCGGTTCTCGGCGATCGCTTCAGCGGGCGACATGTCGTCGAGCTGGCCGTTCATGCCCATGAACCACGCTCGGACGGTGTGCGGTGACTGCGGGGCTAGAGGGTCATGGGCGAGGAACATGAAGATCTGGTAGGCGGCTCTGATGCGCCGTTCCACGTCCAGAGACTTCGGTAGCTGCTTGGATGCCATCCATCGGGTGACGGTTTGCCGGTCTTTGCCGGCGATGAGCTGTGTCAGGGCCGGTCCCAAATTGTCATTGAGCACGGTGACCATGTCACTGAATCCGGTCTCGAACTCATTGCCGGGTGATCCTGTAGCGCTGCCGCGGCCGTGCCGTGTTCTGGTGGTTACTCCGTCGCCATGGTGGTCCTTCTATCGCGGTGTCGTGGTGGCTCAACTACTGGTTACCTATATATACATGTAAATGAGTACCAAACGACATATGTTCCGACACTCGTATGTAGCCGTTCTGATACTTGTGTCGACGAGGACTCCCTCGTGTACCGACGATGGCTCTCTCGGAAACAGCACCGTTCGGGCTTGTTGCGTAGTGTCGTTCTTTGCTCCGCGCATATAGGGAGGCTGTGCAGGCCCACCGGTCACTCGAGGTGATCCACCCGGTGTCGGTGACGCAGGTGGGTGTGTGCAGGCGGGCTGCTGGTTCCTGCTGTCCATCTGGGTGCGGGACAAGTAGCGAAGCGTGGGGGAACTTGTGCCGTGCCCCTGACGCTCCTATAAGAGTCGAACTGCGTCCCATGGTGATCGGGCGTAGGTCAAGTGTCTGTGTCAAGGTCAAGTGGCCCCACTTGCTGACTCGGTCTGAC
>WNZI01000043.1 GCA_009728235.1 Vibrio cholerae | reverse complement strand
CCTCGCGGGACACCGGGCGGGCACCGAAACGGCGCCCGACGACGACCCCGGCGGCCGCGGCGGCGAGGCCCACCAGCACCGACACGACGAGGTAGGCGATCCCTTCGCCCGTCCTCCCGGAACCGGCCAGGAGCGCGGCATCGACGGCCAGCGCACTGTACGTGGTGAACCCGCCGAGAAAGCCCGTGCCGACGAGCAGCCGCACCGTACGGCGGCCTCCCTCGTCGGCGCCGCGTCGCGCGAGTGCCTCGAGGAGTACACCGAGGGCGAATGCCCCCGTGACGTTGATCAGGAGGACGCCGAGCGGGAGCCCCGCGGGTGCCGGGACCAGCTCCGCGAGACCGAACCGCGCCAGCGTCCCGGCCGTTCCACCGACGAACACAAGGGCGAGGGCGAAGGGGCGCAGGTGTAACGGCGTGCCGTCACCGGCGGCCGGCAGCGGCGCGCCGTCCTCAGGCAAGATGGCGGGCGAGGAAGCCCAGGGTGAGCTTCCAGGCGTCCTCGGCCGGGCCCTGCCGATAGGCGAAGCGGTTGGTGTCGTTGAAGAAGGCGTGGCCCGCCTCGGGGTACACCGTGGCCGTGAAGTCCACCCCTGCCTCCGCCATCGAGGTTTCGAGCGCCGGGAGCTCCCCGACGAGGGCGTGGTCGTCCTCGCCGTAGAAGGCCAGGATCGGTGCCGAGATGCCTGCCAGCTGCTCGCCCGAGAAGTTCGCATGGCCGTAGAAGGGAACGCACGCGCGCAGGCGTGGTTCCTCGACGGCCAGGGAGAAGCTGTACGACCCTCCGAAGCAGAAGCCTGTGACGCCCACCCGACCGGCGACGTCGGAGTCATCGTGGAGGTAGGAGAAGCACGCGCGGACGCGTTCGGTGGTGAGCGCGGCGAAGCCGGGGTCCTGCAACGGTGCCAGCAGTGCCCGGAGTTTCGGCTGCGCCTGGTTGCGCGCTTCGTCATCGGGCCCCGCGATCGCTTCGCCGAGCCCGGCCGTGTTCTCCTCGGTGATGCCCTGATCCGCGAGGAGGTCGGGCGCGACCACGACGTAACCCTCCCGTGCGAACCGGTCGGCGACGTCCCGTGTGTGACCGACGAGCCCCCATACCTCATGGATGAGCACGAGACCTCCCCGTACCGGGCCCTCAGGCCTCACGACGTAGGAGGAGAGCGGGCCGTGTGGGGTGGGGATGTCCTGGAGAGCGGTCATCCGCCTAGGCTTGCACGCTTCCGCAGGCGGTGCCAACCGCCCCTGGAACCGCCTCCGGGCTTCGCGTTGATGCCTCGGGCGGGGACTGTTAGCGTGTGACCCATTCCACAACGGCGTGCGGAGGCTGAGCCATGAGTCACCAGTCCGAAGAAGCAGAAGCAACCGAGGGCTCCTCGACGAACACGTCCGGGGGCGGTGAACCTCCCCGTTCGGCGAACCGCCTGTGGCTGATGCGTGGCATCGGCGTCGTCGTCGCACTGGCGATCTACCTCCTGCTCGGAGGCTCGGATCTCTCCGACGACGCCCGTGTGGTCGCGGCGATCGCCGGCCTCATGGCCGTGTGGTGGATGACCGAGGCGCTTCCCCTCTCCGTGACCTCCCTCCTGCCCATCGTGCTCCTGCCGATGCTCGCCGGTTCCACCGTCGCCGAATCCACGGCACCCTACGCGAACCCGATCGTCTTCCTGTTCCTGGGCGGATTCCTGATCGCCATCGCCATGCAGAAGTGGAACCTGCACCGCCGCATCGCCCTCCTCACGCTGCGGCGGGTCGGAACCCACCCGAGGCGGATCATCCTGGGGCTGATGATCTCCACCGCGTTCCTGTCCATGTGGGTATCCAACACGGCGACGACACTCATGATGCTGCCGATCGCGCTGAGCATCCTCACGCTCGTCGTCGAGAACAGCCGGGGAACCACGGCCCCGCAGGGGCAGACCGGCCAGGATCTATCGGCCGGCAAGGCGATCAGCGACGTGATCGATGACCGGGAGATCCGGGTGTTCGGCGTGGCCCTGATTCTCTCGGTCGCCTGGGCCGCGACGATCGGCGGGCTGGGCACCCTCCTCGGCAGTCCTCCCAACGCCATCGTGGCCGGGTACATCTCCACCGAGCTCGGGGAGGACGTGGGGTTCGTCCAGTGGATGATGCTGGGCGTACCGATCGTCATCGTCTTCATCGGCATCGCCTGGCTGCTGATCACGCGGGTCATCTTCCGCTTCGCCCTGCGGGAGATCCCCGGCGGGAAGGAACTGATCGACACCGAGATCAGCAAACTGGGCACCATGAGCCAGGGCGAGAAGACGGTCCTCGCCGTGTTCGCGAGCGCCGCGTTCCTCTGGATCTTCCCCGGCCTCATCTCCAACATCGGAGCCGTCAGCACGGCGATGCCCTGGCTGGGGACGCTCGACGACACCGTGATCGCCATCGGCGCGGGCATCGTCCTCTTCATGATCCCCGCCGACAGGAAGGGCAACATGACCCTGGTGTGGAAGGACGCCGAGGACGGTCTTCCCTGGGGTGTGCTGCTGCTGTTCGGGGGCGGGCTCGCACTGGCCGGAGCCGTCGCGCGGACCGGCCTCGACGCATGGTTCGGTGAGCAGGTGAGCGGGCTCGGAGCCCTGCCGATCGTCCTGCTGATCGCAGCCGTGGTCGCCATCGTCCTGCTGCTGACGGAGATCACCAGCAACACCGCGACCGCCGCGACGTTCATCCCGATCCTCGGCGGCGTCGCCATCGGCATCGGAATGGATCCCGAGACGCTCCTCATCCCGGCGGCACTCGCCGCGACGTGCGCGTTCATGCTGCCCGTCGGCACTCCCCCCAACGCCATCGTCTACGCCACCGGCAACGTGAAGATCTCGGAGATGGTCCGCGGGGGGATCGTCCTCAACATCGTGGGCGTCATCCTGATCACGATGTTCACCGTGCTGATCGGACCGTTCGCACTGGGTCTGGTGCTCTGATCGGCCGGGCACGCTCAGGACGGCGCGTCCTGGTCCTCGGTGGTGCGGCCCGGCTCGGGCGGGAGCTCGCCGACGAACCGGAACTCCTCGCGCGCCTGCCGGCACGGACGGCGGATCGGTAGCACGACGCCGGGCGGGGAGGTCCTGCACCGCAGCTGCCGGGTGGGGGGACGGATCGTTCAGCGGAGGACGTGCGCCAGGAGCAGGATGCCGCCCGCCGCCGAGGCGACCGTGCGGAAGATGTTGAGCCGCGACCACGGGCCGGCGAAGGCGGCCCAGCCGGCGTCGTCGTCGTTCCCGCGGTCCAGCGCGTCATTGAGCCGGACGTTCCCGAGGGCTGTGCTGACCACGCCCGCCAGGTAGGCTGCTCCTCCGACGACGCCGAGGAGCCGGCCCGTGGCGAGACCCATCGCGCAGACCAGCGCGCAGAGGATCGCCGTTCCGAAGAACAACACCATGAAGGGCGGCCGGACCGCCCACCGGTTGACCTCCCGCATGACGGATGCCCCGGTCCGGGCGTCCCGGGCGAGGCCCGGCATCACGGTGACGGCGAAGGCGAAGTAGAAGCCGGCGGCCAGGAAGCTCCCTGCAGCAGCACTCGCGGCGATGATCTGGTCCACCGGTGTCCTCCTCCCCCGACCGGGGACGTCCCCGTAGGCCGACCCTATCGCCCCGGACCTGTCAGCGGGCCGTCCCGCTCGGCGGGAACGGAGTGCCCGGCAGGAACGGAGTGCTCCGCGGGAACGGTGCGCCCTGCCCTCCCGTTGAACGGCATGACCACTCCTCGAAAGGCACCTCCTGCGCATCCTCCTGACCGGCATCGACGGCTCCGGCAAAAGCACGGCAGCCCGCCTCCTCGCGGAGGCCGTCAGGGCGCGCGGGGGGAAGGTCGTCTTGCTGAGGACCCCGGCGGGCCGCCGGACCATGGCGTCCTGGTGGGCGATGCTGGGGTGGACTCCGGGTCCGCAGCTGCAGGACCTCCTGGAGACCGTCGCACGGGTATGCAACGCCCTGCTCAACGAGGTGAGGCTCATCGGGTTCGACGGTGTCGTCGTCGTCGACCGCGGCATCGACTGCCAGCTCGCCCTCCGCGAGGCGCGGGACCTTCCCCGCGGATTCCTGCTGCCGTGGCTGCGGCGTCTGCTTCCGGCGCCCGACGTCGTGGCGCACCTCGACCTTCCCGTCCCGGTGGCGCTCGATCGGGTGGCGGCCCGCGGTACCGACGTCGAGAGCATGTCCGGGCTTGCAGCCCTCCGGTCGGGATACCGGGCGCTGCCCGAGTACCAGGGCTTCACCCTCGTCGACGCGGACCGACCGATCGGCGCGGTGGTGCAGGACCTGCTCGACCTCACCGACCACGACCTCACCGGTCGGCACGTCGACGAAGGACGGGACAGGCACCCCAGCCATCACTGAGGCGTACCGTCCGTCCGTCGGTGGAGCTACAGGGCCCTGATGGTCCAGCCGGTGCGATGCGTCGCACCGGGCTCGAGAACCACCAGGTCCTCGCCCGTGTTGAAGGCGTCGGGCGGGCAGGTCATCGGTTCGACGGCGAGGCCGAGCCGCGTGCTCTCGGGCTTCTTCGGGAGGTCGGCGGTGTGGATCTGCACCCACCGACACGTCTCGTCCCACATCAGTGCCGTCCCGGTTCCACCGGCAGGATCGGTGACACGGACGGTGGCGCGGCCGGAGGAGTCGCGCTCGATGTCGGTGAACGCATGGTCGATCTGAACGTCCGCAAGGGCGTGTGCGGCCCGAAAGTCGAAGGGCGTCCCGGCGACCGCCTCCTTGGCCACGGGCAGCAACCGGTCGGGGGTGACCGTCAGGACCGTGGCAGCGGGGAGTTCGAGCACCCACTCGTCGAGCGGCGAGGGCCCCGCGACGAGGTACGGGTGGGGGCAGACGCCGTAGGGCGCGCGTCGCGAGCCCGTGTTCAGGGCGGTGACGTCGGTCCTGAAACCGTCCCCGCCCACGCTGAAGCGCACCTGGAGCTCGATGGCGAAGGGGTAGGACTCCGTCGGTTGGATGGTGCACCCCAGCGACACGGCGGAGCCGGTGTGCTCCACGAGGGTCCAGGGGATGTCGAAGACGAGCCCGTGCAGTGCCGCGCCGCGCTCGGGCTCATTGATCGGGAGCTCGAAGTCCGACCCGTCGAACGAGTAGCGTCCGTCCGGGATGCGGTTCGGCCAGGGGGCGACGAACGCGCCCCGGAAGTTGGGCATCTCCTCGTCGGGACCGAACGGCACGACGAGCGGTCGTCCCTCGTGGGTGAGCTCGCGGACGGCGGCACCGAGACCGAGGACGACGGCCGTGTAGCCGCCGCCCTCGATCCTGTATTCGGGGTGGTTCATGCCAGGGCTACGGCCGTCCAGGACACGGGAGGAAGCGTGATGGTGACGGTGTCGCCGTCGAGCGACGCCGAGGTATTGGGTTTCATGGTCACGCGCTCCGGCTCCTCGAGGGTGTTCTTGGCGTACACGTCCGTATCGTACAGCGACTGGGCGTCCACCGTGCTGAAGCCGTTGAGGGCGGCGAGGTCGATGGTCACCGTCGTCTCCTCGGTCTGCGAGCGGTTGACGAGGAAGACGGCGGTGGCGCCGGTCTCGTCGTCGTGCGTGGCCACGGCGTCCACGAGCGGTACGACGCCGTACTCTCCGGTCTCGTACGTCCCGGCGTCGAGCTTCAGCTCGAGCACGGAACCACGCGCCAGCTTCGACGTGATAGCGAACGGGAAGAACGTGGTCTGGCGCCAGGCCGGACCACCCGGCTCCGTCATGATCGGGGCGATCACGTTGACGAGCTGGGCCAGTGACGCCGACGTGACGCGGTCGGCGTGCTTGAGGAGCGAGATCATGAGGTTGCCGAAGACCACGGCGTCTGCCACCGAGTAGCAGTCCTCGAGCAGGCGCGGGGCGACGGGCCAGTTGTCGAGGCCCTGGATCTTGTCGACGTTCTCGAAGCGGCTGATGTACCAGACGTTCCACTCGTCGAAGGAGATGTTGATCGTCTTCGAGCTGCCGCGGACCGCCTTCACGTGGTCGGCGGTCGCGACGACGGACTCGATGAAGTGGTCCATGTCGACGGCGGAGGCGAGGAACGACCCGAGGTCCCCGTTCTTCTCCTCGTAGTAGGCGTGGCAGGAGATGTAGTCGACGTCGTCGTAGGTGTGCGTGAGTACCACGCGCTCCCACTCGCCGAAGGTCGGCATGTGGGCACTGGAGGAGCCGCACGCCACGAGCTCGATCGACGGATCGAGCTGGCGCATGGCCTTGGCGGTGCGGGAGGCGAGCTTGCCGTAGTCGTCGGCGGAGCGGTGGCCCAGCTGCCATGGTCCGTCCATCTCGTTGCCCAGGCACCAGATCTTGACGTCGAAGGGATCGGGGCGCCCGTTGGCCATGCGCTGCTCCGAGAGTGCGGTGCCCTTGGGCAGGTTCGAGTACTCGAGCAGTTCGAGCGCCTCGAGCGTTCCTCGCGTGCCGAGGTTCACGGCGAGCATGAGGTCGCTGCCGACCTTCTGCAGCCAGGAGGAGAACTCGTGCATGCCCACCTGGTTGGTCTCGGTGGAGTGCCAGGCGAGGTCGAGGCGCGTGGGCCGCTCGTCGCGCGGTCCCACGCTGTCCTCCCAGCGGAATCCGGAGACGAAGTTGCCCCCCGGGTAGCGGATGGTCGAGACGCCCATCTCCTTGACCAGGTCGATGACGTCCTGGCGGAAGCCCTCGTCGTCGGCCGTGGCGTGGCTCGGCTCGTGGATCCCGTCATAGATGTGGCGGCCGAGGTGTTCGACGAATCCGCCGAAGATGTTGCGGTTGATCGGCCCGACGGTGAAGGAGGGGTCGAGGGTGAGGCGTGCGTTCTGCATCGGATGACTTTCTGTGCGTGGTGATGTCTGCAGGGAGCGGGGTGCGGGCTACTTGAGCGAGCCCAGCGACAACCCGCCCTGCCAGTACTTCTGGAGGGAGAGGAACGCGATGATCAGCGGGATGATCGAGATGAAGGCACCCGTGGTGATGAGGTTCCACAGCGCCTCACCGCCGCTGCCGGCGTTGGACAGGGCCTGCCAGCCGTTGAGGCCGACCGTGACGGGCAGCAGCAGCGGGTCGCTGAGGACGGCGAGCGGCAGGAAGAAGTTGTTCCAGGTCCCGACGACGGACAGCAGCAGCACCGTCACGATGGCCGGTCGGAGCAACGGGAGCGCGATCTGGAAGAAGGTCCGGATCTCACCGGCGCCGTCGATCCGGGCGGCGTCGAGCAGTTCATCGGGCACCGCTTCCTGGGCGAAGACCCTCATGAGGTACACACCGAACGGACTGAGCAGCGAGGGCAGGATGACGGCCCAGATGGTGTTCACCAGGCCGACGGAGCTGAGGAGGACGAAGGTCGGGATGACCAGGGCCGTCAGCGGCACCATGACGGCCCCGAGCAGGATGCCGAAGAAGGCGGTCCGGCCGCGGAAGTTGTACTTCGCGAAGCCGTAGCCGGCGAGGACCGCCAGGATGGTCGCGCCCACCCCACCCGAGATCGCGTAGAGGAAGGAGTTGCCCAGCCAGCGCCAGTAGATCCCGTCCTGGCGTTCGAACAGGCCTTGCACGTTGCTGAAGAAGTGAAACTCGTTGTCGAACCAGAGCGGGCCGCCGGAGCCACCGAAGAGTCCGGCGGTGTCCTTCGTGCTCGCGACGGTCAGCCACCAGATGGGGGTGATGAAGTAGATGACGAGGATGAGCAGGAAGATGTGGGACCCGATGCGCGGTCCGCCGTTGCGTGCGCGGTTGCGGGCGCCTGAACCGCGGACCTTCCGGCCGCCGTCGCGCTGCTTGGGGGTGTCTGTGACGAGTGCCATGGCTTATTTCAGTCCGCTCTGCTTGCGGGTCAGGAAGAGGAAGAAGAACGAGAACACGAAGACCACGATGCCGAGCGCGAAGGAGATCGCGGATGCGTAGTTGAACTGGCTGTAGGAGAACGCCAGGGAGAAGGCATACATGTTGGGCGTGTACGACGTCGGTATGGCTCCCTGCGCCACCGCTCTCAGGACCTGCGGTTCGGTGAAGAACTGCAGGGTGCCGATCAGGGCGAAGATGACCACCATCACGAGCGAGGAGGAGATCATGGGGATCTTGATGCGTGTGGCGATCTGCCGGTCGGAGGCCCCGTCGAGGACCGCTGCCTCGTAGATGCCCGGGTCGATACCGCGGAGCGCGGCGTAGATGATGATCATGTAGTAGCCGGCCCACTGCCAGGTCACGATGTTCACGAGGCTGCCGAAGATGTTGCTCTGCGCCAGGAACTCGGGCGCCGCCAATCCGAAGATCGCGAAGATGTCGGCCGCGGGACCGAAGCGGGGGCTGTAGAGGAAGCCCCACATGAGGGCTCCGATGACCACGGGGACCGCGTAGGGGATGAAGATCATCAGGCGGGAGAACTTCGACGCCCACGTCGCGAGGTTGTCCAGGACGAGCGCCGCGACGAGCGCCACGATCATCTGCGCCGGGATCATGATCAGGGCGAATTTCGCGACCGTGCCGAGCCCCTGGAGGAAGATCGGGTCGGTGAACGCCTTGACGTAGTTGTCCGCTCCGACGAAGCGGTTGCCCGTCGCGAGCGTACTGGTGAAGAGGCTCATCCTGAAGGCGAAGACCAGGGGCAGGATGAGGAAGGTCAGGAAGATGGCGGCGAAGGGTGCCACGAAGAGCCACCCCCACCGTTGGCGTCGGCGGTAGCTCCTGTCGGGGCGGTGGGTGACCTGCTGGGAAGCCCCGGCGCGGGGGGACGCCGTCGGCGCGGTGGTCGTAGCCATGATGGTCTTTCCTGGAACGTGTGGGACGGATAGCTCGGTGGGCGGTGCCACGGGTCCGGCAGGGAGGGCGACCGCGGTTCGCGGCCACCCTCCCCGGCGGTGGTTACTTCAGGGTGAAGCCCTGTTCGGTCGCGTACTGCTCCAGCGATGCCTGGAGGTCATCGAGGGCCTGGCTCGCGTCCTTCTCGCCCTGGACCATCGCGTAGATCTGCACCGTCAGCTGGTCGTAGGCGTAGTTCTGGAAGGGACTGAAGGTCGCTCCCTCGTATCCTGCCGCAGCGTCGAGGAAGACTTCCTGGTTGATCTGCTGGCCGCCGAAGAACTCGTACTCCTTGGTGGCGAACTCGTCGGACTCGAGGATCGGCGCGTAGGAGGGGAAGAGCGCGCCCTTCTCGATGCCGAGGTTCATCTGCTCGTCGGAGCCGAAGACCTCCATGGCGACGCGGGCGGACAGGTCCTTGTCGGACGCCTGCTCGGTGACGGCGAAGGTCGAGCCGCCCCAGTTGACCTGCACCGGGTTCGCGGCATCCCACTGCGGCAGGGGCGCTGCACGCCAGATGGCGGTCGGGTCCGCGTCGGAGAGTCCCTGCAGGTAGCCCGGGCCCCATGCGGCGGCCAGGTAGACGGCGTAGGAGCCGTCGACGAGCTTGGTGTTGTAGTCGGCGGTGAAGGCGTCGTCGGTCGCGACGAGGCCGTCCTTCACGAGTCCGTCCCAGTACTCGAGGACCTTCTTGGCGCCCTCGTCGTTGACCTTGATGCCGATCTCCTGCGGGTTCGCGGAGTCGTACTCGAAGGGCACCGACCCGGCCTGCGCGAACAGTGCCTGATTGAAGGCGCGTCCGTTGGTGGGGAAGTCGGCGATGACGCCGCCGTCGCCGGATTCCTTCAGCTTCTGGGCCGCGACCTCGAATTCCTCCCAGGTCGTGGGGACCTCGATGCCGGCTGCGTCGAAGAGGTCCTGGCGGTAGAGCATGCCCATGGGGCCACCATCGACGGGGATCGCGTAGACGGCGTCACCGCTGGAGGCATCCTCCCAGGCGCCCTCGGCGTAGTTGGCCTTGACGTCGTTGGCGCCGTACTCGGTGAGGTCCACGAGGGCGTCGCGGATGGTGAAGCTGGCGAGCACCTCGGACTCGAGCTGGATGACGTCGGGGGCGCCCGAGCCGGACTCGATCGAGGTCGAGAACTTGGTGTACTCGTCGTTTCCCTGGCCGGCGTTCGTCCAGCAGATCTGGACGTCGTCGTTGGCGTTGTTGTAGGCGTCGACGACGTCGTTGAACCCGGGGTACCAGGCCCAGACCGTGACCTGGGGGGCTTCCGCGTTGACGATGGTGTTGGTGCAGGAGGCAGCGGCGGAGTCGCCTCCCTCGCCGCCTCCACTTCCTCCGGAGCAGCCGGTCAGTGCGACAGCAGTGGCGGCGACGATGCCTGCCGATGCCAGAAACTTGGCTTTCATATCTTGCTTCCTCTCGCGGTGGAATCCACCGTGGTCCGCCTCGGGGGCGTCAGGTCCAGGTGCTGCAGGAAGGAGGATCGCCAGGGCACGACGTGCTGTGCCTGCTCGAATCTCCCTTGATCCGGGGCCGTCCTCCTGCAGGTCCACCTCGCTGTGCGAGGGTGTCCGCAAGTGCCGGTTCCGTCATTTACATCGTTGTAGGTAAACGATGTAGAAGAAGCATGCAGAGTGAGGCGGGTCACTGTCAAGCGCCTGGGTCAAAATTTTGGCGGCGGCCGTCGGCTCAGGCCGGAAGCGCGGAGGACTCCCGCTCGATGATGCGGAAACGTGCCTCGAACTCCCGGGGACGGAGGTCCGCTTCGCGGGCGGAGATACGCTCCTGGAGCACGCGTACAGCGGTGTCGGCGATCTCGTCCCTGCCGGGGTCGACCGTGGACAGGGTGGGAAGGGAGTACCTTCCCTCGTCGAGGTCGTCGAAGCCGATGACGGCGACGTCGTCCGGGATGCGGCGGCCCGCCTCCTGCAGCACGCGCATCGCGCCGAGCGCCAGGGTGTCGTTCATGCCGAACATCGCGTCGAACTGCACCCCGGATTCCAGCAGTTCCCGCATCGACGTGGCGCCGTTGGCTCGGTGCCAGAAGGTCGTGTAGGCCACGAGGTCGGGATCGAACGGGATGCCCGCCTCCTCGAGTGCCTGCTGATACCCGCGCAGCCGGAGGCCCGCGGAACCGATGATCTCACCTTCGTGTCCGCCGACGACCGCGATGCGGCGCCTGCCCTTCGACAGCAGGTGCGCCGTCGCGGCCCGGGCCGACTCGACGTTGCTCATGGTCACGTGGTCGGTGGGGCCGCCGAAGATCCTCTCGCCGAGCAGAACGAGCGGGAAGTTCACGTTGAGGTAATGCGCGTCCTCGTTGGACATCCCGAGGGGGCTGAAGAGCAGGCCGTCCGTCATCTGCAGTCGCGGACTGGAGAGGATCTCGAGCTCGTGGGCGCGGTCGCCGCCCGTCTGCTCGATCAGGACCTTCAGGCCCCGCCTCTCGGCGGCCTTGATGATCGAGTCGGCCAGCTCGGCGAAGTAGCTCAGTGAGAGCTCGGGAACGGCGAGCCCGATGACCCCCGTCTTGCCCGAGCGCAGGCTTCGTGCCGAGAGGTTGGGGCTGTAGCCCAGTTCGGTGATGGCCTCCATCACCCGCTGCTTGGTGTCCGCACGGATGTGCTGGTAGTCGTTGATGACGTTGGAGACGGTCTTGATCGAGACCCCTGCGGCGAGCGCAACGTCCTTCAGTGTCGCCGCCATGCCACTCCCTCGGATCCCGCGGTGATGCCCTGTACCTCACGCGTGAGGTGAGTCTACAACGTTGTAGGATTGGCGGGCATCCACCCTGACGTCGCACCGCGGCTTTCATCCTCGCGGTCGGGCTCTCCGCTAGACAAGGACCACCATGATCGAGGAACAGGTACACGACCGGCTGAACTGGGCGGGCAACTACGAGTACCAGGCCCACACGCTGGAGCACCCCACCTCCCTCGCCGAACTCCAGCGGGTCGTCGCCGGAGCCGACCGCATCAGCGCCCTCGGCTCGCGACACTCCTTCAACGACATCGCGGACAGCCCCGCCACGCTCGTCTCCCTGGACGTCATCGACCCTGGCGTCGAGATCGACGAGGCCGCACTGACGGTGACGATCAGCGCCGGTGTCCGGTACGGCGTCCTTGCCGAGCACCTCCAGCGCCGCGGCTTCGCCGTGCACAATCTCGCCTCGCTCCCCCACATCTCCGTCGGCGGAGCCATCGCCACGGCCACCCACGGCTCGGGTGATGCGAACGGCAATCTGTCGACGGCCGTCGTCGGCCTCGAGATGGTGACGGCGTCGGGCGAGGTCCTCCGGCTGGCCAAGGGCGACACCGACTTCGACGGCTTCGTGGTCGGCCTCGGCGCTCTCGGCGTCGTCCACCGGGTCACGCTGCGTATCGAACCCTCGTTCGACGTCCGCCAGGACGTGTTCACCGACGTGCCCTGGGATGCGGTCCTGGCCGACTACGACGCCGCCACCTCCTCGGCCTACAGTGTCAGTCTGTTCACGGACTGGGCCGGTGACACCATCGGTCAGGCCTGGCTCAAGAGCAGGATGGACAGCACCTCGGCGGTCCCTGCGGAGTTCTACGGCGGGACTGCCGCGGACCGCGCCTACCACCCCGTCCCGGGTGTCGCCGCCGATCATTGCACGCAGCAGCTCGGCGTTCCCGGCCCCTGGTCGGACCGGCTGGCACACTTCCGTCTCGCGTTCACCCCGAGCAACGGCGAGGAGCTGCAGACCGAGTACCTGGTGGGCCGCGAGCACGCCGTCGAGGCCATCCAGGCCGTCCGCGCCCTCGCACCGCGGATCTCCCCGCTCCTGCTCGTCTCCGAGGTGCGCTCGATGGCCGCCGACGAGTTGTGGCTCAGCAACAACTACCAGCGCGCCGGGATCGGCCTGCACTTCACCTGGAAGCCGATGCAGCCGGAGGTCGAGGCACTCCTGCCGGAGCTCGAGGCCGCACTCATCCCCCTGGGCGCCCGTCCGCACTGGGGCAAGCTGTTCTCCGCAGGGGCCGCGGAGCTCGCGCCCCTCTACCCCCGCTTCGACGACTTCCGCGCCCTAGCCGGCCGGATGGATCCGGCGGGCAAGTTCCGTAACGCCTACCTCGACCGCACGGTGTTCGGTACATCTGCCTGACGCCCGACCCGCGACGGGTCAGTGCTTGCGCGTCAGCCACTTCCAGTGCGCCAGCGTGCGCAGGCGGATCAGCAGCGCCCGCGACTGCTCGGGCCCGTAGGGCAGGATCGGGATCGCCTTGGTCATGTCCATCGACGCCTCGTCCATCGCGAGACGCGTCACGCGGATCGCGTTGCGCATCGTGTTCATTAGCGTCACGACTCCCTCGATCGCCAGGTGCTCGCCGTGACCGGGCACGAAGACGTCGTAGAGGTCCTCCAGCGCCACGACCTTGCCGAGCGTGCGCACCCAGTCGACCGGGAAGGAGTCCTCGAAGGCCGGATCGGCGCCCTCCTCCACGAGATCGCCCGTGAAGAGCACGCTTCCCGCGCCCACCAGGAGATCGTGATCGGTGTGGCCGGGCCCCAGGTGGAACAGCGTCACGGACAGGCCACCGAGGTCGAGGTCGACCGGAGTCCCCTCGACCTGCCGGTTGGCGGGAACGATGCCGGCGTGAACGCCGTCGCCCGCAGCCATCTCTGGCTCGACGGCGGAGACCAGCGGGCGCTGCTGCTCCCCGTTCTCGGACTGCACCGCACTGCATCGTGACGTCGCCCAGAACTCCTCGACCCCCTGCGCGGCGAAGTACGCGTTGCCGAAGAAATGGTCGGCGTGCGCGTGGGTGTTGACCACGATCAGCGGCAGCCCGGTGACGTCCCGCACGTGCGAGTACACCTGGGCGGCGGTGCGGGGTCCGGCCCCCGTATCGACCACCAGCGCCCTGTCCGTCCCGACGACGAGCCCGACGTTCATCCGGAAACCTGCGGTCCGCAGCACGAAGATGCCGGGCCCGAGTTCCCGCCAGGGGCTCCGGATCTCGGCACGGGGGGCGTCGGTGGTCATGAGGTCCTCTCGGAACGGCGGCAGGACTTCCAGTCTAGGTCGCCCGGCGGGTACTCCCCCGGACCGGGCACCCCGGCTCAGGAACGGGCGACGACGGCCTCGGCCCGGGGACGCGGGCGCTAGGGAACCCGGAACAGGGGCAGCGTGATGTTGATCAGCGGCCCGATGAGGAGCGCGAAGGCGACGGTCCCGACGCCGACCGTTCCGCCGAGCAGCCAGCCGAGCAGGAGGACCGTTCCCTCGATCGCGGTGCGCGCCAGCCAGATCGGCGTCCCGAAACGGCTCTGGATGCCCGTCATGAGCCCGTCCCGCGCCCGGCGCCGAGCCGCGCCCCGATGTAGAGGCCACTCGCCACCGCCAGCAGCACGAGTCCGCCCGCGAAGAGCAGGATCCGGGCCCAGAGCGCGGAAGGCTCGGCGAGGATCGCCAGCCCCGCCTCGGCACTCGGGCCGACGAGCAGCACGTTGAGGAGGGTACCGATCCCCGGGCGCTGCCGCAGCGGTATCCAGAGCAACAGGACGACGGCGCCGATGATGATCGTCATGACGCCGAACGGGACACCGGTCCGAAGGGACGCCCCCTGACCGAGGACGTCCCACGGCGACACCCCGAGGGTGGCGCGGATCATCATGGCGAGCGAGAAGCCGTAGCAGAAGAGTCCGACGAGCAGCTGCAGCCCGCGTCGGATATCGAGGAACGTCATGCTCCCAGTAGAACCGTCGATTGGACTTACTTCAAGATGCCAATCGTGGCAGAGTGGCCCCATGATCGTTCTCGCGGCCCGTCGGCTCGCCGCCGAACTCGGAGCGTGGCGGACCGCAGGGCCCGGGTACGCCGCCCTGGCGGATCGCATCCGGCTGCTCGCCCTCGACGGTCGCGTCCCCCTGGGCACACGCCTGCCGGCCGAGCGGGAACTCGCGTCGGAGCTGAGGGTCAGCAGGACCCTGGTGGCTGCGGCATACGCGCGGCTCCGCTCGGCCGGGTACATCCTGAGCACGCGCGGCTCCGGCAGTGTCATCGCCATGCCCGGCCGCGGCGCAGCCAGGAATGGCGACGACGGCGGCACCGGCATCGTCGTCGACTTCAGCAAGGCGGCCCTGCCCGCCGCGCCGCAGGTCGGCGAGGCCGCCGCCAGGGCAGCCCGGGAACTGCCCGCCTACCTCAATGGCGACGGGTACGACCCCGTCGGCCTTCCTCGGCTTCGACAGGCGCTCGCCGACCGCTACTCGCTGCGGGGGGTACCTACGACGCCCGACCAGATCATGGTCACCCTCGGCGCACAGCACGCGATCACCCTGCTCGCCCGGGCCCTCCTCGCCCGCGGCGACACGGCGCTGGTCGAGACGCCCAGCTACCCGCATGCGTACGAGGCGCTGAGGTCGGCGGGCCGTCGCCTCGTACCGCTCGCCGTCGACGCCCGTCGCGGCTGGGACGACGACGGGCTGGAGCAGGTCCTCCAGCGTGCGCGGCCCACGCTGGCATACCTCATGCCGGACTTCCACAACCCCACCGGAGCCGTCATGCCGCCCGCACAGCGCGTACGGCTGCTCACCGCGGCCCAGCGACACGGCACGGTGGTCATCGCCGACGAGACCATGGCAGAACTCCGCATCGACGGCACACCCGAGCTTCCGCTGGCCGCTCACGGACCGGCCGTGCTGATCGGGTCCATGGGCAAGACGGTCTGGGGGGGCCTGCGGATCGGCTGGATCCGGGCGGAAAGGGACCTCATCCAACGGCTCGTCCAGTCGAGGTATGCGCAGGACCTCGGGACGCCGATCCTCGAGCAGCTCATCGCCCTGGAGATGCTGGGCACCTACGACGAGCTGCTCCGTTTCCGCGCGGCCCAGCTCGCCGTGGGGCGGGATTCACTGGAAGCGCTGCTGGCCCGCTTCCTGCCCGGGTGGGACGTGCCCCATGTGACCGGAGGTCTGAGCACGTGGGTCGGCCTCGGGGCACCGGTCAGCTCACAGCTCGCCCTCGCTGCGCGGGACCGCGGCCTGCTCCTCGGTGCCGGTCCGCGATTCGGCCTGAACGGCGTGTTCGAGGGCTTCCTCCGGATACCGTTCAGCTACCCCGTCGAGGACACGCAGCGAGCGGTGGAGATCCTTGCTGCGGCGTGGACATCCCTCACGCCCGGGGCGCCCGTACGCGAGGACTTCGCCCCGGCCCTGGTGTAGCAGAGCGTGGCTTCCGAGGGCTGCTGGGCCGGGCCGTCGCCCGGCGGGCTCCTCAGGAGGCCGTGACCCCGAGGATTGCGGAGAGGTAGGGCGCTGTGGCGCTCCGTCCCGGGCCGAGAACTGCGACCTGCCGGGGAGTACCTGCAGCGACGACCGTCCCACCGTCCGTCCCGCCGCCCGGGCCGAGGTCGATCACCCAGTCCGCCGCGGCGACGACCGCCATGGTGTGTTCGACGACGACCACGGTGTTGCCCGCGTCCACGAGTTTCCTGAGCTGGGCGAGGAGGAGCAGGACGTCGGCCGGGTGGAGGCCGGTGGTCGGTTCGTCCAGCAGGTAGAGGGTATGCCCGCGCCGTGCACGCTGCAGCTCCGTGGCGAGCTTGATGCGTTGGGCCTCCCCGCCCGACAGCTCCGTGGCCGGCTGGCCCAACCGCAGGTACCCCAGCCCCACCTCCTGGAGCGTCGCGAGCGAGCGGGCCACCCCTGGAAGCGCGGCGAGGAAGTCCGCGGCCTCGTCCACCGTCATGGCGAGGACGTCGGCGATGGTGCGCCCGCCCAGCCTGACGGCCAGTGTCTCCTCGTTGTACCGGGCGCCGTGGCAGGTGGGGCAGGGCCCGTAGCTCCCTGGCAGGAACAGGAGTTCCACCGAGACGAACCCTTCGCCCTGGCACGTCTCACACCGTCCGCCCTGGACGTTGAAGGAGAAGCGGCCCGCTCCGAACCCTCTCGACCTGGCGTCGGCAGTACCGGCGAAAGCCTTCCGCACCGCATCGAACAGTCCCGTGTACGTCGCCAGGTTGGAGCGCGGCGTGCGCCCGATCGGCTTCTGGGTGACGCTGACGAGCCGGTCGACGTGTTCCAGTCCCACGATGTCCGCAACCACCGTAGCGGTCTCGTCCGCGGTGTCGTCGGCCTGCTCGGCGTCCACGGGGCTGTCGTTGCGCACGTGCCGGCCGACGGCCTCGGCGAGCACGGTGCTCACAAGTGTCGACTTGCCCGATCCGGAGACGCCGGTCACCGCCGTGAGGACCCCCAGCGGGATCTCGGCGTCCAGCCCGTCGAGGTTGTGCCGCTGGATACCCCGGAGCAGCAGCCACGCGGTCGGCTGGAGCGGAGCGGCCTCCGGAGGTCCCGGCGCTGCGGAGGGTGACAGGAACGGCGCGGTGACGGACCCGGGTACGGCGGCGAGGCCGTCCACCGGTCCGCTGTAGATGATGGTGCCTCCACCCTCGCCGGCGGACGGCCCGACGTCGACGATCCAGTCCGCTCTCCGCACCACGTCCATGTTGTGCTCGACCACGAAGACACTGTTCCCTGCGTCCTTCAGCGCCTCGAGGACGTTCAGGAGCGGCTCGACGTCGGCCGGGTGCAGGCCGGCCGACGGTTCGTCCAGCACGTAGATGACTCCGAAGAGCCCGGATCGCAGTTGCGTCGCGATCCTCAGGCGCTGCATCTCCCCAGGGGACAGCGTGGGTGTCGCGCGGCCGAGGCTCAGGTACCCGAGCCCGAGGTCGACGAGGATCCGCAACCGCTGGACGAGGTCCCTGCTGATGGTCACGGAGACCTCCGTCCCCTCTCCCGATGCGTGCGACCGGGAGGCCGAGGACGGGTGCTCGACGGCGGCGGCGGGTTCGAGGTGGGCCGCGAGGTCGGCCAGCGGCAGGACGTTGACCTCCGCGATCGTGAGGCCACCGAAGGTCACGGCCAGCGCCTCGGGCCGCAGGCCGCTGCCGCGGCAGAGACCGCAGGGCCCGGACTCCATGAAGGGAAGTACACGGTCCCGCATCTGCTGGCTCTTGGAATCGTGCAGCGTGTGCAGGACGTAGCTCTTGGCACTCCAGAAACGGCCCTTGTAGGGCTTCGCCACCCGGTCCCGCTGGGGCGTGACCTCGACGACGGGCTGCTCGTCGGTGAACAGGAGCCAGTCCCTCGACTCGGCGGACAGTTCCCGCCACGGCGTGTCGATGTCGTGGCCGAGCTCGCTGACGACGTCCCGGAGGTTCTTGCCCTGCCATGCCCCGGGCCAGGCCGCGATGGCACCCTCGCGGATGGTCAGCGACGGGTCGGGGACGAGCGTCTGCTCGGTGACGTCACGGGCGATACCCAGGCCATGACAGCGGGGGCACGCCCCCGCTGCGGTGTTCGGAGAGAAGGCGTCGGACTCGAGCCTGCCCGTCGCCCCCTCCGGGTAGGTCCCGGCGCGCGAGTACAGCATGCGGAGGGAGTTCGAGAGGGTTGTCAGTGTTCCCACCGTGGAACGCACGCTCGGCGTGCCGCGGCGCTGCTGGAGCGCGACCGCGGGCGCAGTCCCGTGATGGACTCGACGTGCGGGGCGTTGCCCTGCTGGATGAGCCGGCGCGCGTAGGGCGCCACGGATTCGAGGTACCTGCGCTGGGCCTCCGCGTAGATGGTGCCGAAAGCCAGCGAGGACTTCCCGGACCCGGAGACTCCCGTGAAGGCGACGACGGAGTCCCTCGGGCAGTCGACGTCGACATCGCGCAGGTTGTTCTCGCGCGCGCCCCTGACACGGACGAAGCCGTCCCTGGTCGGCGCGCTGGAGGTGGTCTCGTTTCTGGGCTCGTTCACCATCCCCACCCTACGGTCGTCGGACGGGAGTCCTCCCACCGGGCGCCGACGGCACCGCGCCACGGCCGGTTCGCTGCTCCCGACCGCGCAGGCGGCCGCAGCGCCGATGATAGGCCTCGCCTCGCGCCAGTGGAAGATGCGCTGTGGCCGGCAGACCCGGTCGACGGCCCCCGGAGGCATTCCTAGGCTGGAACGATGGCTGACATCAACGAAGAGTTCCCCACGCTGGACGATCTCATCCCCGACAACGACGCCCTGCCGCGCCCGTCACGCCAGACCCACGGCAAGGCCGATGACCATGTGGACGACGACGCGCTAGCCCTCGCCACCGAGCGCGAGGAGGTTGCGCTGGGACTGAAGGACTACGTGCCCGACGACGTCCCGCCTGCCACGGATCCACTTCCGGAGGGCGCCTCCCCCGAGGCCGACCTCGCGCAGCGCGGACTGCTGAGCGATCCCGACGGCTCCTGACAGTCCGGCGGCGCTCGTCGCGGTCGCGGGTAGCCCATCCCGAGCACGCGGTGGCGGTGACTGCAGGGCCTCACCGACCGGTGGGGCCCTGCAGGGTGATCCGTAGCGTGAGGGTCAGGGTTGCGTGATGACGACCTTGCCACTGCCGTTCTCGGCCAGGGTATGTGCCTCGACGACGTCGGCCAAGGGGAGTTCGTGGTCGACGCGGGGCGTGTAGAGCCCGTCCTGTCCGAGCGCGGCGGCGTACCGCAGGAGTGCCGAGTCGTTGCGCGCACTCACGCTCTTGACGCCGAGTCGCGCGGCTCCCTCCTGGTCGATGACGGTGACGACCCGGGAGGTGTTCCCGACGATGCCCAGCAGGTCCGGCAACGAGTCCGACGGGGCGGAATGCAGGGCCGCATCCACGCCACCGGGCGCGAGGGCGGCCACGCGATCGGCCAGCCCCGGTCCGTACGTCGTCGGGAGGACACCGAGTGACTCCAGGTACGGGTGGTTGCTCTCGCGTCCGGTGCCGATGACGGTGGCGCCCGCTGCCCGAGCGAATGCCGCGGCGGCGCTGCCTACGGCACCTGAAGCGCCCTCGATGAGGAACGTCTTGCCGTTCAGGTCACCCAACGCTTCGATGACAGCCGCGGCGGTGGCGGATGCGAGCCCTGCTGCAGCGGCCTGCGCCGTCGTCCAGCCCGCTGGAACAGAGCTCCAGGCGGTCAGGACAGCGAACTCGGCCGTGGTGTCACTGATCCCGCCCAGGCCGAACACGACGTCCCCTACCTGCGAATCCGTCACGCCCGGACCGACTTCGTCCACGACGCCGACAGCGTCCCGGCCGGGGATGACGGGGAAGGTCATCGGCAGGAACTGCTCCAGCTGCCCGGCGCGCAGGAGGACGTCGATCGGGTTCACGCTCGTGGCGTGCACCCTGATGCGCACCGATCCCTCGCCGGCGTGTGGTTCCGGCGCGTCCTCGACGACGAGGACGTCAGGGGCTCCGTAGGAGTGGAAGCGGGCAGCGCGCATGGGAATTCTGCTTTCGATCGACGAGGCGCAGCAAATACTTGCCGCGGAAAGGAACACTAGCCCGAATTCATTTCCGTGGCAAGGAACGGTAAGCTGAGGTCATGTCTGCAGCAGATCGCCTCTCGCCGCAGCAGGATCGGACCTGGTCGTTGCTGGTGGGTGTGATGATGTGGCTGCCCGCGGAGCTGGATGCCTACCTGGAGCGGTCGGCGGATCTGAGCCACGCCGAGTACGGGGTGCTGCGCTGCCTGTCGCTCGGCGAGGACCGCGAGATCCACATGAGCCGCCTGGCTGCCACTGCCAGCGTGACGCCGTCGCACCTGTCGCGGATCGTCGGCCGGCTGGAGAAACGACGTCTCCTGACGCGCAGCACGGACCCGGCCGACGCGCGGAAGACCCTGGCGAGGCTGACGCCCGCCGGGGCCGGCCTGCTGGCCGAGGTGGAGCCCGGGTACGTCGCGGAAGTCCGCACCAGGGTGTTCGAGCTTCTCGGGAACGGGCAGCTCGAGCAATTGGAGGACCTTGCCGAAGCTATCCTCACACCGCTCCGCAGTGAGTGCGTGGCCCTCCTGCCACCTCGATCGGCTCCCTAGGCCGCCCGGGACTGCTGGCGGTTCAGTGTCCCCTCCCGTGGCGCCGGCTCTGTCCCGCTCCCGTGGCGGCGTCTCGCAGTATCCCGAAGGCGACCGGTGCCCTCCGGCCGATGCCGCTGGACGGGACGCTGCGGGTCAGAGGTCCGCGAGCATGGCGCCGGGGTTCTCGATCGCGTCCGCGACGAACCGCAGGAATCCGCCCGCGGTTCCGCCGTCGCAGACGCGGTGGTCGAACGCGAGGGTCAGCTCGGTCACCTTGCGGACCGCCAGCCGGCCGTCCACGACCCATGGCCGATCGATGATCCTGCCCATCCCGAGGATCGCGGACTCGGGGTAGTTGATGATCGCGGCGCTGCCGTCCACCCCGAATACCCCGTAGTTGTTCAGCGTGAACGTGCCTGAGGACAGGTCCGTCGGCGTGGCCCTCCCCTCCCTGGCCAGGTGGCGAGACGGCGGATCTCGGCGTCGAGCTCCCGCGCGGACATGCTGTCCGCGTGGCGCACGCTGGGCACCACGAGTCCCCGGTCGGTCTGCGCGGCGATCCCCAGGTTCACTCCGTCCACGCGGACGAGCTCCTGCGTGCCGTCATCGGCTGTCTCGATCCTGCTGTTCAGCTCCGGGTAGCGGGCGAGACCTGCCACCACGAAGCGCGCCACGAAGGCCAGGATCCCGGGGACCGCGTCAGGGGTGCGGCGCCGCAGACCCTCACGCAGTTCCACGAGTGCGCTCGCGTCGACATCCACCCAGACCGTCGCCTCGGGGATCTCGCGCCGGCTGCGGGACATCGCGTCGGCCACCGTTCTGCGTACTCCGCGCAGCGGGACGCGCTCCAGGACGGGGAGTCCGGAGCGGAGGTCGCGCGCAGTCCCCGCCGTGCCTCCGGGTCCGGCGTCCTCGCGACGAGGAAGTGCTGGAGGTTCTCCGATCGGCAGCAGACCGACGCCGTCTGCGCGGGCCTGCTCAGCGATGGCCCGCTCCACGTCATGGCGGAGGATCAGACCCTTGTCACCGGAACCATGCAGGTCGCCGAGCCGCAGACCGTTCTCGCGGGCCAGCTTCCGCACGAGGGGGGATACGCAGATCGGTGCCCGCGTGCCCGGCGCGGAGGCGGAGGCGGAGGCTGCAACGACGGCTGCTGAGGCCGCAGGCACCGGAACGGGGGTGGAGGCCACCGTCGTGTGCTGCGCGACAGCTGCCGCCCGGCCCTTCCGGGAGCGCGTCCGTCCCCCCGTCAGACCACCGGGCGTCCCGTACCCGATGAGGACGTTGCCCGAGCCTTCGCTCGCCGCCGTTCCCCCACCTGTCGCCGGGACCGGGACGCCTGAATCTCCTCGTAGCTCGGCGGCAGCCTCGGCGAGCTCCGCGGCCGGAACCGTCAGCGAACCCGCAGGTCCGGGTTCCGCGCCCTCGGGCCGCACCGTCAGGAACGGTGCGCCGACGTCGAGGACTTCTCCGGGCGCACCGTGCAGAACCGCCACGGTCCCCGCGAACGGGGAGGGCACCACCACGACGGCCTTCGCGGTCTCCACTTCGGCGACCGGCTGGTCGACGGCGACGGGATCGCCCTCGGCGATGAGCCAGGACACGAGCTCGGCCTCGGTGAGGCCTTCCCCGAGGTCGGGGAGGGCGAACACCAGGAGCTGTGGGGCGACGGCGGGGGCGCTCACGGTCGGTCCTCCCACTGCAGGTCGTCCACGGCGTCGAGGATGCGGTCCACACTCGGCAGGTAGAAGTGCTCGAGCTTGGGCGAGGGGTACGGGATGTCGAAGCCGGTGACGCGGAGCACCGGTGCGGCCAGCGAGTGGAAGCAGCGCTCCTGCACGCGGGCGACGATCTCCGAGGCGACCGAGGCGAAACCGGGGGCCTCGGCGACGACCACGGCCCGACCCGTGCGGCGGACGCTCTCGCACACCGTCTCGTCGTCGAACGGGACGATGGACCGCAGGTCGATGACCTCGATGGAGCGGCCCTCCTCGGCTGCGGCCGCTGCTGCCGCCAGCGCGGTCGGCACGGATGGCCCATAGCTGATCAGGGTCGCATCGGTTCCCGCGCGGGCGACGACGGCGCGTCCGATCCGGCGCGGAGCCTCTCCCCCGTCGAAGGTCCTCCGGAGCTCGCCGAGGTCGACCTCCTCCTTGGACCAGTACAGCTTCTTCGGCTCGAGGAACACCACCGGGTCAGGCGATGCGATGGCCTCGCGCAGCATGAAGTAGGCGTCGCGGACCGTGGCGGGGGCGAGGACGGTGAGGCCCGGCGTGTGGGCGTAGTAGGCCTCGGACGAATCACAGTGGTGTTCCACGCCGCCGATCCCCCCGGCGTACGGGATGCGGATGACGATCGGGAGGCGCACCTTGCCGCGGGTGCGGTTCGGCATCTTCGCGACGTGGCTCACCACCTGCTCGAAGGCAGGGTAGGCGAAGGCGTCGAACTGCATCTCGACGACGGGCTTCATGCCGTTCATCGCCATGCCGATGGCCATGCCCATGATGCCGGCCTCGGCCAGGGGCGTGTCGAAGCAGCGCTCCTCCCCGAAGCGCGCCGTCAGCCCGTCGGTGATGCGGAAGACGCCGCCGAGCGTGCCGACGTCCTCGCCGAACATCAGGACGGAAGGATCCGCCTCCATGGAGTCCGCGAGGGCGGCATTGAGTGCCTTCGCGAACGTCGAGGTGGCCCTGGCCGCCCGCGCAGGGGCCGCATCCGAGCGGTCGGCGGCCTCCGTGGCGCGTTCCTCCGTGGTCTGCGTCATCGCCCGTCCCCCTCCGTCCGGTGTTCGTCCTGCATCGAACCGCCGCCGGCCGGTGCGTCCGGAGCGGCGTCCCGCGCCAGCTCCTCCCGCAGCTGTTCGGCCTGCTCACGCAGTTGTGTCGTCTTCTCGGTGTACACGTACTCGAAGAGCTCTGCCGGATCCACCTCGACCTCCGTGTTGAGTCCCTTGCGGATCGCCGCGGCCACGGCGTCCGCTCCGTCGGCGAACGCCCGCTCCCCCTCGTCGGTGAGCAGGTCCAGCCCCCGCAGGTAGCAGCGCATCCGCAGGATCGGGTCCTTGGGCACCCAGCGCTCGACGTCGTCGGCCGAACGGTAGCGCGTGGCGTCGTCGGCGTTGGTGTGCGCCTGCATGCGGTAGGTGTGGGCTTCCACCAGTGAGGGGCCGCCGCCGTCACGGGCGCGGTCGACGGCGGCGCCGAGGACCGCGAGGAGCGCTGCGAGGTCGTTCCCGTCGACGCGCTCCCCGGGCATGCCGTACCCGATCGCCTTGTGCGCGAGGGAGGGCGCCACGCTCTGGTGCTTGAGCGGGACGGAGATCGCGAACTCGTTGTTCTGGATGAAGAACACCACGGGAACGTGGAAGACGGCGGCGAAGTTCAGGGCTTCATGGAAGTCGCCCTCGCTGGTCGCACCATCACCGCACATGGCCAGCACGACGGTCGGCTCACCCCGCAACTTCGCGGCGTGGGCCACCCCGACGGCGTGGAGCAGCTGCGTCGCGAGCGGTGTCGCCTGCGTCGCGACGCGGTGTTCGTACGGATCGTACCCGCTGTGCCAGTCCCCGCGGAGGAGCGTGAGGACCTGGAGGGGATCCACTCCGCGCGTGATGACCGCAACGGTGTCGCGGTAGGTCGGGAAGAGCCAGTCCCCGTCGTCGAGGACGACGGCAGCCGCGACCTGGCATGCTTCCTGGCCATGGGAGGACGGATAGACCGCCATGCGTCCCTGGCGGACGAGCGCGTTCGCCTGGTCGTTGATGCGTCGCCCGGTGACGAGCCGGCCGTAGGCGCTGAGCAGTCGCTCGCCGTCGGGCAGCGGGTACCGGTCGTCGTGGCTCTGGCGGCCGTCCGGGCCCACCAGCTGCACGGGTTCTGCCGAGGGGAGCAGGGCACCGGCTCCCGCGGTTCCTCCGGGTACTGCCCCGCCCATCAGGCTTCCGCGCCCTTCGTTGGTCGCCGTGCTCATCCCGCCTCCGTCACCGGCCGCTGCCGCGGCGTTTCTCCGAAGCGCCGGGAGGTGCTCCGACGCTGGATGCTATGGAGTCCAGTATGGGCAAGAGGGATCATTCGTCACCATGAAGCACCCGAAGTGTGGATGGTCACGATCAGAAGCGCGTATTCTTTGGACGAATTGATGCTGTGACCTGGATTACGCGAAGGAGCGTGGACGCATGGGCGACGTACTTCTCGACGACGTCGACCGGAGGATCCTGGCCGAGCTCACCCGGGACGGTCGGCAGTCGGTCTCATCGGTGGCGGAGCGGGTGCACATCTCCCGCGCGCACGCCTACTCCCGCATTGCGAAGCTGACCGAGAACGGCGTCCTGACGCGCTTCACCGCGATCATCGATCCGGCCAAGGCCGGTCTGCGCTCATCCGCCTACGTGACCCTCAAGGTACGCCAGCACTCGTGGCGCGAGCTGCGCGAATCCCTGCGGCGCATACCGGAGGTGCACCACATCGCGCTGGTCGGCGGGGATTTCGACGTCATCCTCCTCGTCCGGGCGGAGGACAACGTCGGGCTGCGGCGCGTGATTTTCGATCAGCTGCAGTCGATGCCCGGCGTCCTCGACACCCAGACCTTCTTGGTGTTCGAGGACCTCGACACCCGCTGAGGCCGCCGGGGACGGACGGCGGCCCGAGGAGGTCCAGCAGTGGGAGCCCGGCGGGCGTCGGACCGCGACGGCCGCGCCGGGCTCCTCTGCCACCGCCGCTACGTCGGGGTGTCCGCGGCGGAGGCCACCCTGTCCCCGTCCCGGGGATCCTCCGGCCGGTCATCGGCACCGGACGCGATCACCGGCTCGCCCTGCACCTGTTCGCGGTCGTTCCTGGTCGCGTCGCCGCGGGTCTTCAGCAGGCTCGCGACGGTGGCGACCGCGATGGTCGCGCCGATGAAGAGGAGCGAGAACCAGATGGGGATCTCGGGCACCCAGAGCAGCGGTTCGCCGCCGTTGATGAAGGACAGCTCGTTGACGTGCAGGGCATGGAACACGAGCTTCACGCCGATGAACCCGAGGATGACGGCGAGGCCCTGCGCCAGGTAGACCAGGCGCTCGAGCAGTCCGCCGATCAGGAAGAACAGCTGGCGCAGGCCCATCAGGGCGAAGGCGTTGGCGGTGAAGACGATGTACGCCTCGTTGGTCAGGCCGTAGATGGCGGGGATGGAGTCGACGGCGAAGATCAGGTCCACGAAACCGATAGCGATGATGGTGAGCAGCATCGGAGTGACGAAGCGCGTGCCGTCCTTCTTCACGGTGAGCTTGTCCTCGTGGTACTCGTCGGTGACGGGAAGGACCCGGCGGACGAGCTGCATGAACCTGCCATCGGCCGGATTGGAGTCGTGGCTCCCGAAGGCCTGCTTGTACGCGAGGAAGAGGAGCAGCGCGCCGAAGATGTAGAAGATCCAGGAGAAGTTCTCGATCAGGCCGGCTCCGATGGCGATGAAACCTCCGCGCAGGACCAGGGCGATGATGATGCCGATCATCAGGACCTTCTGCTGGTACTTCTTCGGCACGGCGAAGCCCGTCATCACGATGAGGAAGACGAACAGGTTGTCGATGGACAACGCCTTCTCGGTGAGATAGCCGGCGAAGTACTCGCCACCGAACGTCCAACCCGACACCATGCCGATGCCGACACCGAAGAGCAGGGCGAGTCCGATGTAGAACGCGGACCAGCGGGCCGATTCACCGATGCTCGGTTCGTGGGGTTTGCGGACGTGGGCGAAGAACTCGTAGACGAAGAAGAGGATCGTCACGGCGAGGGTGATCAACCAGATCGTGGGGGTGACCTGCATGAGGGGTGCTCCAAGGGGTAGGCGTCGGACATAGGCGCCAAGGTCTCCTCCGCCCGGACGGAACCGGAGCCGACGGGCCCGGGATGCTTCAGTGCATCCGTATTGACGGGCCGATCACAGACGGGAGTACTCCCCTTGATGGATCGATTCTAGCCCACCCTGCCGTCGCCCGTTCCGCGGGGTGGAATCGTCGTCGATCTCCCTCTGGTTCGCAGGGGAGCGAAGACACCCAGGCTGTAGGCGAGCAGGACCAGCGACATGACCAGTCCCGACCCGACCGCGACCCCCAGAGCGCCCGTCCGGGTCCCGATCAGCAGGCCCAGTGCCCCCAGCAGGACGAGGATCCCGCCCAGCAGGTAGAACATGCGCTCCCCGAAAGCCCAGGCGAAGGGAAGGAAGTGCAGCCCGACGACCAGAGCGATCAAGGCCGGGCGAAGCTCCAGCCTCTGGAGGGTTTCGAGCCACCCGGCGCCGAGTGCAATCAGCGCGAACTCGAGGACGACGCACAGGACGTAGACACCGATGTGCCATCCGCGGGGAGGCCGGAAGGGTCCGAGGAAGCGCGGGGCGGCGAAGAGGAACCACAGGGTTGCAGCAACGGATGCCACGACAAGCAGCCGCGCCGTGACGGACACCGGGTCAGCGAAGCCCGGCGTATAGGAGAACACGAACACCAGGGCACCGACCAGCCCGATGAGGGTTCCGGTCCTTCGCGGATCGGCACAAGGTGGTGGGGTGCCACCCGGGCGGTGCAACGGCGTGCTGTCGGTCGTCATGGAACCTCTCCTCGGTGCTTGGACGACGGCACCGCTGTGGGGATCGAGCGGTGCTCGGCGGCGAACCTGCTCGGTGTGGTTCCGGTGACGCGGGAGAAATCGCGGGTGAAGTGGGCCTGATCCGCGTAGCCCAGCGAAGCTGCGGTCTCGGCCAGGGTGCCTCCCGTGGTGCGCAATCGCTCCGCGGCCTCCTGGAGGCGGCGCCGCTGGATGAGCCACTTCGGGGTCAGGCCGAGGCGGCGATGGGTCAGCCGTTGCAGAGCACGTTCGGACACATTCGATTCGGGGGGGGGGGGGGGGCACGAGCGGCGGTGCTCCGCACCTGCTCGGGCGGGGCCTGGCGGCCCCTTGCGTGCTGTCGCACGCTGGAAACGGCGGCGCTGACGCGCCGCACGGGGCCGGTTTTGGGTGCCCGACTCACCAGCGGGGCGGGGCGGTGACAGGCTCCCAGCCGCACCCCTCCTCCCAGCCACACGAGAGCCCATTGGGCGGGCTCATGCACTCCGCTGCACTCCCAGCCACACGAGCCCCCCACGAGGCTTCCGGCCCCTCCCCCGGCACCCAGCCGGCCCAAGGTGCACCCCGAGGCCGGCCGACGCCGGATCGAGCGATGAAACAGCTCCCAGCCGCGCCCCACCCCCCAGCACCAGGAACCGACACCGCCGGCACCAGCACCACCCAGCCCGCAACAGCACCCCAGGCCAACGACGACCGGGCCACCCCGCACGGAGCCACCAGGAGCCCCGACCCACCCCACGAGGGCGGCAGGAACCCACCAGGAGCGCACCCAGGGCCGACAGGAGCCGGCGGCCGAGCTGCACGAGCAGGAGCCCGCGGCCGAGCTGCACCAGCTGGACGGCAGTCGCCGGCGGCGACCGAAAGACCGACGAGCTGCACGAAAGGCCGGCGAGCTGGAGGCCTGCGAGCTGCACTAGCCGCGGTATGCGTCCCTCTACGTCTTTTCCTGACGCCACTAGCTGTAGTCGAGCAATCCGGCAACGGCGGGCAGCTGCACGAGTCCCCGAGCTGGAGGCGACGGCCGACGACGGACGCCAGCAGGCGCCCCGCCACGAACGCATAACCGCAGGTCAGCCCGTTGATAAATGGTGACGCCCCCACCAGCAAGCACCAACCGCTGCACCGGGCCACCGAGCGCCAGCCGCTGCGCTGGCCACCGAGCCGCACCAGGCACGAGCCCACCGAGCCGAAAGACGCCGACCACGAGCCGCACGAGCCGGAGGCCACCAGGCGCCGGAGCCGGCGACCGAAAAGCCGGCGAGCGGGCGGCCAACGGATCCGCACCAGAGGCAGACCTGTATTCCTGTAGACCTGTAGATACAGCTCTCAGCCACAGCGGGCTCAGACCGAGATCCCCGGGCCGCCCAGCACGAGATCCCAACGGCGCCGACCGAGCGGTCGCCGGCCACGAGGGGCCAGCGGCCGAGCGACGAGCTGCGGGGGCAAGACACGACCGCGGCAAGCCGGCGAGCGGTGCCAGGCGCCGGCCACGAGCCGACCGAGCTGCACGAGCC
>WNZI01000042.1 GCA_009728235.1 Vibrio cholerae | reverse complement strand
CGCGGACTCCGGGCACTGCGGGACAAGCGAGCATCCAATCCCGCCAAGAAGCACGGGAACATCCCGCTGTGACCGGCGACGAGGAGGCACCGGCAGAGGACGCCGCCCTGCTGTCCGTCGTCTCGGGCAACCCGACGGACGAGGAACTCGCGGCGCTCACCGCCGTCGTCGTCGCACTTCAGGGCAGCAACGAGGCGGAGGACGCACCGGACCACCCGCGGTCCTGGTTGCGACGCGCCATGCTGCGCCTGGGACCCACCCCCGGGCCCGGGTCGTGGCGGAGGAGCGTCCGCTGACGATCCCCGCCCGACCGGGTTCAGCGGGGGTCGGCGACCGTCCCCATGAACAAGGGGAGCCCCGTGTCCTCGTGCACGATCTGGTAGCCGAAGGGGCGGTCGAAGGAGATGCTGAGCGCAGGCGGCTCCTGGAAGCTCGTCTCCATCCCGAACTGCGTCACGGCAGCGGCGACGGTGCCCTTCTCCGCCACCGTGATGGAGGCCGTCTGCGCCGCTCCCGTGATGGAGGCTCCGGGCTGGATCGCCTCGAGATCCGGTGCCGGACCGAGCGTCTCCTCGAGTCCCAGCGCAAGCAGCACGGGGATCAGTTCCTGTTCCTGGCTGTGGTCCCACGACGGCAGGGCCACCTCCACGGGAAGCGTCTCGGCGGCGTCGAGCTCGTCGGCGATGTCGAGGAGTTCCTGCTCGTTCCAGCTGGGCGCTGATCCGTCGGCCGGCAGCACGAGGCGCATGAAGAACCCCTCCCCGTAGGGCAGATCGACTCCCGTCCAGTCCGCACCGGCCGCATAGCGCACAGCCGGTGAGGAATGCATCGTCGGTACGACGACGGACTCGCCGCCCGGCAGCGTGAAGGGCGCGTCGCCGGTTGCGTCGGCGGCGAAGGGCTCGCTCCAGGCGGCGGCGAAGTACACGGTGTTCAGCAGCGTCAGCACGGTCCCGGCGCCCAGGTCCAGCGGGGCCTCCTCGATCCTGCCCCCGGTCTCCTTCGACACCCAGTCATCGATCCGTGCCGCCGTCGTCGGGTCGGTGAAATCGACCGGGTAGACGCCTGCCCCGTAGTGCCGGCCGAGGGTCTCGAGATAGTCCGCCCCGGTGCCGCCGCCCTCCGGCACGAAGACCGCGTTGGCGAGGTGCAGCAGGGGTTTTCCCGGAGGATCGTCCTCGTCCACTCCGCCGGGATCGCCGTCGAACCGCTCGATGCCGGCGAGCAGGGCATTCATCGCCTCATGGTGCTCGGCGGGTAGCCCCAGCACGGCGTCCATCTCCTCTGCCGTCGTCGTCCCGGCGCCCGCGCGCAGCATCGACAGGGCATGAAGGGCGCTGACCGGGCTGGTGACCTGGTTGGTCCCAGGAGCCGCCGTGAGGGCGGAACCGAGCCGGAAGGAGGACCGGAGAAGTGCATCCTCGGCCTCGGGGAACCCGTCCTGTGCAACGGCGACCCGGTCCACGGAAGACCTCTCCTGCTCGAGCGCGGAACCCCCACACGCCGTCAGCAGCAGCAGGGCAGCTGTGGCCGCCGCGGCCCTCCCGGCACCACCTGCCCTCGGGCCGGGTCTTCTCCTACCGTACGGCTGGCCCATCCGATCCCCCCTCGTGTGCTACCACGGTAGGCGCAGCTCGGGAGAAGAGCCATGGCCTGGGAACACGATCGCGTCACGGCGTCCCCTGCCCGGCGTCGGACCAGTGGCTCGGCGCGACGAGGTCGGCCGGCAGGCTCGTCCCCGAGTCGCCCGCGGCGGCGTTGAGTTGAGCCTGGGTCAGGAACAGCGCACGGGACAGGTCGGCCCCCTCGAGGCGGGCGTCCCTGAGGTCTGCTCCGAGGAGGTCGGCGCCGGAGAGATCGGAGGACCGGAGGTCGGCCGCGATCAGGTAGGCGCCCCGGAGGTTCGCCCCGCAGAGCGACTGCGATGCGAACGTCCTGCCCATCAGGTCCGCGCCCGGAGCGAGCGAGGCATCCAGGTGGCCATTGCCCGTGGCGGAGTAGGAAGCTCTCACTTCCTCGCTGACCTCGATCAGGGATGATCGCACCCTCGCGTGGAGGTCGCCCAGATCCACGGCGAGAAGCTCCTGCAGGCCTCCGGTCTTCGCCGCATCGATCGCCCTCCGCAGCTCGTCGAGCTGTTCCGAGACATCCTCGTCATACGTCCGAAGGGTCGCTTCGGCCAGGTACCAGAGCATCTCGTGGAGTTGCCGGACGATCGCGAACGCCCGGAACATGTCCTCCGCAGTGCCGGGTCGTGTCCTCCAGCTGATCCCGCCGAACAGGTCCTGCGAGACGTGCTGACCCGCTCCGAAGCAATCGAAGACGGTGCAGCCGCGGAAGCCCCGCGGTCGCAGGGTGTCGTGGATGGTGCAGGAGAAATCGGCGGCCAGGTTCAGGCATGGGGTGCCCGCAGGCTTGTCCACGGCGAAATCCTGGGTGCGCGAGAAACCGAGGGCGGTGCAGCAGAGCGCGAAGCACGTGCCGCAGTCAGGACGTAGCGACGCCCTGGTCGGTGAGGGTGTCGGGGACGGGACAGGTTTCCGGGATGAGGGAGTCATGGAGTCTTCTTCGGGTGGAGTCGGAGAGGGGCCGGCAGGTCGGGAACCCGGGGTACGGGTCCCCTGCGAGGACGCACTCGATCACCACTTCGCCAGGAAGCGAACGGGAACCGCTGCAGAGGCTCTGAATCACAGAGAGAAGAAGAATGTCACTGAGCCGAAAATAGCATGCTCCCGGCCGCGCACCTCGGCACTGCTCACCGCGACCTCACCGGGTGGGCGAAGCTCCACGTGTGAGGCAGAACCGCGGCCCTTCTGACGATGGACGCACTCCGACAGGATGCACGACGCCCATTCGGTGGCCTCCGGCAACAGTCGCGGGCTAGGCTCGGAGCGTGACCCACAACACTCCAGCCTCCAGTCCTTCCTCCAGCGAGCAGCCGGCGCGGCAGCCCAGCGCCATCGACGCCGTCGCCATGTCCTACTACGAGACCCTGCTCGAACTGATGCCGAACTTCGCCACCGAGTTGGGGCTGCCCGGTCACGAGACCGAGTACCAGGACTACTCCCCCGCCGGTGTCGAGGCCCTCGCCGAGGCCGCGAGGAACACGTTGCGTCTCCTCGAAGACCTGCAACCCGCAGACGACGTCGATGCCGTCACCCTGGATGCGATGCGCGAACGCCTCGGACTCGACCTCGAGATCCACGCAGCCGGGCTCGACTACGCCGAGCTCAACAACATCGCCTGCCCTGCACAGAGCATCCGCGCGATCTTCGACCTCATGCCGGTCGCCACGTCGAAGGACTGGGAGCACATCGCGGGACGGATGGCGAACATCCCGGACGCGATCGACGGCTATATCGCCTCGCTCCGCGCGGGCCGTGAGCGCGGCATCGTCGCGGCCCGCCGGCAGGTGTCCATCGTGATCGAACAGTCGACGAAGTACGCGGAGGACGGCGGGTTCTTCGACGCGCTCGGAGCCACCCCCGCCTCGGACGAGGGCGACCTCCCCGAGCCGGTGCGGGACCGGCTGCGCAGCGGGGCCGAGGCTGCACGCGACGCCTATCTGTCCCTCGCCGCGTTCCTGCAGGACGATCTCCTCCCGACCGCACCGGAGAAGGATGCCGTGGGCCGCGAGCACTACGCCCTGATGTCGCGGCGGTTCCTGGGCTCGGCGGTCGACCTCGAGGAGACCTACCAGTGGGGCGTCGAGGAGCTCGACCGCGTCATCGCCGAGCAGGAAGCGGTGGCCGGCGAGATCCACGAGGGCGCGACGATCGAGGAGGCCATGCGCATCCTCGACGAGGACCCCGCCCGTCAGCTCAAGGGCACCGACGCTCTGCAGGCCTGGATGCAGGAGCTGTCCGACCGCGCCGTCGATGCCATGGCCGGGGTCCACTTCGACATCCCGGACGTCATGCGCCGGCTCGAATGCAGGATCGCCCCGACCACCGAGGGCGGCATCTACTACACCGGCCCCAGCGACGACTTCTCCCGCCCGGGACGCATGTGGTGGTCGGTGCCGGAGGGTGAGGACTCCTTCACCACCTGGAAGGAGACGACGACGGTCTACCACGAGGGAATCCCCGGACATCACCTGCAGATCGCGACCGCGACCTACCAGCGGGCCCTGCTCAATCCCTGGCGCCGCAACGCCATCTGGGTCTCCGGCCAGGGTGAGGGCTGGGCGCTCTATGCCGAGCGCCTCATGCAGGAACTGGGCTTCCTCTCCGATCCGGGGGACCGCCTGGGGATGCTCGACGCCCAGCGCATGCGGGCCGCGCGCGTCGTCTTCGACATCGGCGTGCACCTCGAACTCGAGATCCCCGAGCGCTGGGGCAAGGGAACCTGGACGCCGGACAAGGGCTACGACTTCCTCAAGGGCAACATCGCCATCAGCGAGGGCCAGTTGGACTTCGAGTACACGCGCTACCTCGGCTGGCCGGGCCAGGCGCCGTCGTACAAGATCGGCCAGCGCCTGTGGGAGCAGGTCCGCGACGAGGTGAAGGCGAGCGAGGGTGACTCCTTCGACCTGCGGGCCTTCCACACGCGAGCGCTCAACCTCGGCTCGGTGGGGCTCGATACGCTGCGCCGGGCGCTGGTGTCCTGACGTAGATGTTCGTCACAGGGCGGGCCGGGAATATCCCCGGCGCCGGGCGCGGCGCGGGACGACGCGGGACCAGCGCCGGAACGCGCACGACGGCAGCCGAAGGCTCCGTAACATTTCGCAACTCCAGCTTCGCTCGGGTATGGAGCGCGCCTAGTGTTTCGGGCGTGTCTACTGAAATCAGCTCCCCGCCCTCCCGGCGCAGTCTGCCCCGCTGGGCAACCTCCTTCGGTCCGCAGATCATCGCGGCCCTCGTCGTCGGCCTGGCCCTCGGCCTGCTCGCCAAGTACACCGGCCACACCAGGGAGACCCCGAACGGCCTCGGGACGACGCTCGCCACTCTCGGCTCGAGCTACGTCGCCCTGCTGCGCGCCGCCGTCGTCCCGCTCATCTTCACGGCAGTGGTCAGCTCGATCGCCAACCTCCGCGCCGTGAACAACGCCGCACGCCTGGCCGGCCAGACGCTGCTCTGGTTCGCCATCACCGCACTGATCTCGGTGGTCATC
The DNA here is from genome assembly GCA_009728235.1 of Vibrio cholerae. Taxonomy (GTDB): domain Bacteria; phylum Actinomycetota; class Actinomycetes; order Actinomycetales; family Micrococcaceae; genus Arthrobacter_D. Next base: position 24,156 of record WNZI01000042.1, on the reverse strand, counting down.
GGCATCGGCCTCGGTGTCATCTTCCAGCCGGGCGCGGGTACCGACGCGACCCAGCCGGCCGAGTACACCGGCAGCACGGGCAGCTGGTGGGCCTTCCTCACCGGGCTGATCCCCGCCAACTTCCTCGGCCTCCAGGCATCCTCGACCGTCGCGGAAGCGGGAGACGTCACCACTGCACTGAACTTCAACGTCCTGCAGGTGCTCGTCGTCGCCATCGCGGTCGGCATCGCCGCCCTCAAGGTCGGCAGGCAGGCGGAACCGTTCCTCACCTTCAATGCCTCCGCCCTCGCCGTCATCCAGAAGGTCCTGTGGTGGATCATCCGGATCGCCCCGCTCGGCACCGTCGGCCTGATCGGCAACGCCGTCGCCGTCTACGGCTGGGACACCATCGGCTCGCTCGGCAAGTTCACGCTGGCCATCTACGTCGGCCTCGCACTCGTGCTCTTCGCCGTGTACCCCGTCCTGATCAAGGCACACGGACTGTCGGTCAAGCAGTACTTCTCGGGCGCCTGGCCCGCCATCCAGCTGGCCTTCGTCTCGCGCTCCTCGGTCGGCACCCTGCCGCTCACGCAGCGCGTCACCGAGCGCAACCTCGGAGTACCCCGCGGGTACGCCTCCTTCGCCGTGCCCCTGGGCGCGACGACGAAGATGGACGGTTGCGCCGCCATCTACCCGGCCATCGCCGCGATCTTCGTCGCACAGTTCTTCGGCATCGACCTGACCGTGACGCAGTACCTGCTGATCGCGCTCGTCTCGGTGCTCGGTTCCGCAGCCACGGCCGGCACCACCGGTGCCGTGGTCATGCTGACGCTCACGCTCTCCACGCTGGGCCTGCCCCTGGCCGGCGTCGGCCTGCTCCTGGCCGTCGACCCGATCCTCGACATGGGCCGCACCGCGGTCAACGTGGCGGGTCAGGCACTGATCCCTACCATCGTCGCGCGCCGCGAAGGACTGCTGGACCTCGACCTCTACAACGCGCAGCGCACCGGAGATCCGTTCGTCGACGACAGCAGCCTCGACGACGAGATCGACACCAGTGCACCGAACGACGGCATCTCGGCGTCCGTCACGCGCTGACCGCTCGCAGTACCGCACCACGCCCGTCCCGGCTCACCCGGGGCGGGCGCGTCCTGCGTTCCGCTAACGATTCGGCGGCGTTCGCCAGGACGACGGCGCTTTCCGCCGGCAGCAGGAGCACCATGGTGGCACCTATCCGTTCGACAAGGTGGTGCGCCATGAACTCCTCGCGCCCGACGGGAAAACTTCCCGCCACACTCGCCGCACTCGCGCTGACCGCAGGCCTCGGCCTCGCGGGAGCGCCGCCGGCATCCGCCGCCTACTGCGGCATCACCTGGGGATCCACGGCCAAAGCCTCCCCGACCTACTCCTCCGCCCCCATCACCGATGTCAGGTCCGGACGCCACGACTGCTTCGACCGGCTCGTGATCGACGCCCGTGGCCCCGTCTCGGGCTACCGCGTCGCGTACACCGACCAGGTCACCCGTCCCGGTTCCGGCGCCGGTGTCCCCCTGCGAGGCGGCGCCCGCCTCTCCGTCACCGTGCTCGCCCCGGCGTACGACGGCGCAGGCCGGGCGACGTACTCGCCCGCCAGCCGCGCCGAGCTCGTCGACGTCACCGGGTACTCCACCTTCCGCCAGGTAGCCCTGGCCGGAAGCTTCGAGGGGCAGACCACGCTCGGACTGGGCGTCCGGGCGCGCCTGCCCGTCCGCGTCACCGTCCTGCCGGGTCCCGGTGCCGGCTCGCGGGTGGTGGTCGACGTCGCGCACCGCTGGTGAGGATCCTGCCCGGTCCCGTCCCGCCGTCGTGACGGGACCCGGCAGGTACACCCGATCGAGTGCCTCCACCTACGCTGGAGAGATGACTCCGCGCCTGGTTCTCGCCTCCAAGTCCCCTGCCCGCACGAAGCTCCTCGCCGACGCCGGCATCCGGCACGCCGTGCTGGTGTCCGACGTCGACGAGCCCGCCGTCGTCGCCTCCTACGGCGAACTCGACGCGCATGACACGTCGCTGCTGCTGGCACGCGCCAAGGCCGAGGCTGTCGCCGGACTCGACGCGGCGGACGGGGCGCTCGTGATCGGGTGCGATTCCGTCTTCGAGTTCGAGGGTGAGGCCCACGGCAAACCCTACGAACCGGCCGTCGCCGTCGAGCGCATCAGCCGGATGCGCGGACGTTCCGGCGTGCTGCACACCGGGCACTGGCTCGTGGACACCCGCGAGGACGGATCGGGCGCCACCATCGGAGCGGTCTCCTCGGCCACCGTGCACTTCGGGCAGATGACCGATGCGGAGGTCCGGGCGTACGTCGCCAGTGGCGAGCCGCTCCAGTGCGCCGGGTCCTTCACGATCGACGGCCTGGGAGGAGCCTTCATCGAGAGCGTCGAGGGCGATCCCCACGCGGTCGTCGGACTCAGCATCTCCACCCTCCGCAGCCTGCTGCAGTCGGCGGGCGTTTCCGTCACCGACCTGTGGGAGCATCCGGCCACCTTGTAGGTTCCCTACAAAGGATCAGCGATCAACACTCCCCGTCAGCACGATTCATGGCCGGAAGCCACAAAACCGGGCTAGGCTCCGAGCTGAGAAGAAGGAGTCCAGTCACCCATGAGCCAGTCCCCCCTCACCCGGACCGAGTCCAACGACGGCGCGAGCACCACCGGCACCTCACCCGCCGTGCCCCATCCGGTGACGAAGGTCCTGGTCGCGAACCGCGGGGAGATCGCCGTCAGGGTCATCCGGGCGGCACGGGACGAGGGAATCACCTCCGTCGCCGTGTACGCGGACCCCGATCGCGACGCGCTGCATGTCCGGATGGCGGACGAGGCCTTCGCGCTCGGCGGTGACACGGCCGCCGACTCCTACCTCGTGATGGACCGCATCCTCGACGCCGCGAGGCGCAGCGGTGCCGACGCCATCCATCCCGGCTACGGCTTCCTGTCGGAGAACGCGGAGTTCGCCCGGCGGGTCATCGACGCCGGGATCACCTGGATCGGACCCTCCCCCGCGTCCATCGCGCAGCTCGGTGACAAGGTCCAGGCGCGCCACATCGCCGAGCGTGTCGGAGCCCCGCTGGTCCCCGGCACCAAGGACCCCGTCGAATCCGTGCAGGAAGTCATCGACTTCGCCCGGGAGTTCGGGCTCCCGATCGCCATCAAGGCTGCGTTCGGCGGCGGCGGCCGAGGCATCAAGGTGGTCCGCGACCACGAGGAGATCCCGGAACTGTTCGACTCCGCAGTACGTGAGGCGACGGCGGCCTTCGGACGCGGCGAATGCTTCGTCGAGCGCTTCCTCGATGCTCCACGGCACGTGGAGACGCAGTGCCTCGCAGACGCGCACGGCAACGTCGTCGTCGTCTCCACCCGCGACTGCTCCCTGCAGCGCCGCAACCAGAAACTCGTCGAGGAGGCTCCCGCTCCGTTCCTGTCCGAGGAGCAGAACAGGAGGCTCTACGAGTCCTCCAAGGCGATCCTTCGCGAGGCGGGCTATCAGGGCGCCGGGACCTGCGAATTCCTCGTCGGCCAGGACGGCACCATCTCCTTCCTCGAGGTGAACACGCGGCTCCAGGTGGAGCACCCGGTGTCCGAGGAGGTGACGGGCCTGGACCTCGTCCGCGAGCAGTTCCGCATCGCGCGCGGCGAGGAGCTGGGCTACGGCGACCCCGAGGTGCGCGGTCATTCCTTCGAGTTCCGCATCAACGGCGAGGACGCGGGACGGGGCTTCATGCCGGCCCCGGGCACCGTGCAGACGTTCAAGCTGCCGAGCGGCCCCGGTGTCCGGGTGGATTCGGGCATCGAGGCGGGTGAGGTGATCGGCGGCAACTTCGACTCCATGCTCGCGAAGCTCATCGTCAGTGGAGCCAGCCGTGAGCAGGCTCTGCAGCGGGCACGCCGGGCCATCGGCGAGATGGTCATCGAGGGTATGCCGACGGTCCTGCCGTTCCATGCCGCCGTCGTGGCCGATCCAGCCTTCGCCCCAGCGGACGGCGCCTTCTCGGTCCACACCCGCTGGATCGAGACCGAGTTCGCCAACACCATCGAACCGTGGAAGGGCCCCGTCGATCCGGAGCCGGAGGAGGATTCCCGCCAGCGGATCACCGTCGAGGTGGGCGGCCGCCGCCTCGAGGTGGTGCTGCCGGGCGGCCTCGGTGCCACCTCGAACGGCAAGACGAACGGCAAGGCGAGCGCACCGGTCAAGTCGAAGAAGTCCTCACGCGCACGGGCCGGCAAGGCTGCCGTCAGCGGCGACGAGCTCACCTCGCCGATGCAGGGAACCATCGTCAAGGTCGCCGTCGCCGACGGCGATGTGGTGGCGGAGGGCGACCTGATCGTCGTGCTCGAGGCGATGAAGATGGAACAGCCCCTGACGGCCCACAAAGCCGGAACGCTCTCGGGCCTGGCAGCAGCAGCCGGCGATACCGTTGCGGCTGGTTCCGTCATCGCGACCATCAGGGACTAGCGCGGGGACGGTTGCCCGCACGGCGAGGATCCGGCACGACGCCTTCGCGGCCGATCAGCGGTCCGCCGCCCTGAGCGACTGCCATGCCTCATGCAGGTCCGCTGTTCAGGGGCGCCGGACCGGGCACGATACCTGGATGGAGGGGCCGGCAGACCGGAGGTTCCCCTAAGGTCCGTTCCTGCCCTTGCCGCCGGCCTTCTCGGCCCTGTCCGCGGCGTCCTCGGCCTTCTCCTGCACCCGCTCCTCCGCTTTCCGCTGCTGCTCCGCCGCGCGGTCGGCCGCATCGTTCCCGCTGTTGCCGGGCGCCTCCCCCTCGCCGTCCTCGGGCCCGGAATCGTCGATGTCACCGCTGTCCTCCCCGTTGCTCCCGTCCTCGCCGTCAGTTCCGTCCTCGCCGTCGGGCCCTGGGGCAGGCGCTGGTGCCGGCGCTGGTGGGGGAACCACCGGCTGCGTCCCGGCGGGGGCCGGTTGCGGCTCGGGCACGGTGGACGGTTCGACGGGCGCTGGCGTCTCCTGGCCCGGGGCGGGGTCGGCAGGCGCCTGGTCGGCCTCGAGCGCCGCGATCACGGCGTCGATGCGCAACCCGATCAGCGTGGCGCGGTCCTCGCTGACGGCGCCGTCCGCTCGTGCGTCATCCACCTCCACCCTCAGCCGTTGGGCGAGCGCAAGAGCGCCGGCCGTGTCACCGGCACCGGCGGTGGAGGCGATGGAGCGAACCTCCGCCTGCAGCTCGCGCGCAGCAGCGGCGTCGATGGCGCCCTGACTGCAGCCCGTCAGGAGGAGCGCACCTCCCACGAGGATCGGCAGCCCTGCACGGCGGGAACCGTTCATCACTTCACGCTTTCGTAGAGTTCCTGCAGCTTCTCACCGGTCTCACCCGGGACGGACGGTAACGGTTCGACGCCGGGTGTGGCCTCCCCCGGGGACAGCACCATGAAGGCCCACACTCCTGCTGCCAGGATCACGGCGACGAGCACCGCGACGAGCCAGGCAACCCGCCGACGCCTGGTGCGCGGAACGGGCCCGGAAGGGCGGCGCGCGCCGGCGCCCTGCTCCCCTGCGCTTTCCCTGGGCGCGGCGTCCGGTACGGCCTGTGCGGTGGAATCGGTGGTTCCCCGTGCCGGGGAGTCGTCGGGAGCAACGGGCTGGGCGATGTCGGCCGGCCCGTGCACCAGGTCCGTCGGACCCCCGATGATGCCCGTGTCCGCGGCCGTCGACGTGAGGCGTGCGGTCGGCGGCTCACTCGCCCGCCCGAGTCGATCCGTCGCCCCACTCCCGGCGGTCGGCCGCACGTCCGGGCCGGGCCCCTCGGGCAGGGACAGGGCAGCCGTATCCGGCCCGTCGACGGGTGGCGCCGCCGTGGCAGGACCGTTGCCGGTTCCCTGTGGTCCCATGGCGGTGAGGGCCCGGACCACGCCGCCGGCGTCCGGCCGGTCACCCGGCTCGTCCAGGGTCATCCCGACCAGCAGCGCGGACAGGGCCGGTCCTGCGGCATGCGGGATGGAGGGGCTGCGGTGCAGGCGTGCGAGGGCGCTCTCGATACCGGTGCCGGGGAACGCCCGCTCCCCCGTCAGCGCCTCGATGATGACGAGTGCCAGCGAATAGATGTCGGAGGGCTGCCCCACGCCGTCACCACGGGCCTGTTCGGGGCTGAAGTAGGCGGCGCTGCCGATGACCTGGCCCGTCGCCGTCATGCGGCCGCCGTCGAAGAACCGGGCGATCCCGAAGTCGGTCAGGAGGTAGCCGAACAGTCCGCTGTGCGGGTCGGCCTCGCGGGTCAGGATGTTGGAGGGTTTGATGTCCCGGTGCACGATGCCGCGCCCGTGGATGTACTGGAGCGTCCGCGCGAGGTCCAGGGCCATGAGCCGCACGGCCTCCCGGCCCATGGCTCCCCGCGTCCGCAGCAGGACACCGAGGTCGGGGCCGCGGACGAGTTCCATGACGAGGTAGGCGCCGTCCCCGGTGTGCTCGCCGTTGTCCATGTCGAGCACGCGCACCAGCCCGGGATGGTCGAGGTTGGCCAGCAGCCTCGCTTCGGCCGAGCCACGTTCGAGTCCGTCCGCCGTCCCGGGACGGAAGAGCTTGACGGCGACCTCACGCTCGAGGCGCGTGTCCCGGGCTGTGAACACGTCGGCCATGCCTCCCGTGCCGACACGCTCTCCCAGGGCGTACCGCCCGGCCAGCGCCTGCTTCTCCATGCCACTCACTTCCGCTACCCCGTGCAATGGCTCCAGGCGCGTCCGTCGTCGCGCAACCGATGATTGGTAAGCCTGCTTTGCTTCCAGTGTACGGGCGGTGCCGGGTAGAAGGGCAAGCACTGCATTCCTACCGGACGACGACGCGCGCACCCTGGTGGGAGCGGCGCCGTCGGGGACGCGAGGAACGGCTGGTGGCCCTGGTGTCAGGAGACGTTGTTCTCGTAGTCGTGGTCGCGGGTCTCGCGCGAGACGTACAGCGCGATGAACGTCGCCACTGCGGCGACGGTCAGGTAGGCGCCGACGAGGACCGTGCTGCGCCGGCGGCCTGCCAGAGGGCGACCGCTATGAAGGAGGCGGGCGCGGCACCGATCATGCTCGACACGTTGTACGCGACCGCGGAGCCGGTGTAGCGCACGTTCGCCGGGAACAGCTCGGGAAGCACGGCGGCCATGGGGCCGAAGGTCAGACCCATCAGGGTGAACCCGATGATCAGCAGGGCCATGGCACCGACGGTTCCCGCGCCGAAGAGCGGGGCCCAGAGGAGCCCGAACACGGCGATGCCGACGGTCGTCGCGAGCAGCATCTTCCGGCGGCCGAAGCGCTCCGCCAGGGGGCCGGAGACAAGGGTGAAGATACCGAAGAACACCACGCCGATGATGAGCATCCAGAGGAAGTCGGTGCGTGCCATGCCCAGGCCCGGCACGAAGGCTGCGGCCTGCGCGTCGGTGAAGACCTTGCCCGTCGCCTCGGCACGGGCCCGCGCCTGCTCGAGGCTCGAGGGCGCCGTCCCGTAGGTCAGGGTGAAGGCCGTCATGAAGTAGAAGAGCACGTACGTCGCGAACATGATGAACGTGCCGAGGAGCAGACCACGCCAGTGGAGGCGGAAGGTGGTGCCGAGCGGCAGCTTGACCACTTTGCCCTCGGTCTGCACCTTCTGGAAGGACGCGCTCTCGATCAGCTTGAGCCGCACGTACAGGCCGATGATCACCATGACGGCACTCAGCAGGAACGGCACACGCCAGCCCCAGTCCAGGAACTCCTCCGGGCTCAGCGTGGTGCTCAGCAGGACGAACAGCAGGTTCGCCAGGATGAAGCCGATCGGCGCTCCGAGCTGCGGGAAGGTGCCGTAGACGGCGCGCTTGCCCTCGGGTGCGTTCTCGGTGGCCAGCAGTGCCGCACCGCTCCACTCCCCACCCAGCGCGAGGCCCTGGAGGAAACGCAGGACGACGAGCAGGAGGGGCGCGAGGAAGACCCATCCGTCATTGGTGGCGGCCGGAAGCAGGCCGATGAGGAACGTGGCGATACCCATGGTCAGCAGCGAGGCCACCAGGGTTGCCTTGCGGCCGACCTTGTCGCCGAAGTGACCGAAGACGATGGAGCCGAGGGGCCGGGCGACGAACGCGACGCCGAAGACGGCGAACGAGCTCAGCAGCTGGTTCGCGGAGGTCTGGTTCGGGAAGAACAGCGCAGGGAACACCAGGACGGCGGCCGTGGCGTAGATGTAGAAGTCGTAGAACTCGATCGTGGTCCCGATGAGGCTGGCGAAGATCACCTTGCCCCGGGAGTTCAGCGGCTTGGTGGTTCCGCTGGCGCTGGCGGAAGTGGAGGAGGTCATGGAGTCGGCTTTCTCGGCTAGGCCCGAGGCCCGCTGCCCTCCTGGGGCGTCGCAGCCCCGAAGCCGGTGCATCTGTGAACCCCCATATCAGACCACCGGCGTCCAGTAGGTGGATAAGCGTGTCCACACTCTGGACGTCGGGAACCGATCGGTACTGCTCCGCCCCGGCCTGCCGGAGCACCCCCGAGCTCCCCGGATCGGGCTAGATGTGCACGTGCAGGCGCCGCGCGGCCTCGGAGATGGAACCCGTCAGCGAGGGGTAGACCGTGAACGTGTTCGCGACGTCGTCGACGTGCAGCTTCTTGGTCACCGCGAGCGCGAGCGGGAAGATCAGCTCGGACGCGCGGGGCCCGACGACGACCCCGCCGATGACCGTGCCGGACCCCTTGCGGGAGATCACCTTCACGAAGCCGTCCTTGACGTTCATCATCTTCGCCCGCGCATTGGTGTTCAGGGAGAGCTTCACCACGTCCCCCTGGTACCGGCCGGACTCGATGTCCTCCTCGGTGACGCCCACCGTGGCGATCTCGGGCGAGGTGAAGATGTTCGAGGCGACCTGCTTGAGCTTGATGGGGCTGACCGAGTCACCCATGAGGTGGGCGATGGCGATCCTTCCCTGCATGGCCGCCACCGAGGCCAGCGCGAACACGCCCGTGCAGTCGCCCGCCGCGTAGACGTTCGGGGACGTGGTGCGGGAGACGCCGTCGACCTGGATGTGCCCTGACTCGTTCACCGCGACGCCGGCCTCCTCGAGACCGATGCCCGTGGTGTTGGGCACGGCGCCGACCGCGACGAGGCAGTGGCTGCCCTCGACGGTCCGACCGTCCGAGAGGCGGACGGTCACGCCGTCCTGCGTCCGGTCCACGGCCTCTGCCCTGGATCGGGAGAGCACGGTCATGCCGCGATCCTTGAAGACCTCCTCGAGCACCTCGGCGGCGTCGGCGTCCTCGCCCGGGAGCACGCGGTCCCGGCTGGAGATGAGCGTGACCTTGGAACCGAGGCCGTTGTAGGCGCTCGCGAACTCGGCGCCGGTGACACCTGAGCCGACCACGATGAGGTGCTCGGGGATCCGGCGCATGTTGTAGAGCTGCGTCCAGTTGAAGATGCGTTCGCCGTCGGGCATGGCGCTCGGCAGCTCACGCGGCGTGGAGCCCACGGCGAGGAGGACGGCGTCCGCCTCGATGATGCTCGTCTCCCCCTCCGACTCGACCTGCAGGCGGTGGTTGTCGAGCAGCTTCCCGGTGCCGATGATCACGCGCACCCCGAGGCGCTCGAGCGTGGCCCGGATGTCCGAGGACTGCTCCACCGCGAGCTTGAGCAGCCGCTGGTTCACCTTGTCCAGGTCCGCGTAGACCTTGCTGTCGGCCGAGAAGTGCACGCCGAGCCCACTGGCGTCGGTGAAGCGCGTCATGGTGTCCGCGGTGGCGATCAGGGTCTTCGAGGGGACGACGTCGGTGAGGACCGCCGAACCACCGAGGCCCTGGCGCTCCACGATGGTGACGTTGGCACCCAGCGAGGAAGCGACCAGGGCAGCTTCGTACCCACCGGGTCCGCCGCCCAGGATCGCCAGGCGCAATGAACTGAAATCGAGTTGGTTGGTCACCCACCAATTGTCGCCCATGGCACTGACACCCGCGAAAATCGCGGGTAGGGAGGAGGACACCGGGTCGCCGGGGTCGACGCGGAGCCCGGCGGAGGATCAACGGCGCGGTCGGTGGCGGTGGTCGGTCTTCTCGCCCGCAGGGTAAGTTGTTCCGGTGACTTCCGATCCTTTCGACCTGGCCCGCAACGCCGCTGACCACATCGCCCGCGCCACCGGCATCGACCGGCATGACACGGCCCTCGTCCTGGGGTCCGGCTGGGGTGAGGCGGCCGGACTGATCGGTGAGACCACCCACACCCTCGACGCCGCGGACATCCCCGGCTTCTCGGCTCCCGCCGTCGTCGGACACACCGGCACCGTGCGCTCGATCCTCACGCCGAACGGCAAGCGCGCCCTCGTACTCGGTGCCCGCACCCACTTCTACGAGGGCAAGGGCGTGCGTGCCGTCGTCCACGGCGTGCGCACGGCCGCGGCGGCTGGTGCGACGACGATGATCCTCACCAACGGCTGTGGTGGCCTGAAGGAACACTGGCAGCCCGGGACCCCCGTGCTCATCAGCGACCACATCAACCTCACGGCGTCGTCGCCGCTCGAGGGTGCCACCTTCGTCGACCTGACCGACCTCTACTCCTCCCGCCTGCGCGAGCTCGCCCGCCGTGTCGACCCGTCCCTCGAGGAAGGCGTCTATGCCCAGTTCACCGGGCCGCACTACGAGACCCCGGCGGAGGTCCAGTACGCCCGGCGCATCGGTGCCGACCTCGTGGGCATGTCCACGCGCTCGAGGCCATCGCCGCGCGTCACGCCGGCATGGAGGTCTTCGGGATCTCGCTCGTCACGAACCTCGCGGCCGGCATCAGCCCCGTGCCGCTGAGCCACGCAGAGGTCATCGAGGCCGGGCAGGCGGCGGGTCCGCGCATCTCGCGGCTGCTCGCCGACATCGTCGCCACGATCTAGCCAGGGCACGCCGGCACGCCCACCACCAGCAGGCAGGCCGCGCCGCCGGCCGCGCCGATCCAGTAAGGACCCGCATGACCACCTCGGACCTCGACACCCTCCTCGCCACCATCGATTCCTGGGCCGAGGCTGATCCCGATCCGCAGACGGCGGACGAGCTCCGGACGCTCGTCGCACACGTCCGGTCGGGGGACTCCGCCGCCGCCGGCTCCGAGCAGGAGCTGCGCGACCGCTTCTCGGGGCCGCTGACCTTCGGTACGGCCGGCCTCCGCGCAGCCCTCGGTGGCGGACCGAACCGCATGAACCGCGTGGTGGTCCGCCGCGCCGCCGCCGGTGTCGCCGCTCACGCGCTGGAGCTCGCCGCCGGAGCGTACACGCCCCGCGCCGTCGTCGGTTTCGATGCCCGGCACAACTCGAGCATCTTCGCGGAGGAGACCGCGGCGATCTTCACCGCGGCCGGGATCGAGACCTTTCTGATGCCCAGCGAGCTGCCCACGCCGGTGCTCGCCTACGCCATCCGGGCCCTCGCCTGCGAGGTGGGCATCATGGTCACCGCCAGCCACAACCCGCCCCAGGACAACGGCTACAAGGTCTACCTGGGTGGACGCGCGGTCGAGGAGGATGCCCGCGGAGTGCAGATCGTGGCCCCGCACGACGCCGGGATCGCGGCCCATATCGCAGCGGTCGACGACGTCGAGCCGGCGACCGGCGGGTGGACCGTGCTGCCGGACACCATCGAGACCGACTACGTGGCGGCGGTCGCCGCCCTCGCGGATCCCGCCGTCACCGCGCGCGAGCTGAAGATCGTCCTCACCCCCCTGCACGGCGTGGGCGGCCGGACCGCCCTCTCGGCGCTCGCCGCAGCCGGGTTCGACGACGTCACCGTCGTCGCGCTGCAGGCGGAGCCGACCCGGACTTCCCGACCGTGGCGTTCCCCAACCCGGAGGAACCCGGAGCGCTGGACCTCGCCCTGGAGACCGCGGAGCAGGTCGGTGCCGACCTCGTGATCGCCAACGACCCCGACGCCGACCGCGTGGCGCTGGCCGCCCGGGAACCCGCGACCGGCGCCTGGCGCATGCTCCGCGGCGACGAGGTGGGTACGCTCCTCGGCCTGCACCTCGCGGCCAGGATCACCGGAGGCGCCCGGGCGGAGGCGACCGCCGGGGCCGAGCCGGAACCCCGAACCGTCTTCGCCAACTCGATCGTCTCCTCCCGGCTGCTCGGGCGGATCGCCGCCGGGGCCGGCATCGACCACGCGCAGACCCTGACCGGGTTCAAATGGATCGCGCGGGTCCACGATCTTTCCTTCGGCTACGAGGAAGCCCTCGGCTACTGCGTGGCACCCGGCCTCGTCCGGGACAAGGACGGCATCTCCGCCGGACTCCTGCTGGCCGAGCTCGCAGCCGCGACGAAGGCCGCGGGGCGCACCCTCTTCGATCTGCTGGACGACGCCTTTCTGGTCCACGGCCTCCACGCCTCCGACCAGGTGTCGGTCCGCGTGGAGAGTCTCGGCCTGCTCGGCACCATGATGAAGAACCTGCGCGAGCACCCGCCGACGTCGTTCGCGGGCGCTCCGGTGACCGTCGCCGAGGACCTCGCCCAGGGGTCGGCCGACCTGCCGCCCACGGACGGACTCCTGTACCTGACACAGGACGGGACCCGCGTGATAATCCGGCCGAGCGGCACCGAGCCCAAGCTCAAGTGCTACCTCGAGGTGGTGGAACCCGTCGGATCGGCTGGGGAGCTGGACCGGGCCAAGGAGGCCGCGCGGGAGCGCCTTGCAGCCGTGAAGCGCGACGTCGGTGAGGCCCTGGGCCAGTAGGTCCGCTCCAGCATCGCCGCCGGACAGCGCCGGTCCGCTCACCGCACATCACCCGACATGGAAAGATGGGGACCATGCCCAACGACGTATCACTCGCCTCCTATATCGACCACACCCTCCTCAAGCCCGAGGCCAGCCGCGAACAGATCCTCACGGTGTGCCGTGAGGCGGTCGAGTACTCGTTCAAGTCCGTCTGCGTGAACCCGCTGTGGGTCAGCACGGTCCGCACGGCCGTGAAGGACAGCGGCGTCCTCACCTGCTCGGTCATCGGCTTCCCGCTCGGCGCCTCCACCACGGAGGTCAAGGTCGTCGAGGCCCGCGGAGCGGTCGCCGACGGCGCAGACGAGATCGACATGGTCATCGACATCGCTGCAGCCCGTGCCGGTGAGAAGGACGTCCTGGTGCGTGACATCCTCGCCGTGGCCGACGCGGTCCACGAGCAGGGCGCCATCCTGAAGGTCATCATCGAGACCTCCCTGCTCACCGACGAGCAGAAAGTGCTTGCGTGCGAGGCCGCTGTCGAGGCAGGGGCGGACTTCGTGAAGACCTCCACGGGCTTCAACGGCGGTGGCGCCACGTCGAGGACGTCGCCCTCATGCGGAAGACCGTCGGTCCGGACCTCGGGGTGAAGGCCTCGGGCGGGGTGCGGTCCCTCGAGGACGCGCGCGCGATGATCGACGCCGGAGCGACGCGTATCGGTGCGAGCTCGGGAGTCGCTATCGTTAAGGGTGAACAGGGCGCAAACGGCTACTGACCGTTCCGCCGCCCGACCAGGCACCAGACAGACCCTGCAGTAGACCGACCGCGCACCACACCAGTCAAGGAGATCCGATGTCACACGAAGCCAGTGCCGAGAGTCAGCCCGCCCACGCCGGCAAGGGCCACCTCGTCAGCAACATCGTGTGGTTCGTGGTCATCTTCGGCGCGTTCCTGCTCAGCATGTATTCGTTGACCTGGTTCACGCCGCAGGAGATCTGGCCGATGGGCGTCCTCGTCGTCGTCGCGTTCCTCGTCTTCTACATCCCGCAGGGCATCCTGGGCCGGGCCGACACCGGCTACAACCTCGCCGAGGGCAACCGGACGGACGAGAAGGAAAAGGGCACCGCCGTCAGTTCCTGACGCGCCGGCGCCACCGGCGCCCGCAGCTCGATCACGAGAAAGGCCGTCCCGTTCGGGACGGCCTTTCTCGCGTCGAGGGGTACTAGGGCGTGAACACCGTCTCGAGCACGTTCTTCGCCCAGTCGAGGATCTCGGCGTCCACGAGGTCCCGGCCGCCGATCCTCGCTGTCTTGGGTTTGGGGACCAGCACGGCGTTCATGGCAGGTTTGATCGTGGCACCCGGGTACATGCGGGCCAGGCGCATCTGCTTGGACTCCGGCAGCTCGGCGGGTGAGAACTTGATGAAATTCCCCTGCAGCGCCACGTCGGTGAGCCCGAGGGACCTCGCGGTGACCCTGAAGCGCGCCACCGAGATGAGGTTCTCCACGGCGGCGGGCGGCTCTCCGTAGCGGTCCTTGAGCTCGGCGACGACGGCGTCGATCGCCTCGTCGGTGATGGCCGCGGCCAGCTTGCGGTAGGCCTCGAGCCGCAGCCGCTCCCCCGGCACGTAGTCGTGCGGGAGGTGGGCGTTGACGGGCAGCTCGATCTTCATCTCCGCCGCCTTCTCCTCGGCCTCCCCGCGGAACGTCGCGACGGCTTCGCCGACCAGGCGGATGTAGAGGTCGAACCCGACGCCCTGGATATGACCGGACTGCTCCCCGCCGAGCAGGTTGCCCGCCCCGCGGATCTCGAGGTCCTTCAGCGCCAGCTGCATGCCGGCACCCAGCTCGTTGTGCGCCGCGACGGCCTTGAGCCGTTCGAGGGCCACCTCACCCAGCGGCTTCTCCGAGGGGTAGAGGAAGTAGGCGTAGGCCCGTTCGCGGCCACGCCCCACCCGGCCCCGCAGCTGGTGCAGCTGGGACAGGCCGTAGGAGTCCGCCCGATCCACGATCAGCGTGTTGGCGTTGGAGATGTCCAGGCCGGTCTCGATGATCGTGGTGCACACCAGGACGTCAAAACGCTTCTCCCAGAAGTCCACGATGATCTGCTCGAGCCGCGACTCCGTCATCTGGCCGTGGGCCACGGCCACGCGCGCCTCGGGAACCAGTTCCTTCAGGTGCGCCGCGGTGCGGTCGATGGAGGAGACGCGGTTGTGGACGAAGAAGACCTGTCCCTCGCGCATCAGCTCACGGCGGATCGCTGCGGACGCCTGCTTGTCGGTGTACGGGCCCACGTAGGTGAGCACGGGGTGGCGCTCCTCGGGAGGTGTCGCCAGCGTGGACGTCTCCCGGATGCCGGTCAGCGACATCTCGAGCGTCCGCGGGATCGGCGTCGCGCTCATCGCGAGGACGTCCACGTTGGTGCGCATCTTCTTCAGTGCTTCCTTGTGCTCCACGCCGAACCGCTGCTCCTCGTCGACGATCACGAGGCCGAGGTCCTTGAAGGAGACCTCCTTCGACAGCAGCCGGTGCGTGCCGATCACGACGTCGACAGCGCCCGAGGTGAGGCCCTCCGCGGTCTCGCGCGATTCCTTGGCCGTCTGGAACCGCGAGAGTGCCCGGACGCGCACGGGGAAGCCGGAGAACCGCTCGGAGAAGGTCTCGAAGTGCTGCTGCACCAGCAGGGTGGTCGGGACGAGGACCGCCACCTGCTTGCCGTCCTGCACCGCCTTGAACGCCGCGCGGACGGCGATCTCCGTCTTGCCGTACCCGACGTCGCCCGAGACGAGGCGATCCATCGGGACCTCCCGCTCCATGTCGGCCTTGACCTCGTTGATGGTGGTCAGCTGGTCCGGAGTCTCCACGTAGGGGAAGGCCTCCTCGAGCTCACGCTGCCAGGGGGTGTCCGGCCCGAAGGCGTGGCCCCGTGAGGCCATGCGCGCCGAGTACAGCCGGATGAGCTCCCCGGCGATCTCCTTGACGGCCTTGCGGGCCTGGTTCTTGGTCTTGCTCCAGTCCGAGCCGCCCATCTTGCTGAGGGCGGGAGCGTCACCGCCGACGTAGCGCGTCACCTGGTCGAGCTGGTCCGTGGGCACGAACAGGCGGTCTCCCGGCGCACCCCGCTTCGAGGGTGCGTACTCGAGCACGAGGTACTCGCGCGTGGTGCGGGTGGGCCCGGCCCCGGTGGAGCGCTGCATCAGCTCGACGAACCTCGCCACGCCGTGCTGCTCGTGCACCACGAAGTCGCCGTCCTTGAGCTGCAGCGGGTCGACGGCGTTCCGCCGGCGGGACGGCATCTTGCGCATGTCCCGGGTGCCCGAGGCACTCGTCCGGCCGAGCAGGTCCGCCTCCGTCAGCAGGCCGATCTTGAGGCCGTCCACCACGAAGCCCCGGCCGGCGGACGCCGTCGTGATCTCGATGATGCCCGGCTGCGGCGGATCCTCGAGGGACTCCACGCGGCTGGTCGGGATGTCGTTGTCGTGGAAGAGCTCCGCGAGGCGCTGGGCCGGGCCGGGGCCCTCGGTCGCCACGACGACCCTCCACTGGTCGCGGACGCGGCCGCCGATGAACTCCATCATCTCGGCGACGTCGCCCTGGTAGCCGCGCGGTTCCCGCGCGTGCAGGGTGAAGCTGTCGACGTCGCTCAGCTCCTCGTCGGCCCCGAAGGACGTGATGCCCCACCAGGCGACGGCGTGCGCCAGCGCGGTTGCCCGGGTGTCCGTGAGGGAGCGGAAGCTGGCTTCCTGCAGTTCGGTGCCGAGGCCTTCGCCGAGGTCCAGCGGTGCGGCCCCGCCCTCGGATGCGGTGGACCAGGCGGCGGCGAGGAACTCCTCGTTGGTGGCGGCGAGGTCGTGGGCGCGGGCGCGCACCTTCTCGGGTTCGATCACGACGGCGATCGATCCGGGCGGCAGCTCGTCGAGGAAGGGCACCATGGCGTCCACGAGCACGGGGGCGAGGGACTCCATGCCCTCGACGGCGATGCCGCCGGCGATCTTCTCGAGCATCGACGCCGCGGCCGGCAGTTCCGACTGCAGCTTGGCGGCCCGCGACATCACCGACGGGGTGATGAGGATCTCGCGGCAGGGCGGCGCGTAGAGGGCGGCCGGAGGTTCCCCGGAGGTCAGGGACCGCTGGTCGGCGACGGCGAACCAGCGCATCTGGTCCACCTCGTCGCCGAAGAAGTCGACGCGGATGGGGTGGTCCTCGGTGGGCGGGAAGACGTCGATGATCCCACCGCGGACGGCGAACTCACCGCGGTGCGTGACCATGTCCACGCGGGCGTAGGCGGCGTCGGAGAGCGCCCTGACGACGTCGGAGAAGGCCACCTCGTCGCCGACCTTCAGCGAGACGGGCTCGAGATCGCCCAGCCCGGCCACCAGCGGCTGCACGACGGCGCGGATGGGCGCCGTGATGACCCTGACGGGCGAACCCTCGGGATGCGCGAGCCTGCGCAGGACGGACAGGCGCCGGCCCACCGTGTCCGAGCGCGGTGACAACCGCTCGTGGGGCAGGGTCTCCCAGCTCGGGAACTCCTCGATCGAGCCCAGCGGCAGGTAGCTGCGGAGCGCCGCGGCGAGGTCCTCCGACTCCCGCCCTGTCGCGGTGATGGCAAGCACCACGGGGACGGCTCCCTCGACACCGCGGGCGCCGCGTCGTCGCTCCCGGACGCGCCGTCGACGTCGTCGAGGCCGTCGACCATCTCGGCGATCAGCGGCGCGCGCATCCCGGCGGGCGCGCTGATCTGCAGGTCCGCGCTGCGCTGCTCCACCGGACGGGAGGCATTGGTGCGGACCCGCGCGTAGGACGCGTCCTCGGCCAGCGCTGCGCGCAATCCGTTCAGGCTCATGGTTCGGTACTCCTCAGGCGTGGATTACCCCACCGCACCGGCAGGACCGACGCGGCGAGGACAGCACAAAAGCCCGGAAGAACGAAGCGTTCCCGGGGATTCCTCCAGACTACCAAGGGGGGATGACGCTTTTCCTCCGGGTGGACGCGGCCCCACGGAGGGCGAGGCCAGGCCGTAGGATGACCCGGAGACCCGATCCCTGCCGCCCGTACGGCGGCCACCTGCACCTGGAGGACCCTTGGCCCTGAACGCATCCACCACGCTCCCCTTCGACGCGGCGACCGTCCTCGGCGTCTTCACCGATGAGGCCTTCGTCCGCCACATGAGCGAGTACGTGGGCGGCACGCTCGAATCGCTGACGGTCGACGGCGACACGGCCGGAGCCTTCACCCTCACGGCCGTCCGGACGATGCCGACGAACCGGCTTCCCGACATGGCCCGCAAGTTCGTCGGGGAGACGCTGTCCGTCACCCAGATCGAGCACTGGGAAGCCCCCTCCGCGGACGGTTCGCGTCAGGCTGCACTGACCATGACCGTCGCCGGGGTCCCCCTGAACGTCGCGGCAGTCCAGCGCCTGGTGTCGCAGGGTACCGGGACCGTCGTCGATCTCCAGGGCAACGTGACCTCGTCCATCCCGTTCCTCGGTGGCAAGATCGCCGGTGCCGCCGAGCCCATGATCGGCAAGGCCCTCAACGTGCAGGCCGGCGAGGCCCGGAAGTGGCTCGAGAACCACTGACCCGCCTCGTTCCCCGTCCCGTCCGGCCCTCCGCGAAAGAACAGTCCCGCAATGCAGCTCCCCACACCCCTCGCCCTCATCCTGATCCTCTCCGGCGTCTGGACGCTGATCGTCTGGCCCCCGTTCCTGCGCCGCATCCTCAAGGACCCGCGAGCCCGTGACGAGAAGGGCGGGGCCACGCGCTTCCTGACCGTCCACATCATGCTCATCTCCACCTCGATGATCCTCGGGGCAGCGACAGCCGTCATCGGCGTACGCGCCCTTCTCGCCTGAGCCGAGCCCACCAGAGTCGATCGCCCCGCAGGACCCGGGAGGACACCAGATGACCAAGAACCATTCTCCAAAGCCGGCAGGCGCGCACCCCGTCATCCTGCAGCGCTCCAGCTATCCCGAGCACCTGCGCATCACGGAGATCCTCCGCAAGGAGACCGTGGGTGGCATCCTGCTCCTCATCGCAGCGGCCGTCGCCATCATCTGGGCGAACTCGCCCTTCGGCGAGACGTACTTCGCCATCCGCGACTTCGAGTTCGGCTACGAGCCGTGGCACCTCAAGCTGTCCGTCGGCGCATGGGCGTCGGACGGCCTGCTGGCAGTCTTCTTCTTCCTCACCGGCCTCGAACTCAAGCGCGAGTTCGTCGCGGGCGACCTGCGGCGCATCAGCCGGGCGATCGTGCCCGTGGCAGCCGCATTCGGCGGGGTCGTCGTCCCTGCGCTGATCTATGCCGCCGTCAACCTGTCCTCGCCGGACACGCTGCGGGGCTGGGCCATCCCCACCGCGACGGACATCGCCTT
Organism: Vibrio cholerae; assembly: GCA_009728235.1. GTDB lineage: Bacteria > Actinomycetota > Actinomycetes > Actinomycetales > Micrococcaceae > Arthrobacter_D. Next base: position 5,142 of record WNZI01000042.1, on the reverse strand, counting down.
CGCCCTGGCGGTGCTCGCCGTCATCAGTTCCCACCTGCCGGGCGCGTTGCGGATCTTCCTCCTCACCCTCGCCGTCGTCGACGACCTCATCGCGATCGCGATCATCGCCTTCTTCTACTCCGAGGACGTCAGCCTCGTCTTCCTGCTGTGGATGCTTCTCCCCCTCGGACTGTTCGCGCTCCTGGCGCAGCGAAGGCCCAAGTTCTTCGGCAGCACCACGCGCGGCCCGTGGCTCATCCTCCTGCCGCTCGGCGTCGCCACCTGGGCGCTCATGCACGCCTCGGGTGTCCACGCCACGGTCGCCGGCGTGCTGCTCGGTTTCTGTGTGCCCGTGCTGCGCAAGGCCGGCGGTACACCGAAGCTGCCGCGACCCGGCAAACCAGGACTCGCCGAGGTCTTCGAGCACCGCTTCCGCCCGCTGTCCACCGGTTTCGCGGTGCCCGTCTTCGCCTTCTTCTCGGCGGGGGTCGCGATCGGCGGGGCGGAGGGCTTCCTCTCCGCACTGACGGACCCGGTCCTCATCGGGATCGTGCTGGGCCTGGTCGTCGGCAAGCCCATCGGAATCATGCTGACAACCTTCATCGTCACCAAGACGACGAAGGCCGCACTCGATCCCGGCCTCAGCTGGTGGGACCTGCTCGGTGTGGGAATCCTCGCGGGCGTCGGCTTCACGGTGTCCCTCCTCGTCAACGACCTCAGCTTCGGGGCGGGCAGCGAGCACGACGACCACGCGAAGGTCGCCATCCTCACGGCATCGCTCCTTGCCGCCCTGCTGGCCAGCGTGGTGCTGCGCGCCCGCAACAAGTTCTACCGCCGCATGACGGACGAGGAAAAGATCGACACCGACGCCGACGGCATCCCCGACGTCTTCGAGGAGCGAGGATAGGCGGACCGGGGGAACTAGGATCGGCCCATGATCGATCACGGGCAGGACCAGCAGCCGGACCAGGGCGTGGATGCCCGCCGGGCCGGCTTCCGTCCGCACAAGGGTCGACGCATCGTGCTCAGCGAACTGGCACTGACCATCACGTTCACCCTGGCGGTGGGGCTCGGGCTCGCCCAGCCCGACCAGCTCGAGTCGCCCACCGTCTTCCTCGCCGCCTGGGCACTGAACCTCGTCGTCCTCGCCCTGTGCTGCGTCCTGCCGTGGTCGCGCGTCCCGAGCCGCTGGATCATCCTCATTCCGCTGGTGGATTTCGTCGCCGTGGGCATGGCCCGCGCTGCCGCCGGGGACGGACTCGCGGGCGTCGGGCTCCTTGCCGCCTTCCCGGCCGTCTGGATCGCCGCGTCGCGCGTCCGGACGGCAACAGCAATCGCCCTCACCCTCGTCGCGTCCCTGGCCATCATCTGGGTTCCGCTCGCTGTCACCGACACCCCGCTCACCATGGACGCCCTCACCCGTTCGATCCTGCTGCCCGTCATGCTCGCCGGGCTCGCGTGGTTCATCAGTGGGCTCACCAAGGAGAACCGACGCCGGCAGGAAGCGCTCCGCGCGTCACGGGCAGCCCTGCGGGAGAGCATGGAGGCAGGGCGTGCGCGCGAGCGACTGCTCAACACGGTGCTCGATACGGTCAGCGTGGGTCTGCTGGCGGTGGACGCCCGCGGCAATGACATCCTGATGAACGCCCGGCAGCGGGAGGGCCACGCCGCGGCCGCACCGCCCGGGAATGACGACCCGAACGAGGGCGAACTGCTGATCTTCGGCGAGGACCGGGTCACCCCGATGCCGGCCGAACGGCGCCCGGTGATCCGGGCGATCAAGGGCGAGAACCTCCAGAACGAACAGATCTGGCTCGGAGCCGGGCGATCACAGCGTGCCCTGAGCATCTCCTCGCAGTCGATGTACGACGACGACGGCGACTTCGCCGGGACGGTGCTGGACTTCAACGACGTCACCGAGCTCGTGCTGGCGCTGCAGGCCAAGGACGATTTCCTCTCGAACGTCTCCCACGAGTTCCGCACCCCGCTGACGTCCATCCTCGGTTTCCTCGACCTGTCCCTCGAACAGGGCGAGGACCTCCCCGAGGGCGTGGGCGGGTTCCTCACGGTGGCGCGACGCAATGCGGTACGGCTCGAGCAGCTCGTCGAGGACCTGCTCGCCATCAACGCCGGCACCTTCGAGGTCAAGCCCGTACCGGCGGACGTCGGGCACCTGCTGACGGACGCGGCGTCGTCGGCCCAGGTGCGGGCGAGCCGCGCGGACGTGAACCTCGTGAACCGCGCGCCCTCGTCGCTGCCGGCCGTGGTGGATCCCCTGCGGCTGGCCCAGGCCGTGGACAACCTCATCAGCAACGCGGTGAAGTACAACAGGAGAGGCGGGAGCATCACGCTCGACGCCTCCCTGGACGACGACGGCCTGGTGGTCGAGGTGGAGGACACCGGCATCGGCATCGAGGCGGAGGAGCTGCATCAGGTCTTCGACCGCTTCTTCCGGTCACCGTCCGTCCGGATATCGACGGTGCCGGGAGTAGGCCTGGGTTTGCTGATCACCAAGACGATCGTCAGCGAGCACGGCGGCTCCATCACCGTCACGAGCGAGCCCGGCACGGGGAGCTGCTTCCGGATCGTCATCCCGCAGCCGGCAGGCTGAGCCGGACCAGCGTGCCGCTGGAGCGACTGGCGTCAGGCGTTGGCCGCCAGCAGTGATTCCTCGAGGGCGACCCACGCGAGCATCGCGCACTTGACCCTCGCCGGGAACCGCGAGACACCGGAGAACGCAGCGGCGTCGCCGAGTACTTCCTCGTCGGCCTCGATCCGCCCGCGGGAGCGCATCACCTCGCGGAACGCATCGACGAGCGTGATGACCTCGTCACGCGGCAGTCCCTGCACGAGGTCCGTCAGCACGGACGCCGAGGCCATGGAGATGGCGCATCCCGCGCCGTCCCAGGTCACCGACGCGACGGTCCCGGCGTCGACGCGGCCCGGAGGGTGATCTCGTCGCCGCACACCGGGTTCAGCTGGTGCGACTCGCCCGTGCGGCCGCCGCCGTCGTACTCCCGGAGCGGGGAGCCGTGACGGGCCTTGGCATGGTCGAGGATGATCTGCTGGTACAGCTGTTCGAGGCCGGTGCTCATCGTGTGGCTCCAAAGAAGGGTCGGACCTGCGCGACGGCGGCGAGGAACGCGTCCACTTCGTCCGTCGTGGTGTACAGGTAGGTGCTGGCGCGAGTGGTCGCGGTGAGTCCGAGGCGGCGGTGGAGCGGCTGGGCGCAGTGGTGGCCCACGCGCACGGCGATCCCCTTGTCATCGAGGAACTGCCCGACGTCGTGGGCATGCACGCCGTCCACGTCGAAGGCCGCGAGCCCGATGCGAGGCAGGCCCGCGGCCGGTCCGAGGACCCGGATGCCGTCGATGCTCTCGAGTCCCTCGACGAGCCTCGCCCCGAGCGCGGTCTCCCACGCTTCGATGTGGTCCATGCCGGTCTCGGCGAGGTAGTTCGCCGCCGCGCCGAGGGCGATCGCCTGCGAGATGCGCTGGGTCCCGGCCTCGAAGCGGTTGGGTGACGGCAGGTACTCGGCCTTCTCCATGGTCACCGTGGTGATCATGGAGCCGCCGGTCAGGAAGGGCGGTAGCGCATTGAGGAGTTCCGCGCGGCCGTAGAGCGCGCCGATGCCCGTGGGCCCGAGCATCTTGTGGCCGGAGAACACCAGGAAATCGACGTCCAGTGCCTTCACGTCCACGGGGAGGTGCGGCACGGACTGGCATGCGTCGAGCAGGGTGAGTGCGCCGACGGCCTGCGCCAGCCGGACCAGCTCGGAGACCGGGTTGATGGTGCCCAGGACGTTCGAGGCGTGCGAGAACGCGACGATCTTCGTGGCGGGCGTGATCGCGGCGGCGGCGTCCTCCATCCGCAGGGCGCCGTCGTCGTCGACGGGGATGAAGCGCAGTTCCGCACCGGTCCGGGCTGCGAGTTCCTGCCACGGGATGAGGTTGGCGTGGTGTTCCATCTCCGTGACCACGATGCGGTCGCCCGGTCCGACGGCGAAGCGGCGCGCTGCCTCTCCCCCGCGTCCTGCCGCGGCGTTGGACATCGCGTACGCCACCAGGTTGATGCCCTCGGTCGCGTTGGAGGTCCAGACGAGTTCACTGGTGCGCGCGCCGATGAAGCGGGCGACGGCGGTGCGGGCGTCCTCGTACGCGTCGGTCGCGTCGACGGCCAGCGAATGGGCGCCGCGGTGCACGGCCGCGTTGCGCTGCTCGTAGAACTCCTGCTCGGCTTCCATCACGCTCACCGGGTTCTGCGAGGTGGCACCGGAATCGAGGTAGATCAGCGGCTTGCCGTTGACCTCGGTGCCGAGGATCGGGAAGTCGTTGCGGATGCGACGCACTGCGGCGTCGGTGAGCCCGGCATCGGACGGCGTGAGCGTGACGGGTGTTTCAACCACGGGCACTACGAACTCCTCGGATCGGTCAGTACTCCTCGCGGCAATTACGCAAGGATTCTCTGTTGTAATCCTCCCACTCACCGCCCGGCGCGGCATCCCAGTGCTGCCTAACTAGGGGCACCGGGCAACGGCTCCTGCGCTGCACACGAGAAGGACCGGTCGAGATCGACCGGTCCTTCTCGTGTGCAGATCCGATGTGCTGATCAGCGAAGCTACGACGCGCTACGCGGTCTTGCGGTGACGCCCGCGGCCGGCGAAGATGACGCCGGCGCCCAGAGCGAGCAGTGCTGCCCCGATTCCACCGGCAATCTTCGCGTCGTCGCCCGTTCCGGTGTAGGCCAACTCCTTGGTGTTGTAGGAGGTGGTGACTGCGCGATCGTCGTCACCGGCCACCTCGCAACCGATGCCGTCCCTGTCCCGGTCGAGGCCGATACGGTAGCCCGGCTCGTTGGCGTAGATCGGCGCCGCGTTGGCGGCACGGACCGCGTCGCAGTTCTCGTAGTAGCCGACCGCGGCGAACGGGCGGTCGGTGTCGGTGACCTCGACGACGACGACGGGAACCTCCACGGTCACGTTCGTGCTGGGAGCGTTGTTCACGGGAATGTTCACGACTGGCGTCTCGCCCGGGTTCTCGGGTCCGCCTGTGGCAGGCGTCTCCGGGGTCTCGTCCGGAGTCTCGTCCGGAGTCTCGTCCGGAGTCTCGTCCGGAGTCTCGTCCGGGGTCTCATCCGGGGTCTCATCCGGGGTCTCATCCGGGG
>WNZI01000041.1 GCA_009728235.1 Vibrio cholerae | reverse complement strand
ACAACCCCATGAACGCTCAGCTGACTACTCAGCCGACCTCCGCGCCGACACTGGAGATGATTGACCCGCGCACGCTCACGGTGGACGTGAACGTGCGGAAAGACGCCGCCCTGACGCCCGAGTTCGTCGCGAGCATCAAGGAGCACGGCGTGATCGAACCCGTGATCGCGCACCGCAAGGACAACGGCGACGGAACCACCACCGTGCACGTCCTGATGGGCCAGCGCCGCACCTGCGGTGCGGTCGAAGCCGACGCCGCCCTGATCCCGGTCATGGTCGTCGCCAGCCCCGAGGAAGCCGAGCGGATCACCACGCAGATCGTGGAGAACGTCCAGCGGTCCGCGTTGACCGACGCCGACGAGGCCGACGCCTTCCACCAGCTGTCCCTGCTGGGTGTGAGCGCGGCGCAGATCGCGAGGAAGACCGGACGCGCCAAGACCCAAGTCGAGGGAGCATTGAAGGCCAAGATGAGCACCGCAGGGGAGGCCGCTCTGTCCAAGGGGCTGAGCATCGAGGAAGCTCTCGTGCTGGCCGAGTTCGAGGGCGACGAGGACGCCACCGAGGAACTGGAATCAGTCATCGCGGACGAGCCTGAGATGCTCGCCCACGCCGCCCAGCAGTTGCGGGACCGGCGCACCCGCGAGCAGGCCCGCGTCGAGCTCCTCGCAGAGCTGGCAGCGGCAGGGACCACCGTCGTGGACCATGCGAGTTACGGCCACTACCCGACCGATGAGAACGTGCGCCCCAGTGGGTTGCTCCGCTCAGACGGCGAACGAGCGACCGACGACGACGCGAATGCCGTGTTCGTGGACAGCAACTACTACGGCGAGGTCTTCACCGTTCCCGTGGTCACCGGGTGGAAGGACCTTGGCTACACCCTCCGGCACGCAGCGACTTCATCGGCACCGTCCGGCCCGATGACCGATGAGCAGAAGGCCGACCGCCGGACCCTGATCGCGAACAACAAGGCGATGGTGTCCGCGACGACTGTCCGTCGCGACTTCGTCCGGTCGCTGCTGGCGAAGAAGCAGGCACCGAAGGGGTGGCAGCAATTCACCGCCTACGCGCTCACCCATCACCCCGTGGTCGCCAGCGGCTACAAGGGCGACGTGGCCGCGACCATGGCCGGAGCGAAGATCGAAGGGAAGGAGACATGGGGGTGGAACCCGCTGCGCGATCACGTCGCGAAGACCACCACCCGGCCCGAGGTATCCCTGGTCGCGCTGATCTGCGCAGGGTTCGAGGAGACCATTGCGAAGGACTCGTGGCGATCACCGAGTGCAAGCCACCTGACCTACATCACGCAGTTGGTCACGTGGGGATACACGCCGAGCGAGGTCGAGCAGATCATCCTCGACAGCGCGAACAAGACGACCGAACCTGACGAAGACACCGAGGACACCGAGCACGGCGAGACGTTCGAGGAAGTCCACGCGGACGAGGAGGAAATGATCGCCGAGGAGTACGCGGCCGAGTAGCACCGGGCGCCGGTGGTGCAGGGCGCGGTAGCCCTGCACCACCAGCCCGGGCCACGGGGAAGGATCGGCCGGTCAGCTCACCGCTGGTGGGCGGGGCGGTTCGCCGCCGTTACGGGAACCTCGAGCTGTGCTCACCGGCGACGAACCGCCGTCCTCGCACTCAGCTTCGACCCGGCTCCGGTGCCGCGCACCAGATACGCACACCTCGGCCGCGCCACACACCGACACGACTAGGAGAAGGACCACGCAAATGCGTCGCCCACAGAAGAGGGGACCGACATACGTCGGTCCCCTCTTCGTGTCGTCCGCTGGAGCGTCGTCCGCTACGCGGCCTTTGTCTCTGCTGCGACCTGTTCCACGACGTCGTCAGCTGTTGCCGCCAGCGCCGGCTCGGTTCGTGCTTCGCCGGACGGTGAGCTGGTGTCGGCCCCTTCCAGGGCCCGCTTCATCTCGGAGGCGCTGAGCCCGAGTCGGGCGGCGACCGCTGCGCGGCTCTCTCCGGTGTCGAGCATCTGCTGCACCTTTGCGCCGGCTTCCTTCGCGGCCGCTTCCGCGTCCTGCTCGGCTTTCGCCAGGATCGCATCGGCACGCTCCTGCGCCTCGGCGCGGATCTGCTCGGCCTGCTGCTCCTGCTCGAAGAACTCCGCCGCCAGGTCAATCAACCGCTCGTGCCGCTCGGTTAGTTCCTGGGCTTTCGCCCTCGCCTTTTCCCGTGCCGCTACCTGCTGCGCTGACTTCCTCGGTGCTGCCATGATGACTCGTCCCCTTCACTCATCCTGCGCCTCGTACGCGCCCCGGCCGCGACTTGCGATCCGGCTCGTTCCCCATCCCGAACCTAACGGTTAGCGGCCGCCCACCACGGGCCGAACCGAACCGATCACCGCCATGCTCGACGTCACCGCTGGCACCCATGAGATACCCATGCGGACCTCGCTGACGCTCGGCCTGGATCTAACGGACGTTGACCACACGTGGACAGCTCCGAGATAAGCCGACGTCTCTCCGCTGCCCACCTGGTGGATAACGTCGTTAGCGGTTCCACACATGAGAATGAGCGGTGGATAACGAAAATCGTGTTATCCACCGCTCATTCTCATGTGCACAACCGCATCGAGATTCGATGGACCAATCGTACTGGTTTCCACGGCGCTTTATCTGGGTTTCCTCCTCCGTCGTCACCATGCGATTTCGCACCCCTCCGACCAGCACAATCTGTCACACCTCATGCACTCATGTAAGTGAGGTCGACAACCGCGTCCCAGCCCGCGAGAATAGGGCTGTGATGACCGTCCATAAGCTCAGTGCTGGGGACGGCTACGCCTACTACACCTCCGAAGTCGCCAGCGGTGACGAGCTGCGCGCAGGCGGGCGCGAGCTGGGAGACTACTACACCGTCGACGGCATGCCTCCGGGGCAGTGGGTCGGACACTCCAAGGCGCTTTTGGAGGTCGAGGGTGAAGTCACCGAGGCGCAGATGAAGGCTCTGTTTGGCGAAGGAATCAAGCCCAACGCAGCTCAGATACTCGCTGATGGAGGCACACAGGCCGACGTTGCTTTGGGCCGGAAGTATCTTCAGTTCGGCGCCGCCAACACAGAGATGACCCGCCGCATTGACGAGGAAGTCGGCCGTTTCCGGCGCACCAGTGGACCCGCGTGGAGCGGCCCCGAGAATGCCGACAAGGCGCTTCCCACAGAGGTCATGCACAAGATCCGGTCCCGAGTCGGAGGCGAGCTGTTCCGTGAATCCCATGGCCGGAACGCCCGCAGCAACGAAGAGCTGGCTCGCTACGTTACGGCGCAGACAGCGCCCAAGCAGCAGACAGTGGCCGGGTACGACCTGGTGTTCTCTCCCGCCAAATCCGTATCCCTGCTGTGGGCGCTCGGCGGAGACGAAGCCCGCAAAGCCGTCGAAGCTGCCCACAACGAAGCTATCGCCGAGACGATCACCTTCCTCGAGAAGAACGCCGTCTACACCCGCCGTGGACCGCAGGGAGTGCGACAGATCGACGTCAAGGAAGGACTCGTCGCTACCCAGTTTCGGCACTATGACTCCCGCGCCGGGGACCCGCAGCTGCACGACCACGTCGTCATTGCGAACAAGGTCCAGGGAGCTGACGGGAAGTGGTCCTCCCTTGACGGGCGGACCCTCTACAAGATGAACGTCGCCGCGTCCGAGACGTACAACGCGAAGGTCATCGAGAAGGTCTGCGCGTCCCTCGGAGTCAGTACCGTCGCCCGGGCAACGGGCGGCGGAGAGCCCGTGTACGAGGTCGCCGGCATTGACTTGGACGCCATCCACCGGGCGTCCTCGAGGCGCACGAACATCGCCGGCGCGATCAACCGGTTGGAGTCCGAGTTCAGCGACAAGCACGGGTACGCGCCGAGCGATAAGCAGAAGATTGCCCTGGCACAGCAAGCCACTCTTGAAACTCGGCCGGAGAAGAAGAGCGCCCGCCGGCTCTCCGAGCTGGTCGAGGAATGGCAGAAGGACTACAGCACCGGACTGGACGGTGGGATGGGCATGCCGGTCGGATCGGCACTCCTTGAGCACGTCCGCAGCGCCGGTATCTCAGCAACTACTGGCACGTCTGCCGGCCCCAGTGTTGCGGACGTCGACGTGCACGAGCACGCTCGTGACATCGTTCACGAACTGTCAGCCAAGCGCGCTTCATGGGGGCGAAACCATGTCATCGCCCAGACCCGCCGACACCTCAAAGAAGCCTTCCCCGGACAAACGATCACCGACGAAACCGTGGAGAAGGTCACCCGCTCGGTCATCGGCACGCACAGTCTCCAGGTCACACCTGAGGCCATCACCCCGCGCCTGCGCGAGTTCCTGCGGGCCGACGGGTCGAGCCAGTTCCAGCAGGCCGATACTGCCCTGTTCACTTCCCACGAGGTGCTGAACGCTGAGCACAGGATCCTGGCAGCCGGACAGAAGAGCGTCATCCCGGCCGTGTCCATGGAACGGTTTGACGCAGTCCTGGCGCAGCACACCGAAGCGGCAGCGAAGGCCGGCAAGGCATCCCTGTCCCAGGGACAGATCGACCTGGCGCGCGTATTCGCCACTGACGAGAAGCTGCTCACCCTCGGTATCGGGCCGGCAGGAACGGGTAAGACGACCAGCCTGTCGCTTGCCGCCGGCGCCGTCCGGGACAGCGGTGGACGGGTCATTGGACTCGCGCCCACCGCCGCCGCGGCCGCCGTCATGAGCGCAGACCTCGGAGCCGAAGCGACGACCATCGACGCGTTCCTGGCCACCCACCGCAACCAGCAAGCCGGTACGAGCGCCAGTACAGAAGCCTTCGCCCTTGGGGCAGGGGACGTGATCATTATCGACGAAGCCGGCATGGTGACCACGCCGAAGCTCGCCGATGTCGTCGCCGTCGCCGCCCGCAACGGCGCTGTGGTCAGGGCCATCGGAGATGACCGGCAGCTCGGCGCGATCGGCTCCGGTGGGGCGCTGCGCCTGCTCAACAACGAGGTCGGGGCCGTCCGCCTCGAGGAAGTCCACCGCTTCCGAACGGAGGGCGAGTCAGAGGCATCCCTGGCACTTCGCGAGCCGCCCGCCGCCGGCGTGGACGCCCCGTTCCACTGGTACCTCGAGAACAAGCGCGTCACCGCGGGAACCACCGAAGCCATGACGCAGGACGCCCTCGGCGCGTGGATGGCCGATACCCAGGCAGGCAAGACCTCGCTGCTGGTCGCCACCGACAACGCGACCGTCACTGACCTCAACGCTCGCGCACAGGTAGCCCGCATCGCCACCGGCGACCTCACCGATGGCGCCGGTCCGATCACTGATTCAACACCGTCTGTCGTCCTCCGCGACGGGCTCCGCGCCTATGCCGGCGACACCGTCGTCACCCGCAAGAATGACCGCACCCTGCAGCTCAACCAGGGCAAGGATTTCGTCAAGAACAACGACGTGTGGACCGTTGAAAAGGTCACCGCCGACCCCGCCACCAACACAGCCACCGACGCAGCTGCAGGGGAGGAGCGGCAGCGCATCACCCTCCGGCATGCGGGCCACCGTGGGCGGATCACTGTCGACGCCGAGTACCTCCACGAGCACGGTCAGCTCGGCTACGCCGCGACCGTGCACCGCGCCCAGGGTGCGACCGTGGACACCGCGCACGCGGTTCTCGATGAGCGGACCGACCGCGCCGGCGCCTACGTCGCAGCCACCCGAGGACGCGAGACGAACCGTCTTTACGTCGCGCTCGGCGACGACAACGACCAGACCGTGACCCGCGACAGTGTCCTGTCCACGATCACCGCGAACTATGACCGAACCCTGTCCGCGCATGAAGCAGTACGGACCGAAGCCGTCCGCACTGGTGACGTTGCGACCCTGGCGGGCGTCTACAACGAGGTCGAGAACGCCGCGTGGGAGGCCAAGACCAGGACCATCGCCGCCGAGGTGATCGGGCCGCGGACCGCCGTGCAGTTCACCTCGCACGAGGCATGGGGAGCGGTCGCGACCCACCTGCGCTCAGCAGAAGCCCAAGGACTCGACCCCGCCGCACTCCTGGCCCAAGCCGCCGGAGTCAGCCGTGACAGCACCGGACGCGGACAGCACGCCGACACCGGGCACCTTCGCGGGTTCGACGGAGCACAGGACCCGGCAGCCGTCCTCGCGTACCGGCTCGAGCAGCGCATCGACGCCGCCCACAGCCTCCTCGCCAACGCCGACCAGCGTCCCCTCGGTGCCGTATCCGATGAGCACCTGGCCCGCCTCGCACAGCAGGCCACGAAGCACGCAGCAGGAACCGAGCTGCCGCGCCGGTCGCCCGGTGAAGTGCCGATGGACACGCAGTGGGCGGCGCGTCCCTTCGCCCTCATGCGGACCGACAAACTCACCGACGCTCGCACCGATGCCCTGCAGAAGGTGCAGGGCATCGACCCGACGCAGCCCGTCGACGCCTCGACGAGGAAGGCGCAGTGGACGGTGCAGGCGATGACGGTCGAGCTGGAACGACGCCAGGATCTTTCCCCGACGCAGGCCGCGATCGAGCGCACCGCACGCGGGGAGGATCCCCGCACCGCACACCAGGTCACCATCGGCGACGCCATCCGGTACGAGCAGCAACTCCGCTCCGTTGCACTGCCACAGGTAAACAATGCCATCAATGCTGGTAATGCAAGTAAGACAAGGAATGCAAGCATTCCGCGGATCGCTGCCGTGTCGGTTAGTGATGACCTCGCGCCGTCGGTGCTCCTGCGCGACGAGCTGGTGCCGGCCTCCTACCGGACCGAGCTCGACCGGTTGCGGGCGCACCTCGAGCAAAGGGTCATGGTCCGTGGCTCGCAGCTCGCGGAAGAGAAGCCCGAGTGGACCGACGCGCTCGGCCCCGTGCCCGGGAAGGACGCGAAGGCAGCCGAGTGGCACCGCATCGCAGCCGAAACCGAGGCATACCGGAACCGGTACAACCTCGGCACTCACGAGACAGCCTTCATCCCCAAGCAGTACCGGGATGACCCGACGGCGCAGCGCCTCATCGAGCGCGCCACCGCCCTGCACAAGCACAGCGAACTCACGACCGTCGCACCGAAGACGGCTACGCAGATCCAGCAGGGAGCAAACGAGGCAGCGATAGCCGATCGCATGGCGATTGAGCAAGCGGCCGCACGCCGCGTCATCGACAGGATGCGTGCAGAACGCGCCGCCGCCAGCGATCCGCTACCGGCGCCGCAGCAGCGCGAGGCACGCATCGTGGACGCAGTACAGGCCGAACCGGCACCGCCGCAGGGCGACGATACGTCGGCCGCTGTCGCTCGTGTGCTCGCCAGACACCGCGCACAGGCTGGAGCAGTTTCGGGTGAACCGCCGACGGATACGAAGGATCAGGGTCAGAAGGAGTCGACTGTGAGTGAGAAGAACAGCGCTGCTTCACGTGGCACCAATGCTGGTGCAGGATTCAGCCAGCGGCAGGCCGAGCTTATTGAGAGTCGGAAGGCCACTGCCGTCGAACGTCAAGCGCGTCAGGTGGCAGCAGGCAAGAAGGATGCGGCAGCAGCAAGTCGCCGTGCAAGCCAAACAAAGACGGACAACGGACGATCTCTTTAGAGCTAGTCCGTCCTTCTTCCGTTATAACTGGCTTGACCGGTTGCGATCGACGGAAGCCGGATAAGCCGATGCCTCGAGCAGGAGGGCGTATGTCAGCAATCATGTTGCTCACGAGTGGGTATCGGAGCTGTTCGCGTCGGATCGGCTTACCGAAAGGTCAGAAAAGAGAATCTGAAGGGCTATGCCTCAGTTCCGTTGAGCACGTGGCTAAGTTTCGTGACGTGGCGTGATGAGACGAGCCAGTACGGTGTTCGGTCCTCTTTGTCCGACAGTTCGATTCGGACGACGCCGTCGATCCATCCGCGAATACAAAGAAAAGCCAAGCCATGCAGGTGGGTGCCCCGTTGCGCCGTAGCGTTCGCGCCGGCGAAACTTTGAGCCCGACCCACATACTGGCGCTCGATGCGAGCTCGTCCTACACGCAGTTCGGTGGGTGTGACGCGGATCGTGGGTGTTGAGGTGAGTAGCGCGAAGGTGAGGCCGACCAAGGTCAGTACGGATGCGGCGACGCCGATCAGCATATCGATGGGCGCGAAAACGATAGCAGGAACAAAAGCCAGGCCTACTGTGATGACCCAAATCCAGAAGCTCGGGTAAAGGCGCTCCTCGTACAGGACTTCGCTCTTCTGTCCTGCAGATTTCGTGTGTTGTGGGGTGAGGCCGGGTATTTCGTGTGGCTGGTACATGAGCGTGGTCCGGTCTATTTGGTGGATGGCGGTGCGCGGCGCCGTGGAGCGTGTGCGGCGAGGTTGCTTGGTGAGGATGATTCCGACGATGAACAGCAGGGCGGCGGCGGGGTAGCCGGTCACTGCATCCCAGAGCGGGGACATGTGGGGTTGGCGTTGTGGCGAACTGGCGAGGAGATGCCCGACGCCGGTCAGAAGCCCGAGTGTCATCAGGATCGGCCCGACGAATCGTCGGGTTCTCGTGGGGATGAATCTTTTGGCGGTCATACGTGCTGCGGTGTGTCGGGTGATGGCAGGGGCTTTTTCTGCTCGGCTTTGCTCGGGGTGACGCCCCAGTGGGAGGACAGTGCTTGCTCGAGTTTGGCGGCCTCGTTTCGCAGGCCCGGGTCTTCTCCTCGCGCGAGGAGTCCGTACTCAAGGGTGGTGCCTCCCTCTGGTGTTGCACGGGCTTTGATCCATACGCGCCGGCGCGCGGTGATGAGCGAGAGGATGAGTCCGGTCAGGGCGAGGGTGGAGAAGATCAGGGCGCCGATTTTGCCTGGGTCGTAGGTGATGTCGAGGGCGACGAAGCGTTTCAGACTGTCGAACGTGATGGACCCTCGTCCGTTGGGCAGCTCGTAGGTTTGCCCAGGCTCGAGCACGATGCCGCCCGCGTCCAGGTCCCGTCCGTTGAGTTGAGTCAGGTTCGTGGTGTCCAGTTGGTACACGGACCGCGGCGTTCCATCGTCCAGGCCGAGATCACCGTAGTAGGAGTTCAGGTTCAACCGCGGGTTGAAGGGATCTGGGTCGGAACCGAAGGCCAGACCTTCACTGTTCACGACGGCGGTTGGCAGGAAGAAGCCGACGAATCCCAGCTGATCAGGGTTCGCGTCGGGCGCTTTGATGACGATCGTCGAGGTGTAGGCCGAATCCGTGGGCTGGGACGGGACGGGGCCGGAGAAGGCGATGTTTCCTTCCCCGTCGCGGATCTCGACGACGGGAGCGTATCCGTTCCCGACGAGATACACGTTGGTGCCGCCGATGCCGATGGGGGAGTTGACCTTCAGGACCCGGTCCTCAGCGGGCTGCTCAGGGCTTTCCTGCACGGTCATTCGCGCGGTGAAGTCCAGGGGCTGGCCGTAGGTGGCTTGCTCGTCCCGGTTGAAGCGGACATCGAAGTCGTCCAGGGTCAGCGCGAAGGGGGTCAGGGTGTCGGGGTTGAAGTTGGTGCCGGGGGAGAAGGAGTCGTAGCCGATGAGGGCGTTGGTGAACCCTTCCCCTTCGACGATGAGTTTTTGTCCTCGGTAGCCGAACATGCCGCCGATGGCGACGGATACCAGCACGCCGATCAGAGCGGTGTGGAACAGCAGGTTCCCTGCTTCCTTCATAAAACCCCGCTCAGCACCCACGGACGGTGTGGCCGTGTTCAGGTCGCGGATGTCGACCCTGTATCGGAGCTTCCGCAGGATCGCCGCTGCTTCCTTGACTGCCGCGGCCGGGTCGGGGGCGGGCGTCCCCGCGCCGCCATCGTTCAGGACGATGGTTCCGTGTTGGGGGAGTCTCGCGAACCGGCGGGGGGTGCGCGGGGGTGCTGAGCGTAGCGCCTTGAGGTGGGCTTTGGTGCGGGGGAGGACGCATCCGACGAGGGACGTGAAGAGAAGGAGGTAGATCGCCGAGAACCAGACCGAGGAAAAGACGTCGAACATCTGCAGGCGGTCAAGCCAGGGACCCGTGTCGGGGTTGTCCTTCAGGTACTGGGTGACGACAGCAGGATTGGCTCGGCGTTGCGGGAACAGGGACCCGGGGACGGCGGCCACGGCCAGCAGTAGCAACAACTGCAGGGCTGTCCTCATGCTGGTGAGCTGCCGCCACACCCAGCGGAGCATTTCGCTGGCGCTCAGACTGGAGACCGAGATATCGGGGGTCTGCTCCGGCCGCGAATCAAGGCCCTGGTCGGGTGCCTGGCCGGGAGCGTCCTCCGGGGTCTGCTTGGGTGTTTGTCCGGGTGTGGGGTCAGCTGGCATCGTCGGTTCCCGCCGTCGTGGACGGGAGGGGTGTCGCAGGGTTGTCTTCAGCGAGTGCGTCTGCGATCAGGGTTTTCAAGGTGCTTTCGTCGGCGATGCCGAGGATGCGGGCGCTGACGCGGCCCTGCCGGTCGAGGACCAGGGTGGTGGGCACGGCCTGCGGCGGCACATAGCTGGTGAGGCTCAGGAGCAGTTTCCCGTCGCGGTCTCCGAAGCTGGGATAGGTGATGCCGAAGTTCCGTTCGAACGCTTCAGCCGTGGGCTTTTCGTCGCGGACGTTGATGCCGTAGAACCTGACGCCCTCGGGTGCGAAGGAGGTGCTCAGTGTCTGCAGCATGGGTGCTTCGACCCGACAGGGAGCGCAGGCGGCGTACCAGACGTTCAGGACGACGACGTTGCCGACCCATTGGTCGGAATCGATGGTCGTTCCGTCGTAGAGCTCACCCTTGACGTCCACGGGTTCGCTTCGGGTGTCGGGAGCGTATTCGGCGACTGACCCGTCACCGGCGATGTAGTTTTTGTTGTCGCCGGCGTTGGCTTGCTCGGCAAGGGAGTTGTTCTGCGCTGAGCATCCGGTGATGAGCAGGGTTGCCGTCACCATGAGAGCTACGAGTGTCGATGCGCGGGTGCGGGGACGCGAGTTACGGGGCGCCGTCAGATCCTGTAGGGGCGTATGCGGCGGCAACGGAGTACCTGGTGCGGGGGGAGGGTTTGGGTTGGTGCGGGTGGGGGCACTCATGGGGCGATCTCTTCTCGATCGTGGTGTGCGCGGGGAAGGGGGTGCGTTTGGTGGAAGCATCAGACGGGGGTGAGGAAGGTTCCTGCGAGGTTCTGGAGCTGGTAGATCCACAGCATCCAGACGCCGGTCACCATGAGGACTCCGACCATGACGAGCAGGGCGCCGCCGATGAGGTTGAAGACGCGGATGTGGCGTCGAACGAAGGACAGTGCGGTGGTGACCCACTGAACTCCGAGCGCGACGAGGATGAACGGTATGCCCAGGCCGAGGCAGTAGACGAACCCGAGGAGCGCTCCACGCCACGCCGTGCCGGTGGTGGTGCTCAGGGCCAGGACAGCGCTGAGGGTGGGGCCCATGCAGGGCGTCCAGCCCAAACCGAAGACCACACCGAGCAGGGGTGCGCCGGCGATACCGGTGCGGGGCCGCCAGGACATTTTCGCGGTTCGCTGCAGGAACGGAAGCCGGCCGACCAGTGCGAGCCCCATGACGATGACGAACACGCCGAGGACCCGGATCAGGGGGTCTTGCCAGCGTAGAAGCCAGGAACCGATGACGCCGAACGCGGCACCGTAGAGGGTGAACACGAGGGCGAAGCCGAGGATGAACAGGGCAACACCGGTCAGCAGTCGGCGCCGGTTGTCCGGCCGGCCAGGTTCTGCCAGTCCGGAGACATAGCCCAGATAGCCGGGGATGAGCGGCAGGATGCAGGGGGAGAGGAAGGACACGAGCCCTGCGATCATCGCCAGAGGTATTGCGGCCAGCAGCGCCCCGGATTGGACGCTGTCCGCGAAGTATTCACCAATAGTCATTAGTGACCTACCGGCCGGGCTGTGGTGGTCGCCGGGTAGTGAGGGGTTTGAGGGTGATGCGGGGAAGTCATGGGTGGGGTCCTTGGAACGCGGCGGCATGCAGCGAGAGAGCGTGAAGGCGCGCGCGGAGAGTAGGCAGGGCTCGTCCGGCAGTTGTTGAACCTGGCGAAGGAGTGAGGCGGTCTCGGGGAAGGCGCTGGATCCTAGATGCGGCTGATCGACAGTTGCAGCAGGGAAACGCCGCTTGAGCGCAGGGGGGCCGCAACCGACGGTAGTAACTCGTGCGTCCTGTTGCCCCCGGGCAGGAAAACCATGGCGCGCAGACAATAAAGGCCAATGAGACCGGCAACGACCAGCACCATCGAACACAATGCAGTCGCCACCAGATGCCCATCAGGACAGGCGGCAGCACACACATCTCCCAGGAGGACGTCCTGACCGACATCTAGCCCTATAAGGGGAGACGGAGCCTGCTGAAGAACCTCGTTAGGTATCAACGCTGCGGGAGAGGCGGAAACCTGCTCCGTCATAGTTATGGAGGAGGACTGTGCAGGTGCACTGCGGCTGTTGGAGAGCACGGGCCCGGCCCACACGTGCAGGATGGTGATGCCCAGCAGGATCACGAGGACCCGCAGGTGCCACCGGGCAGGCGAGGGAACGGCGGAGGGATTCAAGAGCATCATCTGATGCATGACTCTCCCAACGCTCCTGCTGAATCGTTCGTTTACAACGGCCTGACCTTGCCTCATTCTACCGGCGGACAGTGACGGCCCTGATCAAATGAGCGTGCCTGTAGTACTCAATCTGGGCCCGCGGCCGATGTCAGGAGAGCGGCACGGGTACATCTGGTGACGAGATCGGCCTTCCTGACCGATTCAGCCATTCATGTATAGTACAGCGCGTGCTGACTAATGAACGATACCTCGATGTGATGAACAGGCTAGGACGGGCGATGGCTGATCCGACCCGGTCCCGCCTCCTCATGACCCTGCTCGACCATCCCGCCTATCCGGCGGACCTTGCCCGTGAGCTGGAGCTCACCCGGTCAAATGTCTCCAATCATCTTGCGTGCCTTCGGGATTGCGGAATCGTCATTGCTCGCGCCGAAGGTCGGCAGACGCGCTACCAGATCGCTGATCCACACCTGGCTAAAGTCCTGACGTCCCTGGTTGAAGTGAGCCTCGCAGTCAATGAGGGAGCACCGTGCCTGGATGCTGAATGCTCTCTGCCGGATTGCCAGGATTCGGTGGTCACCGCGTGATTCTGTCCTCAGTTCTTCCAGCCATTGGCCTGTTCTTTCTTACCAACATCGATGACATCATCGTCCTCGCCCTGTTCTTCGCCCGCGGAGCGGGACAACGAGGAACCACAGCCCGCATCCTCGGCGGGCAGTACCTCGGTTTCATCGGGATCTTGGGCGCCGCGGTACTCGTCTCCCTCGGCGCAGGTGCTTTCCTTCCCGAGGAGGCTGTTCCGTACTTCGGTCTCATACCCCTGCTGCTGGGTCTTCGAGCTGCATGGCAGGTATGGCGCAACCGAGACGACGACGATGACGACGACGAGGCGAAGGTCGCCGGGAAAAAGGTTGGTGTCCTGACTGTCGCTGCCGTGACCTTCGCCAACGGTGGCGACAATATCGGGGTCTATGTCCCGGTGTTTCTGAATGTCGGGCCGACCGCCGTCGTCGCCTACTGCGCGGTCTTCCTCGCCCTCGTGATCGTTCTTGTGTGGCTCGCCAAGTTCGTGGCTACGCGACGCCCCATCGCGGAAGCTCTCGAACGCTGGGAGCACATCCTGTTCCCCGTCGTCCTCATCGCTCTTGGCCTGTTCATCCTCATCAGTGGTGGAGCGTTCGGCCTGTGACGACATGCACCTACCTCCGTCCAGGCGGCACCGAGTTTCCCCCCAGATTGTTAACACCGCGCCAAGCGGCAACAACGGGAAAACGCGATGAGTGAGGACAAGCTTGCTGCGTCCGCTGCATGGAGAGCACGCAATAAAGCCCGGGTGTGGATGTTGGTCGGGTCTTTGATCCTGGTTGGTATTGATCTCGCTGTGAAGGCCGTCGTCGAGCTACAGCTGCGTGAAGGCCAAACCATCGAAGGTGGACTCGTGGACTTGCGGCTGCACTTCAACCCGGGTGTCGCTTTCAGCTTCGGAGCCAATCTGCCGCCGATCGTTATCCTGCTCGGCACTGGAGCAATCATCGCGGGTCTGGCATGGTTCCTCCTGGCGTCGGCCGAGACGCTGGGCCGGCTCGGCCTGATAGGCGGGGCAATGGTTCTCGGCGGCGCGCTGGGTAATTTCCTCGACCGGCTGGCCGGCGGTGGTGTGGTCGACTACCTGCACGTCTCCTGGTTCTCCACTTTCAACCTGGCTGATGTCTTCGTCTCGGTCGGTGTCGGACTACTGATCCTGGAAACCCTGTTCAGCACCCGCGGCCGCACCCCTGAGCCGCGCGACTCCTGACTCCACGCCGATGGTTGTTTTATCTATACGCTCCCGCAACGGACGCACGCATGGATGCAGCCCTATTCGCCTGCGCAGGGCTTGCCTCCGTGATCCCGCCGGCGGTCGCCTAGTCGATGACGGATATGAGTTGCGCCATGCTTGGTGCGCCCGCGGGTCCTTCGTCGGTCATGTATCTGCGGCAGGCGAGCCCTACGGGGGTGGTTGCGTCGCCGAACGCGTCGATGCCGTCAATCAGGATGGTGGGAGAGCCATGAAAGCCCATACGTTCGGCTTCTTCCGCCGTGTCAATGAGCTGGTAGTTGAGTGCGATGTCTGGGCGTTCCGTCGAGAGCAATCGCAGCCGTTCATCAACGACGGTCCAGTTCGGGCAGCCATCAAAATACTGCAGGGTAAGGTCCATGCGCTCACCGTAAACCTTGTAGTCTACTACAAGGTCAAGCGTTAGGCTCTGGTGATGCTGATCGGGGAGCTTTCCGCCGTCACCGGCGTGGGACGTCAGGCCATTCGCTTCTACGAGCGTCAGGGCCTCATGCCTGAACCTGGGCGAACTGTAAATGGTTATCGGTCATACGATGCGACAGCTATCGGCCGGCTACGGTTCATCCGCACAGCGCAGGGCGCCGGTCTTGCCCTGGCCGATATTGCTCAGGTCCTCCACCTGCGTGATGCGGGTCAGACGCCTTGCACGCATGTGACACTCGTCCTCGAGCAGAAGCGGGCAGAGGTGCGGGCGCGGCTGCAGGAACTCGCCGATCTGGCAGACGAGCTCGAGATGCTTATAGAGACCGGCCGCACCCTCGACCCGGCCGCCTGTGGACCATCAGATGTCTGCCACATCCTTACACCCAAGACATGACGTCACGCCAAGCGTTCTGACGCCTACCGCCGCATGGGTCCTACACTGGCGCATGACACTCCTGCGCCGGAGCAGCGGGGCTAGCCGCAGCAGTCCGCCCAGCACGGCCACAGCGCACTGTTCGTGCTGTGGTCGACGCCTAGAGGTGAAGAAGTTGCATTCGCTAGCCGGCGGTAGCGCCCATATTTGTCGGCGATGCGGGCTTTGGGTCGCAGTCCGTCGCCGATAACACGCAGCGCTCCCGACACCCATATTTGCTCCACTGCGCTCCGGGTAGCTGATCTTGGTTCCACTCTGCAGCGCCTAACGAGACTGTCCTGGCTGCTCTTCAGAAACAAGCGGACGATGGGTGGTGAAGAGCAGCCGCGTCAACATAGGTTGACATAACCGCGGTTATCGGCGAAACGGGAGCGGGCCTTGATGGCGCTGCTAACTACTTTGGGATCGAGGAGCACCTGTGTGCGCACCTGGTCGTTCCACGGTCGTTTTATGGTCGGAACGTGTATTATTTGATAATCGTTTAGGTGTATATATGAAGCACCCGTAGAAGCATTCACTACGACATCTCGCTAGAGAAGGACCATCATGGGCGACGGAGTGAGCACGAGGACAAGGCACGGGCGCGGCAGCGCGACCGGATCTACAGCGCATGAGTTCGAGACCGGATTCAATGACATGGTGTCGGTGCTCAACGACAACCTGGGCCCAGGACTGACGCAGCTCATTGCGGGCAAGGACCGACAGACGGTGGCACGGTGGATAAGCGGCAAGCAGCTTCCCAAATCGCTCGAGGTCGAACGCCGCATCAGGGCTGCGTACCAGATCTTCATGTTCCTGGCTCATGACCCACAGGCGCCCCAGTCCCCTCACACCGTGCGGGCCTGGTTCATGGGTATGAACGGCCAGCTCGATGACATGTCCCCGGCAGAAGCGATTGCCGAGAACCGGACCCGCGAAGCAATGGCAGCTGCACGCGCGTACCGAGCTGGAGGATAACGGGTGGATGGGGGCAGTTCGCTTGAACCTCGAACGGTAGAAATCCCTGACAGGGTCTGGCGGGTTGCTCTCATCCCCTCGGGTCAGCGCTACTCCGCAATCGCCCCGGACGACGCCCTGCTGCCCGATGCCGGCAACCGCTTCGACGTTCCAGGTGGAGGTGTGCTGTATTGCGCGACGACTCCGCGCGGTTCCTACCTGGAAACCCTCGCAGGCAAGAGAGTGTCAGCGAAGATGGCGGCCCTCGTACGAGATGACCCCTCCGGCTTCATGCCGCCCAACAGCATTCCAGCGTCCTGGCGGAACGAACGACGCCTATTCAAGATCGGCACCGCGAACCCCGCCTCGTTCATCGACCTTGAGGACCTCGAAACCCGCCAATACATTCTGGGGCAGATCGGAGAGCAGCTCGAACCGTTAGGCGTCGAAACCCTCGATGTCCCCGACGTGCGCGGCATGAACCGCCTGCTCACCCGTGAAATCGCCCGCTGGGCGTACTCCTCCCTCGATGAGGAGGGCCTGTACGAGTACTCGGGCATCAGGTACGTCTCGAAGCTGGACACCGAGGAATGCTGGGCGATCTTCTCCGGCACCGACACGTTCATCGATGAGCAGTCCTCAATCGAGAAGACCGACCCGGACCTGATCGAGGTCGCACGTCTGTTTGGTCTCACCATTCACTAGCCCCCCAGCACCGGCATCGGTCCGTCGACTTCGAAGGGGTGGCGGTGGCAGGCCGAACGCCGCCGCCCGGTCCGTGTTCTTCTTCGATGGGCGCGGGACGGTGCTTGCCGAGACCTCGATAGGTCGGTGGCACGATGAACCCCCAGCAGCCCTTGTACCTCTGGTGGGTTAGTGCCGCGCGGTGTCCCTTACCTGTGAGCGGCCGATGCCCGGCAGGAAGCGGCCGACTCTCGCGATGTAGTCGACGTAGGCGCGCCCGTGGGTGCGGTTCAGGTAGGGCTCTTCGACGAATCGGACCTGTATCTCCACCGCAATGAACAGGCAGACCAAGGCCGCTGCGCTGACCGCCGTAGGGACCATGAGCACGATTCCAGTCATGGCCATGAGCATGGCCGTAAAGATGGGGTTGCGGACCACGGCGAACAAGCCGGTGGTGACAAGGTTCGTGCGTTCGGTGGCGTCGACGCCGATGCGCCAGGACGCACCCATGCCGCTTTGCGCGGCTAGTGTGCCCAGGAAGCCAATGATCGCGATGCAGGTTCCGGCCCAGGCGAGGCCGGGCAGCCCGGGTGGTACGACGAGGCCGGCGAGGGCCAGAGCGGGACCGGCAGCACCAAGCATCATGGCTGCGACGAAGAGAACACCGCCCCACCACTCGACCGACCCGGGTTTCCCGCTGATGCCATGGAAACCGGCGGATCCAGTTTCCCGCCGGTGCAGCCAGGACCTGACGCCGAACGTGGTGATGACACCGACGGCATACAAGCCCAGGGCAACAAGCGATGCTGTCTGCACTGACACGGGGTGCCTCCATCCCGACGACTACAGGGCGATTACAGGGTGATCACAGGGCCTGAAGCGTGTTTGAGGAACCGCATGGCCGCGGTAGGGGCTTCAGGTGAAGACGTGGAGGAAGCGGAAGAACACTGAGGCGGCGACGGCAATGTAAATGAGGACGATGATCGGTCCGACCCATGCTGCGAGCCATCGGGTGAGGCCAGCGGGTGCGGGGATGACGCCGTAAACCAGGTTGCGGACCGTGGTGAGGATGAACAGGGGAATCATGGCTGCCCAGACGATCATGCAGTAGAGGCAGAGGATGTAGATGTCGAACAGGGCTTGGCTCCACAACCAGGTCGCGAACACAGCTCCGAGGGTGACACCTGCCTGCAGGCCGGCCCAGTACCAGCGGTTGAACTGGGCGCTGGCGAGCAGGGCCATGCCGGTGGTGATGATGATCGTGAAGCCGACGAGACCGATGAAGGGGTTGGGGAAGCCGAAGAGTTCGGACTGCCAGGTTTCCATGACCTGCCCGCAGGATACCCACGGGTTGATGTCGCAGCTGGTGACGTGGTCCGGATTCCGGTAGAGCTCGAGCTTTTCGAGAATCAGGATCCCGGCGGCCACCCAGCCGATGACGCCCGTGGCCACGAGCATGATCCCGAACGGAACCCTGCGTGCGAACCCGGGCATCGTGGACCCGTCATGCTGTGCAGGTTCCTGAATCGAGGAAACATCATTCGTGGTTGGGTGCGACATGGTGGGGGTCTTTCGCCGGAAGTCGTGATCAGTCCGCGATGGCGGTTTCAATGAGACTGCGGAATTCCTCAATCGTGGACGGCTGAATTTTCTCGCCATCAAGGAAGAACGTGGGGGTTCCCTCGACGTTCAGGGCCATGCCGTCGTTCTTATCGATGTTGACCCGCTCCATGGTTGCGGGATCGGCGATCGCCGCGTCATAGGCTGTCATGTCCAGACCCAAGGATGCGGCGTACTCGCGGAATACCGGCGCCCTGTTTTCCGAGGTGTGGCTCCACTCGGTTTGCTTCTCGTACATCAGAGCGTGCATGTCCTTGAACTTTCCCTGCTGCGCTGCGGCCTCGACGGCGGCGGCCGCAGTTTCTGAGTTCGGGTGCCCGGGCAGCGGGAAGTAGCGGGAGACGACGGTCAGGTTCTCCCCGTATTCCTCGGAGAGGTCTTCGACAACCGGGTACGCGGCGAGGCACGCTTCGCATTCGAAGTCGAGGAATTCGACCAGGACGGCTTTCTCGTCCGGTGCCTGGGACAGGCGGTGGCTGTCCTCGCGAACAATGTCAGCCGCGGAGCTGGGTGTGCCGGCGGCCTGGCCCTTGTCTTCACCGAGCGCGTTGAAGAGGATCACCAAACCGATGACGAGAGCGACAGCGGCGAGCAGGCCGATCATGATCCGGTTCTGCAGGCTCAGGCTCTTCTTCGCGTTAGGGGTGGTGGTTGGAGCGGGGGCGGGGGTCGGCACGGTGGTGTCTCCTCGTCATGGAACTGCGTCGTCGTGCTCGTTCCCCGCCGAGTGCAGGGAACTAGTGGTGAATCAGGTGGATCTGGGTTGAGTCGGCTTACTTGGGCGTTCTAGTCGTGTGCGCAGCAGGCACAGGACGCCTTGGCGGGCGTCGATGTCGCGTCTGCTACCGGACCTGCTGTGGTGCTTGCTGCACCGCCCGGTCCTTTTGGTTGGGCCGTCAACGTCAAGGGCGTACTTCCCGCAGGAGTGCTCATCACTGAAGCGGTTGAGCGTGTCGGCGTGCCGGGGCTGCAGCACGAGTCCGCACCGCCGGCAGGCGTGCTCTCACCGGTGTCAACGCTTCCATCAACGTCGAGGTTTCCAAAGGTCGGGGCGCAGCAGGAGTCACCCTTCCATGCCTCACGGCCTTCCTTGATCGCGACGGCGGCGATGATTAGGGCGGCGATCGGGTCAGCCCAGGACCAGCCGAGCATGCTGTTAAGCAGCAAGCCCACCAGCAAAACCGCCGACAGGTACGTGCACAGCAGTGTCTGCTTGGAGTCTGCAACAGCGGAACGCGACCCCAGTTCACGGCCGGCCCGGCGCTGGGCCCAGGACAGGAACGGCATGACCGCCAGGCTTACGGCGGCGAGGACGATGCCCACCAGCGAGTGCTGGGGCTCGGACGCGCCGAGCAGGGTGCGGACGGCATCGAAGGTCACGAACGCTGCAAGGCCGAAGAACGAGAACGCGATCAGGCGCAAAGCGGTCTTCTCACGGGCTTCCGGGTCGCGACCAGCGAACTGCCACGCGACGGCCGCGGCGGAGAGGACCTCGACGATCGAGTCCAGCCCAAAGCCGATCAAGGCACTCGAGGACGCTACCGTGCCGGCACTGATCGCGATGACCGCTTCGATCACGTTGTAGGTAATCGTCGCTGCAACAAAGAGCCGGATCCGCCGGGACAGGATCGCACGCCGCTCCACGGAGGGGGCCGAAGGTGCTGACTGCACGGACGCTGCTGACGTGTGGGTACTCATCAGCAGCAGACCTTCCCGTCGACGTGATTCGCTGTGGTGGTGCAACAGCATTCGACATCCGCCACGGCGACGACGTCCAGAAGAGCATTCAACGCCACACCTAGCTTCTGATCGGCCAGCTCGTACCGGACCCGACGACCTTCAGGAACAGCGACAACCAGCCCGCACCCGCGCAGGCAGGTCAGATGATTCGACAGGCTCTGTCTACTCACTCCGGCCAACTCGGCCAGGTCACTGGGGTACGCCGGACCCTCCCGCAGGGTCAGGAGAACCTGCGCCCTGGTCGGATCCGACAGGGCGTACCCGAACTTCGCGAGCACGGCTGGCTGCAGTAAGGTCTTCACACCTTGATAATACACTGCCGTGTGTATTGATAATGGGTGGGGATGGTGGGGACTGGATGTGGATGCGCCGTCGTGCGGGCGGTCCACAATGCGTTGCGGAACGAAGAGACTGCATCGGCCCGTCGAGGCGGTGGCGGTAATGTCAGCAGGGCAAGCACGGGTGACGGGAAAGGACGGCGGCATGCAGATTACAGCTCCAGTGCGCCTTGTCCGGTCGATCATCGTGACGTCCTGCATGATGTCCCTCGCGCTCGGCGCGCATGTGATGGGTGGAAGCTCCCTTCCCACGTGGCCCCTGCTCGTCGGGCTGGCAATGTTCGCCCTGATGCCAATTGCTTTCCTGGCCGGACGACGGCTCTCTCTTCCCGTCCTGAGCGGCCTGCTCGTAGGGGGCCAGGTTCTTCTGCACCATATTTTCGAGATGCTCTCCAGTCCTGCAGCCTGCACACCTCAGGCTATGCACGGTGCGGGGGCGGATCACGCGGCCGTCGGAATGCAGTGTGCTCCCGTCGGGGCCGCGTCCGAGCATCTTGTCCCGCATCTGGTCGACAGCGGCGCGGCGCCGATCATGGTGATCGGACACCTTCTGGCCGTCGTGGTGATGGTGTGGATCCTCTCCTGCGGTGAGGACGCTTTCTGGTCACTCCTTGCATGGCTGCGCCCCCTGATCGGGTTGCCCTCACCGATGCTGGTGACTGGCCGGCTACAGCTGCCCGAATACGCCGAACGACCCGTCGCTCCCCCTGCCCGACGCAATGTGCCTGCCGATGTGCGACGAGGACCTCCGGAATTCATGCTCCCGACAATGGCGCTCAGCTGATCCTTCGTGCACGCATGTGATGGTCGGATGCCTGCGCGACCTCTATAAACCATCACTGTCAGCGCCCGCGACCCACCTGTCGCAGAGGCCCACGAAAGGCACACCCAAATGCTTGCTGCACACACCACTTTCCTGCCCGTCAGTCCGTCATCCGACGGCACCGCTCCTGCCCGCACTGCCCGCCGGACTGTACGCGGTATCGCTGCCTTCGCTGCTACGTCGGGCCTGCTGCTCGCCGGTGCCAGCGCCGCTTCCGCCCATGTAAGCGTCGACCCTGCCTCGACCACGGAAGGCGGTTACTCCCAGTTGACGTTCAGCGTCCCCAGTGAATCGACCGACACCACCACGAACAAGATCGAGGTCGCACTTCCCACTGAAACGCCCTTTACTTCCGTAAGGGTGAAGCCCGTCGAGGGATGGACCTCCGAAGTGGTTCGGGGCGACCTGCCCGAACCGGTCGAAGTTGACGGGGCGACGCTGACCGAGGCGCCGCTGACCGTAATCTGGACGGCCAACGACGAGGAGCACCAGCTCAACGCCCAGCAGTACCAGACGTTCTCGCTCTCTGTGGGGACACTGCCGGAGGCCGGCACCACGGTAGAACTTCCCGTCACGCAGTCCTACGCGGACGGGACCGTCCGCGCCTGGGACGAACCGGCCGTCGAGGGCGAAGAGGAACCAAAAAATCCGGCTCCCTCGTTCGTCACTACTGCGTCCGACGGCACGGACTCCCACGGAGCGGCCAGCGCCGAAGCGACCGATGAAACTGCAGCGGGCACCAGCGAGGTCGACGCACAACAGGCCTCCACCAGGACCGACACCTCGGGCACCACGCTCGGTTGGATCGGTCTGGGCGCCGGTGTTCTGGGGCTCCTGGTTGGCGCACTGGCACTGGCCCGTACACGCGGTCAGCGCCAGAACTAACGACGCGAACCACCAGGGTGGGGTGCCGCTCCCACATCGCCCCACCCTGGTGTCGACTGGAAGGAACAGTTATGACAGCACAGGCACGCACCGCCGCTTTCCCCTTTGTCTCCGCCTTCACCTCAAGGTCCCGCTCCACCTCTGAGTTCCACTCCACCTCTCAGCGTTCGCGGAGGCTCTTCGCACAGATAGCAGCCCTGATTGTGGCCTCTGCCTTGCTGCTGCTTGGGCCGGTCGGTTCGGCGACCGCACACGATGAGCTTGCCGACAGCTCCCCCACAGCCGACGCGACCGTTGACGTGGCTCCCGCTGAAGTCGTTCTCACCTTCACCAATCCGCCCTCCGGTATCGGAGCGGACATCATCGTCTCTGACAGCACGGGCACTATCTGGTCAGAAGGCTCCACCCGGGTGGTGAACAACACGGCAACTCAGGCCTTGAAATCAGGTGCCCCAGCCGGTACCTACACAGCGCAATGGCGGGTAGTCTCCTCCGACGACCACCCTATCGAAGGGACCTACTCCTTCACGAGCACTACCGCCCAAACAGGGTCCGCAGGCAGTGCCGATTCTCCAACGGGACAGCCAAGCACCCCGAGCACAGAAACCGAAGAAGCCGCGTCCGCGCCACCGGCGGCCAATGACCCTGCCAGCTCCACCGGGCTGCCGGATTTCGTCATCTACCTGGCCATCGGCGGCGTCATCCTCGGAGTCGTTTTGGCGCTCATCACACGTCGCCTTCTGAACAAACAGTAGAACGTCCGCTCCTCCGATCACTGGTGCCTGCTCCCCTGGTTCACCGCCTACTTCGCCCATGCATTCCCGGGTGAAAACACGGGGAGCAGGCTTCTCCGACTGGGACAGCTATCGGAGCACATGCGCCCGGACTATCGGTGCCCAGCAGTTCCCCACCCGTATCACTGCCTAAAGGTCATTCGCCCCGTGAACATCGAACTACTCTTCACCCAAACCGACCTTGAGATGGTTGAACTCCGGCAACGGACCGAACGATCCCTGGCGAACCTCGCGCCCTATGCCAATATCACCCTTGTACGAACAGGCGCCCGGAAAGGCCCATCCCGACTTGTACCCGAGCACCTGCCGGCACTGCTCATCGATAACACGATCGTTCCGGCTGATCCCCCAGATGCGCCTGATTACACCACCCCGGCCACCACCGCCCCGACTGGTGTGACAAGCTCGCCTGTCCGCAGCTCATCCATCCCCGAGCATCCGATCCCCAGCCAGCGGCAGATCACAGCACATCTCGCCCAGGCACTGCTCACCGCCGGGCCGGGAGCAATCAGGCTGCCCTTGGTGCACCGCAGGATCGTGGCCATCGCGCTGCTGCTCATGCTCGCGGGCGCATTGTCCTCACAGTTCCTAGCGATCGGTCCGGTGCTCACCTTCACCGGGCTGCTTCTGCTGCCCGTCGGATTAGCGACCAATGGCACGCGGTCCCGCCGACAACCACTCATGCTCTTAGCGGCCATGGCCGCGTTCGCCAGCGCTGTCCTGCTCCTGGCCTACTTCGGGCCGCTGCTCTTCAGCGGCACAGACTCTGCAGAGCCTCCCGCCTCCGGCCTCTACTACGCCGCGCTGATATGCCTATGTCTGGCCTGGGCGGCCGCCTCACCGCGCTTCTGGCACGCCGGCGTCTACGACAGCAGCTCAAAAATCGACTGCTGCGGCAAGTAACCGATCAATCCGGAACCACATCGGAAGAGTGATGCGGCACCGACCTCGCTATCATCGTCGCTTAACGATATAAACGGTATATGGCGATGAATTATGATCTGCACCAGCACGAGGATGTAGCCCGTATTTTCCGGGCACTGTCCGAGCCTTCCCGGCTGACGCTCATCCACTGCCTTGCCGACGGGCCTCACCGGGTCGGTGAACTCTCGGCGCACCTCGGCCTGGCGCAATCGACGGTCTCGGCGCATTTGGCGCTACTTAGAGATGCTGGGCTGGTTGCGGCGACCCCTGACGGGCGAGCGACCGTGTACCGGCTGGCCAATCCTGGCCTCGATGATCTTCTGCACGCCGGTGAACGTCTCGTCACCCCGGGCACTCAGGACGTCCCCCATCAGGGCCACCACGACGACGACAATCCGCTGGTAACTGCGGTGGACACGGCGTCTACGGGGCGCCCTCGCACAGGAGGAGCTGTTCTCCCGAATCCCGTGGTGCCGGCATGAGCACCGGGCATGGTGCTCACTCCGGACATGCCGGCCATGATGACCGCGGTGCTGGCGGGAGTGACGGTAAGAGTGGCGGGCATGGGCATTCCCATGGGCTGACAGCGGGAGGAGCTCATCGGGGCCGGCTCGTCGCTGCCTTGGCTATCACGCTCTCGGTCATGCTGATCGAGGTGGTGGGCGCTGTCGTGTCCGGGTCTTTGGCCCTGTTGGCCGATGCCGGGCACATGCTCAGTGACTCCTTCGGTTTGGTTATCGCCATTTTCGCGACCTGGCTTGCGGCCCGCCCGGCGACGGAACGACGGACCTTCGGGTGGAAGCGGGTGGAAGTCCTCGCGGCCCTTGTCAACGGCCTCATCGTCGGCGTCATCGGCGTACTGATGCTCATTGAAGGCACGAAGCGTTTTCTGGCGCCCGTGGAGGTCGACGCCCCCATCATGCTGATCGCGGCGGCGCTGGGATTGATCGCGAACTTCCTCGCCCTGCGGTTGCTCATGGGAGGGCAGAAGGAAAGCCTCAACGTCCGTGGCGCTTACCTCGAGGTCCTGGGCGACATGCTCGGATCCATCGCTGTCATCATCGCGGCCCTCGTCATCGGGCTCACCGGGTTCGCACGCGCCGACGGCCTGGCAAGCATCGCCATCGGCATCCTGATTCTCCCCCGCGCCTACAGCCTGCTCAAGGCTGTAGTCCTGGTGCTCCTGGAGGCGACACCGGAGGAGACGGACCTCGCCGAGGTGCGCCGACACATGGAGGAAGTACCCGGCGTCGTCCTGGTGGATGACCTGCATGCCTGGACGATCACCTCAGGCCTGCCGGCACTAACCGCCCACGTGCAGATCGACACTGAAGCGTTCACCAGCGGCCGCGCCGAACGGATTCTCGCCGAGCTCAACGCCTGCATCAGCGAACACTTCGACATCCGGCACTCCACCCTGCAACTCGAACCAGCCACAGGCCGCCACGACCACTGCTAGGCACACTGCAGGACGCGGGCTCCTTTAACGAAGGCCGCATCTAACGGAGGGCCGCATCCGAGGGTTGTTGAACCCAGATCCGCTGCGCGTCCGGGATGCTGAGACGCACCGCAGGACCCGTGCCGGACGATTCGGCTGAAATGGTCAGGTCATCCTCGCTCCGCTCATGCACGGTGATGGTGCTGCCGGGGCGGATGTCGTTCACGGCCAGAAGCCGCAGCAATTCCGGTTTCCTGTCGTCAATACGCAGCACGGTGCCCTGCCGGGCGGGTCCGAGATCTTCGAGCAGGATGAACGCGGACACCGGTACAGTGCCGGAGGCGTCAGGGATGGGGTCTCCGTGAGGATCATGACTGGGATGACCCAGACGTTCATCGATCGCCTCGAGAAGGCGGTCCGAGACGGAATGCTCAAGGAGCTCGGCTTCATCATGAACCTCGTCCCAGGCGTAACCGAGATCCCGGACAAGCCAGGTCTCGATAAGCCGATGCCGCCGCACGACAGCAATCGCGCGGGCGGCCCCTTCCTCTGTGAGCTTCAGAGGCCCGTACGGAACATGATCAACAAGCCCAAGAGCAGCAAGCTTCTTCACCATGCCGGTTACCGACGCCGGAGCAACCGCCAGCTTCGACGCCAACACCGAAGGGGTGATGGGCTCGTCCTGCCACTCCGTGTGCTGATAAATGGTCTTGAGGTAGTCCTCGACCGCCGCGTTGGGCAGGGTTCCTTGCCGCTGTGTCGTCATCATCAAACAGGTTCCATGTCGTGAGCTGTCGGGGGACTCGGGCGAACTGCCCGTGGACAGTGGTTGGCCGATCCTTGGGCAGATGAGAGCCTGCCGCCGCACGCAACAGGCTACAGGGATGCGTCCGCCCGGCTTACCGTGTCCGGAGCCGCAAGGTGTCCGGACCACGGTAAGCCGGCCGGGTTCATCATCCGGTGCCGATCTCGCAGCGGGATCATCCGCTGCCGGTGAAGACCAGGTAAAGCAGGGTCAGATTCAGTGTCACCAGTAGGGCTGCGACAACAGCGCCGACCAGGGTCGTCCACCACCTGTTCTGGTGATCTCCCATCACGTCGGAGCGCGTGCCGAGGTAGACCAGGGGAATCAAAGCGAAGGAGATGCCGAAGGAGAGCACAACCTGACTGAGGATCAGCGCCTGCGTGGGATCGACTCCGAAGGCAAGAATTAACAGCGCCGGAATGAGGGTAATGATGCGCCGCGTGGCCAGAGGAATTCTTACCCGCAGCAGGCCGTGCATGATTTCGGCTCCCGCGTACGCGCCGACGGAGCTCGATGCCAAACCCGACGCGAGCAACCCGATCGCAAAGAGCGTCGCGATGACTGGGCCGAGGACCTCGGCTATCGCCCCGTGAGCGCCCTCCAGCGTGCCCGTGTCGTCCCGGCCCTGCAGGGACGTGGCAGCTAGGAGCAAGATGGCGAGGTTGACTGCGCCCGCAATGGTCAAGGCGATGGTGACATCCCAGCGGGTGGCGCTCAGCAACCGTGGCACCGCTGCCTGAGGGCGCTGTGGAAAGCGGTCGCGTGCCAGCGCTGAATGCGCATAGATCGCATGCGGCATGATGGTCGCACCGAGGATCGACGCGGCCAGGAGGACGGATTGGCTGCCGTCAAAGGTCGGCAGGAGGCCTCCTGCGACATCGGTCGGTTCCGGCGGGCTGAGGAACACTCCCGCCGAGAAACCGATCACGACAATGAACATCATCGAGATGATGAGCCGTTCAAAGATCCGTTCACGGCCGTGGCCGTGAAGCTGCAGGACGGCCAGGGACACTGCCCCGGTGATCAGCCCGCCGACGACCAGGGGAAGGTCGAACAGGATGTTCAGGGCGATGGCCCCGCCGAGGATCTCGGCGATGTCGGTCGCCATGGCGACCAGCTCGGCCTGCAACCAGAATCCGCGTCGCGCCCAGCGTGAGCTGATCCGCTCCCCCAGTATTTCCGGGAGGCTTTTGCCGGTGACGATGCCGAGCTTCGCGGAAAGGTACTGCACCAGCCAGGCCATGACGTTTCCGAGGACGACCACCCAGACCAGCAGAAACCCGTAGATCGCCCCGGCAGTCATGTTGCTCGCGACGTTTCCTGGATCGAGGTAGGCGACACCCGCTACGAGGGCGGGCCCCAGCAGCCATATCGTCCTGCCTCCGCTAAGGGGCACCTCTGGCGAGAGACCAGCCTTGAAGGATTCGGGAGGGGTCGGTGCGGAACTCTGACGAAACATGACCCGACCCTAGCATTTTTAGTCGTGCCTAAAAACAGGTTGGGTGCAGAAAAAATGTTCCCCCTGCAGGTACTCGTGGTTGCTTCGCTTCCGTTCGATCAGAGAGGTCTTGGTGGCTTCTGCAGAACACGACTGTCTCTCGAGGGAGAGATGTTTTCCCTTGGTAGAGGGAGGGCTCTTGGGTTAGGAGCAGGTGGTCTTGTCGATCGTGATGTTCAGGTCATGGGGCACGGAGAATTCTCGGCCTGGTGATGAGAATCCGACGACGACATCGTCAGCTGTGCCGCGCTGTGCGTTCTCTTCAAGTGCCACGGACACCACGATGTTGATGTGCTTGTCCGGTTCGAATTGGTACCCGACTGCCGGTACTGGTTCCACCGTGAACGTACTTGGTTCGGAGGCGGTGGGAGTGGGCGCCGGGGTGTCATGGGCCGCTGGCGCGTGCTCGCTTGGCCCGGCAGCGGGCGCACCGTGATTTCCGTGACCCTCGCGGTTCGCCGGGGTAATCATCGCGCTGACCTGTGTCAGCCCCTGAGCATTGCCGAGGCTGATGTCGTCAAAGGTGAAGGTCTCGAGCGTGGGATTGTGCAGCATGATCGTGTATCGGAGGAAGCTGTCCTTCGGTTGCACACCGCATAATGTGGCGCCGTCCACCCCGATGTTCAGCGGGTCGTCGTCGAGATCTTCGGTAATGAAGGATGCTGCGGACTCCCCTGCAGGATCGCTTGGTGTGCCTTCCGTGCCTGAAGCATCAGCGACCTCCTGATCCTCTGACTGATCACTGTTGACGTTCAGGGGATTTTGTTCCACGGCACCGCACCCGGTGAGTCCGGCGGCCAGGACGAGCCCTGCGGCGAACCAGCGCAAGCGAATGTGCTGTGCTTTCATGATGCGTCACATGCCTTGAGGGGTAGCTGGGGCCCATGGTGGTGTCATGGGCGCTTTCTCGTGTGATTCGGAGCACTTCAGCTGGTGGTTTGGTCTGACTCGTGACTGCTACGGTCGGCAGTTCTTTGAGGATTGTCGACAAGACAAGGCAGCGAGGTCGCTGGTGCAAAAGAAGCGCCGGACGTCGGTGGCGGAGGAGGCCGCGTACCGTCGTCCGGCGCCATAGATTGTGTGTTTTGCACGCAATCCACATCACTCGCACATGAGGATGATGCTGACAGTACAGCCTTTTTCTAGGTGAGGGCTGTGAATCCCCGCACCTCCCGACCTCGACGGTAATCTCCCACTAGTCCGTGGATATGTGAGCTGCCGAGGTCAGGCAGTGCTCGCCATGCACGGGCCCACGTTCAACGGAACGGGCGGTCGGGCCATCATCGACCCAGCGAGAACACTGAAAAAGCACACCCGCGACAGGAGGCAGGCCATCAGCTCGAGCGCCCGTGACGCCCGTGATCCCAGCGACGCCGGTGATGTGGCTTCGTCCTCGTTCCGCCGACGAATGAGCGAGCTGCTCATCAAGATTGCAGAACGCGATGAGGTTGCCTTCGCGGACCTTCTGACGTCCATGGGGCCCAGGGTGTATACCCTGTGCACCCGGATGGTGCTCGATGAGCAAGTCGGTCTCGAGATCATTCAGGACGTCTTCCTCGAGGTCTGGCAAAAGGCACACACCTATGATGCTGGGCTGGGGAACGCGGATACCTGGGTCACGATGATCGCGGTCCATCGTGCGACGGACCGCTTCCGGTCCGAAGACCGGGCCAAAAGGCACGAAGCTGATTACCTCACCCGCACGTACACCAGGGACTACGACCACACATCGGAAACAGCCCTCGACCTGGTCGAGCAGCAGTGGATTCGAGCATCGCTGAAGTACCTTTCCCCCGTCCAGGCCCGTGCGGTTACCCTGGCGTTCTATGACGGATTCACCTACGAACAGGTTGCGGCCCACCTCAGGATCCCCCTACCCACGGTGAAAAGTCGGATCAGGGACGCCCTCATTCGGCTTCGCAAAGCCCCTACGCGGTAGGTACTCCTCCTGTGCTTCCGGAGGCATTAGAAAAATGTCTAGCCATCACACCAATCCAAGGACTTAAGTGCCGCGAATCACAGCTAGACGTGCCCGCATGGGTACGCGCTCACCGCACAGTGAAGGATTCATCTCATGAATAAGAAAATGCGGCTTCTCGCAGTACCGACTCTGGCTCTTGGCGTCGTCGCCATGGCCGGGGCCCCAGCCATGGCCGACCACGCGTCCGGCTCCTACTCCTCCACCCTCGGCCAGCTCAACGGCACCACGGGCACCGGAACCGTCACCGTTGACGTCAAGGGCACCACGGCCACCGTCAACCTGCAGGTCAACGGTCTCGCCGAGACCTTCATGGACGGCCCCTACCCCCACGTCCAGCACATCCACGGCCTGGCCCTGGGCACCTGCCCGACCGACGCCGATGACGCCAACAGCGACGGCATCGTCAGCGTCACCGAAGGTGCCGGCAACTACGGTGGAATCCAGTCCACGCTGACCACCAGCGGCGCCACCGGACCCGAGGAGGGCCTGAACCTCGCCCTCGGCGGCCAGGGCGGAACCTACAACATCTCGCGCTCCTTCGAGGTCAACCAGAGCACCCAGGACGCCCTCGACGCCGGCAACGCCGTCGTCGTCGTCCACGGCCTGGATCCCGCCACTGCAGGCGTCTCCGAGGAAGTCTTCAACTCCCCGAGCGACCTCGACCCCAAGCTTCCCCTCGGCGCCACCTCGCCGGCCCTGTGTGGAAACCTCGCAGCAACCCAGATGGGCGCCATGCCTTCCGGTGGCGCTGACACCGGTGTCGCACAGGAGACCGGCAGCAACGTGGGCATGCTCGCCCTCGGTGGCGGCCTCGTCCTCGCCGTTGCAGCCGGTGGAACCTACGTCGTTCGTCGTCGCGTAGCCGACCAGGCGTAATTCACCAAGCAGAA
>WNZI01000040.1 GCA_009728235.1 Vibrio cholerae | reverse complement strand
GGCCGCTCGGGGCCGTGGGGTCGTTGACTTGTCAGGCTGCTATTTTGCTGGCGTTCCACAGGGCTAGATGGTGCTCGTGGTCGTCGTCGGCTGGCGGGAGCCAGTACTCGTCGACGTCGGGGTCGTGCAGCTCGTGTTCGGTGAGCTGGGGGACGCGGTGGCGGTCGAGCCAGGCGTGCCACGCGGCGCGTTCCTTGCGGTAGCGGCTGATCTGAGCGCCGTAGTCCGCTGTGGCGCCGAGGCGCTCTGCGAGCTGGCGGAGGTTGGTGGTGGCGTTGATCTGCCAGGCGCCGTGGTGCCGGCGGATCATGCCGAGGTTTTCCATCGTGGCCAGATGGTCGCTGAGGGTGTTGCGGCTGATCCCGGTGGTCCGGGAGAGCTCGATGGTGGTGGGGGAGTGGCGTGCGCGTTCGATGCCTTCGTAGGCGAGGGCTGCGACGTCTCCGAGTGCCCGGAACACGGGCCGGATGCCGTAGATCCTGCCTTTCCGCCAGGGCAGGACACGTGCGTGCTGCTCGAGGTCGGCGGGGAGGTCGATGGCGTAGGTGTCAGCGTTCCGTCCGCGGCCCCGGTCGATGCGGGTCACGATGCCGCGTGATTCGCGTTCGAGTGTTGCGAGGAGTCGAGCGACGGTGACGTGGTCTTTGCCCACTGCGACGGCGAGGGAGCGGCAGCCGACATCGAGGATGTTGGTTTCGTTGGTCCTCATGAATCCGAGGACGGCACGCATGAGGAGCTTCAACGAGATCCCGACACGACCTAGCTGGTCGAAGTGTGAATCGAGGATGGCGTAGGTGATGACTTCCAGATCGTTCACGAGCTGGTGGATCGTTGGCCCGCTTGGTGTTGAAGGTTTGTGGGGGGAGGGGGCGTGAGTTTTGTTGGGCTTGTGTTGCAGATAGGTGCATATCTTCTGCGTGCGCGTTCTGCAGGGGTTTTGGCTGTGATGCGGGAGTGGGCTTTGGCCCACTCCACGGGCAGCAGGCGGCTGACTCGGTGCGTGTCTCCGTAGAGCGCTGTGAGGCCGGCAAGCTGGTCGGCCATGCCGGTGCGGACTTGGTCGACGGTCCAGCCGCAGCCTGCGAAGTGGTTGAGGACCGCCATGCGGGCC
Organism: Vibrio cholerae; assembly: GCA_009728235.1. GTDB lineage: Bacteria > Actinomycetota > Actinomycetes > Actinomycetales > Micrococcaceae > Arthrobacter_D. Next base: position 30,826 of record WNZI01000040.1, on the reverse strand, counting down.
TCGGAGTCGCTGGGGTAGGTGCTGGTGTCGTAGACACCGGTGATGGCCACGGAACGCAGCGCAGAGCGTTCCCCTGCCCTCGTGGGGCTGGTGCTGCGCCCGGTAGCGTCGGATGCGCGTAGGGTGGCGATCGCGTCGGCCGCGGTGTGTTGCTGGCGGCGCTTGTCCTGCTCGAGGCGGTGCAACTCGGGTGCGAGGGCTTGCCTGAGCGCGGTCAGCGCCGTGACGGGGTTGCGGCGGTGGAGGATGCCGTATGCCTCGGTGAGAGGAGTGATGAGCATTTGGTGCCCGCCGAGCTTGTGAGCGGACCCTGGGACGCGGATACAGCCGTCAGTCACGTTCTGGTGTGGTGTCGGGTCAAGGCTTGGCGCGTGCAGCTGCAGCGCTTCTACGAGCTGGCGTGCCTCCGCTGAGGTCAAAGGTTCCTGCAGGGGAACGTATAGGTGTCGGCCGCCGCTGGGGGAGCGGTCTTCCACGAAGGCCAGCCCAGCGGCGCGGAGCAGCTGGCCGAGGCGGGCGGCGTCGGCGTCGACCACGGCCCGTCGTGCGGTCCGGGACGTGTCCAGGTCAAGGCATAGGGTCCGTACGGACCCGTCGACGTCGTGAATCATCACGGCCGCCGGCGCTGTCGGAAGACTCGCGGTGATGCGATGCGGGGTCGCGGTGCGCTGATACCGGACAGAGCCGTTGACGCGCCGGCCGAGCCTGTAGACGGGTTGCCCAGCAATCAGCGGAGCCAGACACCACGCAGCATTTGCGTGGTGTGCGGAATCGTTCCGGCGCGGCGCGCCCGAAACGACTGGAGGAGCTTCCAGCACGTGTAGTAGAATCTTTCTCGTAGTAGTAACGCAGTAACAACAGGCACAGCGAAAGCAGGGCCTGGGGAGCTCCTCACCGACGATCTTGGCGGATGAGACGGTGTGAAGCTCGAAAACTTGGACGAAGGCCCGCCGGCTAGGCGGGCCTTCGTCGTTTAACTGGCCTGCGCCATGGGTAGCGCCTCCTGGGTGTTCTCACGTTCAAGTGCTGCTAGGTCAATTGAGCGGATGAAGTCAATGAGGTGGTTGGACGCAAAGCGTCCTTCCCGGACCTCGAGGATCTGAGAAATCTGCTGAAGCTTCTCCCACTCTTCTGTGGGGAGCTTCACAGCGACAGTGTGCTGATCACGAACGCGAGTACCTACCGGCGCTGGTTTACGCCCAACTCGATTAAGTGGTGCCATGACTCATGTCTACCTCAAAGTTTTGTTTAAAACGCCGAGACACGCCGACGGGCTACTTCCCATCGATGTATCTGGCACTGGTTTCGACAGCCTCCACCACCGCGTCTCGGTTCAAGGTGAAGACGACATGGTGGCCACGGCGGGGCGCGGGAACACTGGCGTTTACCGCACCCAACCCTTCAAGCTGCTCCAGGTTCCGCTGTACGGTCTGAGAGCGGGTACCAATGGCGGACGCAACTTCACCTGATGTGGCACCCTCCGGGCGAAGCGCTAGGAACCGCAGAATCTCCGCCCGAAGCGGTGGAATGCCCAGTATCGAAGTCATCCGCAGAGCCAGCTCAGGCATAGGGGTCTCTGGCTGTACATAGCGCGGCATCCTCCCATTTTCACCTAAGGTCTTCAGAACCCATGCTAATGCACTTAATGCATTTGCTGGTAGTACTGCATATAATGCATTACTGTGGAAGCGGGTGCTCAGGCTCTTGATAGTCAGCCCATCGTGGTACTGCTAGGTGGTGCCAGTTGGGGGCACTGGGTCCGCTGGGGATCCGAGGGAAGGCAATGATGGGGACGGTCTCGCAGGTCTTTAGGCACGGTTGGCGCATTAGTGCGGCCGACAATGCGGGCATACCCGCACCTGAACGGACCTCGCTCTGCTCGGGCAGTGAAGACACTGTTTCGGTCTGCTGCCCTTCGGATCATGACGGACCGCGAGCTACTGTCAACCGGGCGCTACGCGCCGGAGCCCTCCGGAAAAACTTCGACCGGCCTGCTGCGCAGGAAACCCCCGCCCAAACTTGTTTCCTCCACCCCCCGGTAAACCCGGTGGACAGCACCTCTCAATCGGTCCGTCAGAGCACTAGGTGCCAGCAGGCCAAAACAACGATGAGGGGAGCGGTTGAAGTGACTCAGCGGGGTGCTGTCCTGTGAACAAGGGGGCCGGAATCGTTGCACTGATCATCGGCATTTTCGTGATGCCGCTCGTGCTTGTGCTGGGTCTTGTCGTGTTCCTAGGGGACACTCCTGCTACTGCGGCCGGTCCGTGTGAGGCACCTGGTGTGAGTCCGGACGTAGAGGCTGCGGGAGAAGTTGCAGGCTTCAAAGACGCGCAGCTACAAAATGCAGCGGAAATCATGGGTGCCGCAACTGACCTGGACCTCCCGGTGGCCGCTCAGATCATCGGCGTACAAACGGCGATCGGTGAGTCCACCCTCGAGGTGAAAACCTACGGCGACGCGGCGGGCCCTGATTCCCGTGGACTGTTCCAGCAGCGCGACAACGGTGCGTGGGGCTCACTGGAAGACCGGATGAACCCACGTGTCAGCGCCACCAACTTCTTCAAGGCACTGCAGGACGTCAAGGGGTGGGAGGACCTCGAACCGAGCATCGCTATCCACCGGGTGCAGCGCAATGACAACCCAAACCACTACACGCAGTTCCGCGCAGCCGCGACGGAAGTAGTCGAGGCTCTCGCCGGCGGTGACATTGCCGGCGTCGACCCAAACGGCTCATGTCCCACGGGGAGCAACGTTGTCATTGGGGAATTGGCCGGTGAATGGGTTAACCCGCTGCCAGGGTCGACCGTTACCAGCGGCTACGGGCCCCGACAAGCGCCGGCCGGGACTGCAGGCGGCGCTCTCGCTGACTTCCACTATGGACTCGACCTGTCCACCACCACTGCATCTGTGGGCGGCGCTGTTGTCGCGGCAACGGATATGAAGATCACCATTGCCCGCGAGAGCGACGGTCAGTTCGGCACTCGTGTGAACGGCGCGACCCTCGACGGGAAGCTCACTCTTGGCTACTACCACCTGGCCGCGGGGACGTTGAAGGTCAAGGTCGGAGACACGGTGGCCGCTGGCACGGTGCTGGCCAACGAGGGAGGCACCGGCAACGTGTCTGGCACGCACCTGCACCTGGAGTTTTTCACAGGCACCCCGAACGAGCCTTCCATCCCAACCAATCCGACCGTCGATCCCGAACCGATCCTCCGCAGCAAGGGAGTAGTTCTCTGATGACTAGCCGAGCCAAGCGCACCAGCTTCCACACTCGAACGGCACGTATTACCGCGGCTGCCGGTTTAGGACTGACCGCTGTGTTACTTGCCGGGTGCGCCGTGTTTGCACCAACAGCGAGCACCGAAGACACCACGCAGGCATCCACCGCGCCAGAGCCCACGGCATCGGCGGAGGAGACGCATCACGCCGATGATGGCCACGGCCATGACGAGTTCTATGAGGGCATCCCTGATGTGAGTTGGGCCCCGGAGACAGACGAGGAAGTCGAGGGTATCGCTACCAAGGTGATGGGACTCTTCGCCCGACCTGACAAGCCTGAACGTGAGTGGTACACGGACCTGTTCCCTTACCTCGCCGAGGATTACGCGGTCGACGCCCAATACATCGACCCCGCACGAATCAGGGTTTCATCCGTGGACTCCGAGCCAACGCTGGTCAGAGAGCAAGGCAACCCACTGACAGTCACAGCGGAATTCGCCACAGACGCCGGCCCCTGGGTCGTGCAGCTGCACCGCATCGGGCAGGAGGATCCATGGCTCGTCACCGCCATTGCACCCAAGGACACCTGATTCACGCACAAGACACCGGGCCTCCCCCTCAAGACGCTCTCCGCCCAGTTACCCGCGACCGTAGAAAAGAGAACTGAGATGACCATCGACAAGAAACTGATTCGGGCGTTTCCACCCATCAGCGCCCGCGTGAACGAGGACAACACCGGAGTCTTCATGATCGGCACGAACGAAGAACTGGTGTCAGGGTCCACGCCGGACGATGTTCGCCGCCTGCTCATCAGCATGGCCCAAGACCAGGCGCAGCTCGCCGGCCGACCAATACGCGTCACTACACATGACGGCGAAGGCCTCGAAGTGCTCATCGTCTCGCCCAAGGGAGAAGTGGAGCTTGAATCATCGGAGGTTGTGACCGCCCCAGTAACCGTTCCGGTAGCGGCCGAAGCGGAACTCGTGACTAGTAGCGTCGAGGGTCCGTCTCGTTCGGTAGAACCTCATGGCGTGGGTGACGCACCCTCTCCTGTCGCTTCACCTGCGTCTCTGTCAGTGCCTGTTTTTGATGCACCGCAGACCCCTGAGCCCTCGTCAGAGTTGGTGCCGGCCGAGGAAGCGGGCATCGGTGCTCCTGCCCCCACCGACGCTGTGATGACACGGTCGGAGCCACGGGTGCTCGGAAGGGAAGGCGCTGTTGAAGAACCGGCTCCGACCAGTCGTCGTGCGCTTCGGGAAGCGGGAAGCTTCCTGTCGACGAACATCACTGCAGAGCCCGCCACACAGGGATTCCGTGGCCTGCTCAATAGCTTCGGTTTCTCGTTGGCTCCTTCCGATTTCGAGCTGAACGAGCGGGATGACATCCGCCAGGTGTCCAAGCACTTCGCGGGCACCCGCACGGTTGCCGTCGTCAACCAGAAGGGTGGCGCGAATAAGACCCCGACCGTCGCCATGCTGGCCGCTGCCTTCGGACGTCAAGGTGCGAGCGTCCTCGCCTGGGACAACAACCCCTCCACCGGGTCATTGGCGTGGCGCACACAGGAAGGCGACCACGTGCGCAGCGCTCTGGACGTCATCGCAAACGCTGAGGCGCTCCTGTCGCCCACCGCACAATCCGCGGATATCAACGCGTTCGTGCACCACCAGAGCATGGATAAGTACGACGTGCTGCGCTCCGATCAGGACATTCAGGGCACGCATGTCGTGACCGCCGAAGAAGTAAACCTTCTGCACAGGGTTGCTGCCAAGTACTACCGACTGATCCTTATGGACTCCGGCAACAACCACCGCACACCTGATTGGACTCGGACCATCGATCATGCGGAGCAGGTCGTGGTTGCGACCACGACAGAGGAAGACCGCGTCGAAGGGGCCTTGCTGACACTGAAGGGTTTGGACCTAAGAGATGAGCGGTCAGCGGCTCTCGCCAAGGATTCCGTCGTCATCGTGTCGGAGAGGCTGCCCAAGGAAGCAATGCTGGCGCAGAAAATGGCCGAGAAATTCCGCCGTACGTGCGGGAGGTTGTGACCGTTCCGTTCGATCGGGCTCTTACCAAGCGTGAACTGCGATTCGGCGCGTTGCAACCGGCTACACAGCGCGCCTGGGTTCGAGCGGCAGCTGCCGTCGCGAGGGGGCTGTGAGTCGATGATGGCCACCAGTCAGGAATCGCGGTGGATTCAAGCCGTCAGCGGCTCGGTAGAACCTACCGACGTCGTACCCACAGTCATGACACGGGAACCCCACGGGCCCACCCGTCCGCAAAAAGGCGTTCGTCTTCGCTCAGGATCGGACGTCCTGGATCGTCTCAACGTCGACGGTACACCGCCCGCACTATGGGTCCTTGGAACACACGGTGGGGCAGGGGAGTCCACCATCAGCTCATTGCTTCACGGTTCGGTGCCTGCCTCGCACGCATGGCCGGTGCGGAACGAATCGGCAGTGACCGCCGGGGCTGACCGGGTGCTACTCGTGTGCCGCTCCAACGCGAAGGGGCTGCGCTCCGCTCAGGCCGCTGCCATCGAGTGGTCTACCGGTGACCTGCCGCTAGCACTAGCGGGCCTGGTCATTACAGCCGATGCCCCCACGAAACTCCCAAAAGACCTCTCACGGTTGACCACCATCGTCTCTGGCGCAGTTCCTCATACCTGGCAGATGCCATGGGTCGAAGAATGGCGTCGAGGTCTCACCCCCGACGTCGCGGACCTCCCTCAAAGGGTCCGTGCTGTCCTGTCCGACATCCAGCTGCACACCGCAGCGCAAACCCCAACACAGTAAGGAACATCCAATGTCTGTTCTCACCAGCATTCACCTCACCGCAGGCGCGATCGTCGCTGTCGTCCCAAACCCCACCCCGACTGCCCTCCGGGGTCTCAGGGGCTGTTGACCATCCTGGGATGGGTGTCATGGATCGTTTTCGGCCTCGCAGTTGCCGGCGTTCTCCTCGTTGCCGGCAAAATGGCGGTCGATCACAACCAGGGACGCGGCGGTAACGCCGCCTCAGGTCTGATCTGGGTGCTGGGCGGGTGCATCCTCGCCGCTGTCGCCTCAGGCCTCGTCGGAGCCATCGTGACCGCCTCGGGCGGTTCAGCATGAGCGAACGAAAGGACAACGCCGCGCAGCCCGAAAATCCCTTCACCCGCCCCTGGTTCCTCGCTTCAGCGGCCGTGGTCGCGATCATCGCGATCCTGGTCCTGGTGTACGCGTTACTGCCGCCTGTGGGCGCTGCTCCTCCCTCGAGTGCGCCTACAGCTGCCGCCTCATCGCCGGCGACACCCACGACTGATAGTGATGACACCGGAGACAGCGTGTGCGGTCTCCCTGGAGGCGATCAGACCATTCCCGGACCGGACCTTGAGTCACAGTGGGAGCTCGTGGGCAAGACGGCCGCCCCTGCCGAGCCCGAGAGCTTCGGACCCGGTGAGGTGAACTCCGAGGGAGTCCGAACCTGCTTCGCTCACAACCCGACCGGTGCCCTTTACGCCGCCGCGAATGTATTGGTAACGGGTGCTAACGGCCGCCAAGCTGACACATACCAATACCTAGCTGCAGCCGGTCCTGAACGGGATTCCCGGCTCTCTTCTGCAGCGCCTGAACAGGTTACTGACCTCCAGGTAGCGGGATTTCAGTACATCTCCTACTCAGAGGACAACGCAGTGGTCACACTCGGGGTGGAATTCCCTGATCAGACCTACTTCACCTTCACAACCACCATGATCTGGGAGGACGGTGACTGGAAAGCAGTACTGCCACCAGCAGCGGGGCAGCAGGTTTCCGACCTCTCCTCGCTGATTCCCTGGGCAGGTGTCTGACATGGAAGGCGAAGAGCCATGCGACATTTTCCACCCAAAGAACTGCATCGGAAATGCGGTCCAGGATTTCACCGGGAGTGCATTACAGCAGGCTGCTGATGGAACTGCCGAGGCGTTCGGGAAAATGGTTGCCTGGCTGAGCACGTTCTGGGTGCAGGTGGATACGCCTCCGTTGCTTGCCGCCAATGGGGCTGCGTCGGCTGAGGTTGAGTTCCTGCAGAGCGGGCTGTGGTTTTGGACTATGAGCTTGGCCGTTTTGGCGGTTCTGGTAGGTGCCGGCCGGATGATTTGGGAACAGCGTGGCGAGCCGATGCGGCAGGTCGCTATGAGCTTGGTTCGCTTCATCCTCGTGTCCGCGGCTGGGGTGACAGCGATTCAGCTCCTGATCACGGCCTCGGACGAGTTGGCGAAGTGGTTGATCGATAACGCGACGTCGGGGACGGGCTTTGGCGAGAACCTGCTGGCGATGATCAGTCTGAACGAGCAGATCGGCGTGATCCTCATCATCGTGATGGGCTTCATCGCTATCGGTGTCTCGTTCGCCCAGATGGTGCTCATGGTCTTCCGCTCGGGCCTCCTCGTTGTCCTGGCGGGCATTTTCCCGACTGCTGCGGCTTTCACGAACACGGAGATGGGCAGGCAGTGGTTCCAACGGTGTGTGGGCTGGATCATCGCGTTCATCTTGTACAAGCCTGCGGCAGCGCTGATCTATGCAACGGCGTTCAAGCTCACCGGCTCTAACGCGCTCGGCGTGGATGATGACGGCACGGGCGGCGTGAAGATCGTGACAGGGCTGGGCCTGATGTTCGTATCCGTCATCGCTTTGCCGGCGCTGATGCGCTTTGTAACACCGATGGTTGGAGCCGTTGCTGGTGGCGGCGGCAGTGGTGCCGCGATGGGCGCTATGGCCGGGTCGTTGGCGTCCGGAGCGATCAGTAAGGGAATGGCGTCTAGTGGGAGCCGTTCCGGCGGACACAAGTCCTCGAACACCTCATCACAGACGTCCCAGAACTCGTCCAACACCTCTAACTCTTCTACCCAGTCGCAGAAGGGTCCCGGAGGTTCGTCGAATACCAGCTCGACGTCCTCTGGTGGCGGCGGATCCGCGCAGCCGAAGAGCACTACCGCATCCGGTAGCGGGGGAGGCAGTGGCGCTCAGGCCGCGTCAACCGCGGGGGGAGCGGGTGCTACCACCGGCGGTGCAGCCGCCAGTGGTACTGCCGCGGGCGGTACTGCCGCGGGCGGTACTGCCGCAGCCGGTAGTGGTGCTGCAGCGGCAGCGGGTCCGGTCGGGATTGCTGCAGCGGCGGCCGCGACGGTCGCGAAGAAGGGCTCAGATGCTGCCAAGGGCGCGGCTGAATCATCGACGGGCGAGGGTCCGTCAGGAAGTAAGGGGTAGGTCATGAGTGAGCCAACGATGTATTCGGAGCCGACATACGGAAACTGGCGAAAGCCTCGCACGGGCGGTATCGGAAAGCTCGGCGCCCTGGAGACGGGCCTGTTGATCGGTGGCCTGCTGGTCACGATCATCCTTTTTCGCCTCATCGGCCCGATCGGCGGCGCTGTGGCGTTGGCGGTAATGGGCGGCGCGTTCATGTTCCTGACCATCCGTGACAAGCACGGCCGGTCCGCTGGTCAGCGCCTGCTTGCACGCCGCCTCTTTAAGAAGGCTTCCCGGGCACGCCGGAACATTTACCGGTCGGGTCCGTCGGACACGTTCCGGACGGTAAGTGCCGGCTTCCTGGCCTGCTGGCTACGTCGGAGCTCCACGAATTCGAAGATAGCTTTCGGCGTCCCTTTGCTTTGCTCCACATGCCGACCGCGAACCACGTGAGTGTCGTCATTGAGGTCGAACCAACCGGCCTCGCCCTCAACGATCGAGAGAACATCGATGACTATGTAGCGAACTGGGGTGCCTGGTTGTCGGGTCTGTCTAAAACCTCGGACATCGTGGCCGCGTCCGTCACAGTCGAAACGGCTCCTGATTACGGGGTGCGGTTGCGGCACGAGATTGACGCGAATATGTCAGAGTCAGCGTCGCCTGCCGCGCGGCAGATGATGGAAGAGGTTAAGAAGACCTTCCCTCAGCAGTCCGCGGTGACACGGGCGTACATCGCTCTGACGTTCACGACGTGGCGTCCCGGGTCGGACCGTAACCGCAAGATCGAAGACATCGGGCTTGACCTTGGAACCCGTTTGGGTAAGTTCACCGAACACCTCGAGGTGTGCGGGGCCGGCGATGCTCACCCTGTTGATGCGCAGACTCTCTGCGAGGTTGTGATGAGCGCGTACGATCCGGTCCTCGCGGAACATTTTGATGCGGCTCGCAGCCAGGGCGTGACTCCGCAGGTGTCGTGGGACAACGTGGGCCCAGTCGCCGCTGAGGCCGGTTGGGAGTGGTACCGGCACGCGTCGGGCTTCTCCAAGTCGTGGGTGATGTCGGTGGCACCTCGCGGTGTGGTGTTCTCCAACGTTTTCGAGCACCTGCTGACCCCGAGTGCGGATGTTGACCGTAAGCGCGTCACGATGCTGTACCGGCCTATCCCGGCAGGTACAGCGATGGACGTTGCAGAGAGGGACGTGAACGCCGCGTCGGTGAGGTCCGGTTCAACCAAGCGCCCGAGCTTCCGGGCGGCAGCGGAACTAGCATCAGCAGTCCAGACGGCGCAGGAAGTGGCGAAGGATGCATCCCTGATCAACTTCGGCATCGTCATCACGGCCACCGTGATGCGGTCTATCGACGCCCGCGCGGCGTCGTACGAGATTGAGGATCTGGCCGGTACCGCGCAGCTGACCGTGCGTCCCGCCTACGGGTCGCAGGACGTCGCTTTCACCGCTGGCCTTCCGTTGGGCTTGGTCCTTCCCGACTACGTTGCCGTTCCCGCCCGCGTTCGAGAGGCCATCTAATGAAACTTCCCAGCCTGTTCACCAGGTCAGGATCGTCGGACACGACACCTGCCCTCGATGTCCGTACTGCCGGGTCAACAGCCGTTGATCCAACACGGTTGCGGAAAGCTGGCCGTCGAGCTTACGTCGCGCCCAGTAAGCGTGGTTACTCGATGGCCGGAGGCGGGCACGCCTCCTACATTGATCTGCCCGCCGAGTACCGAGGATCGTCCCGGCAGATCTGCGGCCTGTTCCCCTTTTCCTCTGGTGCGGGCTCACCGCTGGCGGGCGTTCCGCTGGGATCGAACCTGCTGACAGGCAACATCGTCGGCCTCGACCACTTCACCGCGTACCAGCGCGGCCTGATCCCCAACCCGAGCGTGTACTTCATGTCCAACCCGTCGTTGGGCAAATCAACTCTCGTCGGGAAGATCGTGATCGGCCTCGACGCTTTCGGCGTCTTGTCTATGACGCTGGGGGATGTGAAGGGCGAGCACGTGTTGCGGACCCGGATGATGGGCGGGCAGGTGATCCGTCTTGGCAACGACCGCGGCTACCTGAACCCACTCGATTCGGGGATCGCTACACGGGCAGCGGAACGGCTCACCGGCGACCTGCGCAAAGAGGTTCTGGCAGAAGCGCATTACCACCGCAAGTCTTTATTGACCGCTTTGCTGACGGTCGGGCGGGGAACCACGATCACCGAGGAAGAGACCATCGTCCTGGATAAGGCGCTGCGGATCCTCTTCGACAAGTTCGACGGTGTGCCGCTGGTCAAGGACCTCTCGCAGGTGATCGCGGACCGCCCGGAAGCTATCCGGAACGCGGTGCTCGACCGCGGCGATGACGGCCGGTACGCGGACTCCACTGACTCACTGCGGAAGTCCCTGAACGGCATTGCTGACGGGAGCACGATCGGGGGGATGTTCTCCAAACACACCACGGCCCGCCTCGACATCAACCGCTCCTCCGTCTTTGACCTCTCGGCCATCGATGACACCCTGCCTGAGCAACAGGCGGCCGCGATGCTCGCTTCGTGGTCAACAGGCTTCGCCGCGGTGAAGGTGTCACAGGTTCTCGCGGATGCCGGCCTGGAACCACGGCGCAACTACAACATCGTTTTGGATGAGCTGTGGCGGGCGCTGCGCATCGGCCGGGGCATTGTCGATCGGGCGGACTCACTGACACGCCTGAACCGGCATCAAGGGGTGGGGCAGATGATGATTTCTCACACCCTGAAAGACTTCGATGCCGTTGCGGACGCGGCGGACCGGAAGAAGGCACAGGGCTTCGCTGAACGGTGCGCAATGATCGTCATGGGCGGCCTGAACCGCTCCGAGATGGCGGCCGTACAGGACCTGCGCAACATGACGCGCGCCGAACGCCAACGCATCATCTCGTGGTCGGATGTGAAGAACACAACCTCTCGAGGCGGCGAGCAAGCGCCCTTCGGTCGTGGGAAGTTCCTCATCAAACTGGGTCAGGGCCCGGGCATCCCCGTGGAAACCCGGTTGACCTCAATCGAGGACAGGGTGGCCGACACCAACAAACGATGGGATCGGTTGCGCAAAGAAGGCCTCACTCCTGAGGAAATCGAGAAGCAGCTCGGCATCACCGACGAGGACGTTAACGGCGATGGCGCCAATGATGGCCAGAACGAGGAGACTCGCGATGAAGCAGCGTAAACCCAACGCCCTCACCCCCGGGCAGGTCCTCGGCTTCGTTGCCATCGGGCTCGTCGTCCTCGCGATCGGTGTTCTCGACGCCGGTATCTACGGCGGGTCTCTGATCACCAAGGACGGGCAGGAACTGCCGGCCAACCCGTTCGCGGCACCCTTCGGACTGATCGGTGGTGGTATCACCTGGTCCAGTGCATCAACGGTCATCAGCGCGTCTGTAGCTGCTCTGATCCTGCTGGTGGCTGTCCTGATTCTGGTGGGCGTTGTGAAGGGCCGGAAGGGCCGTTCACGCGTGGATCACAAGGCATCGCTGATGGGACGTGGCAAGGACATTTCGGACCTTACTGAGCGGACGGCCACGAGCGCCGCGAAGCGCTTTGGCGTCACGGGGAGCATCGGCGTGTTCCTCGGTGTCGCGTTGGCCGGCAAGCAACGTTTGTTCGCTGACTTCGAGTCAGTGGTCATGCAGATTTGGGGGCCTCGACAGGGTAAGTCCTCCACGCAGGTGATCCCCAGCGTTCTGGACGCACCGGGAGCGGTGGTCACGACCTCGAACAAACCGGACGTGATCGACGCGACCCGTCTCGCCCGTTCCTTGAAAGGCAAGGTCTGGGCTTTCGATCCCCAGAACATCAGCGGAGACCCGGCGTCATGGTGGTGGAACCCGTTGTCCTACGTCACGGACGACGAGAAGGCGTTGAAGCTCGCGGAGACGTTCATGGTCGCCGGTCGCGGACCAGGTGTGAAAGGAGACGCGTACTTCGACAACGAGGGCAAGGACATGCTGACCGCGTTGTTCCTCGCTGCCGCAGTGGGAGACAAGCCAATCAGCATCGTCTACGACTGGATCAATCAGGGCAAGCCGTCCGAGCCATCCCGGCTGCTGCGCGAGACGAACGGCGGAAAGTACACCGCGTACGCCGCCGGCTTGGAAGCGCAGTTCAACTACGAGCCGGCCCAACGCGACGGTGTGGTCGGTACCGCCAAATCCATGGTGCAGACCCTGAAGTTTGTCGGGACCCTGCAATGGGTCAACCCCATCTCCGCAGCGGATACCCGCCCCCAGTTCAGCCCGCAGCAGTTCGTGCGAGACGCACGAGACACCCTCTACGTGCTGTCAAAGGAAGGCGGCGGCTCCGCGGCCGCCCTGACGACAGCGCTGACGATCGCGGTCGCTGAGGCGGCCGAGAACTACGCCATGACCTGCCCGGGCCGACGCATGCCGGTCCCGCTGATCATGCCCCTGGATGAGATCGCGAACGTGTGCCCCTGGAAGGACCTGCCGGACAAGTACAGCCACTACGGGTCCAAGGGCCTGATCCCGATCGCGTTCCTGCAGTCCTACTCGCAAGGTGAGGAACTGTGGGGCGAGAAGGCGATGAAAAAGATCTGGTCCGCAGCGTCGGTCAAGGTCGTCGGCTCCGGCATCGATGAGGAAGGATTCCTGCGCTCTTTCTCCTCACTGATCGGTGACTACACGTACGACACTGTGTCGCAGAGCTCCTCCAAGACCGGGAACTCGCGCTCGATCAACCCTGATGGCGGCAAGGAGGCCATCATGACCGTGGCCGACCTGTCGTCCCTGCCGCGTGGCAGGGTCATCGTTAAGCGTTCCGGTGCGCCGGCCACACTGGCGCGCACGCTGACCTGGCAAAGCACCGCGCACGCTGACGCCGTGTGGCTGTCCCTGAACCTGTACGACCCATCACCCGCCAGTGCCGACAATGCAGCAACCATTGTTGGTAGGAAGGACGCGGCCGAGAACCCTCTCGTCACGGCATACAAAGCAGTCCAAGAACCGGCAACCAGTGACAGCTCGACCCGTCCCCCCGATGCGCCGACTGTGGCCGTTGCCCCTGCCGCTGATACGTCTGACACAACGGCAGCTGCCCCTGCTGCAGCCTCTCGATGGATCAAGGCGGCCGAGAAATGACCGAGCCGGATAACAACGAGAACGAACCCATCACCATCTCGTGGGCTGAAGGGGAAGGCGGGCCCGATCATCCCGATGCTTGGGATCAAGACCCAACCCCAGAGGTACTGGTCGACGCTGTCACAGGCATGCCAGCATCCCCGGACACAGAAGTGGGTACAGAGCCGATCACGACTCCAGGCGTGCCGTTCCAGTTCGCACTGACAGCCACAGAGGTCTCCGCCCTGGTGTCCGAGCGAGTGCGGAAGCTTTCACCCATCGGGTTCAAGGCGTTGGTGTCGGCCGGCGAGGCACCCCAGCCGTCGACCATTGACGGCAAGACCCCTTTGTGGTTCCTCGATGAAGTCGAGTTGTGGATTCAGGATCGGTACGTCGATGCAGTCGAGTCCGCTCCTGCGGACGGTTCGGATCGATTCGCGAGTTTCCTGAGCGAGGACGACGCCGAGCCGGAAGCAGAGAAGGAATCGGATGGGCCGGCGGAGGACCCGGAGCTGGTGTACGGCTCCGTCGCCCAGTGGGTGCAGGAGTTCCTAATCCCGGTGTATCGCCGTGTGCTCTCAGCCAACGGCAGCAACTCGACCTGGTGCCCGAGCTGGTGGATGCATGCCGAGGCGGTGATTCGCCTCGAGGCGCTCTGGCGAGCCTGGGAGCACTTACGGCTCGACGGGAAGACGGGTATGTCGGTGTTCATGAAGGACCACCTCGACCACCACATGGCGGTTCTGACGGACACCAAGGGTCCGTTCGATGGCTGCACCCTCGACCGTGGCCACGACGCTGAAGCACTGAAACCATTCCCGATCGTGGCACCGCCGGTGGAACTGTTCCCGGACGTGCGTGAAGAAACCGATTCAAGCCAGGCATCACCCAACGAAGGAGAGTAATCATGGAATCTGACGGTGTGAATGAAATCTTCGATGACGGTATTCGCCAGGCATTGACGATTGCCGCGCAACTGGCCGAGCGTATCGCTCGCGCGCGACAGCAGTCGCTGATGGAACAGCGGGCGGTGAGCGAAAAGGCCGGCGCGGATGCCGCGGCCCGTTTTGCAGCGGAACAAGCCGCAGCGCGCGTAGCTCTGTCCCCTGTTCTCGAGGATCGGTGGTGGAATTCGGCGTCTCCTGAGCAAATCGGAGCGGCGTACGAAACCGCTTTGGTATGGCGGGATCAGGACCCCGACATTGAAAACACGTCCCGATACATCGAGGACCGCTTGGGTGCGCAGGGCATTCGCCCGGGCGATACGAGGTCCGGGCAGCAGCTCACCGAGTTGCTGCAGGCCAAGCAGTGGGCGTCCACGGATGCACCGACGATGTACGGCGCGTACAACCACGACATGATCCGGTCGCAGTCAGCGCGGGATCGAGAACGGATGAATAACGCTCTTGTAGCGTCCTACCTTGGCCGCCCTGATGCTCTCGCGGGCACCACGATGGACCAACGCACCATGGACCGCGCGAACGGCCTCCAGAACGACAGTGATGAGTTGCGTGCTGCCGGATATCGCGAGGATGCAGGGGCCCTTGCCGCCCGCATTGACGGTGACTCAACGGCAGGCCGGTCGGATGAGCTGATGAACGCTGCAGGTAACCGTGTGACCGTTCCTGATGATGCTGCATCCCTTGCCCTAGAAGCGCAGAACGAGGAGAGTCGGGCCGGGCATGAATGGGACAGCGCCGAGCGTCGTTCGGAGTTCGCGTTGTCTCTGCACGGGAAGGCCGATGCCACTGCCATCGATGCCCGGATGTTGGCGGACATCAGCCAGGGCACTCACCCGCAGGCCGCGGTCAAGGGTGGTGGCCCCGATGCTCCGGCGGCACGGAAAGCGCCGGCTCTGGTTAGCACGCGCGCTGTCAGCAAGGGCGGACGCTAGAACCATTCAGTCTGTACCGCTAGAGAAGCCCCGGACACCTGATGGTGTTCGGGGCTTCTCTGTACCGACCGTCAGTACAGGTCTACAAATACTTCTCCGTGTACGCGTCCATGAGCAACGCGATGCTGTTGCGTTCCGATTGCCGGCTTTCGAGAGGAACGAAGAAGTCCATCGCCTCGTCCATGCTCCTAATGTGATCACCGAGCAGGATCACTATGTCGGGAAGTCCTGGCGAACGACGAAAGATCGCCGCTTCCTGATTCTCACTAATCCATACAGCGTGCCACGTGCCCTGGTTGCGCTTGCGTTCTCCGGTGTCGTCACCGTCTCTGCGCCAGTGGTATCCGAAATCTGCGCCACCAGGGACCTCGGGAGCGCCTTCCCAACGCAGCTTGCGGCGGTTGTCCTGCTCCAGATAGTCGTGCATCTCAAACACCTGAAAGTTGCGGTTGGAAATATCCCGCTGGGCGGCCTCCTGATCTGCCAGTCGCTTCTCCCCAGCCTCCGCTGTTGTCGCGTACATGTGATCCAGCCACTGGCCGACCGCCTCATGCTCGGTCCGCAGGACATCCAACTTCTGCTCGAGGTCGATCACCTCTGCTCTCAGCTCGTCCGCGTACGCGTGTGCTTCCTGGGCTATCCGTTTCTCCGGAAGAAAGGGTTGAGTGATCAAGCTGGAAATCTTGCCGAAGATCCCGGCACTCTGACGGTCCTCCTGATGATTCCTGAGCGCGTCCTCATAGTCGGCGTCTGCCTCGGCGGCGCGCGCTTCCGCTTCCG
Source organism: Vibrio cholerae (assembly GCA_009728235.1). Taxonomy (GTDB): domain Bacteria; phylum Actinomycetota; class Actinomycetes; order Actinomycetales; family Micrococcaceae; genus Arthrobacter_D. Next base: position 14,627 of record WNZI01000040.1, on the reverse strand, counting down.
GCAACCCCTCCTGCCGCCACCCTCCCCGTTGTTGTTCACGCTCCATTCGCTCTAAAAGACTCTGCTCATACATGGGATAGGCCTCGTGTTCTGGAAGGCTATGGTCCGGTGCTGCCAGACCATCGATGCCAGTGAATGCCCGCAGGCGTTGCAGCTCTGCCCGCACACCTTCCGCGCGTCCCTCGCTGCGTGCTTGCCTGACGTCGTACTCGGATGGCATCTGTCCCCTTAGATGTTGTGCCGTGATGTCCATGCGTGCGCTTTAGCGGTCGCGGTGGTGTGCCTTGTTTGTGTGCTGGTCCTTACCAGTACCAGACGCCGCTGACGGTGGTTGTGGCTCGGTCTTCGATATTGGCTGGCCTTCACGCGTCGGCGGCCGGCTGACAGCCGCCAGTCGTTTAATTTCCTCAAGCTTCCGCTGCTCCTCCGACAACAGGGGAGGCACGCTCTCTACCTTTTCCAGTAGTGGCTTCTCGGTTGCAGCTTGCACCCACCGGGGCGCTGCCACCGGGCGCTCCGCAACAGCCATCGCGGCGACACCGGGTGCCACCCGCGCACTGTGAATCGGTGCTGTGCGCTCCAAGGCGGTCTTGACGGACCCGAGTCGATCCTGCGCTACGGCGCGAAGGCGTTCGGCCTCGTGCAGCTGCCCGGAGGCTTTGTACATGCCGTGCATAGCGTGCATGGTGTTGCGCAGTTGCCGCAGCAGAATTGCTTCTCCTGCCCGCGTGGATGGCCCGACCTGGGCCTGCATCATCAGCATGCCTGCACCCTTAGCTGACGGTAGAGGAGCTTTCTCGCGCGCGCCGGGAACCTGGTCAGCTGTGCTGTTCTCGCCAGAACCTTGGATGCGTCCGCTAGCGGGCCCGGTGTCGCCTCGGTGCGTACACTCCACGCCGCAAATGCACCGGATGTTTCGCGGGCGACCTGCGCCCATAGGGCCGGGTCATCGGAGGACACGGTGCGTAGCCGCTCGTACAGGTGCCCGACTTCGCTGGTGTACGTCTTCCACTGCTCAACGGTTGGTGTTTGCGTCTCTCGGCCAGCGGCGACGACACGTTTACCGCGGTGCGCGGCCTGCCATTCGGCGGTGGCCACGTCGGCCTGTTCCGGGGTGTCGTTCCAGTCCACGCGAAGCTTCGGCAGGGTCAGATCGCGTGCGAGGCGACCGCCACCGAACCAGATGGGAGATGCTCCTGCAACGGTGGGTTTCACCGCGACACTGAAACCCTCGACAGCCTTCGTACTGTCTTTGGCGAACCGTGGCCTGACGAGGACTCCTGTGCCTCGTAGCCGGCGCACGAATTCCGCTTCGGACTCCGAGGCGACAGCCGCCGCCCGGACCTTCCGTTGCAATGTCTCGCGCGGCAGTTCGGGTAGCCCTTGGGCGCGGGCTATTTCGCGTTCCTTCGGGTGGAAGCCACGTTCCGCCCGCACACCATCGATGCGAGCCAACCCGTACTTCAATTCCAGTGCCCGGGCGGTTCTCTGAGCACGCGGCTGGTCGTTGTGGGTGGACCAGCGGGTGCCGTCCTCGCGGATCATGCTGACAGCCAAATGCATATGATCGTTGCCAGCCTTGCTCAGCCCATGACGGATGGCAACCCACCGGCACGGTGGTTTTCCATCCGACCCGCTGAATCCCATCTCTTCCATAAAATCGTGGGCGATCTTGGACCACAACTCGTCGTCCTGCACTCCCTCGTCAGCGCGGAGGCTGACGGACATGTGGAACACATACGGCTTGTCATTGTCCGCACCGAAGACAGCTTTCGGGATGTCCAGCTCGTGCCCGAGCATCCGTGAGTTCTCGGCGTCAAGCACAGTGCCAGGACTGACACTAACAACCGAGTCCGATGCGGCCACCAGGTGAATATCGGTGTGCTCGTTCGACCTTCCCGGGCCGGCTAGGTACTGGACCAGCCCGAACATCCTCGAACCCTTGGTGATATTCGGGATCACGGACGAGTCACCTGAACAACCGCCTCATCGATGCGCAGCATCAGGCGGCGCGCGGCGGCCACCGCGGACTCCGCGTCATCGGGAAAATCCCCGGTCGCATTTGCGTGCCGGGCGATCTGGTTGATGTTGTTCGACACCGCGCCCAACAAGGTACGGATGCCGAGCAGTTCGACCGCGAGGTTCCTCCGGTCCGCCGGCGTCTCCCCTCCTTCGGAAAGAGCGGACTCGACCAGCAAACGTGGAACAGACACGTGCTGCTCGGCCGCCTTCACGATCAGCGCCGCTTTCTCCTGCGCAGTGACCTTCACATCGACTCTCGTCGGCCGGCCGCCGGCAACATTCTCACGCCGTTCCTTACCGAGACGGGAAGCCCTTACCTGCTCAACCACCGGACACACCCCCATCTCTAGAAAGCCAGCGCAGCGACCCCAAAACTTTGGGGACCCACACTCCAGTGTGCCGCAGGAGACGCTACGCGTCGAGGGCTGGAAGCCATTTAGACCCGTCTAAATATATAGCTTGCTCCGTCCGGGACTCCGTTTGCTGTTTCGAACGGTTCCGTAGGGCTTTGGGAGGTTGACGTTTCACTAGACGCTTCGTGCTTGTCGATGTTTGCCCGGCTGCGCCGTTCCGTTTCGGCTGGTGACTATACTGTCCGCCCTTCTCTTGGTAAGTCTCCCGGACCGGCTTTCGCGGCATATCCTCGCTGCGCTGCGGTATTCCACGGTCCGGCCCCTCCGACTTGCCAATTCACTTCGCGGCAGAGTGATCAAGGGCATGCCGAAAGGAACGGTGGTGAAGAGGAGAGATGCTTCCACGTGGGGGAGGAAGCCGTTAAAGTTCAGGACATGACAATCAACGCCGAAGACATCGAGAACCAGGCTCGCCAGCTGCTGAACTCACGCGTGGCGTCAGTGCGAGAACTGGTCAAGTCGAAGCAGCGAATAGGCGAGTTGCGAGCTCAACTGGCCGAAGCGGAGCGAGAGGACAAGAAGGCTTACGTCCGTGCGACAAGGGACGGGTGGAGCGAGGACGAGTTGAAGAAGCTGGGACTGGATAGCAGTGCGGCAGCCAAGCGCCGCAGGCGGAGCACATCAGCAACTTCGGGGCACTCGTCTGACGACGATTCATGAGCACCATAGCGCGAATCTCCGCCAGTCGCCCCGCATAGAACCATTGCACCAGGCGACGTCAGTTGGAGTCTTATTTCTGCCACCGGTGGGGCCTCCTAAGGTCTGCAGCGGCGAGGCTTAAAAACTCAGTGTACGTTTCGCGAAGATCAGCGGACATATCGCTCTCAGTGAGGTCGAAACTCTTACCTTCGGGAGGCTGGAGACCTAGCTGCTTCGTTGCTAAGCGCACCTGCTGTGTGCGCACTCTCGCTGCAACTTCAAGGACGTCGAGCGGGGCGAATAAGGCTAGAACGTCGAAAGCTGTCTCACGTTCAGCCTTCAAGGCCACCGCTCGGCGTTCGTCGTAGCTGTAGCTTCTATCGGGTACAACACGCTCGTAACGCCCGCACTCCTCAATGAAGACGCGGTAGGCATCCAGCTTCTTATCCCTATTCCACTGGCGATGTTCGGTGTTCCTGCTGAGATGGTGACCTATAAGACCGGCCACGGCCGCGGTGAGCCCACCGATGAGAATGCCCCACAGTTCCATCCCATCAGCTTAGGTCCACGTCAGCGACCAGTTGTGAAGCTTTGAAATCAGTGCCCGAGGCCAGGCTTCCGCTCCTTCTGTGCACCCGGGGTTTCTCCCGGCGACGACGACGCTATGGGCGAGTTGTTCAGTGTTTGTTGGGGTGTTGGAGGCGTAGGGAAGCTCGACCGTGTAGCTCTCTTCAAAGCTTCTAGTTCCGGGGTCAGAGTTGTCTGCGCGGAGTCCTCCCCCCGCATCTCCCGGCCGATGCGCTCCACCTCCCACTTCGCGGTATCGAGCGCGTCGGCATGCTTGAACGGTTCGCGTAACGCGGTGGCGGCATCCCGGTACTCCTGCCGCGCCTCCTCGATCCTGTGTTCGAGCGCTACAACCTCCTCGGGGAGCTTCCTGACTTGATTTTCCAAACGTTGAATCACACCCACGGTAGGGAACAAGGCATCGGTGCGTTTGAGTTCAACAGCGACGCCTGGTGCACCCTCGATTCGCAGCTCAACCCGGGAGGACGCGATGTCCACGAGGTTCGCCTTCTTCTGCACGTAGCGGATGTCATGGCCGGCGATGTTCCCGATGATGCCGAGGTCTCGTGAATCATCGAAAGGTGGCCGGCCTGCAGCGTGGGCACTAGTCCATTCGCGTAACGCTTCAACAGCGTCGGGTCGCTTGTCGAAGCTCCGCCCGTTGATGGTCATGCGGAACGCCTCTCCGGTAGTGTCCAGCGTGGTGCGGGACGCCGCCTCCTTCAGTGCTGGATGCAGTGCCACCATGGCTTCACCTCGGGTTTGTGCGCTGGCCTTTCGGTGCGTGAGAGCGGCCCTGTTGTGGTTGTAGCCAGTGTGAAGGCGGGTAAGCCGGGATAACTCTTGATCAGCCTTAGACTTCTCCAAAATCAGCGGATTACCGCTGGAAATGGCTTTGACCTCCGCGAACGACAGGGTGTTGTCCCCGACGTCCTCAATCTCTCGGACGTCGAGTTTGCCGCGCATGATCTGATCGATGAACTTGCTCTTGCGCTCCAGCGTCTGCCACATGAAGGTGTCGAACGATCCCTTGGTGACGACCTGGGAGATAGCGACCTCGGGGTTCTGGTTTCCCCGGCGAACAATGCGTCCGTGGCGCTGGGACACGTCAGCTGGTCGCCATGGTGCGTCAAGGTCGACCAGGTGCACGGCACGGGCCTGGATGTTCGTACCGACGCCCATTTTCTGCGTGGACCCGACCAGTACGGCGACGTCGCCGGAGCGGCAGGCTGCGAACAGCCGGCCTTTCTCCGCATCGTTCTTCGCCTCATGCATGAACCGCACCTTATGTGCCGGCACTCCTCGCTGCACGAGGTCCTCGCGAAGCTGGTCATAGACGTTCCACTTAGCGGAGGGTGTGCCAAGGTCGCAGAACACGATCTGCAGGGCGCCAGGGGTTGGGTGTGGTTCTCCGGTGTCGACGTCGTTGTAGATGCGGTCCTTGTTCTCCTCGTACACCTTTGCCATCAGGTCAGCGGTGGCGTTGATCTTCGTCTCGCCAATCAGGGCCTCCAACTCCGGGTCGACCAGGCGCATGTCCAACGCGGCTTTGCGGCCGTCGGTGGAGATTTTCAGCATGTTGTCCTCAGTAGCATCAACCAACCTGAGGCGGATCTGTTCGGCTCGCTCCCCGATATCCGCGATGTACGCCTCCAGCTCGACCGAAGGTTCGACGGCGATCATGCGCGGCAGGCGCTTGCCGTCCTCGCGTTCCTCGATGAGGGGCACGGGTAGTTTCAGGTCCTCGGCGGTTTTCACGTCCGCGAAGGTGTGGAACATCTTCAGCAGCTCCGGCACGTTCTGGAACTTCGAGAACCTGGTTTGCATCTTGAAGTCGTTGCCGCCGACGACGGTCATTTCCATCTCGGTGACGACCTGGCCGAAGGTCGCGGCCCATGTGTCGAAGTCGTGGATGCCGGCCTTCTCCAGGAGGTCAGGGCGCAGGTAGCGCTGCATCACGTACATCTCGGTGACGCTGTTGGCGATCGGCGTTGCCGTCGCCCCTGTGATCACCCTGTCACCGTGGGTATCGCGCAGGTACTCCACCTTCGCGTGCAAGTCAGAGGCCCGGTTGGACCCTGCAATGGCCGCACCCTTAATGTTCGTGGTCGTCGCGAGGTTCTTGAAGTCGTGTAGCTCATCCACGATCAGATAGTCGATGCCGGTTTGCTCGAACGTGATGCCCGAATCCGTTTCGCGGTCCAGCTTCGCCTTGGTTCTCTCTTCACGCGCCTGCAGTGCACTTTCGAGCTTCTTTACCGACAGTGCTGTGCGTCCTTCGCTCTGAGCGCGTTCCTTCGCCGCGGTCAGCTCAGCACGTTGACGATCAACCTCACAGCGCACATAAGACATCTCGGATGCCGGGGACAACGGGATGCGTTCGAACGCGGTTCGGGTCATGATGATGGCGTCCCAGTCATTTGCTGCCGCGCGGGCGACGAACTGCCGGCGCTTATCCCCGGTCAGGTCCGTTGCCGACGCGGCGAGGATTTGGGCCTGAGGGTAGATTTGCAGCCATTCGCGGGCGAATTGGTCGAGCATATGGTTGGGGACGACCACTGCAGGCTTGCGTGCCATACCAAGACGCCGGAGCTCCATGGAACCCATCACCATTTCGGCGGTCTTACCCGCACCGACCTCGTGGAAGAGTCCCACGGAAGGCTCGGAAATCATGCGCGCAACCGCGGCTCGTTGGTGAGGTTGCGGGTGCCAATCCTTTACGAGCCCGGGCAGAGTGAGGCGGTCACCTTCGACGGTGTAGTCGCGCAGCACAAGAGAGTTGAACCGTCGGTTGTATTCATCCGTCAAAGCCACAGCACGCTCGGGGTCTTCCCACACCCACTCCCCAAACCGGTCCTGCATCAGCTGCGCTTTTTCCTGCGCAGCTGTCGTCTCGACCGGGTTGACGACGCGCCTCTCACTGTCGGGGTCAGGGTCCGGGTCAGTGACCTGGACGAGTTTTTGCTCGAGCATGTTCTTGAAGATTTCGCCGGCCGACATGCGGGCCGTACCCCAGTCGTTGCGGGCCCGAAAGTTCTGGCGGTCCGCCTGCACATCCCAGTTGGCACCACTGATTCGGTCAACGTGAGCCTGCCGGTCCCTGAGGATGGTGCGTAGGAACTGCTCGTGAATCTCTGGTGCGATCCATATAGAACCGACGCGCGCTTCAATCTCGTGGGCTCCCAGCGGCAACGGCAGTACTGATTGCAGGTCAGCGATGTTCCGTTCGAACCGAGAGTCATCTACAGCAGCTTCCTGTGCTGCGTCGAGCTTCTCCCGAATGTTGCCGCTGAGATACTCGGCACGAGTCTCCAACAGGCCCGACTCCCCCGGCACGTCGTACACCAACTCCCCCAGCGCCTCCCTGGCCGCGTCGGGATCGACACCCAGCAATGACGCGACCTGGGACAGGTCGACCTCACCCACAGTGTCGAGGGTGACAGCCAGGGCCTCGGCTGGGGTGTCCACACCAAGCACCGGTTGACGGGGTTGGACCTGGCGTTCGCGCTGCAGTGCGGCCGGAGACGCCGATTGGGTGGCCTCGTTGAAGTTCTCCAACGCTGGCACAAGAGGACCGAAGGGATCGTTGCGCAGATACGCCACAGCTCGCGGCGTGACCCTGGCCATGATGTCTTCGCCGGCGTCATCTCTCTTACCGGTCCTGCGCTCGGTGAAACGGTTGATGGGGCCGTACGTATCGATATAGGCGCTGTATGCCTCACGTAGGCGCTCACGCTCTGCACCAAGCTCGGCAGTGTCCTCGACATTGGCTGCCTCGAGAGAGAGAACTGATCGGGCAAGATCCCGCATCCCTAGCAATGCGCGCAGCTCGCGCTCCTGCGTCTTGGGGACACTCAGCGGAGCAACTGCACCGTCGAGGCTTACCTGGGTGAACGTCCCATCAGGGTGCGCGGCGATGTGCCCGACCTGCAGGTCACTGCCCGCGGGGACAATGGCGGCGGATTCAATGACCTGTCCTGGCTGGCGTTCGGTCACTCCCCTACCGGCGTCGACGGCAACCTGGGCGATGTTCTGCAACTGGCCGTGCAGTTGCTCCGGAACGGAGCGTAAATCCTCGCTGCGGACAGTGAGAGTCGCAGAACCGTACATGCCATTGCCCACCACGGGTTCACCCAGCACGCGTTCGGGGTTCTCGATGAAGTAAGCGTTCATCCGTGCGGGGTCCTGCTCGGCGTCATCACCTACGGAGATGGCGCGGGATTCCAGCCATTGCGGGCTGAGCGACTCCTCGCTTGGAAGACGTTTGCGGAAGATCAGGACGTCCGTGAGGGCATCGGTGCCGGCGGCTCGGCGGTGGGCGCCGGTTGGCAGGCGGACGGCACCCAGCAGGTCCGCGTTCTCGTAGATTTCGCGGCGTGCTGCCGGGTTTTGCGCGTCCATGGTGAAGGCTGAGGAGATAACCCCGACGACGCCTCCGGGCCGGGTGAGGGCAAGGGATTTGATGATGAAGTGGTTGTGCATCGAGTGGTTTCCCGCATTGTGTCGCGGGTCGTGCAGCCTGGTCTTGGCGAACGGGACGTTGCCGACCGCGGCGTCGAAGTAGCCGGCGGGAAGACGCGTGTCAGCGAAGGACTCGGCGCGAATATCAGCGTCCGGGTAGAGCGCTTGGGAGATGCCGGCGGTGATTGGGTCCAGCTCCACACCGGTCATGGTGGCGCTCTGGGGTGCGAGCCCGATGAACGTGCCGGCACCTGATCCCGGTTCCAGGACGCGGCCACCGTCGAAGCCCAGCGTGTTCAGGGTCTGCCATATTTCTGTGGCTAGGGCGGGATCGGTGTAGTGGGCGTTGATGACAGTACGGCTCGCGGCCCGGTATTCGTCTTCGCTCAGCAGCTCGCGCAGCTCGGTACGGTCAGCCTCGAACTGGGTGCGGGTCTCGTCAAAGACCTCGGCAACCCCGGTAGCTCCCCAGCTCCCCCACCGTGCCAGCACGCTGCGTTCCACATCGGTGGCCGCCCGATCCTGGTCCTGCAGTTCGCGCAGCATCCGCAGCGCAGCAATGTTGGCTTGGAAACGCGCACGAGCACCTGACGGCGCGAGGTCATCCTGCCGAGCGGGGAGGAAGCGTGAAGCAGTTACCTCTGCAGGGGCTACTTCGGCTGGTTGTCCAAGCTCTCCTGATAAGCCAATTCCTCCGCTCGAACCTCCTCCATCCCCTCCTCGAAGATTCTGTTCATCTCCTGCAGGTGCTGCAGAATACGCGACCCGCCCGTCTCCTCGCCCTCCTCCAGCTCGTCGCCCTCGGTCTCCATCTCGTCCGGCGTCAACATCTCCGCCCGGATAATCTCCTCGGCCTGCATCCTCGAGGCGTTCAGACGGCCCACCTTCCCCAGGTAAGTTTCGCCCTCCGGGTCCGGACCCGCGATCTGGTACTGCAGCTCCCCCACCTGGCGCATCGCTTCCTCGCCCAGCTTCCGGAACCACTCGTCCGGCTCCGGTATCAGGGCGTACTGCGACGGCGCGGTCATCTTCCACGTCTCCTGCGCGAACTTGCCGTACTTGTTCATCGAGAACCTCCTCTGGTGGTGCGAAAAGAAATGCGTCGAGACTTGCTTGACCATCAATCTGGTTGCGTTTGCTTGATCGCGCCATCGGACGTCCCCCTGGTGCCGGTAGAAATACTCATCCCACCGTACCCAGCACCACCCAGACCGTCAGAGCGCAGCGCACGCGTGATCGTCGATTTACCCACGCCCAACCGTTCGGCAATCCATATAAGTGACTTCCCTTCATCGCGGAGCCTTCTAGCCTCTGCGACGTCGTGCGGCTTCAACTTCAACGGTCGCCCGCCCTTACCCACCGCCACCGCAAGGCCGGCCTTTGTGCGCTCACGGATCAGCTCGCGCTCCATCTCGGCCACACTGGCAATGATGTTGAACATCAGCCGACCCGTTGCGGTGGTCGTGTCGATGCCTTCGCCCAAGGACCGGAACAGCACTCCTCGCTCATGCAACGAATCCAGGAGCTCCACAAGGCCACGCACCGTTCTGCCGAGCCTGTCGAGCTTCGTCACCACAAGCGTGTTTCCCGGCTGCAGTGCCCGAAGACACTGATCGAGTTGTGGTCGGGACATCGTTGCGCCGGACTTCCCGATGTCTGTGTAGACGTCATAACAGCCGGCGTCGACCAACAGCCGGCGCTGCGCCTCGACATTCTGATCCTTGGTCGACACCCGGGCGTACCCCAGCGAAACCCCTACTGGGACAAGCCGCGGTTTCTCGACGCCTTTGAGCTGTTCGGCTCTCTCCAATTTCGACTCCTACCAACCGGGACCCTCCGCAGGAACCTGGAGGGTCGAAACCCGTTTCAACCTCTGCGCTGAGCATACACGTTTCGGACTTGGTTTTTGGGGCTATTTTTACGCCACTTGGCTGTGACTTTTCGTGTCAGATTCCGAAGTCGACTGCACTGCCGTCCGAAGTCGTCTGCACTAGCCGATGTCTTCGATCAGGGCAGGGCTGCGAGCCCAGTGAAGGTCCTGACTGACCCGCCTCGACGCATTCGACGAGCCTCACGGCATTGATAACCGAAGGTTCGTACAGGTGACCTCGATCAGAATTACTCCTGGTGCACAGGACTTCGAACAATCCGGTGACCGTAGTCCCCTGCACTGCGGCCGCCACTCCACAACCTCCAGCGCAGATGACTTCGGAATCTGACAGTCTGTCGATTCTCGAAGTCGCCTGCACCACTTCCCAAAGTCGTCTGCACAGGCGCAAACCGACCCACTTACGATCACCGTTCCACCTGTCAGCTGTATTTCGCGTCTGGGAGCGACGTAGTTAGACCTCGACCAGCGGTGGCGGGGAAGTGGAGGACTCGATGATGGAAAATCCGCGGCCCCGAAGTCGTCGTCGCTCCTCGGACAGATAGCCCAGTAACCGGTCCCGGGTTCCTCTGCTGTGAGCGACAACGAGTGTGACGGCCTGCTCGGCGTTTCTCGCCCGGACTGCCGCAATGATGTCCAGGTGTTCCGCGCGGGCTTGGGACCGGGAGTCCGCGGTGCGAACTTCCAGCCACCGTGTTCGGCTGAGCCGAGTTAGCGCATCACTCATCGCATCTGCGAAGAACCCGTTACGGGACAGCCGTGCCAAAGCGACGTGGAAGTCCCCTCCATCGCGGAGCCCGGTTTCCTCGTCGTCGTTGTCGTGGGAGTCAACGAGGGTGCGCAGAGCGGCTAGTTCATCATCGCCCGCTCGTTCCACGGCAAGAACGACGGCTGCGGTTTCAATCGCTTCCCGGTACTCCATCACCGCCCGGACCTCTGCCAGATCAATGGGTGTGACCTGCCAGCCGCGACCGGCGCGCTGCGTCAGTCCCTGATTCTCCAAGCGCATCAATGCAGCCCTGATAGGCGTCCGCGAAGCACCGAGCAACGACTCCAGGCCCCGCTCGCTCAGCTTCTCCCCTGGCACCAGATCCAAGGACAGGATTGCGGCTCGTAACCCTGCGTACACGCCGTTCTCACTTGGTACGTTCATGACCCTCCATTGGTATACCGTCACAGGATACCATTCAGGCATCCCGAGTCTTAGGGTGCCTCCCCGATGAACATTTCTGACGCGTGGAGCACCGATGACCTCTTCGATACCGCAGTCCGTAACGCCCGAGATATGGCAGCGCAACCTTCTCGTCTGCGCGCTGGGCTCGTTCACGACCATCGTCGGAATGACTCTGATCCTGCCGATCCTGCCGCTCTACGTGCGTGACCTCGGCGCCGAGGATGTTGCCGCCGTGACCCTGTGGTCGGGGATCGCCTACGCTGCCACGTTCTTCACAGCTGCGCTGACCGCGCCACTGTGGGGTTACCTCGGGGACAGATTCGGGCGTAAGTCGATGCTGATCCGGGCCAGCCTGGGTATGGCAATCGCGATGTCACTCATTGGTCTGGCCCAGGACGTCACGCAGCTCGTGTTGCTGCGCCTGCTCGTCGGGTTGCTCGGCGGCTACGCGTCGGGCTCGACCATTCTGGTGGCAGCACAGACCCCGAAGGACCGCTCGGGGTGGGCGCTGGGTGTCCTGGCTTCGGCCATCATGGCCGGTAACGTCGCCGGTCCCCTCCTGGGTGGAACACTCGCCCAGACCATCGGCGTGCAGGGGGCGTTCCTCGCAACGGGTGGCCTGATCTTCCTCGCCTTCCTCGGTACCGCCATGTTCCTCAAGGAGGACCGGAAACCGTGCACCCGGGGCGGCTCCTCGAAGCGGTCCAGCTCATGGGGCGCTGTCCCTCAGAAGCTGCCTGTCCTGGCCCTGCTCAGCCTGTCGACGCTGCTCATGTTCGCGACCGTCTCGGTGGAACCGATCATCACCGAGCACGTCCGGTCACTGACCGGCACCACGGACAACGTAGCGATCTATGCCGCTATCGTCTTCGCGCTCACCGCACTGGGGACCATACTCTCCGGCCCCAGCCTTGGAAAACTCGCTGACCGGACCGGCCACCTGCAGGTCCTCACCATCAGCCTCGTCGCCGCCACAGTCCTGCTTGCCGCCCAATCCTTCGCACCGAACCTGGTGACTTTCGCCATCCTGAGGTTCCTGACCGGCGTAGCACTCGGGGGAATCACCCCCACCGTGGTCGCCACGATCAGGCGCCTCGTACCTGACACCAGCGTCGGACTCGTCCTCGGCTACAACGTGTCCGCTCAATACCTCGGACAGGTCACCGGACCAATCCTCGCCGGCTGGCTCGGCGGCACAGCTGGCACCAGCACCGTGTTCCTTGGCACCGCGGTCGTGACCGCGCTGGGACTAATCACCACCATCGCTATCCGCCGGCACTTCCGGGAGCACCTCGCAGAGTCAACAAATTCTGGCCGTGAGGAAACGTAGGCTCCACAATGAACTCACTGATTACGCCCTGTCACTAAACCGAAATTGAACCGTTCACGCACCGTAGAATAAATGAACACTTACGTGACAACTGGGGGTCCTGTCTGAGTACAACCCCAGCTTGTCCCGTAACCGACCGATATCTTTAGTCCGTCTCCCTATCTGCCTTGATGACGCGGAGTATCCGAGTTGGAAAGTGTCCACGACGCATCTTCGGTCGACTCATGCCGCCAGAAAATCGGACTGAAATCGTGATGTATTCGAGATGCGCATGAGGAAGCTGCCCGGGGCGGCCCTTGCCGTCTGGTTGAGTTTCAAGCGGACGGCGAAAGCTGAAAGATGAATCGGTCATCGGGAGACCAGGTGTGCTCGTTGTCGCACCGGTAGCCACGTAGCCACGCTTGGCCGTTTACTACGCGAAGGTAGAAGCCCTTTGGATATTCGTCATCGTGGTTTGGCGGTTCGGCGGCCACTGTGAAGGCACCGTCGGGTGCGCGTCCCGAAGACATTACTGAGTTGCGAGAGGTCATCTGCTCGTTCAAAGCCATGCGTAGATATGGTCCCGTGTCCGCCGGGCACATCAACAATCCTTGTGCCTGCGCACCCTTGAAGATATTAGTAAGTGTCGCCCCACTGGTCAGCCCTAGTTCGGCGACCGTACGCTCGGTGACCACCACTCGACGAGAGGTCAGGTCGTCAGGCACGACGTCCTTGAGTAGGGTTTCCGCGTGGTCGTTGAGAAGGATGCCGCGCACCTTCAGGCTGCTCATCAGTTGGCTCCTGGTGAGCCCTCCAACGCGCACTTCAAGTCGTTCAACACGAGGCGTGTCCGGCATGTATCTCCTTGAGGCGAGTGAGTCTGTTTCGTGCGGGGCTCAGTCGTTGAATCGGCGGCCCAGAACCGTTACGTCCGAGGCCTCGTACCCCAATGCGTTGTAGAAGTCGATGACTTCTTGGTTGTCGGTACGCACCATCAGTTGGATCTTGGGTATGTGCCGCTCGAGCACCCATTGCTCGCAGGCCTGCATGATCTGCCGGGCGTACCCCTCTCGCTGTCGGTGTGGTGCGACGGCGAGGTAGTAGACCCATCCTCGGTGACCGTCATGGCCCACCATGGCGGTGGCAATGAGCTCTCCTCGTGAGTCGTATCCTCCGAGGACTGTCGAGTCGGGGCCTTGCATGGCTCTTACGAGGTCGGCTCGCGCGTCGTTCCACGGCCGAGTTAGGCCTACGGCTTCCCAGAGCGCGACGGCCGGTTCGTAGTCGGGAGCGACGAGGGAACTGATGTGCATCTGTCCCACTTTAGGAGAGTCATCACGGTCAATCGACCACGACGTACGACAACGACAGAAGTATCAACACGGTTGGTGTGCCCCCTGAGCAATCCGAATTCAGGTCGTCGTGATGTCGCTGATCGATAGGGTTTGTTGGTGCCGATAGAGCGTTGCACGGCTCCAGCCGACGAGGCGAGCCGCCTCTTCGGCTGTCCGTCCTTTGGCTCGGGCATCGGCCACAACAGCCAGTTTGTCCGCGATTACCTGCGGGTCCGAGAGTGGGCGACCAAAGCGTGTCCCGTTTCGTTTAGCGGCAGTGATGCCGGCATTGACGCGTTCGACAATGAGTTCCCGCTCATACTCGGCCAGGGTTGCCAGCATGTTCAGCATCAACCGGCCTGTGGACGTTGCCGGGTCGATCCCATCCGAGAGAGACCGAACCAGGACGCCTCGCTCACGGAGCAGGTTTACCGTGTTCAGGACGTCGATCAGGGATCGGCCGAGCCGGTCCACTCGCCACACAACGACAGTGTCGCCCTCGGAGGCGTAGTCCAGGAGCTTCTTCATCCCAGGCCGCTCGACCGCGGCCCTACTGCCGGAGGTGACGTCAGCGAAGATGTCGCGTTTCTGCACTCCAGCCGCGATGAGTGCATCGAGCTGCAACTGTGCGTCCTGGGTAGATGTGCTGACGCGGGTGTACCCGAGATGTCTCATTTGCTCAGTTTGCCCCATAAAGCCCTAGCGGCAGTGCTGCTGAGACATTTTACGGCGAGACGAATTTTCGAGACACTCAACTTTGCGATATTCCGGCGAACTGCTGGAGCTCGGGGCGCGATGCTCTGCTGTCTTGAAAAACTGT
>WNZI01000039.1 GCA_009728235.1 Vibrio cholerae | reverse complement strand
CGGCGCGCGGCCGCTGCCACGGCGCGCGCCACCTGGTCCTCCCCGACGTACTGCATGCCCAGCCAGCGGGACAGCTCCCTGGTGTAGGTGGACCGCAGGGAGACGTCCCTGATCTGGGCGACGATCGGAGCGGCGTGCCGCAGCGCCTTCACCTGGCCCTCCCCCGAGGAGAGGTCGAAGTTCTCGAACGACGCCTTGATCGCGAACTCGAACAGGGGCCGACGATCCGCGATCAGGGCGCGCACGGCGTCGTCGCCCTTGGTCTGCCTCACCTCGCACGGATCCGCACCGGACGCCTCGACGGCGACGTAGGTCTGGGAGTTGAACCGCTGGTCCTCCTCGAAGGCACGCAGCGCCGCTTTCTGGCCGGCCGCGTCGCCGTCGAAGGTGAAGATCACCTCGCCGCCGGTGCCGTCGTCCGAGAGCAGGCGGCGTGCGATCTTGATGTGGTCCGCACCGAACGCGGTCCCACACGTCGCCACGGCGGTACCGACGCCGGCGAGATGGCAGGCCATGACGTCGGTATAACCCTCGACGACCACGAGCTGCCGGTTCTTCGCGATCTCCCGCTTGGCGAGATCGATGCCGTACAGCACCTGCGACTTCTTGTAGAGCGAGGTCTCCGGGGTGTTGAGGTACTTGGGACCCTGGTCGTCCTCGTAGAGCTTGCGGGCGCCGAAGCCCACGGTGTCCCCCGTGATGTCGCGGATGGGCCAGATGAGGCGCCCGCGGAAGCGGTCGTAGAACCTGCCGGCGTTGCTCGACGACGCACTGAACATGCCGGTCAGCTTCAACTCGTCGAGCGTGAAGCCCCGTCCGGTCAGGTGGGTGAGCAGGCTGTCCCACCCCTGCGGCGCGTAGCCGACCCCGAAGTGGGCCGCTGCCTCGCGGTCGAATCCCCGCTCCTGCAGGAACTGGCGCGCGGGCCCGGCCCCCTGCGTGAGGAGCTGGTCCAGGTAGAACTCCGCGGCGATCTTGTGCGCGTCGAGGAGGCGCTGCCGCTTGCCGACGTCCTCGCGGCGCGGGCCCGTGCCGCCGTCCTCGTAGTGCAGTTCGAACCCGATGCGCGCGGCGAGCTTCTCCACCGTCTCGCTGAAGGACGTGTGGTCGAGCTTCTGCACGAAGGAGATGACGTCGCCGCCCTCACCACAGCCGAAGCAGTGGTAGGACCCCATCTGCGGGCGGACGTGGAAGGAGGGTGACCGTTCGTCGTGGAAGGGGCACAGGCCCTTCCACGATCCGATACCGGCGGACTTCAGCGTGACGTAGGCCTCGACGACCTCCTTGATGTCCGTCCGCTGGCGTACCTCATCGATGTCTTCACGCTTGATGAGTCCGGCCATGGACCCAGTTTATGCCCGCCCCACCGACACCCCGACCGGCCCTTACCAGAGCGCCGGGACAGGTCCGACGATCCGCTCGTGGAGGCTCAGGGCGGACACGTCGGTCAGGGATGCGACCTGATCGACGACCACCCGCAGGCGGGCGTCGTCGTCGCTCGCCTCGCGCCAGTCGGCCGCGAACATCGGCTCGAGGTAGCGGTCACCGTCGGCGTGGATCTGCGCGACCAGCGAGGCCAGGATCTCGCGCTGGCGCTCGTAGAGCGGCTGCCGGTGGTCGGTGGTCATCACGTAGGTGGTGGCGAGGCCCTTCATCACGGCGATCTCCATGATCGTCTCCTCCGGCACCACCATCTCCGCGTTGTAGCGCGTCAGCGGGTCGGGCCCGTAGATGGAACGGGTGGACTGCATGGCGCTCAGGCAGAAGCGGCCGATCAGCTGGCTCGTCATGTTCTTGAGCGCGGCCATGGACCGGCGCGTACCGTCGGCCTCGCGCACCCACACCGGGGTACCCTCCAGCCGGGCCAGCGCGGCGTCGACGGCGGCCGGGTCGCTGCCGGGCAGGTACCACTGCTGCGTGTAGCCGACCACACGGGCCCGGGCGTCGGCGCTGTCCATCCACCGCAGTTGCAGGTGCCCGGCGACGATGGCGTCCTCGACGTCGTGCACCGAATAGGAGATGTCGTCCGCGAGGTCCATGACCTGCGCCTCGATGCAGGAGCGGCCCTCGGGTGCGCCGTCGCGGAGCCAGTCGAAGACCGGCCTGTCGTCGTCGTACGCCCCGAACTTCGTGGTGCGCTGCCCGCTGATGACGGGAGCCGACGCCGCTGTCCACGGGTACTTGCACGCCGCGTCGAGGCTCGCCCGGGTGAGGTTCAGGCCCGCCGGGCCGCCGTCCGCCGCCAGGACCTTGGGCTCGAGCCGCGTGAGCAGCCGCAGCGTCTGCGCGTTGCCCTCGAAGCCGCCGATGCCGTGCGCGATGTCGTGGAGCGCGGACTCCCCGTTGTGGCCGAAGGGCGGGTGCCCGAGGTCGTGGGCGAGGCAGGCCGTGTCGACGATGTCCGGATCGCACCCGAGCGTCCGGCCGAGCTCCCGACCGACCTGCGCCACCTCGAGGGAGTGCGTGAGCCGCGTCCGGACGAAGTCGTCGGTGTCCGGTGCGACGACCTGCGTCTTCGCACCGAGCCGACGCAGGGCCGAGGAGTGCAGCACGCGGGCGCGGTCGCGCTCGAAGTCCGTGCGGTGCGAGCTCTTGGGCGGCTCCTCCACCCATCGCTGGATGTCCGCCGCACTGTAGCCGGCGATCGCGGGGAGTTCGGGGAAGCTCATGATGCCTTTCTGGCGCAACGACGACGGGGTGGCGTGGCGGCTCCGGCGGCTGTGGACGACGCCCTGGAGCCGGACACGAGGGTCAGCCGCCGGATACGTCCACCTCGGCAGCGGAGATGTCCGCCTGCTGCGCTGCGTTGAGCGCACGGCCGTCGAGCCAGTGCTCGGGCAGGGCGGTCCGCTTCGGGGAACCGGCACGGCCGCGGGGACCCTCGGCATCCTGGCCCGGGTAGGGGGAGTCCTTGTCGAGCTCGGCCAGGAGCCCGCGCAGCACCTCGAGTGTGGGCACCGTGGCGAGCTTCGCCCGCAGCTCTCCGCCCACGACATAACCCTTGAAGTACCACGCCATGTGCTTGCGAATGTCCCGGAGGCCCATCATCTCGCTGCCGAAGGTCTCGACGAGCAGTTCGGCGTGACGGTAGACGGTGTCCGCGACCTGCCCGAGTCCGGGCCGGTGCCGTGAGGCACTCCCCTCGAAGGCGTTCATCAGGTCGCCGAAGAGCCACGGCCGGCCCTGGCAGCCACGCCCGATGACGACGCCGTCGACGCCTGTCTGCTGCACCATGCGCACGGCGTCCTCGGCACTCCAGATGTCACCGTTGCCGAGCACGGGGATGTCCGGCAGTGCTTCGCGCAGCTCCGCGATGGCGTTCCAGTCGGCCTTGCCCGAGTAGAACTGGGATGCGGTGCGCCCGTGGAGCGCGACGGCGGCGACCCCGCTGTCGCGTGCGATCCTGCCGGCCTCACGGAAGGTGAGGTGGTCGTCGTCGATGCCCTTGCGCATCTTGATGGTCAGGGGCACGTCGCCCTTCGACGCCTCGCGCACGGCCGTCTGCACGATGCCCGTGAAGAGGTCGAGCTTCCAGGGCAGGGCCGCTCCCCCGCCCTTGCGGGTGACCTTGGGGACGGGGCAGCCGAAGTTGAGGTCGATGTGGTCGGCGCGGTCCTCCTCGACCAGGAGGCGCACCGCGGCTCCGACGGTCTTCGGGTCCACGCCGTAGAGCTGCACGGAGCGGACCGCTTCGTCGTCGTCGTGGGAGATGATGCGCATGGACTCCGGGCTGCGCTCGACGAGCGCCCGGGAGGTGACCATCTCGGAGACGTAGAGCCCACCGCCGTACTCGCGGCAGAGGCGGCGGAACGCCCTGTTCGTGATGCCCGCCATCGGCGCGAGGATCACGGGGGTGTCCACGGTGATGTTCCCGAGCGTGAGCGGCGGAAGATCCAGCTTGAGCGCGGCGCCCGCAGTGTCTGCGGTCCCGGAACGGGGTTCGGAGGGCTCACCGTAGCCGGGATCGCCGGAGGGAGCAGGGAGGGTCGGTACTGCAGTCACCCCTCCATTGTCGCAAGCACCCGCAAATCGGGCCGCCGTGTCCGCCGTCCGCCTGCGCTCCCGGTTCTCCCTGCCCGCCTTCCGCCAGCCGCTGGTCATGCGTCCGGCCCCGCTGCCCTGCGGGCACGCCGCTCCCCGAGCGCCACGAGTCGCTCGCCCGGTGCCAGCGGAGCCGGCGTCCCGGCCGCGAGGACCGCCGGCGTCGCATCCTCCGAGGCGCCACCGGCGGAGGAACCACCCCCGGAGGATCCGCCGTCCACCACCCCACCCGCGGTCCTGGGGCCCACCGCCTTCACCACGACCACCGCGATCAGGGTGGTCAGCGGGATGGCGAGGACGAGGCCGATCGAGCCGACCAGCGTCCGCACCACCTCCTCAGCGAGCTCACCGCTCGTGAGGGTGTCGAGCAGGGCGCGGTCGTAGAGCGACACCAGGATCAGCACGGGCAGGGCCGCTCCGGCGTAGGCGAAGGCGATGGTGTAGACGGTCGACGCGATGTGGTCCCGCCCGATCCTCATGGCGGAGGTGAACAGGCGCCGGCCGGAGGTGCCCGGTGCCAGCTCGTACAGTTCCCACACCGACGACGACTGCGTGATGGTCACGTCGTTGAGGACGCCGAGGCCGGAGATGATCAGTCCGCACAGGATGATCGAGGAGATCGACAGGTCGTCGGAGGCGTTCACGAGCGCGTAGGCATTGTGGTTGCCCACCCCCGTCAGGTGCGCGGTGTCGGTGGCCCACGCCGCGAGGACCGCGGTGACGCCGAGGCCGAACACCGTTCCGAGCAGTGCGGTGGACGTCCGGGCGGAGAAGCCGTGTGCGAAGTAGAGGACGCCGTACATGATCACCACCGATCCCACGAGGCCGAGGAGCAACGGCGGCGCTCCCTCCACGAGTCCGGGCAGGATGAACTGGGCGAGGACGACGAGCGCTCCGACGAGGCCGATCATGGCCCGTAGACCGCGCCAGCGCGCCACGGCGATGACGACGACGGCGTACAGGACCGCGAGCGCGACGATGGGGACCGAGCGGACGAAATCCACGAAGACGTAGGGGGCGGCCCCTCCCTGGATCACCGTCGCCAGATTGAGGTACCGGATCTCGTCGCCGACCTCGACGGCGTTGGTCTTCGCGAGTTCGGGCGTCACCTCCACGGGGACCAGGTCGCCGCCGAGCGCGGGCTCCGTCGTCGCGATGGTGCAGGTCAGGGCAACCCCGCCGGCGTCGACGGTGGGTTGCGACGACGGGCAGTCGCCTTCGCCCACCTCACGGACGGTGCCGCGGTCGAACGTGACGCCGTCCGCCGTCGCGTAGGGGTTGGCGACGGAGAGCGAACTGCGGTCACCGGTGGGCCACAGCAGCACCATCGCGATGAGGGTCACGACGCCCAGTGGTACGAGAAGGGCGGAGAGCAGGAGGGTGGCCCGTCGGCGCGTCGCCATCGCGGAGGCGGACGGCTCCGAACTCTCGGTGGCGCTGTGGCTGTGGCCCACGGACAATCCTCGGGTGGTCGGGCTGGCTGGACGGTGCACTCGGTCGCGCCGGGCACCGCCTGAGATTCTACGCGGGTGGGCGGCAGCGCCGACGTCGGCCGGGAGCCACGACCTGTCCGCGGCAGGGACCGGGAGGCGGAAGTCCAGCCGTCCGGGGTACAAAGAGTACGTTGACCGAACGAGCGGGTCCTTCCCGCTCGGACCGAAGCCGGAAGAGGTATCTGAGCATGGGATGGAAGCCGCGGCAGAACGACCGCATGTACCGGTTCGTCGTCTATGCGGGAAAGACCGTCTTCGGGGCGCTGCGCCTGCCGATCAGGGTCACGGGCACGGAGAACCTCCCGGCGTCGGACCCGCTCGACGGCCGCTCACGCCGGGCGGTGCCCGGGCACGGCGCCGTCGTCGCCATCACCCACTTCGGCTACCTCGACTTCGCGTTCGCGGAACTGGTGCTGTGGAACCACGCCCGGATCCAGGCGCGCTACATGATCTCCAAGCGCGCAGCGGAGCACTGGTTCGTGAGTCCCTTCGTCTTCGGGCTCGGGCACGTCATCACCGACCGGAAGGCCGGAGCCGAGGCGTACGACGACGCCCTGGCCAAGCTCCGCGCCGGCGAGTACGTCGCGATCCTGCCGGAAGCGGGCGTGTCACGCAGCTACACGGTCCGGGGTCTGAAGACGGGACCTGTGCGGTTGGCTGCCGAAGCGGGCGTCCCGATCATCCCGGTCTCCGTCTGGGGATCGCACCGACTCCTGACCCGCGGTCACGGGTTCTCCGTCAGGCGGGCCTGGAAAGCCCCCGTACGCGTCCACATCGGTCAGGCGATCCATCATGCGCCAGGGGTCGACGCCGGCCAGGAGACCGAGCGGCTCCGCCGGGAACTGCAGTCCGGCATCGAGACGTGCATCGCCGATTTTCCGGTGACGCCGGAGCCCGGCGCCTGGTGGATGCCCGCCCGGCTGGGCGGCGGAGCCATGACGGATGCCGAGCGCGAGGCCGCGGACATCGCCGACAAGAAGGCCGGCCGGCACGACCGCGGCTGACCCTCCTCGGCGCTCCGGGTGGCCTCAGGCGGTCGCGACGACGAGCGTCTCCGGTCCGGCGAGCCTCGCGGCGCCGGTGGCCAGCAATGGCTCCACGACGGCGGCGAGCGCCTCCATCGCGTCGTCCACCTCGAGCTGGATCGGATACTGGTGCACGAGCATCGCGATCATGGTGGCGACCGCAGCCTGCTGCTCCTGGGGCGCGAGCGTGGTGTCGTAGCCGAGCAGGACGTCCGCCGGGTCGTCGGTCCGGGCCTGGGTGTAGCTGACCGCGAAGGCCGCGATCGTGCCGCCGTCGGCCTTCGGCCTGTCCCGCAGCACGATCGCTCCCCCCGCTCCGCTGGCGTCGCCCAGGAAGAGCTGCTGCGCCCGACCCAGTGTGATCTCCGCGCGGTCCCAGACGTGCACCGACTCGTAGAACGACGCGAGGGCGCGTGTCAGTTCGACGGAGCCCGTCGCGGCCTCCTCGAGCTGTGGTCCGGTGGCGTCGTCGAAGGCAGGAGCCGCGAGGGCGCCCGGACCGACGACGACGAGCCGCGACCGCTGAAGGGTCGCGAACCCGGTGGCGACGGCGAACTGCTCACCCGTGGTTCCCGGCGTCACCTTCGACCTCAGGGCGGTGATCCCCGACGGCGACGCGGCGGCCTCGTGCTGGAGCATCGTAAGGAGGGTTGATCCGATGCCGGCCCGGCGGTGGTCCTCGGCGACCTCGATGTAGCACCAGAGCCGGTCCGGATGGAGCGCCGACCCGTACACGCAGCCGGCAGCGACGGGGATCCCCTGGTCCAGGACCGTGATGCAGCGATTCCACGGGCTGTCCGACGACGGCCGGAAAGAACCGCGGAACTGCTCGGCCGGAGCCGATTCGGGGCCACCCCAGAGCTGGATGAGCTCGAGGTCGTCCCCCTCCTGCCAGGCGCGGTACTCGAGGGACATCAGGCTCCGATCAGGCGCGCAGCGAGGTATCCCTGCACCTTGTCGAGGGACACGCGCTCCTGCGCCATGGTGTCCCGCTCGCGGATGGTCACGGCCTGGTCCTCGAGGGTGTCGAAGTCCACGGTGATGCAGAACGGGGTGCCGATCTCGTCCTGGCGACGGTAGCGGCGACCGATGGCACCGGCGTCGTCGAAGTCGATGTTCCAGCCCTTGCGGAGCTGGGCCGCGAGGTCCTTGGCTTTCGGGGAGAGGTCCTCGTTGCGGCTGAGCGGCAGTACGGCGGCCTTGACGGGGGCCAGGCGCGGATCGAGCTTCAGCACGGTGCGCTTGTCCACGCCTCCCTTGGCGTTGGGCGCCTCGTCCTCGGTGTAGGAATCCACGAGGAATGCCATGAAGGAGCGCGTCAGGCCGGCCGCGGGTTCGATCACGTAGGGCGTGTAGCGCTCATTGGTGGCCTGGTTGAAGTAGCCGAGGTCCGTGCCGGAGTGCTTCGAGTGCGTGGAGAGGTCGAAGTCCGTGCGGTTCGCGATGCCCTCGAGCTCACCCCATTCCGAACCGGAGAACCCGAACCGGTACTCGATGTCCGTGGTGCCCTTGGAATAGTGGCTGAGCTTCTCCAGGGGGTGCTCGAAGAGGCGCAGGTTGTCGGCTTTGATGCCGAGTCCCGTGTACCAGGCGAAGCGCTCGTCGATCCAGTACCTGTGCCATTCCTCGTCCGTCCCGGGCTCGACGAAGAACTCCATCTCCATCTGCTCGAACTCGCGGGTCCGGAAGATGAAATTCCCCGGGGTGATCTCGTTGCGGAAACTCTTGCCGATCTGGCCGATGCCGAACGGCGGCTTCTTCCGCGCGGTGGTGAGCACGTTGTTGAAGTTCACGAAGATCCCCTGGGCCGTCTCGGGCCGCAGGTAGTGCATGCCCTCCTCCGAGGCCACGGGGCCGAGGAAGGTCTTCAGCAGTCCGGAGAACTCCTGCGGCTCGGTCCACTCACCGCGCGTTCCGCAGTTGGCGCAGGTTATGTCCTTCAGCCCGTTCTCGGGAGCGCGGCCCTTCTTCTCCTCGTACTCCTCCTCGAGGTGGTCCGCCCGGTACCGCTTGTGGCAGGAGAGGCACTCGACGAGCGGGTCGCTGAAGACCTCGACATGTCCCGAGGCCTCCCAGACCTGGCGCGGCAGGATGACGGCGGAGTCGAGTCCGACGACGTCCTCGCGGCCCCGGACCATGGTCTGCCACCACTGCCGCTTGATGTTCTCCTTGAGTTCGGCCCCGAGGGGTCCGTAATCCCAGGCAGAGCGGGAACCGCCGTAGATCTCCCCCGACTGGAACACGAAGCCGCGCCGCTTGGCGAGCGAGATGATGGGGTCGAGTGCTGATTTGGCTGCTGCCATGGGATTCTCCAGTTCTGTGCAGGCCGCTGGGTGCGGTCCGCGGGTGGGGGTCGCGTGCTGAGCGGGCCGATCCGCCCCCTTCCGGGAGCTGCCACGCCACCCGGCAAGCCTACCGGCCCACCTCACCGCGCACCTGCAGGGCCACCTCCGGCGCGGACCCGACGCACGGTTCCCACTGCCGATCAGTGCGCCCTCCTGGCCTACCTAGTCGCCGACGACCGAGAATTCCGCGTCCAGCTCCCCCGCCAGTCCTTCGATGTCCCAGCTGGTGGGCTCACCGGTCACCACGCCGGTCAGATCGACCACCATCCAGTTGCTCCCCCGCGCGAGCTGTACTTCTCCCTGGGTGGACCCGTTCCAGATGTCCAGACCGGCTTCGAGGGCCTTCGCATCGGGGTACAGATCGATCTGCAGGTTCTCCGCGCACAGCTTCTGTTCCGACGTGAGAGCACCCCCGTCGGACGGCACGATCGGATCGCCGATCGCGTCGGCCTCGCACCCCAGGACCCCGTCGACCGCGGAGTACGCCTCGTCCATCGACGCAAACATCGGCAGCTCGTCCCCGCTCGCCGGTTCTGGAGCAGCACACCCGGCGAGAGATCCGACGGCCAGAACGGCCGCGACCACGGCTCTTGCACAACGTCGTCGTTCCATGTCCTGTACCCCCGAAGACTTTTCCCGCACTCTGCCAGATGTCGACCCGGAGGTGAAGGGGGCGGTCCGGCGACTGCGAGGTCGATAGCCTCGGCGTCCTCCTGTCAGCGTCCGACGCGCCGCGGCCAGGGAAGCGTGGTGAGGATGATGGCGCCGAGCGTCAGGAGCGTCCCTGCGACGGTCGCGAAGACGACGATCGTGCCCGGAGCGGGAACCACGAGATCGAGCAGGAGCGACCCGACGAGTTGCCCGCCGATCATGCACAGCCCGGTGAGCAGTACGCCCAGGCTGCGGACGAGGAGGGCACCGAGTGCGATGAAGATGCAGCCCATGGGTCCACCGAGGTAGTACCACCACTCGGACGGCAGCGGATTGCCGGGACCGGCGACGACGAGCTTGATCAGCCATGCAGTCAGCAGCACCGTGGTGCCGGCGATGAAGTTCATCAGGGTGGCAGCGAGCGGGGAGCCGTAGTGGAGCGACGCAGTGCCGTTCATCGCCTGCTGGAAGCTCAGCAGGATGCCGCCGGCCACCGGCAGCAGGACCGGCAACAGCCAGCTCGACACCTCCCCCGCGGCTCCGAACCGGGGGGACACGGCCCAGATGACGGACAGGACCGTCAGGACGACGCCGATCACACGCATGGCGGTCACAGCGCGCTTGCCCCCGGGTCCGATGCCCGCCCTGTCCACCAGCAGCCCACTGAGGGACTGGCCCATCACGGCGGCCACCGTGAACAGGGCCACGCCGATGAGTCCGATGGTCAGCGACTGCGCGAAGACGAAGAACGCCCCGATCGCTCCGGCCGCCACGTAGTAGGGCGGAAAGCGGCGCTCCCGTACCGAGGGGACGATCTGGAGGGCGCCTGCCCGGGCACTCGGCACCGCCAGCGTGATGGCGATCATCACGACCAGGCCCGTGCTGAAACTGATCAGGGCGGCGGCTATCCCGTCCTCGAGCACCGTCCCGAGCGCGCCGTTGATCCTGCCCTGGACGGGGATGGCCAGGCCTGCGGCGAGGGCGAGGGGGAAACCGACAGCTGGGGACAACACGGGCGCATCAGACACCCGTACAGCCTAGTCCTGCGCATCCGGCATGATGGGACGCATGAGCGACGACGCATCCAGTGCAGAACTCCCCATCAGGGACGACATGATCCGGCTCGGGCAGCTGCTGAAGCTGGCGTCCCTCGCCGAGGACGGAGTGGAGGCCAAGACCCTGATCGACAACGGCCTGGTGCACGTCAACGGCGAGATCGAGGAACGACGCGGCCGCCAGCTGCACCCGGGGGACTCCGTCAGCGTCAACGGCGCGACGGTCCGCATCACCAGGGGCTGACCGCCCCTCGAACGCAGGGCACCCCTACCGGCCCACGATCGCCGGACGGGCTCCGCGACCGCAGGGGGCGACGCTCAGCGGCGTCCGAGGACCGTCATGGCGAGGAATTCGCGGACGTGAGCCAGTTCCTGCGCGTTGATGCTGTGGAACATGTTGGGGTACAGGATCTTGGTGAGCTTCGTGTGCTGCGTCAGCCACGCGTGGGTGAACTC
Organism: Vibrio cholerae; assembly: GCA_009728235.1. GTDB lineage: Bacteria > Actinomycetota > Actinomycetes > Actinomycetales > Micrococcaceae > Arthrobacter_D. Next base: position 21,296 of record WNZI01000039.1, on the reverse strand, counting down.
GATCATGGCGGACGTGATGACCTGATCCTCCTGGTCACGCCCCCAGAAGAACGGGACGGAGGCGGCGGCGACATCGTCGTCCCGGAAGAACGCGGAACCCTCGGCGGGTACGGCGAACCCCGAGAGGCCCACCACGCTCGCGTAGTCCTCGGGCCGGTGCCGCAGGAGCGACGTCGCGACCGCCATGCCCTGGGAGAAACCCAGGATGCTGACACTGGAATGGTCGGTTCGCACCGAATCGACCCACGAGGACACCGCCGTCACACTCTGGACGACCCGCTCCACGGAGTAGTCCTCCTCCCGCGACAGCGGGAACCACGAGAAGCCGGGCCGGCCGGAAGCGGCGCGCGGACCGAAGCGACCGTGAAGTCGGCAGGCAGGTGGTCCGTGAGACCCATGAGGTCCTCCTCGTCGGCCATGTACCCATGGAACAGCACCAACAGCGGCGTGCCGGCGCGCTCGGACTCCGGTTTGGACCACAGGACGACGGGGTCCCAGGTGCTGGCGGGCACGGGCACGTCAGGCGCGGAATCAGTCATGATCCCCATCTTGGCACGGGAGGACCTCCGGTCGGAGATCCGGACAGCGCGCAGGGGGTTGGCGCCCCGCGCCGAACAGTGGAGACAATGGTCGGGTGAGTGCACCCCAGAACGAGGCCGGCGTCCCGCCCGCCACCGATCCCATCCCGAACGGGCCGATGATCGACCCGAGCCTCCACACCGAGCCCCACCCCTGGCATCGGTACGTGGCGCTCGGCGACTCCTTCACGGAGGGTATCGGCGACCCGAACCCTGGGAGCATCGGAGGCAATCGCGGCTGGGCGGACCGGGTCGCCGAGGAACTGGCCCGCGGCCAACGCGATTTCGCCTATGCGAACCTCGCGGTCCGTGGACGCCTCCTGCAGCAGATCATCGACCAGCAGGTCGAACCCGCCGTGGCCATGCACCCCGACCTCGTCACCATCTCGGCCGGCGGGAACGATCTGCTGCGCCCGGGCGGAGATCCGGACCTGCTCGCGGGCAAGCTCGACGACGTCGTCGGGACTCTCACCGCGACCGGCGCCACCGTCGTCCTGTTCACCGGTCCGGACGTGCGCGAGACGGTCCTCGGCACCATCCGGTCCAAGACCGCGATCTACAACGAGAACCTGCGTACCGTCGCTGCCCGCCATGATGCCGTGATCGCCGACATGTGGGCACTGCGCCAGCTCCTGAATCCCCAGATGTGGTCCACCGATCGGCTGCACTTCTCCCCGCTCGGCCATCACACGATCGCGGCGATGGTCCTGGACACCCTCGCGGTGCGGCACACGCTCGAGCCGCTCCGCCCCAAGGATCTGCCCGTGCGCACCTGGCGCGCCGCCCGTGCGGAGGACCTGGTCTGGGCCCGTGAGTACTTCGTCCCGTGGGTCCTTCGACGCCTGCGCCATCAGTCCTCGGGCGATGGCATCACCGCCAAACGCCTCGAGGCCGTGCCGATCTTCGGACCGGGCATGCCGCCGGGTAGCGCCGACTGAGTCGACAGGACATGCTCGGAGCCGACAGGACGGCAGGAACCGGCCGACACTGCCTCGGCCGGTTCCTGCCGTCCGTTCGTCCTGCCCCCTCGACGAGGAGACCAGCCGGACCCTAGTCGTCCAGCTGGACCTCACCGTTGGCGACGGCGTCAGCGCAGGCGCTGAGGTCCGGCCCCGGCTTGAAGTCGACGAACTGGGGCTGCAGCTTCTGGAACAGGAATTCGTAGACCTCGTCACGGGACGAGCCGCTCATCGTCTCGACGGCTTCGCGTACTGCTCCCTGCAGTGCCCGATCGGAATCCAGCAGGATCTTGTCGCGTGCTTCCTGGTTCCAGCCAATGGTGCTCAGTTCCATGAACAGCTCCTCTTCAGACGTCGGATCCGGAGCATCCGCACCGGACATGCCTGCGCGAATTCCTAAGCAGGCTTAGCTCCAAGCCTAGGTGCCCGCAGGGTGAAACCCAACCGGTTCCCTCACCCCGGGTAGAACGCCGAGCGGAGGTTGCCGTCCAGCTGGTGGATCTGGGTGAGGAATGCGTCATGACCCACGGGCGAGGAGATCATGTGGACGGGCACGTCCCCGGGCAGACCTGCGGCGAGCCGCCTCGCCTGCTCGGGGAAGTAGAGCCGGTCGGTGTCCACGGCCGCGATGAAGAACTCCGACGTCGCAGCACCCAGCGCGTCGTCGAGGCTGCCCCGGTCCCGCGCCGCGTCGTGGCTCACCAGCGCCTCGGTCAGGATGACGTAGCTGTTCGCGTCGAACCGGTCCACAAGCTTGTCCGCCTGGTGATCGAGGTAGCTCTCCACCTGGTAGCGCCCGCGAGCTGCGGGCAGGGCGGCGCCGAGGGCCTGCTCACCGCCCTGTTCCGCCCGGCCGAAGCGTGCTTCCAGCTCGTGCTCCGAGCGGTAGGTGATGTGCGCTATCCGCCGGGCGATCCCGAGACCCGCATCCGGATGCGGGCCGTCGTAGTAGTCACCGCCGCGGTACGCGGGATCGAGCCGGATGGCCTGCACCTGCGCCTGGGCGAACGCTATCTGTTCGGCCGAACTGGCGGCGGTGCAGGCGATGACGGCACACCGCTCCACGCGCTGCGGATACATCAGGGCCCACTCGAGGGCGCGGGCACCTCCCATGGAACCTCCGAGCACCGAATGCCACCGTGCGATCCCGAGGCGGTCCGCGAGCAGGCTCTCGGCGCGGACCGCGTCACGGATGGTGACGAAGGGGAAGCGCGACCCCCAGGGCGAGCCGTCGGGAGCGGGACTCGCCGGTCCCGTGGAGCCGTAACAGCCGCCGAGCATGTTGATGGACACCACGAAATAGCGATCGGTGTCCACGGTGCGTCCAGGCCCCACGAGACCGTCCCACCAGCCCTCCTCCTCGGAAGCGCCGCGTGCCACGTGCGAGCTGCCGGTCAGGGCATGCTGCACGAGTACGGCATTGGAGGCATCCCGGTTCAGCCGGCCCCAGGTCTCGAAGGCGAGCTGGACATCGGGCAGCTCGCCTCCCGCCTCGAGAACGAGCGGACCGATCGGAGCGAGATGCAGGAACCCGTCCCCCGCGGGATGGGCGCCGTCGACCCCTGGGTGCACAGGAGCGGGAGGGTAGGTGGTCACGTCGGGTCAGGCTCCTTTGGCGGCACGGAACCCGGCGTCGAGGTCGGCGAGGATGTCGGCGATGTTCTCCAGCCCGACGGACAGCCGGACCAGACCCGGCCGGACTCCTGCCGTGAGCTGTGCCTCGGCGCCCAGCTGGCTGTGCGTCGTCGACGCCGGGTGGATGACGAGGGAGCGGACATCCCCCACGTTCGCGACGTGCGAGTGCAGCTCGAGGCCGTCCACGAATCGCTTGCCCGCTTCCAGTCCTCCGACGATGTCGAAACCGACGATCGCCCCGGTACCGATACGTCCGTACTTCCTCCCGCGCTCGTACCAGGGGCTCGAGGGCAGGCCGGCGTAGGAGACGCGCTCCACGTCGTCGTGCCCCTCCAGCCACTCGGCGACGGCCTGGGCGTTCTGCACGTGGCGCTCGACGCGCAGGCTGAGGGTCTCCAACCCCTGCGCGATGAGGAAGGCGTTGAACGGCGAGACGGAGGCGCCGAGATCCCGCAGGAGCTGGACCCGGGCCTTGAGGATGTACGCGAGGTTGGCGCCGAGTGCACTGCCGACTCCGAGGTCCCGCGCGTAGACGAGGCCGTGGTAACTCTCGTCCGGGGTGTTGAAGCCGGGGAAACGCTCGGGGTAGCGGGCGAAGTCGAAATTGCCCGAATCCACGATGACGCCGGCGATGGCGTTCCCGTGCCCGCCCAGATACTTGGTGGCCGAGTGCACCACGATGTCCGCACCCCACTCGATGGGCCTGATCAGGTACGGCGTCGACAGCGTGTTGTCGACGATCAGGGGCAGGCCGTGCTCATGGGCGACGGCGCTGATGCCTTCGAGGTCGAGGACGTCCTGCCGCGGGTTGGAGACGACCTCTCCGAAGAAGAGCTTGGTGTTGGGCCGGACGGCGGCCCGCCAGTGGTCGAGGTTGTCGGGATCCTCCACGAAGGTGGTCTCGATGCCGAACTTCTTCAGGGTGTGCTTGAAGAGGTTGTAGGTGCCGCCGTAGAGACTGGGGCTGGCGACGATGTGGTCCCCGGCCTCCGCGATGTTGAGCACCGCGAAGGTCTCGGCGGCCTGCCCGGAGGCGAGGAGCAATGCCCCGACGCCACCCTCGAGGCTCGCGATGCGCGTCTCGACCGCTTCCTGGGTGGGGTTGCCGATGCGGGTGTAGATGGGCGCGAGTTCGGTCAGCGAGAACCGGTTGGCAGCGCTCTCGGCACTCGGGAAGACGAAGGACGACGTCTGGTAGATGGGCAGCGCGCGCGCTCCCGTGGCTGCGTCCGGCACCTGGCCGGCGTGGATCTGGCGTGTCTCGAAAGACCAATCGTTGGACATGGTGCTCCCTGTTCAAGGGGCTCTGCAGAATCCGATGCTCCGGCCGGTGGATGCCACTCCAGGACATCGGGCCCCGCAGGAGCCCGCGCTTGCACGACGCCGAAGTAGCGCCGAGCCTGGTCTTCACCCGGGGCACCCCACCGCGGTTGGAGGGTTGCCGGCCAGCAAGCCGGGGCTTCGTGCTGGCACTCATGACCTGTCTTCATGAAATCGCATCCGGGCGGATCCGGCAACCCGTGTGTCTCTGCGTGAAGCACCGGGTCGAGCTCGGCGCCCCACCCGGAGGGAGGTAGCAGTAAGGCGACCCTAAGTCGAGACGCAGATCACTTAGTGCCAAGATATCGGCATGCGTCTGGACCATGTCTCTTATGCCTGTGAACCCGATGGACTCGCCGCGACGGCCGACCGAATATCGGCCAAGCTGGGCATCGAGCCGGTGAAGGGCGGTGTCCACCCCCGCTTCGGCACCCGCAACATGATCTTCCCGCTGGTCAACGGCCAGTACCTCGAGGTCGTGGAGGTACTGAACCACCCGGCGTCGGACAAGGCCCCGTTCGGACAGGCGGTCCGCGCCCGCTCGGAGGCCGGTGGAGGCTGGATGGGCTGGTGCGTCGCCGTCGACGACCTCGGACCGTTCGAGGAACGCCTGGGACGCAGTTCGGTACCCGGCAACCGGAAGTTCCCGGACGGCCAGGAACTGTCCTGGCAGCAGATCGGTATCAAGGGGCTCATCGCCGATCCCCAGGTCCCCTACCTGCTGCGCTGGGACGACGACACCGAGGATCTTCATCCGTCGAAGGCCCGCCCTGCGGCGGTCAAGCTCGACTGCCTGACCATCGCCGGTTCCTCCGAACGGGTCACCGAGTGGCTGGGCACGGCCGTCGAAGAGACGCTTGACGGCGTGAAGGTCCAGTGGATCGCACCCAACGGGACCCCGGGCATCATGTCGGTCACGTTCGAGACAGGCGCCGGTCGCGTCGAGATCTGATGCGCCTCTGAGGCATCGGGCTGAAGGCGCCGACGACGAAGGGCCGGACGGAAACCGTCCGGCCCTTCGTCGTCGGGAGGGTCAGGCGTGCGTGTAGGTGAGGCAGTCCGCAGCCTCTGCTCCGGGGCCGACCTTGACGGCTGGGGCAGAGCACAGCAGGTCGTGGTTGAAGCTGCATTCGGAGCGCTGGCAGGCCCCCACGTGGGCGAGCATCTTGGGAAGGCCCCCACTGATCGAGGTGTCGATGAACGTGGCGCAGGAAGCATGCTCCTCGCTCCCCGAGACGGTGATGGCGACGGCGGTGCAGCCGTCGTGGTTGAACGAACAATTGGAGACACTGCATTCGGAGACGCTGGTGACGACGTTCATGATTCCTCCTGGCTGGTCCGGTGGTGCCTCGAAAGGGCTTCTCGAAGAACCGGGTGAATTCAAGCTAACACCGCACTTACGAATAAATTAGTCATGATCGGCGTGCGCAATTCACCAAGGTGAGGCTCTCTTTCCTCTTATCCGCCGATCCCGATGGCCGGCCCGATGAGCGCGAACCCGACGAACCCGGTGGTATCGATCAGAGCGTGCGCGATCACGAGCGGCATGACCCGGCGTGTGCGGGTGTAGAACCAGGCGAAGAGCAGCCCCATCAGCACGTTCCCGACGAACGGGCCGAACCCCTGGTACAGGTGGTAGCTGCCCCGTACCAGTGAGCTCGTGACGATGATCGCCGGCGCGGACCAGCCGAGCTCCCGCAGGCGGATGAACAGGTAACCGACCACGATGACCTCTTCGAGCACGGCGTGCCGGACCGCGGAAAGGATGAGCACGGGGATGGTCCACCAGTAGGCGTCGAGGGCGGCGGGCACCAGCGCCGTCGTGATCCCCATCGCCCTGCCACCCGCGTAGACGCCCAGGGTACCGACGCCGATGATCGCTGCGAGGCCGACGCCGAAGCCGACCGCGCGCAGGGGCTTCTCGAAGGTGAAGCCGAGGCGTCGGAACGCCGAGATCCCGGAGCCGCTGAGCAGGAAGAGCACGAGCGCCACGGGCACCAGCGCGAAGAGGATGTTCAGCAGCTGGTAGGTGAGGTCGAAGTACGGCCGTTCGTTCAACACCGGGTTGAGCGTGGTGGTCTGGCCCGCGAGGGGTCCCTGGCTCAGCTTCTCCGCCAGGTTCACGATGGCGTACACCCCGGACTGCCCGAGTGACAGACCGAAGACGATCAGCAGCTCGGCGGAGATCCGGCGTCGGGAGCCGGCGTCCCCTGCGACGGCGGGCGGGGACGCAGGTGGAACGGACGCGGCAGGCATGGCGCCATCCTGCCAGCGGTTGCTGGTGATTCCCAGCCGGTCGGCGTGCAGGCCGACCTAACGCACCCGGTTGCCCGCCCTCCACACGCCGTGTACGAGCGGCATTCCCGGGCGGTAGGCGAGGTGCGTCGCCGAAGGCGCGTTCAGCAGTTGGAGGTCCGCCCGGTGCCCGACGGCGAGGGAACCGACGGCGCGGCGCCCGTCGGCGTCGTCGCCCGTGTGCCGCCGCAGAGCGAGCGCTCCTCCGACGGTCGCTGCACGGACCGCCTCGTGGACGGTCAGACCCATCTGCAGGACGGCGGTCGCGACGCAGAAGGCCATCGAGCTCGTGTACGACGTTCCCGGGTTGCAGTTGCTGGCGAGCGCGAGCTGGACCCCGGCGTCGAGCAGTCGCCGGGCGGGAGGGAACGGCTGGCGCGTGGAGAGGTCGCAGGCCGGCAGGCAGGTCGCCACGGTACCGAGGGCGGTGCCGTGGCCCGACCAGGAGCCGGCGAGCGCCTCGATGTCCCCGTCGGACAGGTGGTTCACGTGGTCGACGCTCGCGGCACCGACGTCGACGGCGAGCATCACACCGCCGCCCGGGCCCAGCTGGTTGCCGTGCACGCGGATCCCCAGACCGGCGGCGGCGCAGGCCGCGAGCACGCGGCGGGACTGCTCGGCGGTGAATGCTCCGGCCTCGCAGAAGACGTCGGCCCAGCGGACGTACGGGCGGACGGCGTCGAGCATCGGCCCGCAGACGAGGTCCGTGTAGTCGTCGGCGTCGTACCCCTCGGGGACGAGGTGCGCGCCGAGGAAGGTGACCTCGTCGACGACGCCTGCTGCGATACGCGCGCTGCGCGCCTCCTGCTCGACGTCGAGCCCGTAGCCCGTCTTCGTCTCCAGGTACGTCGTCCCGCCGGCCGCGGCCTCGGCGACGCGTGCCAGCAGGAGCCGCGTGAGGTCGTAGTCCGTGGCGGCTCTCGTCGCCTCGACGGTCACGGCGATCCCACCCGCGGCGTAGGGCTCTCCCGCCATCCGGGCCTCGAACTCGCCCGTCCGGTCCCCCGCGAACACCAGGTGGGTGTGGCTGTCGACCCATCCCGGCAATCCCGCGCGGCCACCTGCGTCGTGGCTCTCGTCGGCCGCGGGAGCTCGGGCGGCCGGTCCGATCCAGCTGATGCGCTCGCCCTCGAAGACCACGCCGGCGTTCCGCAGGACGGCACCGTCACCGTCCTGCGTCGTGAGCTCGCCGATGTTCGTGACCAGGACGGACATCAGCGCCGCTCCCGGTGCTGCGTGTGGTCCGCCGTCGCCGGGCCAGGCCCGTTCCTGGTCCCCGCTTCGTCCAGTCGGTCGATCGCCGCGGCCAGCAGATCGGACGGCTCGCCCAGGGTCGCGTGCACGCCGTTGCGTGCCATGAGCACGCCGCCGACGACGACGGCTGTCACATCCTGCGCTGTCGCGGTGTAGGCGAGCTGGTCCCGGGAGGAGCCGGTGGTGCGGGCACTGCGGAAGTCGACGGCCATGAGGTCGGCGGAACAGCCGGGATCGAAACCGGCCCTCCGCCGGCTCTGGGCTGCGGTCCCTCCGTGGGAGGCGATCCCGTGCAGCCCCTGCGGATCGAAGGTGCCCCGCCTCCCGGAGCGCAGCCGCTCGCCGTGCTCGAGGGCACGCATCTCGAGCCAGGGATCGACGACGGCGTGCTGGTCGGTACCGAGGGCGAGCTGAGCGCCGGCATCACGGAGGTCACCGGCCGGGCCGATCCCGTCCGCCAGGTCGGCCTCGGTCGTGGGGCACAGGACGACGACGGCCCCGGCGCCGGCGAGCACGGCGATGTCGCGTTCGCTGACGTGGGTCGCATGGACGACGGAGAGCCGATCGCCGACGAGCCCGTGGGCGTCGAGCAGGGCGGTAGGGGTGCGGCCGGTCGCACGAAGGCAGTCCTCGTTCTCCGCGGGCTGCTCGGAGAGGTGGACGTGCAGCGGCAGGTCCGACGGCAGGTGGCGCGCGATGACGGCCAACTGGTCCTCGGGCACGGCGCGGACGGAGTGGATGGCGGCGCCGACGGACACCTCGTCGGGCGGGTGCAGCGAGGTGACGGTGGCACGCAGGACGCGACGCGGTCGAGCCAGCGCTGCGCGTTCCCGTCCGAGAACCGGCGCTGCCCCTCCTCCAGCGGCTCGCCGAAGCCGCCCGCGAGGTAGCAGGTGTCGAGCAGGGTGAGCCGGATTCCCGCTCGCACGGCCGCCCGCGCGAGGGCGAGCTCCATGGCGTGGGGCACGCCCTCGCCCTGCCCGTACGGCGTGCCGTCCGGCTGGTGGTGGACGTAGTGGAACTCGGCCACGCTCGTCCAGCCCACGGTGACCATCTCGGCGTACACGGCGGTGGCGAGGTCCTCGTAGAGCTCCGGGGTGAGGGCCCCCGCAGCGCGGTACATGGTGTCCCGCCACGTCCAGAACGTCCCGCCGCGGTCGTGGGTACGTCCGCGGAGGGCGCGATGGAACGCGTGCGAGTGGGCGTTCGCCGCGGCGGGGAACACCACGCCGGGAAGGACGGTGTCGCCCTCCCTCGCGGGAACGCCGGGCCGGACGCCGATCACCATACCGCCCGCATCGACCTCGACGCGGACGGCATCGACTACTCCGTCGGCTCCCATCCACGCCTGCTCGCACCAGAGAATACGTTCGGCGGCGGCGACCGGGCCTGCGCGGTGGGGATCGACGTTCCGGACGGTCACCGTCACAGCAGGTCCTCGAGGACGTCGGCGAGCGCTGTGGCCCCTGCGTCGGCGTCCTCGCGCTCCACGAACTCCTCCGGCGAGTGGCTGATGCCGGTGGGGTTCCGGACGAAGAGCATGGCCGTGGGAGCGATGCTGCCCAGGATGCCGGCGTCGTGCCCGGCTCCGGTCGGCAGCGTCGGGGCGCCCGGGAAGGATCGGCCCAGGGAGTTCGCGAGCGTGCGCTGCAGTGCGCCGTCGAAGTGCACCGTGCCGCTGCGCGATTCCTCGGTCAGCGCGGCGCGGCAGCCCTCGAAGGCGCAGATCTTCTGCGCCTGGCCGTGGATCTTTTCGATGAGCGACGCCGTCACCGCGTCCTCCTCATGCCGGACGTCCAGCCACAGGTCCACGCGCGAGGCGATGACGTTCGTTCCGCCGGGCACGGGCTGCAGCCTGCCGACCGTGGCGCGGGCGCCGTCCTGCTCGGCCGCGAGCTTCCGTGCTGCCAGCACCACGGAGGCGGCGGCGATCATGGGGTCCGCGCGGTCCGCCATCAGGGTGGTTCCGGCGTGGTTACCCTGGCCCGTGATGGACAGGCGCCAGCGGCCGTGGCCCAGCATCGTGGACCCGATGGCCACGGCCGAGTCCAGCTCGATCAGCCCGCGGCCCTGCTTCACGTGGAGTTCCACGAAGTCCCCGATGCGCCGGATGGCTTCCTCGTCCCGCCCGAGGTGCAGGGGGTCGACGCCTGCGGCCCGCGCGGCGTCCGCGAACGTGGTGCCGTCGATGTCGGTGAGGGACCGCACGTGGTCGGGGTCGAGCGATCCGGTGAGCAGGCGGGACCCCAGGCAGGACACCCCGAACCGTGAGCCCTCCTCCTCCGGGAAGACGGCGACGGCGAGCGAACGGTGCGGGGCCACACCCCGCTCGCGCAGGAGGTCGACGGCGACGAGCGCCGATGCCACGCCCAGCGGACCGTCGAACGCCCCGCCACCGGGTACCGAATCGACGTGGCTGCCGGTGACCAGGGCGCCGTCGCGGCTGTCGGTGGCGTCCCACCACGCCCAGAGGATCCCGTTGCGGTCAGTCTCGACGGACAGTCCAAGGGCTGTGGCCTCCGCGGAGAACCAGTCCCGCAGCGAGAGCTCGGCCCCCGTGAACACGCCGCGGGAGTAGCCTCCCCGGGAGGCGTCGCGGCCGACGTCGCTGATGGAGTCGAGGACTGAGGAGACGGTCTGCACGGGGAACACCTTCCGGTCGGGTTGCGGGTTCAGGATCGCATGGGGACGCGGACGCCGCGTTCGTCGGCGACCTCCCGGGCGCGATCGTAGCCGGCGTCGACGTGGCGGATGACACCCATGCCGGGATCGTTCGTCAGGAGGCGCTCGAGCTTCAGGGCCGCCAGATCGGTGCCGTCCGCGACGGAGACCTGGCCGGCATGGATGGACCGACCGATGCCCACACCGCCCCCGTGGTGGATGGACACCCAGGTGGCGCCCGAGGCGGTGTTGAGCAGGGCGTTCAGCAGGGGCCAGTCGGCGACGGCGTCGGACCCGTCCGCCATGGCCTCGGTCTCCCGGTAGGGCGAGGCGACGGAGCCGGAGTCGAGGTGGTCGCGACCGATGACGATGGGGGCGGAGACCCTGCCTTCGGCGACGAGCCGGTTGAAGAGCAGCCCGGCCTTGGCGCGATCCCCGTAGCCGAGCCAGCAGATCCGCGCGGGCAGGCCCTCGAACTCGACATGCTCCGCGGCGGCCTCGAGCCAGCGGTGCAGGTGGTGGTTCTCGGGGAACAGCTCCTTCAGCGCGGCATCGGTCACGGCGATGTCCGCGGGGTCGCCGGAGAGGGCCACCCAGCGGAAGGGACCGAGGCCTTCGCAGAACAGGGGCCGGATGTAGGCGGGCACGAACCCGGGAAAGTCGAAGGCGCGCCCGTAGCCGCCCTTCCGGGCCTCGTCGCGGATCGAGTTGCCGTAGTCGAACACCTCTGCGCCCGCGTCGAGGAAGCCCACCATCGCCTCGACCTGCAGGGCCATGGACACCTGTGCCTTCTTGGTGAAGCCGTCCGGATCGGCCGAGGCTTCCCGCTCCCACTCGTCCAGGGCGATTCCCTCCGGGAGGTAGCTGAGCGGATCGTGGGCCGAGGTCTGGTCGGTGACGATGTCGACGTCGAGCCCGCGGCGCAGCAGCTCGGGGAAGACGGTGGCGGCATTGCCGACGACGCCCACGGACAGGGCGCGCTTGTCGCGCTTGGCGGCGAGGACCTGCGCGACGGCGTCGTCGAGGGTCTCCGCCACGGTGTCCAGGTACCGCTTCGCGACACGGCGCCGGAGCCGCGCGTCGCTGACGTCGACGATCAGGACCGCCCCGCCGTTGAGGGTGACGGCGAGGGGTTGGGCACCTCCCATGCCACCGCAGCCGCCCGTCAGGGTGAGTGTTCCCGCCAGGCTCCCGCCGAACCGCTTGCGGGCGATCGCAGCGAACGTCTCGAAGGTGCCCTGCAGGATGCCCTGCGTGCCGATGTAGATCCAGGAGCCCGCGGTCATCTGCCCGTACATCATCAGGCCCTCGGCCTCGAGGCGCCTGAACTCGGGCCACGTCGCCCAGTCCCCCACGAGGTTGGAGTTCGCCAGCAGGACGCGCGGCGCCCAGGGGTTGGTGCGGAAGACGCCCACGGGCTTCCCGGACTGCACCAGGAGCGTCTCGTCGTCGTCGAGGGTCTCCAGGGTGCGGACGATCGCGTCGTACGCGGCCCAGCTGCGCGCGGCCCGGCCCGTGCCGCCGTAGACCACGAGGTCCTCGGGGCGCTCGGCGACCTCCGGGTCGAGGTTGTTCATGAGCATGCGCAGCGGCGCCTCGGTCTGCCAGCTCTTCGCGGTGAGCCGCGTACCGCGGGCGGCACGGATGGTCCGGGAGGGGTCGTGCGTGGGGGTGATGGTCATGCTGGTTCTCCTGTCGGTTCCTCGGTGAGCGGGACGGCGCGAGGGTCCGGTCCCGTCAGGAGCGCAGCGGCCTCCTGCGCGACCAGCAGCCCGATGCGGCGGGCTGCCGCTTCGGTGATGCGGTAGCTCGGGACGACGACGCTGAGTGCTGCCACCACGCGGCCGCCGGGCGATACCGGTGCGGCGATCGCGGTGACATCGGCCTCGATCCCGTTGCGTACGACGACGAAGCCCCGGTCCGGGTGGCTCCCGTCCAGGACGGCGCCGACAGCTGTTCCCTCCAGGGGGATGCTGCGCCCCACCCAGCTCGCATGGCGGACGGAGTGCGTTCCCTCGCGCATCGCGAGGTACACGCCCTCCCCGTCGTGCGAGGGCACGCTCAGGTAGGCCGACTCCCCCGTCCGCCCGACGAGCCGTTCGAGTGCCGGTTCGGCGAGGGACACGAGGGACTCGTGCCCGAGAGCCTGCGCCCCGAGCTGCACGACGCGCAGTCCCGGCCGGTAACTGCCGAGCCCGTCCCGCCGGACGAACCCCGTACCCTCCAGGGTGCGCAGGAGCCGCAGGGCCGTGGATGCCGACAGCCCGGTCTCCCGCGCGGCGTCGGCGAGGGTCAGTGCACCCGCGTCGCCGACCGCGCCGAGCAGGACGAGGGCGCGTTCGACGGTGCGGGTCGACGATTCGGCCATGGTCCCTCCTTGCCTTCTGCTCGGGCGTATATTTCACTTATTGAAACGTCCTTTTCATCCAATGGCAAGAGCGGCCCCCTGCCGCGGGAACCGAGGCACAGCGTGAACCAGCAACCCGTGATCGTGGGCACCGGAGCCCTGTCCCCCGCCGACGTCGTCGCGGTGGCGCGGCACGGGGCCCGGGTGGAACTCGCGCAGGAGGCACTGGGCGCGATGGCGGCCTCGCGTGCCGTCATCGATTCCCTCGTCGACGACGGCACACCCCACTACGGCGTGTCCACCGGCTTCGGCGCCCTGGCCACCAAGCACATCCCGCTCGACCAGCGCAGCCAACTGCAGCGCAGCCTCATCCGCAGCCATGCCGCATCCTCGGGGGCGGAGGTGGACCGCGAGGTGGTGCGCGGGCTGATGCTCGGGCGCCTCTCGACGCTCACGACGGGCCGGACCGGCGTGCGGCCCGTCGTGGCCGAGACCTATGCCGGGATGCTGAACGCGGGCATCACCCCCGTCATCGGTGAGTACGGCTCGCTCGGCTGCTCGGGCGACCTCGCCCCGCTGTCCCACGTCGCCCTGGCACTGATGGGTGAAGGTGATGTCCGGGACTCCACCGGCGTCCTCGTCCCGGCATCGGCGGCCCTGTCGGCGGCGGGCATGGCACCCGTCGAGCTGCGGGAGAAGGAAGGCTTGGCACTGATCAACGGGACGGACGGCATGCTCGGAATGCTGGTCCTCGCCGCTGCCGACCTCCACCGCCTCCTGACGACGGCGGACCTCGCGGCGGCCATGAGCATCGAGGGACTCCTGGGTACCGACGCCGTGTTCGCAGAGGATCTGCACGCCCTCCGACCCCATCCCGGCCAGATCGACTCCGCCGCGACCATCCGCGCGCTGCTCGAGGGATCCCCGCTGATCTCCGAGCAACTGACCTCAGAGACGGGCCGCCACCGCTTCACCCGGGTGCAGGACGCCTACTCGCTGCGGTGCGCGCCGCAGGTCCACGGCGCCGCCCGGGCCACTCTCGCCCATGCCGAATCGGTGGCCGCGATCGAACTCGCCTCCGCCATCGACAATCCGGTCATCACACCCGACGGTCGGATCGAGTCCAACGGCAACTTCCACGGCGCGCCCGTGGGCTACGTGCTCGACTTCCTCGCGATCGCCGTCGCAGACGTCGCCTCCATGAGCGAGCGCCGCACCGACCGTTTCCTCGACACGTCCCGCAACCACGGCCTCAACGCCTTCCTCGCACACGATCCGGGCGTCGATTCGGGCCACATGATCGCCCAGTACACGCAGGCCGGCATCGTGTCCGAACTGAAGCGGCTCGCCAACCCCGCCTCCGTCGACTCCATCCCTTCGTCCGCGATGCAGGAGGACCACGTCTCGATGGGCTGGGCCGCCGGCCTCAAGCTGCGCCGGTCGATCGACGGCCTCACACGCGTGCTGGCCATCGAGATCCTGACCGCGGCCCGCGCGCTGGACATGCGCGACGGCGGGACCACCGTCTCGCCCGGAACCGGCACTGGGGCCGGCATGCGCAGCTCGGCCCCGATCAGCGCGGTGCGGGCGCGGCTTCGGCAGGACGTGCAGGGTCCGGGGACCGACCGCTACCTCTCCCCCGAGATCGAGGCCGCGCGGCTCCTGGTCGACGACGGCGCCCTCCTCTCCGCCGCGCTGCAGGTGCTCCCAGCACCCCTCCAGTGAACCTTGTTAGGGTGGACTAACTACTACCCCTGCGAAAGAAGCGCTGCTCCATGTCCTCACCCACCTCCGCGCCCTCCCGCAAGCCGCCGCGGCCCCAGGCCGTCCTCACCGTGCTCGAGACACAGTGGCTGAGCCCGCACCTCGTCCGGGTCGTGGCGGGTGGACCCGGGTTCGCGGACCTGCAGGAGTGCGCCGCGACGGACAAGTACGCCAAGCTGCTCTTCGCCAAGCCCGAACTCGGCCTGGTGCCCCCGTACGATCTCGCCGCCCTGAAGGACGAGCTTCCCGCCCACGACCGCCCCGTGAAGCGGACCTACACGATCCGGTGGCTGGACGCGGGGGCCGAGCGACTCGCCATCGACTTCGTGGTGCACGGCGACGCCGGGATAGCCGGACCCTGGGCTGCGCAGGCCGCACCCGGTGATCCCCTGGTACTGATGGGCCCCTCCGGTGCGTGGTCGCCGGACCAGGACGCCGACTGGCACCTCTTCATCGGGGACGACTCCGCCCTGCCGGCGATCGCGGCCGGCATCGAGGCGCTGCCTGCCGACGCCGTCGGGCATGCCTACCTCGAGGTGGACAGCGACGCGGAGGTCCTGCCGCTCGACGCCCCGTCGGGCCTCGAACTGCACTGGCTGAAGCGCGACGGCCTGCCGGCCGGGACGACGACGCTCCTCGTGGACGCCGTCGCCGCCGGCCCCTGGCCCGAGGGCCGCGTCGACGCCTTCGTGCACGGCGAGCGCGGCGCCATGAAGGCGCTGCGGGACGTCCTGTTCACGGAGAAGGGTCTGGCCCGGTCACAGGTCTCCCTCTCCGGGTACTGGGCCTACGGGCGCGAGGAGGACACCTTCCAGGCGGAGAAGCGGGAGCCGATCGGCAAGATCCTCGACGACTAGTCCGTGCCGGTCCGCCCGGCTGCGTCAGGCCGCGGCGACCGTCTTCGGGGCCCGCCGCGGGAGGCGATCGAACAGTTCCATCGCGGGTTCCGCCAGCCTGGCCAGAACCGGACCGAGCACGGCCATCAGCAGGACGTAGGTCGTGGCGAGGGCTGCGAGGTCCGGGACCACGGCCCCCGACGCAACGGCGAGCCCGGCGATCACGATGGAGAACTCGCCGCGGGCCACGAGGCCGTGCCCGCCCGGGCACGGCCCAGCCGCCCGATGCCCTGGCGTCGGGCCGCCCACCACCCGGTGGCGATCTTGGTCACCGAGGTGATCACGGCCAGCAGCAGGGCGGAGCCGAGGACGGGCGGAATCGAGGCGGGATCGGTATTGAGCCCGAACACGACGAAGAAGATGGCGGCGAACAGGTCCCGCAGGGGCTCGAGGACGCGGGCGGCGTTCTCCGCCGTCGCTCCGGAGATCGCGATACCGAGGAGGAACGCTCCCACGGCGGCCGAGACCTGGAGTGCGGATGCCAGTCCCGCGACCAGCAGGGCGGCACCGATGAGGGTCAGCAGGAAGACCTCGCGGTCCTTGCTGTCGACGACGGCGGAGACGACGTTACCCCAGCGCAGGGCGACCACCAGCACGAGGGTGACCACGAGCAGCGATACCCCGACGGTCCCGAGCCCGCCGGCGAAGCTGAGCCCGGCCAGGACCGCGGTGAGGATCGGCAGGTAGACGGCCATCGCCAGATCCTCGAAGACGAGGATCGCGAGGACGGTGGGCGTCTCCCGGTTGCCGAGGCGCCCGAGGTCGCTCATGACCTTCGCGGCGATACCCGACGAGGAGATGTAGGTGACGCCGCCCATGACGAGAGCGGCGACCGGGCCCCAGCCGAGGATCACCGCGACCAGCGCTCCAGGGGTGAAGTTCAGCACGAGGTCGACGATCCCGGCGAGCCACGACTGGCGCAGGCCGGTCACGAGCTCCTTCGCGGTGTACTCGAGGCCGAGCATCAGCAGGAGCAGCACCACTCCGATCTCACTCGCGACCTCGCTGAACTCGATCACGCCGCCGAATTCGAGGAAGCCGCCGTGCCCGAAGAACAGGCCTCCGACGAGGTAGAACGGGATGGGTGAGAGCCCGATGCGGCCGGCCAGCCGTCCGAGGACACCGAGGAAGAGCAGGATCGCGCCGAGTTCGACCAGGGTGAGGGCGGAGGAGTGCACCGGCGGCTCAGCCGTTGCGGAGGATGTCCGCTGCCGCGTCCAGGCCGTCGGAGGTGCCTACGACCACCAGCAGGTCGCCGGCGGCGAGGGTGAAGTCGGGCGTGGGCGAGGCCTGGACCTGACCCGAGCGCAGGACGGCCACCAGCGACGCGCCGGTGCGCGTGCGCAGCTGCGTCTCGGCGAGTGTCCGGCCGTCGAAGGGCGACCCGTGGTCCACGAAGAACTGCCGGGTGGACACGCCGGGCAGGTCCCGGTGCTCCTCGGTGAGCTGGGTGACGAGCTGGCGCGACCCGAGGAGGTGACCGATGGTGGCCGCCTCGTCCGGGGTCAGCGGGATGGACGCCACGCAGGCGTCCGGGTCGCTCGCCTTGGAGATGATGAGGTTGAGGTCGCCGTCGCGTTCGGCGACGATTCCCACCCGTCGGCCGGAGCCCGTGACGATCTCGCGGCGCACTCCGATACCCGGGAGGCGCGTTTCGATGACGTTCATGCGCCCATCCTAGACCTCGACGGGCGGTCCTCCCGCCGGGAAGCGGCGTTCGCGGCCCCCGTTCGCCCAGGGCGTCCCGGCGCCGTGGGTGCGGACGGATCAGTGGTGCGGCTGGACGCGGACGGGGCGATCAGGCAGGTCGGAGGGCGGCGGTGAGCGCGGTGATGGACGCGGGTTCCGCACCCAGATCCGCCGGGTCGACGCCGGTGAGCTGGACCGTCGCGAGTTCGGCGATACCCGAGGACGTCTGGAACCCGTAGCCGCCCTGTCCTGCGAGCCAGAAGAAGCCGGGGTGGGCGGCATCGAAACCGACGACGGGCAGCCCGTTCTCCCGCTGGGTCCGAAGGCCCGTCCAGGACCTCCGGACGGACGTGATCCCCAGCGTGGTCAGGCCGTCGAGCCGTGCGATGAGCTGCTCGATGTCGCCCGGGCGGGGCTGGGCGTCCCCGGCTTCGGAGGGCTCGGCCTCACAGGGCGAGATCAGGACGCCGTCTGCGTCGGGCCTGTAGTAGAACGAGTCGTCCGCCGCTGCCACCATCGGCGTCCCTACGCGCGGGGCGTCGGTCGCCGAGACGATCGCGGCGGTCCGGCGGAGCGGCACCAGGCCCTGGGGTTCGACGCCGCAGAGCCGGGCGACGTCGTCGGCCCATGCTCCGGCTGCGTCGACCACCACGCCGGCGCTGATTCCGCGCCGGCCCGCGCGGACGCTCCAGGTCGAGCCGTCGTAGCGGGCGGAGGTGACGGGCGCATTCGTGAGGATGAGGACGCCGTCGTCGCCGGCGGTCCTGCGGTGGTAGTCGAGCAGCAGGTCGGTATCGGTCCCGACGCAGTCCACGTCGATCGCCGCGGCCTCGAAGGAATCGGGCCGCAGCTGCGGGCAGAGCTCGAGTGCCTCGGCGTGCGGGACGCGGGTCATCGCCGAACTGGCCCTCGCCAGGACCTCGTCCTCCGACCCGATGAGCAGGAAGGACCGCGGCACGGTCAACGGCAGCCCGGTGGACGACTCCACCCCGGCCAGGAGATCGAGCGTGCGCCGGGTGAGCTCCAGCACGGGCTGGGGGCCGTAGCTGGGGATCAGCTGCCGCGCCGAGCGGGACGACGTGTGGTACCCGAGGACGGGCTCGGACTCGACGAGCACCACGCTCGAGAAGGGTGCCAGCGCGGACGCCAGCGAGAGACCGGCGATACCGCCGCCGATGATGAGGACGTCGCACTCGAGGGAGCTCATCCCGTCATCCTAGGGCCGCCCTCGCCCTGGCGGCCTGCGCTCCTCCCGCAGCTGGGTCAGGCGCCGCCGACGTGGGCACCCGGCGCGCCGTCGGCGTGCTCCTGCGGGGTGCCGGTGCCCGTCTCCGTCCTGGCCGCGACGAAGGCCGCGACGCAGGCCTCGATGTCCTCGCTGCTGTGCGCCGCCGAGAGCTGCACGCGGATGCGGGCGGCACCCCTGGGCACCACGGGGTAGCTGAACGCCGTGACGAAGACACCGTGGGCGAGCATCGCGTCCGCCGTCCGGGCCGCGAGCACCGCGTCACCGAACATCACCGGGATGATCGCGTGCTCACCCTCGAGCAGCTCGAAGCCCTCCTCCGTCATCCGGCGGCGGAACAGTGCGGCGTTGGCCGTGAGGGTGGAGCGCAGCTCCGCGCTGTCCTGTACCAGGTCCAGTGCGGTCAGCGTCGCTGCGACGATCGACGGCGCGAGCGAGTTCGAGAACAGGTACGGGCGCGCGCGCTGCCGGAGCAGGGCGACGATCTCGGCGCGGGCCGCCACGTAGCCGCCGGATGCTCCTCCGAGGGCCTTGCCGAAGGTGCCGGTGAAAATGTCCACGCGGCCGGCGACACCGGCGTGTTCCGGCGTCCCGGCACCGGTGGCTCCCAGAAAGCCGACGGCGTGCGAATCGTCGACCATCACCATGGCGTCGTAGCGCTCGGCGAGGTCGCAGATGGCCTCGAGCGGTGCGAGGTACCCGTCCATCGAGAAGACGCCGTCGGTGACCACCAGGCGGCGGCGGGCCCCGGAGGCTTCCTGCAGCTTCGCTTCGAGGTCCGCCATGTCCCGGTTGGCATAGCGGAACCGCTGCGCCTTCGAGAGCCGGATACCGTCGATGATCGAGGCGTGGTTCAGGGCGTCCGAGATCACCGCGTCCTCCGCACCGAGGAGGGATTCGAAGACCCCTCCGTTCGCGTCGAAGCAGGAGGAGAACAGGATGGTGTCCTCGGTGCCGAGGAACTGCGACACCCGCCGTTCCAGCTCGAGGTGCAGGTCCTGCGTACCGCAGATGAAGCGCACGGAGGCCATGCCGAAACCGCGCTCGTCGAGGGCCGTCTTCGCGGCGGCGATGATCTCCGGGTGGTCGGCGAGGCCCAGGTAGTTGTTGGCGCAGAAGTTGAGCACCCTGGCGTCCCCGGCACCGAGGGCGCCGGCCAGGATGGAGCTGGACTGAGGTGAGGAGATGCGCCTCTCGTGCTTGAAGAGGCCCGCGCTGCGGATGTCGTCGAGTTCTCCGGCGAGCTGGTCGCGTACTGCTGAATACATGGTGTTCCTGCCTCCTAGAAGGTGGTCCAGTCGAGGACCACTTTGCCGCTCGCGCCGTCGCGAGCTGTTGCGAAACCCTGCTGCCACCGGGCGGCCGGCAGGCAGTCGGTGACCACGGACGAGACGGCCTTCCGCAGTGTCCGGTTGGACTGCAGCATGGCGCTCATCGCGTACCAGGTCTCGAACATCTCCCGCCCGTAGATGCCCTTGAGGGTCAGCATGTGCGTGACCACCTTGCCCCAGTCGATGGAGATGGGCCCGGAGGGCAGACCGAGCAGGGCGATGCGTCCGCCGTGGTTCATGTTGTCGATCATCTCGGGCAGCGCGGTGGCATGTCCGGACATCTCCATCCCGACGTCGAAGCCCTCCTTCATCCCGAGCTCGCGCTGGGCGTCGGCGATGCGCATCCTGCTGACATCGACGGCGATGTCCGCTCCGACACCGCGCGCGAGTGCCAGCCGCGGGGCCGAGACGTCCGTGATGGCGATCTTGCGCGCTCCTGCGTGGCGTGCGACGGCGACGGCCATGAGACCGATCGGGCCGCGCCGGTGATGAGCACGTCCTCGCCGACCAGCGGGAAGCTGAGAGCGGTGTGCACGGCGTTGCCGAAGGGGTCGAAGACGGCGCCGAGCTCCGGTGTGATGGTGGGTCCGTGCACCCAGACGTTGGTCTCGGGGACGACGACGAACTCCGCGAACGCACCGTCGCGCTGCACGCCGACGCTCGAGGTACGAATGCACATCTGGCGCCGGCCGGCGCGGCAGTTGCGGCAGATCCCGCACACGATGTGGCCTTCACCGGAGACGCGGTCGCCGATCCTGACGTCGCGGATACCCTCGCCGAGCGCCACGACCTCGCCGTAGAACTCGTGCCCCGGGATGAGCGGCGCGGAGATCATGCCCTGCGCCCAGGGATCCCAGCTCTCGATGTGGAGGTCCGTGCCGCAGATGCCGGTGGTGATGACGCGGATCTTGACCTCGCCCCAGCCCGCCTCGGGCTCGGGGCGGTCGACGAGCTCGAAACCGGGATGCGGCCCGGACTTGTACAGCGCCTTCACTGGACGTTCCTTCCATGCCGCTCCTGGCCTCCAGCGGGATGGGCTGGCTCCTGGACGGTACGAGTGCCGGGCGGGATGTGCCCGGCAGCAACAGTATCAGCGCCGGGCGCCGGGGGCCCCGGTACCCGGTCGGGCCGCGGGGGTGTCCGACAGGACCTCGTCCAGTGTCTCCACACCGAGCGTGAAGAACGCCGGGGAGTCGTCGGAGGACGCCGCCATGGCGCTTCCCATGCTGAGCGCCCAGCCCCGGGCCCGCGCCCAGGTGGCGGCGTCGGTGGGCCGGAGATGCTCCACCCCGGCGCGGAACGCGCGTCGGCCCGCCGCGTC
>WNZI01000038.1 GCA_009728235.1 Vibrio cholerae | reverse complement strand
CTGCCGAGCTTCCTGTAGCGCGATCCGGACTGGTTGCGGGCATGGCGGTTCTCCTGGGGTGACGTCGTTGTCAGCTGGTGCGGGGTGCCTGAGGCGCGCTCGATATTACCCCATCCCGCGGAACGACCTCAGGGAGACGGTGGCACGCGGTCCGAGGCGGAGACGCAAGAAGCGGCACCCGCCGGCCTGAGCCGGCAGATGCCGCTTCCTCTTGGTGCTGCTGTGGGGTACTCCTCGCTCGAACGCGAGGCGATCCCTTCGACCGTTACTAGGCCGGGAGCTGCAGGACGTGACCGGTGAAGATCAGGTCCGCGTGGATCACGGTGTCCGCGTTGGCCGCGAACAGCGCCTGCCAGCCGCCGTTGACGCCGAGCTTGTCGGCGATCGAGCTGAGGGTGTCGCCGCTCTGGATGGTGTAGGTCTCGCCGCTCAGGGTGACGGGAGCCGCGACCGGCGCCTGCACCTGGACGGGGGCCTGGGCGACGGGCGCCTGGACGGGAGCCTGCTGGACCTGGACGGGGACCTGCTGGACCTCGACGGGGGCCTGGGCGACAGGGGCCTGGACCTGGACAGGAACCTGCTGGACCTGGACCGGTGCCGGAGCCTGCTGTGCGGCGAACCCGGTGGACGAGCCACCGGTGAGGCCGAGCTGCGCGGAGCAGGACGGCCAGGCGCCCCAGCCCTGCATGCCCTGCAGGTTGGTGGCTACGCGCTTCTGCTCTTCCACGCTGGCCGCGGCGGGGGAGCCCGTTCCGCCGGCAGCGTTCCAGCTCGACTGGGAGAACTGAAGTCCACCCTGGTAGCCGTTGCCGGTGTTGATGCTCCAGTTTCCGCCGCTCTCGCACTGCGCGAGCTGGTCCCACGTGTCGGCGTTGGCCGCGCCGGCCGCTGCGCCGAGGCCGAGGCCGGTGAGTGCTACTGCTGCGAGTCCGCGACGCGCGCCGGTGGTGAAGGTGTGTGTGTTCATGGGGGTACGATGCTCCGAAAGGCCACCCGCACTAGGTCCGTCCCCGGACTTCTTCGCGCCGCTGCTCACCTTGACGATATAGAGGTCAGGGTTCGGCAGCCGCCTGTTGAGCAACGAGCGGTGGAGGGCGGCGCCGGGCATTATTCGCTGCTCGTCGAACGGCAGCTTCTTCGCTTCCCCGGACGGGGAACTACGTCCACGGTAAGCCAAATTTCATTCGATGCCAAACTGGAACGCCGTGGTGCTTGACATTGACCCCGCAGAAGGGGAAAAAGCTGGTACAAACGGATTCTTACTGTCACACTGCCGTGCCGCGGCCGCTGGACAGCGAAAAGGTCCGGACCCGACGGGCCCGGACCTTCTCGCGACCTCCTCCGGGCCGCGACGCGCCGATCAGGCCGCGACGTACCCGTGCGGGTCGAGGACGTACTTCGTGGCGGCGCCGGCGTCGAACTCCTCGTAACCGCGCGGAGCGTCCTCCAGCCCGATCGCCTTCGCGTTGACCGCCTTCGCGATGGACACCCGATCGTGCAGGATGGCCATCATGAGTCCTCGGTTGTACTTCATCACCGGGCACTGACCGGTGGTGAAGGACAGGGACTTGGCCCAGCCGGTGCCCAGGCTGATCGAGAGCGAGCCCACCTTGGCGGCGTCGTCGACCGCTCCCGGATCGCCGGTGACGTAGAGCCCCGGAATGCCGAGCGCACCACCAGCGGCGGTGATGTCCATCAGGGAGTTCAGGACCGTCGCGGGTGCCTCGGTTCCTGCGCCGGCGCCGTGTCCACGCGCTTCGAAGCCGACGGCATCCACTCCGCAATCGACTTCGGGCACACCCAGCAGCTGTTCGATCTGGTCCTTCGGGTCCCCCTTGGAGACGTCCACCGTCTCGCAGCCGAAGCTTCGTGCCTGCGCGAGGCGATCCTCGTTGAGGTCCGCGACGATCACGACTGCCGCGCCCAGGAGCTGCGCCGACACGGCTGCGGCCAGGCCCACCGGGCCCGCTCCCGCGACATAGACGGTCGAACCGACGCCCACGCCCGCGGTGACGGCTCCGTGGAAGCCCGTGGGGAAGATGTCCGAGAGCATGGTGAGGTCGAGGATCTTCTCGAGGGCCTGGTCCCGGTCGGGGAACTTCAGCAGGTTCCAGTCCGCGTACGGCACCAGCACGTACTCGGCCTGGCCGCCCACCCAACCTCCCATGTCGACGTAGCCGTAGGCGCTACCAGGGCGGTCCGGGTTGACGTTCAGGCAGATGCCGGTCTTGCGCTCCTTGCAGTTGCGGCAGCGCCCGCAGGCGATGTTGAAGGGGACGGAACAGATGTCGCCCTTCTTGATGAACTCGACGTCGCGTCCCACCTCGACCACCTCGCCGGTGATCTCGTGGCCGAGGACGAGGTCCGACGGCGCCGTGGTGCGTCCGCGGACCATGTGCTGGTCCGATCCGCAGATGTTCGTGGTCACGGTCTTGAGGATGACCCCGTGATGCACGGACCGGCCCACGTTGGCCGGGTTGACCCCCGGTCCGTCCTTGAGTTCGAAGCTGGGGTAGTCGATGTCGATGACCTCGACCTTCCCCGGTCCCTTGTACGCAACAGCTCTGTTTCCGCTCATGGAACTTCCTTTCGATCAGTGTGCCGACAGCGCTCCCCGGTGTCGAAGCGCGGACACCGCCGCAGGCCCTCGGTGGGCCGAGCCGGTCGGTACCGCTGAACCTACCGGTCCGGGGGTCGCACGGACGTTGCATCCCCGGCGGGTACCTTGCGTCGCAGGGCGCCGCGGGGGAGGGTGGCCTGATGACGGAAACAGTGCTGATCACCGGTGCGACCTCGGGTATCGGGTTGGAGTTCGCGCGCCAGTTCGCGGAGCGCGGCTGCGACCTGGTGCTCGTCGCCCGGAGGCCCGGGCCGCTGCAGGAGACGGGTGCCGAACTGAGGAGCACGTGGGGTGTCGGCGTCGAGACGATCGACGCGGATCTTCTCGATGACCGCGGACTGGCCAGGGTGATCGCTCGACTTCGCGGAACGGCGGAGTCCGAAGGGGGCGGATCGGGCGGGGAGGCTCCGGGTGCGGTGACGGTCCTGGTGAACAACGCCGGGTACGGGCTGGCCCTGCCGTTCGCGGACAACACCCTCGAGGACGAGGTCGACCACCTCCGCATCCACATCGAGGTACCCCTCGCCCTGGCGCACGCCGCACTGCAGTCGATGCGCCGGCGGCGCTCGGGCACCGTCATCAACGTGGCGAGCGTCGCGGGCTTCACCCCGAGGGGTACGTACGGCGCCGCCAAGGCGGCCATGATCAGCTTCAGCCGCTGGGCCAACCTCGCCTACCGTTCGGAGGGGATCCGCGTGACGGCGGTCTGCCCGGGCTTCGTGCGCACCGAGTTCCACGAGCGCATGGGGATCGACGCGACCGGCGTTCCGAAGATGCTGTGGCTCGACGCCGGACGGGTGGTTCGCGCAGCTCTCCTGGATACTGCTGCCGGGAGGGCCGTCTCCATCCCGACGTTCCGCTACAAGGCGCTGACGGCGATCGCGAGGACAGCGCCGTCGTCCGTCGTCGCCAGGCTCGCCCGTCGGGGCCGCTGACGGCCGGCCACCGTCACCGGTGCCCTCCGACGCCGAGCCCTGCCCGGTTCAGCCGTCATGGGCTCGATCGGTCGCTGTCCCAGCCGTCCGGCTCGGCTGCGGCGTCCTCGGGGTGGCGATTCTCCGCAGGATCCTCGGGAGAGCCGTCCCCGTTGTACGCGGCAGGCACCAGGCCTGCGCCGGAGGTCCCCTGTTCCTCCCTGATGGAGGACGCCTCCTGCCCGGCGGATCCCGCTGCCGGGTCGAGGACCGATTCCCTGCGGTCCGCGGTAGGCCGACCGTCGTCGTCCGGTCCGTCCTCGCCCGGTGTTCCGTCGCCCTGACCGGAGCCACCGCCGGCAGGGGTGGCCGGAGCGGGTGCCGAACGGCCGTTCCCGGTGGAACCGACCCGTGCAGCTTCCTTCTCACGGGGTGGGATCGGCACTGCAGGACCGAGGGGATGATCGGCGGGCAGGGCTGCGCCGTCAGGATTGCCGGCGCTGCTTGATTCGGTCATCGTGCTCCTTATGGTCCTCCCGCGCGGAAGGACCGGCTCGTGGGAATGGGGGTGGCACCGGGAAGACTACGTGAGGCCGGCCGGTGCGGCGCAGTATGTCGCCGGTTGTCCAGCCCCGCTCGCCGACCGGAACCACTCGGCGCGGGCAGATCGGTAAGTATGCTTATGATAAGTGACCGCTGGGTTGCGAAGATGCGCCTTACAAGGAGGTAGGACGATGGCTGGGTACTTCAAACTGGTGGACGCTCACGACGACGGTTTCCGGGTCAAGCTGACCGCTCCGGATGGAACGCTCGTGGCGGTGTCCACCTTCTATGCCTCGAAGGAGGAGGCCATCGCGGGGATCGAGCTGATCCGGGAGATCGCAGGGACTGGTCCGGTCGTGGACCACAGTCGGAACGACGCGCCGGAACAGGACGAACTGCTCTTCGGCCTGCGGAGCGACTCGGTGTCCGACAGCAGAATGCGCCGCGACGCATAGCCGCGCGGATCGGCCCTCGGAGGGAGCCGGCGACACGGTGTACGACTGTATACAGTGCCGGGGTGCGTGGAATAGAATGAGGCCATTCCACAATCTCTCTGAAGGGAGCCAACGTCATGACGACCGCGGACTCATTCGGCGCGAAGGGCGTACTCGATGTCGCCGGCGCTGAATACGAAATTTTCAGGCTAGGTGCGGTCGAGGGCGCCGAGAACCTTCCCTACAGTCTCAAGGTCCTCCTTGAGAACCTGCTCCGCACCGAGGACGGAGCGAACATCACCGCGGACCACGTCCGCGCACTGGCCGGGTGGGACGCCGACGCCGAGCCCGACACCGAGATCCAGTTCACGCCGGCGCGCGTGATCATGCAGGACTTCACGGGCGTCCCCTGCGTCGTCGACCTCGCAACGATGCGGGAGGCCGTCGCGGAGCTCGGCGGCGACCCCGAGCGCGTGAATCCACTCGCACCCGCCGAGATGGTCATCGACCACTCCGTCCAGATCGACGCCTTCGGCAACGCCGGAGCCCTCGAGCGCAACATGGAGATCGAGTACCAGCGCAACGGGGAGCGCTACCAGTTCCTCCGCTGGGGCCAGACCGCGTTCGACGACTTCAAGGTCGTCCCGCCGGGCATGGGTATCGTGCACCAGGTCAACCTCGAGTACCTCGCGCGGACCGTCATGACGCGTGAGGTGGACGGCGTCCTCCGCGCCTACCCCGACACCTGTGTCGGTACCGATTCGCACACCACGATGGTCAACGGACTCGGCGTGCTCGGCTGGGGCGTCGGCGGCATCGAAGCCGAGGCAGCGATGCTCGGCCAGCCGGTCTCCATGCTCATCCCGCGGGTCGTCGGCTTCAAGCTCACCGGCGACATCCCCGCCGGAGCCACGGCGACCGACGTGGTACTCACCATCACGCAGATCCTGCGCAAGCACGGCGTGGTCGGCAAGTTCGTCGAGTTCTACGGCGAGGGCGTCGCTTCCGTGCCGCTCGCGAACCGCGCGACCATCGGCAACATGAGCCCCGAGTTCGGGTCCACCGCCGCCATGTTCCCGATCGACGACGTGACACTCGACTACCTGCGCCTGACCGGGCGTCCCGCGGAGAACGTGGCGCTCGTCGAGGCGTATGCGAAGGAGCAGGGCCTCTGGCACGACCCGTCACGCGAGATCCGCTTCTCCGAGTACCTCGAGCTGGACCTCTCGACCGTCGTGTCCTCGATCGCGGGGCCGAAGCGCCCGCAGGACCGCGTGGAGCTCAGCAAGTCCAAGGGCCAGTTCCGCGAGGACCTGCGGAACTACTCGACCGATCCCGACCTCGACTTCGCGCCCGGCGGCACCGTCGACGAGTCGTCGCAGGAGAGCTTCCCGGCCTCGGACTCACCGAGCTTCACCCCCGGGACGACGTCCTCGGTCACCGAGGAGAACGCCGCGCCGCGCGAGACCGTCGGTGCGGGAGCGGGCGGGACACGTCCGTCCAAGAAGGTCAGCGTGAGCATGAAGGACGGCCGTGAGTTCGAGATCGACCACGGCATCGTCAGCATCGCGTCGATCACCTCGTGCACCAACACGTCCAACCCGTCCGTCATGCTCGCAGCGGCCGTGCTGGCGCGCAACGCCGTCGAGAAGGGCCTCGTGTCCAAGCCGTGGGTCAAGACCTCCGTGGCACCGGGTTCCAAGGTCGTCACCGACTACTACGAGAAGTCGGGGCTGATCCCGTACCTGGAGAAGCTCGGCTTCTTCACCGTCGGCTACGGCTGCGCGACGTGCATCGGCAACTCCGGTCCGCTCGAGGAAGAGATCTCGCAGGCCATCCAGGACAACGACCTCGCGGTCACCGCCGTCCTCTCCGGCAACCGCAACTTCGAGGGCCGCATCAACCCGGACGTGAAGATGAACTACCTGGCCTCGCCGCCGCTGGTGGTCGCCTATGCACTGGCCGGGACCATGGACTTCGACTTCGACGCGGAGCCCCTCGGCCAGGACGAAGCCGGCAACGACGTCTTCCTGAAGGACATCTGGCCGAACCCGGTCGAGGTCCAGAAGGTCATCGACGAGTCGATCGACGAGGAGATGTTCACCTCGAGCTACGCCACGATCTTCGAGGGCGACGACCGCTGGAAGTCCCTGCCGACGCCCGACGGCGCCACCTTCGCCTGGGACCCCGAGTCCACCTACGTGCGGAAGCCACCGTACTTCGAGGGCATGCAGCGCGAGGCGAGCCCGGTCGAGGACATCGACGGGGCACGTGTGCTGCTGAAGCTCGGAGACTCCGTCACCACCGACCACATCTCTCCCGCGGGATCGTTCAAGTCGGACACGCCGGCCGCCGCTACCTCACGGAGAAGGGTGTCCAGCGCAAGGACTTCAACTCCTACGGTTCGCGCCGTGGCAACCACGAGGTCATGATCCGCGGAACCTTCGCGAACATCCGTATCAAGAACCAGCTGCTCGACGGCGTCGAGGGCGGGTTCACGCGGGACTTCTCGCAGCCGGACGCGCCGCAGGCGGCCGTGTACGACGCCGCGGAGAACTACCGCGCTGCCGGGACGCCGCTCGTCGTGCTCGCCGGCAAGGAATACGGCTCCGGCTCGTCGCGTGACTGGGCGGCCAAGGGCACCGCACTGCTGGGCGTCAAGGCCGTCATCGCCGAGAGCTACGAGCGGATCCACCGCTCGAACCTGATCGGCATGGGTGTCCTGCCCCTGCAGTACCCCGAGGGACAGGACGCGGAGACGCTCGGACTCACGGGTACGGAGACCTTCGCCGTCAGCGGAGTCACCGCGCTCAACGAGGGGCGCACGCCGCGCACCGTGCACGTCACGGCGACCCCCGCCGACGGTGGCAGCGCCGTCGAGTTCGACGCCGTCCTGCGTATCGACACGCCGGGTGAAGCGGACTACTACCGCAACGGCGGCATCCTGCAGTACGTGCTGCGCCAGCTCGCCGGCTAGCGCCCGCGCGGCCCGGGCCGGGGGTTCCCACCTCCGGCCCGGCCGACCGCAGGACACCCGTCCTGACCCACCGAACCGCGAGACCTCCGAGGGGGCGCCATGGCCGAGTCGACCGAGCTGTCGGCGCGCGTGGACGGCGATGCCATCTTCCGCGTCCTCCGCAGCGAGATCCTCGCCGGGGTACACCCGCCCGGCACCGCGCTGCGCGAGGTGGTCGTCTCGGAGCGGTTCGGGGTGTCGCGGACACCCGTACGCGAGGCCCTCAGCAGGCTGCAGCACGAACGACTGCTCGAACGGGCGGCGCGGGGGCTCCAGGTTCCGCAGATCGACCCCCAGGAGGTCATCCAGATCTACGACCTGCGGGTCATGCTCGAGGAGGAGGCAGCCGGCCAGGCCGCCCTCAACCGCGGTACCGCGGACCTCATGCGACTCGAGGCGCTGCTGGAACGGGACCGTGCCGTCGTCGACCCCGACGACACCACGAAGGTCACCAACAACCTCGAGTTCCACACCTCGCTCTGGGCCTCGGCCCGCAATCCCATCCTGATGGACCTGCTGCAGCGGCTCTCCACCCACCTCATCCACACGCCGCGCTCCACCCTGTCCGTCGGCGACCGCTGGCAGGAGGTGCTCCTCGAGCACGAGGCCCTCATCAGCGCCATCGCCGAGCGGCGCAGCGACGATGCCCGCGCCATCGCCCGCACCCACATGGAGACGGCACGGACGCTCCGCCTGCACCTGCTCCGCACCACCGCGGCGGACCGACCGTGACCGAGACCCGCCAGCGACTCCTGCTCGACGTCGACACGGGAATCGACGATGCGGTCGCGCTGCTGTACCTGCTCGCGACACCGGGCGTCACGATCGAGGGGATCACCTGCACGGCCGGGAACGTCGGTGCCCGCCAGGTCGCCATCAACAACCTCGCACTGCTCGAGCTGTGCGGCCACGCCGGTGTGGAGGTGGCGATCGGCAGCGAGGTCCCGCTGCAGATCCCGCTCGTCACCACGGAGGAGACCCACGGGGACCAGGGCCTGGGCTACGCCTTCCTGCCTGCTCCGCGGGGCCGCATCTCCGGTCGCCACGCCGTCGACGTCTGGCTCGAGGCCGTGCGGTGCCATCCCGGCCAGATCACGGGTGTCGTCACCGGCCCGCTCACGAACTTCGCCCTCGCGCTCCGCGCCGAACCGGAACTCCCGATGCTGCTGAAGGGCCTCGTCATCATGGGCGGGGCGTTCAACCATCCCGGCAACACGACGCCGGTCTCGGAGTGGAACACGCACGTGGACCCGCACGCCGCGAAGGAGGTCTTCGCCGCCTACGAGGGGCTGCCGTTCGAGAAGCTGCCCGTGGTGTGTGCGCTGGAGACGACGGAGCGGATCGAATGCACTCCCGCGCACGTGGACGCCGTCTCGCGGGCTGCCGGCGGCGGCGCGGAACTGCTGGACCCGCACGGGCCCGCCGGGACCCGCAGCCGGAACGGCAACGCCGTCGTCGCATGCCTGTCCGACGCGCTGCGCTTCTACATGGAGTTCCACCGGCTCTACGACCAGGGCTACATCGCGCACCTGCACGACCTCTTCGCGGCGATGGTCGCAACCGGTGAGGCGTCCATCGAGGAGCGGCTCGCGACGGTCGACGTCGAGACGGACTCGCCCCTGACCTTCGGGCAGACGGTGGCGGACCTCAGCGGCATGTGGAAACGGGCGCCGAACGCGCGGATCGTGACGGACAACGACCCCACCGCGGTGTTCGAGCTGATGGTCCGGAGGCTGTCCGGCCTGGCGCGGATGCACGGCTGAATCAGCTCCGACCTCGATCCTCGGCCCCGTCGACCGCCGTCGGGCCGACGGCGAGGACCAGTACACTGGGAGCTGCCCGCACTGCTGCGTGGCCGCGCCGAGGTGACATGAGGTGCGCACACCTCGCCCCGACGCGCCCAAGGACCTCTCGTGAGCACACCCCTGACCCTCGCCGCCCGGCCCGCCACGCAACGGCCGCGACGACTGCTGATCGTCCTCGGGGCCGCCCTGATCGCAGGCACCTACCTCTTCCTCGTCACCGTCCAGCCCACCGAGATCGCCGGCGGGATGGGCAGCGTGGCATCGCTCGTCTCGCTCTTCGGCTTCCTGGGCGGCGGAGCACTGCTGGTGGCCGGGATCCTGCCGATGCTCAGTACGAGCTCCCTCGTCGTGATGCCGCTGGGGATCGCCCTGAACATCGCCATCGGGCAGATCGCGGGCTCGCTGGGCATGCAGATCTACCTCGATGCCATCGGTACGGTCCTCGTCGCGGTCCTGGCCGGTCCTGCCGCAGGAGCAGCGACGGGCGCGATCAGCAACGCCATCTGGGGACTCTTCAATCCGTTCGCGCTGCCCTTCGCCGCCGGAGCCGCGCTCATCGGGCTGCTCGCGGGACTGGCCGCCAGGTACGGAGCGTTCCGTCGCGTCTACCTCGCGCCCGTCGCAGGTCTCGTCGTCGGAGCGATCGGCGGGCTCGTCGCCGCGCCGGTCGCCGTGTTCATGTTCGGCGCGGCCGGCACCGTCGGCACGAACGCGATCATCGCCGTCTTCCGGTCGATGGGGGACAAGCTGCTCGTCGCAGCCACGAAGCAGGGGCTGCTGTCCGATTCCCTCGACAAGATCGTGGTGTTCGTCATCGTCGCGCTGATCGTGTACGCGCTCCCGCAGCGGGCCGTGCGCCAGTTCCCGTTCGCCAGGACCCACCGGGTCCTCGGCTCCCGGAGCGGGGACAGCCCCGCCCGGCACTCACCGGAGAATGACGGCTCCATCGCCTGAACCGTGCCACGCCGGAGGATCTACAACCCACTGACCGAACTGCTCGCAGCGGTTCTGCTCGTGGTGCTCGTCCTCGTCGTGAACCGGTGGCAGTTCTCCCTCGGCGTCCTGCTGCTCGTCGTCCTCCCCGCGGTGCTGCTCTCGGGCCAGCCACGGCAGGTCGGACTCGCCGTAGCACTCGTGGCGGGGCCGCTCCTGGTCTCCTCTCTGCTGCTGCACGGACTGTTCTTCCCGGAGGGCAGCCACGTCCTTTTCGACCTCGGCGTGGCGCGCGTGACGACGGAAGGACTGTCCTTCGCCGCCCTCATGGGACTGCGCATGAGCGTCTTCGCGGGAGTGTTCCTGACCGCTGCCATGACGCTCGACGTCCCTGAGCTCCTGGCGACCATGACGCACCGGGGATGGAACCGGAACCTCGTGTTCATCGTCGGGTCCGCCGTCGGACTCATCCCGCACGTCGCCCTGCGGGCGCGCCAGATCACCCGCGCCCAGCAGGCCCGTGGCCTCGTCGTCGGAAGGGGACCGATCTCGCGCTTCCGCGCACTGCTGCGCGTCACCACGCCGCTGGTCATCGGTCTGCTCGTCGACGCGTCGGAACGCAACACCATGCTCGGAGCGAGGGGCTTCTCCTCCCCGGCCGTCCGCACGAGCTACCTCGCCGACACCGATACGCCGCGGCAGCGCATCGCCCGCCGCGTGATGGTCGCCGTGACGGCCGTGCTCTCGGCCGCCTGGCTGATCGGTCCGGTGCTCGCATGATCAGTATCCGGAGCGAGTCCTTCCGGTACGACGACGGCGTGCGGCTCCTCGCGGGCCTCTCGCTGACGGTACGGCCGGGGGAGTACCTGGTGATCGCCGGAGCATCGGCGTCGGGCAAGACGACCCTCGCCAGGCTGCTCGCGGGTCAGACGGGCGCCGATGCCGGTTCGGTGTTCCGCGGGTCGATCACGCTCGACGGCGAGACCGTGACGTTCACCGGCGCACCGGAGGATCCGCGCATCGACCCCGCTGCCTGGAGCGCCGCAGTCGGCTTCGTCGCCCAGGGAGCCTGGGGCCAGCTGTCCATGATGTCGGCGAGCGTGGGGGAGGAGATCGCCTTCGGTCCGTCCAACCGCGGCGTGCCGACTGAGGAGCTGCGGAGCATCGTCACCGATGTCGCTGGGTCGCTCAAGCTCACCCCGCTGCTCGAGCGCGATCCCCGACGGTTGTCCGGCGGGCAGCTCCAGCGCACCGTCATCGCCGCGGCCGTGGCGCAACGCCCCCGTATCCTCGTGCTCGACGAACCGTTCCAGGGGCTCGACGAGGAGGCGGCCCTCGACGTCGCCGAGGCCCTCGACACCCTTCGTCGGGGTGGCGCCGGCGTCGTGGTGTGCGAGCCGATGCTTCCACGCACCGCCCCGGACGGTGCCCGCGTCATCGCGCTCGCCGAGGGGCATCCTGTCTTCGAGGGCCTGCTGACGGAGGCGCGCTGGGCGGGACTCCGGAGGTACGGCATCGGGACCGCCGGGGACGCACCGCGGCTCGACGGTGGCGCGGCGCCGGCCCCTTCTCACGGGCCCGCCCCGGTCGTTCTGCGGAACGTCAGTTTCGCCTATCCCGCGGCGTCGGGCTCCCGGGCGCCGGACCCGGACTGGAGCGGGTGAACCTGACCGTCGCTGCCGGGGAGATCGTGGCCGTACGGGGCTCCAACGGGTCGGGTAAATCCACGCTGCTGCAGCACCTGAACGGGTTGTACCGGGCCGACGCCGGTTCCGTCTCCGTGGGTGGCTCGCCGATCCTCCACCAACCGACCGGCACCCTGGCCGGCGTCGTGGGCTACCTGTTCCAGGACACCGACCAGCAACTCTTCGAACGCACGGTGCTGCGGGAGGTCTCCTACGGCCCGATGGCTGCGGGTCTGCGCCGGGAGGACGCCGCGCGGCGCGCCTCCGCCGCCCTCGACGGTCTCGGCCTCGGGGCACTCGCGGACGCCCACCCCTACGAGCTCGGGTTCGTCCAGCGGCGGCTCGTCGCGCTGGCGTCGATCATGGCCACGGGGCCCGACGTCTGGGCCCTCGACGAGCCGACCGCGGGCCTGGACGAGGCCACGCGCACGCTGTTCGCCCGCCTGGTGACCGAGCACGCGCGGGCGGGTGGCACGGTGGTGATGGCGACGCACGACGCCGCTTTCGCCGACGCCGTGTCCCACCGGATCGTGTGGCTGGACGCGGGCAGGATCCGGGGTTCCGGCCAGGAGGGCTGATTGCTCCCCCGCCGACCGGCGGTAGACCCTAGGGTGGGGAGCATGGACGTGTTGCGTGAGAGGACCCGGACGATCCGCACGGCGGGCGCCGAACTCGCCGTGTTCGAGTACGGTGCGGACCCACGGCCGGACGCTCCGACCCTGGTCCTCGTGCACGGCTACCCCGATGACCACCGCGTGTTCCTCCCCGTGGTCCGGGAGCTCGCCGCGACCCATCACCTCGTCACGTTCGACACCCGTAACGCCGGACGGTCGCGGCCGCAGGAGGGGGCGGGGTTCGCCCTGGCGGAACTCGTCGACGACATCTTCGCCGTCCTGGCCGCCATCGACGCCCCTGCAGGGGTGCGCCTCGTCGGTCACGACTGGGGCTCCATCCAGGGCTGGGCTGCCGTGCAGGATCAACGCGCGGACGGGCTGGTCCTGGACTACACCAGCATCTCCGGCCCCGACCTGCGCCACTTCTCCCACTGGCTCAGCGGCCGGCTGAGGACCCCCCGGCTGGTGCCGCAGGGTGTCGGACAGCTGCTGCGCAGCTGGTACGTCGGCGCTTTCCAGCTCCCGCTCCTCCCGGAACTGGCCTGGAGACTCCTCCTGACCCGGCGCTACGAGTTCGCCGCCCGCCGCAACGTCGGCCGGGATCCTCTCCGCGGCCTGGCGCTCTACCGAACCAACATGTTCACGGCCGCCGCACTCCCACCACGTCGGACGCTCACGCTCCCCGCGCACGTCATCGTGCCCCTGAAGGATCCCTTCCTCTCACCGACGCTCGTCGACGGGCTGGACGGGTGGGTGGAGGACCTCACCGTGACGACCGTCCCCGGAGGCCACTGGTGGATCGCCTCGCGTCCGCGCGCGTTCGCGGAACTGCTCGATCCCTCCCTGCCCCAGGGCGACGACGGCCGGTAACGGCGTCCGCCCCGGCGTCGAGCGTCGGGGACGGGTCTCGCCCCGGACGACGGCGGAGCCGCCCCCGGGACTACGCCTCCAGGAGGCCGCGGATGTCGTCGGCGGTGAGCGCGGAGCTGAACACGGCGTCGTCGTCCATCACGGAGGTGAAGAGCTTGGCCTTCTGCTCCTTGAGCTTCATGACCTTCTCCTCGATGGTCCCCTTGGACACCATCCGGTAGACCATGACGTTCTTCGTCTGCCCGATACGGTGTGTCCGGTCCACGGCCTGCGCCTCCGAGGCGGGATTCCACCAGGGGTCCAGCAGGAAGCAGTAGTCCGCCTCCGTCAGGTTGAGGCCGAATCCGCCGGCCTTCAGGCTGATGAGGAACACG
Organism: Vibrio cholerae; assembly: GCA_009728235.1. Taxonomy (GTDB): domain Bacteria; phylum Actinomycetota; class Actinomycetes; order Actinomycetales; family Micrococcaceae; genus Arthrobacter_D. The sequence continues at coordinate 18,596 of WNZI01000038.1, read as the reverse complement.
GGGGACGTGCCGTTCTTGAAGGAGTCGATGACCTCGCCACGGCTGCGGGTGGAACCGTCGAGGTAGGCGTACTCGATGCCGCGTGCGTCCAGCTGCTCGGCGGCCTTCTTCAGGTAGGAGGTGAACTGGCTGAACACCAGCGCCCGGTGACCCTCGGCGATGATACCGTCGAGGTTCTCGAACAGGACCTCGAGCTTGGCGGACGGGACGCCCTCGTGCTCCGGGTCCACGAGGGACGCATCGAGGCTCAGCATGCGCAGCAGGGTCAGTGACCTGAACACGATCATCCGGTTCCGGTTCATGTCCTCGATCAGCCCGAGGAGTTTCTGCCGCTCGCGCTGCAGGTAGGTCTCGTAGATGTGGCGGTGGTCCGGGTGGAGCTCCACCTCGAGGACCTGCTCCTGCTTCGGGGGGAGGTCGGACGCAACGGCTTCCTTGGTGCGCCGCATCATCAGCGGACGGATCCGCTTGCGCAGGCGCACGAGGGGCCTGGTGTCGCCGATCTTCTCGATCGGTGTCCGGTAGTCCTCGGTGAACTTGCGCGCGGAGGGGAACAGCCCGGGCGCCACGATGTTGAACAGGGACCACAGCTCCATGAGGTTGTTCTCCATGGGTGTGCCGGTGATCGCGAGCTTGAAGGGTGCCTCGAAGTCCTTGGCCGCCTGGTGCACCTTGGACGCGCGGTTCTTCACGAACTGGGCCTCGTCGAGGACGAGCCCCGACCACGAGGGTTCCTGGTAGGCGGAGAAGTCCAGGCGGAAGAGCGTGTAGGACGTGATGACGATGTCGGCGTCGCCGATCTGTTCGCGCAGGGGGATGCCGGAGGCTCCCTGCGTGTCGGCGATGGCGACGACCTTGAGTCCTGGGGCGAAGCGGTGCGTCTCGTTGGACCAGTTCGGCACGACCGAGGTGGGGGCCACCACGAGGAACGGTGCGGTGAGTCCCGTGGTCTCCTTGGCGTGGACCATGAGCGCGAGAGCCTGCAGCGTCTTGCCGAGTCCCATGTCGTCGGCCAGCACCCCGCCCAGCTGGTGCCGCCACAGAAAGGCCAGCCAGCTGAATCCCTCGGCCTGGTACGGGCGCATCTCGGCGACGAGGCCCGCCGGCACGGGGGTGGCCTCGACGTCCTTGAGTTCGAGCAGGCCGCTGACGGCGTCGCGCCATGACTGCGCCTGCTCGGTCTCCTCCGCGAGGTCCTCGAACTCCGCCCACAGGCCGGCCTGGTACCTGCTGATCTGCAGGCCGGACTCCGGATCCCATTCGCTCAGCGAGCGGGCCTCCTCGATGAGTTCCCTCAACTGGTCGAAGACGGGCTGCTCGAGGGACAGGTAGGTGTTGTCGACGAGTTTCAGCTTCTTCCGGCCCTGCGCGAGGGCACGGAAGATCGAATCGAAGGGGATGGTGCGGCCGCTGACCGTCACCATGACGCCGAGGTCGAACCAGTCGCGGTTGTCCGTCTCCACGGTGCTGACCCTCAGCGTCGGCGTTTCCGTCAGTTCCCGGTAGTCGGGTTTCTCCCCGACGACCTCGACGGACACGCGTCCAGGTCCACGAGCCGGGGCAGCACGTCCTCCGCGAATTCGACGGCCTGCATGTCCTCGAGCCGCAGGGACCTGATGGGCAGGGATCCGAGTACCTGACGCGCGGCCGTGGCGAGGGCATCCTCGGCGTCGGCGTCGCGATAGCCGTCGTCGCTGCCCGGACCGCCCCTGCGGAAGGCCCTGCGCTGCAGGGTCCCACCCAGCGGATAGTCGAAGTGCCAGTCGAGGGCCACCGAGCCGTCTGCGGCGTAGGCGGTGGTCAGCACCAGTACCGGAGGCTGGATCTCGGGCAGCTCCACGCTGCCGTCACTGCTGTCCACCTCGATCGACTGCCGCAGCTTCGGGTAGTACTCCTGCAGGAACAGGGATTTCTCCTCCTCGGGGACGACGACGGCGCGCCCGCGCTGCAGGAGTTCGATGTCCTTCGGAGTGAGCCTGCGCGAGGTGGGCGCCAGGGTGATGGTGTCATCGGGTGCGACGGTGTAGATGCCGTGGGTGCTGATGACGTGCGCGGTCTCCGAGGGATGCGGGCGGCCATCGACGTCCAGCGCCGGGCAGAGCTGGAGGGAGCCGTCGTCGGTCTCGGTGGCGTCGAGCTTGAGCGTCGCCCGGCCCGCGAGTTCGATCGTGACCGACTTCTTCGAGCCGACGAAAGCGATGCCGAGGCGTTGGGCTTCGTCGAGCAACTGCCACAGGAGAGGGTTGCTGAAGTCGTCGAGGTACAGCCAGGAGTCGTTGTTGCCGAAGTAGTTGACCCCGGTGCCGCGGTGGAGGGCCGGGAACTGGGAGAACCAGCGGTGCTGGTCCGCGTCCAGCTTCAGCCCGTACGTCTGGTAGCTGATGCTGCCCCAGGACAGGTTGTTCTTGATCCACTTGCCCTTGCCGTTCTGGCTGACCGGCCGGACTCCGAGGCGGGTATTGAGCGTGCGCTGGCCCTGGCGCTCGGCGGCCGAGCCCCACCTCTGCACGGCGACCTCGGGGGTCCGCAGCTCGAACTGGAGCCCGAGGGACGTCAGGGCAGCAGGTGTGTCCGCCGGTGCGGCGTCGGCCTCCAGCAGCTCGGTGAGGGAGGTCTGCCATCCCTCGGGCACGGAGGGTGCCGGTGCGGTACGGGCGCCGAGCTCACGCTCGTGCTGCGAGAGCAGATTCTCGGTGTTGCTCTGGAGAGCGGTCGCGGCGACGTGCTTGCAGTCCGCGCCGATGGGGCAGCTGCAGAAGTTCTCCAGGGGGCGGAACCGGCCGTCCCCCTTGATCCCGAGGCGGAGCTTCGTCCGGTAGTCCGACGGTGCGGTGCCGCGTACCTTCCCGGTCAGGATCTTGGACTCCGCGTCCCAGGCCAGTGAGCTGACGGCGCCGTCCTTGGCGTACGTCTGTCCGCGCTGGAACGCGGCTCCTCCCACGATACGGATGATGTCCGTGACATCGACCATGGGGTGGCTGGAAATGGGCATAATTCCATGCTCTCACGCGGCGGTGACGCTGCTCTGCCACGAGGCTGTCCACGCCGTCCACCGTCCAGCGCTTTCCGCCCCGCGCCTGGCGGTGCCCGGAGCCTGCCCTACTGTTGATCAGGAGGCTTAGGGCAAGCACCGGGGGCGGGAAGAAGAGGTCTGCGTGTTCGAAGCAGCAAGCATCATCTATGCGGCGGCGGGGATAGCCGTGTTCGCGGCGGCGCTGCTGCCGCGTCTGCTCATGAGGGCGCCCGTCTCCATGCCGATGGTCTTCCTCGCCGCCGGCATACTCATCTTCAGCTTCGGGCGCGATCTGCCCGACCCGGATCCCCTGACATACAGCGACGTGACGATCCACCTCAGCGAGGTCTGCGTCATCATCTCCCTGATGGGGGCGGGCCTGGCCCTCGACCGGCGCATCGGCTGGCGCAGCTGGTCCACGACCTGGCGGCTCCTCGGCATCGCCATGCCGCTCTGCATCCTCGCGGTGACGCTGATGGGCCTGTGGATCCTCGGCCTGGGCCTCGCGTCCGCCCTGCTGATCGCGGCCGCGCTGGCACCCACGGATCCCGTCCTCGCCTCCGAGGTGCAGGTGGGTGAGCCGTCGGAGTCCGAGGAGGATCTCGAGGCGGAGGACGAAGTGCGCTTCGGCCTGACGTCCGAGGCGGGGCTGAACGACGGACTGGCCTTCCCGTTCGTCTACCTCGCGATCCTGATGAGCACGGTCGGGTACGCGCCCTCGGCATGGTTCCCGGAGTGGGCGCTGCTCGACGTCCTGTGGCGCATGATCGTCGGCTGCGCGCTCGGCTTCGGTATCGGCAAGATGCTCGGGCGGGTCTTCTTCAGCACGCCCGTCAAGAGCGTCCGTCTCGCCAACTACTCCGAGGGCTTCGTCGCGCTCGCAGCGACGTTCCTGACCTACGGCGTCACCGAGGCGCTGGAGGGCTACGGCTTCATCGCGGTGTTCGTGTGCGCCGTGACCATCCGGGCGGGGGAGCAGACGCACGGCTACCACGGGGTGCTGCACAGCTACATCGAGCAGCTCGAGCGCCTCCTGACCGTCGTCGTGCTCGTCCTGCTGGGCGGCGCCGTGGCCCGGGGACTGTTCGATGGCCTGCGCCCGCTGGAAGTGGTGGTCGCCGTCGCGTTCCTCCTGCTGGTGCGGCCGCTCACGGCCTGGCTCAGTCTCGCGCGGGGCAAGACCGGGCCCCGCGAGCGGGGAGTGCTCGCCTTCTTCGGCGTGCGTGGCATCGGCTCGATCTACTACCTGAGCTACGCGCTGTCGAAGGGCGACTTCGGGGCGGACGAGGCCGCCCTGTGGCGCATCGGCGGACTCGTCATCGTGCTGTCCATCGTGGTGCACGGCATCACCGCCGCTCCGGTGATCAACGCGCTGGACCGTGCCCGGCAGCGCAAGGCGCGCGAGCAGGGTGACGAGAGCCAGGCTCCGACCACCGCCGTCTAGGACCGCAGGGCTCCGCGTTCCAGGGTGGCCCGCACCACGAGGCCGCCGGCGAGCGCCCAGAAGGCGCCTCCGACACCGGCGACGGTGAGACCGGACGCCGCCAGGAGGAACGTGACGGCGCCGCTCATGCGGCCGGCCGGATCGCTGAGGGACGCCGTGATCGCCGTCGCCATGGTGTCGATGAGCGCGAGGCCCGCGACGGCTTCCACGAGCCCCGGCGGGGCGGCCCCCACGACGACGACGAGCGCGCCGGACACGCCCGCGAGCACCAGGTAGGAGAGCCCCGCCGTGAGTGCTGCGATCCAGCGCCGGTCCCGGTCCGCGCCCGCACCCTCGCCCGCCGACAGGGCGGCGGAGAGCGCCGCGAGATTGACGGCGTGCCCGCCGAAGGGGGCGACGACGGCGGTGCCGACCCCCGTCACGGCCAGCGCGGAACGCCAGGGCGCCCGGTATCCGAAGGACGTGAGGACGGCGACGCCGGGGAGGTTCTGCGACGCCATCGTCACGACGTAGAGGGGCAGCGCGATCCCGATGAGCGCGGCGGGGTCGAACGCGGGCAGCGTGACGACGAGACCGGGAACCAGCGAGGACGGCTCGATCACCGTGCCGTTCAGCAGGAGCTGGAGGGCGATGACGGCAAGGGCCGCCGCGAGCGCGAGCGGCACGGCCCACCGCGGAGCGACGGCGGACGCCGCGAGCCAGACGATGATGACGGGGAGCACCAGCAGCGGGATGGACCCGAGGGACTGGAACGGGGCCAGGCACAGGGGCAGCAGCACTCCCGCCAGCATGGCCTGCGCGAGGTGCTGCGGGATACGGGCCACGAGCCTGCCGAGCCAGGGCACGGCACCGGTCAGCACGATGAGAACCCCCGTCACGAGAAAGGCGCCCACCGCGGCGGGCCAGCCGCCGGCCGGGATGCTCGCACCCGCCAGGAGGGCGGCTCCCGGCGTCGACCAGGACAGGGTCACGGGGATGCGGAACCGCAGCGAGAGCAGGACGATGCCCAGGCCGACGACGGCCGTCAGGGCGAGCAGTCCCGAGGCGGCCTGTTCCGGTGTCGCGCCCGTGGCCCGGAGACCCGCGAGGACGACGGCGAAGGACGAGGTGAAGCCGACGAGGGCCGTCACGATGCCGGCGAGGACGGGTTCGTGCAGGCCGGGTCGGGTGGCCGGTCGAGGGTGCACCGCGGGCTCCTGTCGCTGGAGCGCCGCAACGCCCGCTCTGTTCTGTATACGGAACGGCAAGCGTAGGATGCTGGGGTGCCCGAGGACAAGGCGGACCGGACCGCGTCGCTGAGGAACGCCGTCGCGCGCAGGATCACCACCCTGCGCCGCCGACGAGGACTCTCCCTGACGTCGCTCGCGGCGCTGGCGGGCATCGGCAAGGGCACGCTGTCCGAACTGGAGGCCGGCACCCGCAACCCGACGCTCGAGACGCTCTACGCGCTCGCAGGTCCCCTCGGAGTCCCGCTGACAGGTCTCCTCGGCGACGAGACCGGACGCAGCGTGTCCGACGGCGTCGTCGACGCCCGGCTGCTCACGGTGACGCGGCACGACGACGGCGGCACCACCGAGGTCTTCTGGCTCACCATCGCGGGGGAGGGCCTCCGGACGTCACCCCCGCACGGACCCGGGACCCGGGAGCACCTCCGGGTGGTGCGGGGCGCGGCACGGGTCGGGCGGACGGGGTCGGAACAGCTCGTGGTGGCCGGGGCATCGGTGTCGTGGAACGGGGACGAGGAGCACGCCTACGCCTCGACGGGAGGGACCACCGAGGGTGTGCTCACCATCGAGACGCCACCGGCGTGAGCGGCGTCGGGCCGCCGCCGTCCGCAGCTGGGCTGTTCGCGCTGCTCAGCCGCGGCGGAGCTGCTCCAGTTGCCGCTGAACGGCCTCCAGCTCGTCGCTGAGGGACTGCAGTCGGGCGCTGTTCTGCTCGACGGCGAGCTGCCGGACGAGCTGGTCCTGGTGCTCGCGGAGGTCGGTCTCGGAGGAGGGCTGATCGGTGGTGGGCATGATTCCAGTGTGTCAGAGCACTGGGCGCCCCGGCGCGCGCCCGAACGGCGCCAGGCGCGGTGCCGGAAGGAGTGCCGTGGCGGAAATAGATACGCCGAGGCAACCGTTCCCTCAACAGGCCCGCAGCAAGCCCGCGGTGGTTCCGAATCGAGAGGCATACCCATGACCGTTCCCCTGTCCATCCTGGATCTGGCGCAGGTCGCCGAAGGCTCCACGCCTGCGGAGACGTTCGCGTCCAGCGTTTCGCTGGCTCAGCATGCGGAGAAGTGGGGTTACCGCCGGATCTGGTACGCGGAACACCACAACATGGGCAGCATCGCCTCCTCGGCGACCAGCGTGCTGATAGCCCACGTCGCGGCCTCCACCTCGACCATCCGGCTCGGTTCCGGCGGGGTGATGCTCCCCAACCACTCGCCGCTGACCATCGCCGAGCAGTTCGGCACGCTCGAGAGCCTGCACCCGGGGCGTATCGACCTCGGTCTCGGCCGCGCCCCCGGCAGTGACCAGAACACCGCTCGTGCACTGCGCAGGGATCCCATGGCCGCGGACAGCTTCCCCCAGGACGTGCTCGAACTGCAGGGCTACCTGACGGGCCAGACGCGCGTTCCGGGCGTCCAGGCCACACCCGGCAAGGGCACCAACGTCCCGCTGTACATCCTCGGGTCCTCGCTGTTCGGGGCGCGCCTGGCCGCGGCCCTCGGTCTGCCGTTCGCGTTCGCGTCCCACTTCGCGCCGCAGGCCCTGCAGGACGCAGCGAGCATCTACCGCCGGGAGTTCACCCCGTCCGAGCAGTTGTCCGCACCACACTTCATCGCCGGGGTCAACGTGATCGCCGCCGACAGCGCCCATGACGCGCACCACGAGTTCCACGAGGCGATGCTGCGCCGCGTGAGCCTTTTGCTCGGTCGCGGGCAGACGTTCACGCGTGAGGAGTCCGAGGCCATCCTCGCCTCCCCGGGCGGCCAGCAGATGGCAGACATGGCGCGGTACAGCGCTGTCGGGACCCCGGACGTCGTGAGCGACTACCTGGAACGCTTCGCCGCGCAGGTCGAGGCCGACGAACTCATCGTCGCGACGCAGGCGGAGAGTACCGAGTCGTGGCTGCGGTCCTTCGAACTGCTGGCCGGATCGATGCTTCCGATCGCGGCCTGAGGGACACGAAAACAAGAAGTTTTGCCCTCCTGCTTGCCATTACCCTCCAACGTTTGGTTAAGTGGGTGTCAGTTGTAGTGTTGCGCATTTGTATTTCGCGCGGTTTAGCCCTCGCGGGATAGGCCGCGTCTCTGAAAAAGCGGACAAGCACGCCGCGACTGGGGCGTTCCGAAAGTCGGAGCGCGTCTGAATTTCAGAAGGATAATAAAAAAATGGCAACAGGTACCGTGAAGTGGTTCAACGCTGAAAAGGGCTTTGGATTCATTGCTCCCGACGACGGAAGCGCAGACGTGTTCGCACACTTCTCCGCCATCAACGCAAGCGGCTACCGCTCGCTTGATGAGAACCAGAAGGTCAGCTTCGACACCGAGCAGGGCCCCAAGGGTCCTCAGGCGTCGAACATCCAGCCCCTCTAGGGTTCGGATCTTCCTCTAGATCTTTTCGAATGAAGCAGGTCGGACTTCGGTCCGGCCTGCTTCTTCGTTAACCACGGTGCCGCAGACCGACTCTCCTGCCGCAGCGGGTCAGCTCCCGGCGTCGCACAGGCCGATGAAGGCTCCCAGCTCCTCGAGGGCAGCAGGCGTCGACGGCAGGTGGTGGGTGAGCCGGGGCGAGCGGATGATGACGGCCCGCCACTGCCCGCGCGAGACGGCCACGTTGACCCGGTTGCGATCGAGGAGGAAGCCGATACCCCTGGGAGCTTCCGCAGCGGAGGACGCGGCCATGCTGACGATGACCACGGCGGCCTGCTGGCCCTGGAACCGGTCCACCGTCCCGACCCGGACCCCGCCGTACCCGGCAGCGGTGAGCGCCTGTCGGATCAGGTCCACCTGCGCGTTGTACGCGGCCACCACGAGGATGTCCGCCTGCTCCAGGGGCCGGGGCGTGCTGCCGGTGTCGGAGGTCCAGGGCAGTCCGAGGTGGCGGCGGACCTGTACGGAGACTTCGGCCGCTTCCTCGGGCGAGGACGTCGCGTTGTCCTCATGGACCACCGGAATGCATTCGAGCCCGGGAGGCACTCCGTCGAGGCGGCGTCCCCCAGCGGCGGGTGCCGTCGTCAGGCGGCCGTCGTACGCGAATCCGGACACCGCTCTGCAGAGGTCCGGGTGCATCCGCCAGGTGTCGGCGAGGAAGTACCCGAGCGTCGGAGGCAGGGTCGCCTGGCCGTCCGACAGCCATCCGAGCGCCGAGACGTGCACCGGCTCGGGATGGGTTCCCTGCGTGACCTGGGGGAGCTGCTGCGGGTCGCCGAGCAGCAGGAGGCGTCGTGCAGCCTGCGCGACCGCCATCGTGTTGGCGAGGGAGAACTGGCCCGCCTCGTCGACGACGAGCAGGTCGAGGGAGCCGGGTGGGACCTTGCTTCCCGTCATGGTCCACGCCGTGCCACCGACCAGGCACCCGCCCTCGGCGGCCAGCAGGCGGACGACGCCGGCGTCGGTCCGCTGCTCCCACGGTGACTCGGGGTCCTCCGTCCGCTTCGCCACCAGGCGCTCGGGGACGCCGGCCTCCATCGCCCTGCACAGCAGGTTCTCGACGACGGCGTGGGACTGCGCGACGACGCCGACCTTCCAGCCGAGCTCCACGAGCCTGCTGATGACATCGGCACCACGTGGGTCTTTCCCGTTCCGGGCGGTCCCTGCACGGCCAGGTAGGAATCCTCGAGGAGCAGCAGGGCCGCCGTGATCGCGTCCGCGTAGCCGGAGCCCCCCGGTGCGACGGCGGGCAGGGCGGTGCCACCGGCCAGGCGCGGCGGGATCCGGCGCAGGAGGTCGAGGGCGGGACCTGAGGGAACCGCGGGCAGGGCCTGGCCCACGCGGCCGGCCAGGAGGACGAGGGCCTGCTGGAGGGACGCGGTCAGCAACGGCTGGTCGGGCGCCAGGGCGACGGGCAGCCCTGAGCGTGGCTCCGCCCCGCGTCTCAGCTTCTCCCGGATCACGATCGTGGCCCCGCTGCCGCTGCCGCTCTCCGACCCTCCCGGCTGCCCCTCCTGTCCTGCCGGTCCGGACTGTCCGGTGAGCTCGAGGACGTCGACGCCGAACCACCCCCCGCGGCCCGCGCCACTGCTGTCCGTGCTGTCGGCTCCCTCGGGTACCGGGGCGTCGTAGACCGCGAAGCAGGACGATCCCGCGCGGAAGTCCGCGCCCGGCGCGAGGCGCGCCGTCGCACGGAGGATCCGTACGGGGTTCGATCGCGGGGTGGGCCTGGCCCAGTCCTGCACCACGTCGACGGTGTGTAACACCAGGACGTCCCGGGACTGCTCCCACTCGTGGGCCGGTGCTGCCAGCCGGTCGAAATGGGACCACCAGAACTGCTTGCGCTCACGGCGGTGGTACCCGACGGCCGCGGCGACGAGCGCGATGGCCCGCTGGTCCGGGCGCTGGGCCTCCTCGGCGGGCAGGGCAGCGAGGTGTTCCAGCAGCCGCGCTTCCTCGGGGGGCGGTCCGGGCGCGGGGTCGTTCGGCTCCTGCCCGCCGGGTGGGTCCTGGACCGTGGTCCGGGAGATACCGAGCCGCGCACCGAGCCCGAGCAACCAGTCGCGGAGCCGGAGGGTCGAGAGGCAGTCGTAGCGGTTGTAGTCGCTGATGCCGGCGAGGATCTCGGCAGCCGCGGTGTCGTCGCCGGCGTCGCGCGCTGCGCAGTAGGCCGCGTAGGCGACGACGGAGGCGCCCGCGTCGGTGACGTCGCCCGATCTGAGCGTGTTCCCCATGTAGAGGGGTTCGAGCTTCTTGATGCTGTAGGAGCGCTCGGAGATGCGCAGGCTGTGCCGCACGGTGTCGTAGAGGTCCACCAGCACGCCGTCGCGCAGCAGCGTGTCCACAGCTTCCTCACCGATGACGTGCACGAGGGACAGCCGCCGGAGCGCGCTCTTCTCGTAGGCGGCGTAGTGGTAGATGTGCAGGTCGGGGTGCAGGCGTCGGCGCTGCGCCACGTAGTCGAGGAAGGACGTGAACGCCGTGCGCTCCTCGGCTCGGCTGTGCGCCCAGAACGGGCGGAAAGGCGGTTCCCCGGCGTCGCCCCCGGGTTCCATCACCCCGAACAGGTACTCGATGCCCCAGCTGCCGTCCACCGGATCCTGCCACAGCGGGTCTCCTTCGAAGTCGAAGAAGATGTCGCCCGGGCTCGGTGCCGGGAGGGTCGCGAGAGTGTGCTGAGGAAGGATCCGGTAGGAGACCGTGTGCTCCACGCCTCCTGCGTCACGGTAGGTGACGCCGCCGTCGGTGTCCGACCGTCCCACCTGCAGGCTCGCCTGCTCCCGCAGTCGGGTGAAGGTCGGATCGTCAGGGCGTGGCGGCTCCGCGGCCAGCCGGTCGATCGTGCTGATGCCCTCGGCCCTGAGCCTCGCCCTGCGCTCACCGGTCATCGCGCCCACGAGGAGGAGGTCACGGGTGGCCTCGACCTGCTCGGTGCAGTAGTCGCAACGCCCGCACGCGGTGAAGCCTCCACCTTCCCAGGTCACCGGATCGGGCTGGTCGCGGTGACGGTTCACGAGGTCGAGGAAGCGGGCACGGCGCTCGCGGAACACGGGCAGGAGGTCCCGCAGGCTGTGCACGCTGTGCGACCGGTCACCGAGGACGAGCGTGACCTCACGCGACGTCGGTATCCCGGCGGAGGTCAGCTGGTCCCCGTATGCGGCGAGCTGGAGCAGCGCGCCCACCTTCGCATGGCGGGCCAGCTTGGTGTCCCAGACCGCGTAGGAGCCGTCCGCCTGCAGCACGAGGAAGTCGGAACGGCCGTGGAAGGTGCCGTCGAAGAAGGCCGCCTGGAAGACGACGGCTGCCCCGGACCGCAGGGCCCGGAGCGACTCCTCGTGCTTCTCCGTCAGGGTCCTGCGGTCCATGCTCTCGGCGGATGCGACGTCGTACACGCCCCGCGGATTCGCTTGGGACCACTCGCCGTGGTCGGCCAGCATGCCCTTCAGCACGCGGTGTTCGTGCACGTCGCCCAGGGAGGCGGCCCGCTGCAGCATCGCATCGGGGGTGAACCCGGCCCGTGGAGCACGCCCGAGCTTCTCGTCGAGGATGCGCAGGAGGCGGTACTCGCACTCCGACGCGGTCACGAGATCGGTCGCGGAGTACACCAGGTCCGCGGTCGCTCCGTTCACGAGGCCCGTGCCCGTGCCGCTGTCGTCGTCGAGCAGGAACATGGGGGCGGGCCTTTCGTGGTGCCGCGGGGACTACGTCAGTTCATCATGCCCCGACGACGGCGGAGCCTTCGACGTGCACCGGTGGGACAGGAGGGGCCGGACTCAGGGACCGAGGTCCACGTCCGCGCCCAGCAGGTCGGCGCGGAAGCCGTCGCGGTGCACGGAGACCTCCTGGAGCACGAGGCCTTCTGGCAGGCCCTCGATGTCGTGTTCGATGGACACGAACCGGCGGACGGCGGTCGCCAAGGAATCCGACAGGACGTCCGGTCCTCCGACGTCGATCGACCGGGGCTCGACGACGAGCCTGCCCCCCTCGGCCTCGACCGTGCCCGTGGCCTCGACGCGCAGTTCGCGCCCGAGGACCTCGACGATGCGGATCACGGTGGCCTGGCCGTCGTCGGCGGCGCGGACCACCGTTCCGCCTCCGAGCTGGGCGGCCACGACCTCGAACGGTACCGTCACGTCCACGGCGAGGCGTCCGGCGACCGAACCGTCCGGTCCCGTCACGACGTCCTGGCCGACGGCCCGGACGTCGCGCAGCACCGAGTCACGCGCCATCACAGTCCCGGCGTCCAGGACGACGTCGGCGAGCCACACCTCGTCGTCGCGCAGGCCGGTAGGAGGCTCCGGGTCCTGGAGGCGCTCGGGTTCGGCAAGAGGCGCCACAGGCCCTGCCCCAGGTTCGTCCGCCGGGCTGCTCGCCACCCACCAGAGGATCGCGACAGCGACGCCCAGGAGCAGGACCATCCCCAGTGCACCGATCAGCCAGTCCTTCACACGCGTCAGCTCCATGAGGACAGTCTGCTGGCTCGGCGGTCGGAGTGCGTAACCCCGTACCCGGTTCGAGGCCTCCGGCAGGGATGGAAGAATTGGGGGCACCGACCGATCACCAGGAGCGCCATGAATCCCCGCACGCTTTTCCGCACCGTCGCCGTGGCGGAGGCGGTGACCTGGGCCTTACTCCTGCTGGGCATGTTCCTGAAGTACGTCACGCGCACCACGGAGGCCCTCGTGCCACCGGCGGGAGCGGTCCACGGTTTCGTCTTCCTGGTTTTCGTGGCGGTGACCGTGTTCATCTGGGTCAACCAGCGCTGGTCGGTGCTGACGGGGCTGGTCGGCCTCGCGTCGGCGGTCGTCCCCTTCGCGACCGTGCCCTACGAGCGGTGGATCGAGCGTCGCGGGCAGTTGTCGGGTTCGTGGCGCCTCGCCCCGGGTGCCCAGGCTCCGCGAGGTCCGCTCGAGACCCTGCAGGCATGGGTGCTGCGGGCTCCGCTCGTCGCACTGCTCGTGGCGCTCGTCGGGATCTCGGTGGTCTTCACGGCGCTGCTCCTCGTCGGCCCTCCCGGTTCCCCCAGCTGAGGACTCGACCATGACCGATCTGCGCGACACGACCGACGACGAGCGCTTCTTCCTGCACAGCGGACGCCGCTGGCGGAAGACCGACCCGTCCCTGCCCGCCGACGTGCGGGACCGCCTCATGTCCCATCTGGGGCGGGGACGCTCTGCTGTGCGGAACAGCGCCAAGGGCGACGACGGCGGGGCCCTGCCTCGCGCGCGGCGCACGGTGCAGCTCGCCAAGGAGGGGCTGGGTGAGCGGGGAAAGCCCTGGTGGGAGCAATCCGAAGCAGAGCGCACCGAACGATGGACGGCGGCCCTGCGGGAACTCGACGCCCTGCATCCGAAGCGGCCGGACAGTGCGATCCGGAAACCTCCCGTCACGGGGAATGCCCGGAACGGCGCCCCTTCCGATGAGTGACGCGCACGATCCGGCCGGTGATCGTCACGGGGAGTCGGTGCTGCGGGCCGAGATCCTGAGGATCGCGGAGCAGCGGGGCGATGCCAAGACCCTGTGCCCGTCGGATGCGGCGCGGAGCATCGGCGGCGATGCGTGGCGCGACCTCATGCCCGCGGCCCGCCGGATCGCCTTCGAGCTCGCGGCGGAGGGTCTCGTCGACGTCACGCAGCACGGCGAACGGGTCGAGCCCGACGCACGCGGTCCCATCCGCATCCGCTGGGTCGACGACGAAGGCGGCGCATCCACTCCGGCGGACCCGTCGACCACCCGCAGCGAGCAGCCGTCGTAGACACGTCGATCGTGTCCACGACGGCTGCGGTCGGCCGGGGTGCGGTGCGGTTACGCCTTCGCCGAGCTGCGGCGCACGGCGTACGTGACGCCGGCGGCAGCTGCGAGCAGCAGACCGCCTCCGAGGGCGATCATGCCGGTGGTGTTCGAGGTCGTCTCCGTCGCCACACCGGTGTCCGCGCCGCCGGACGGCATGGCGCCCATCTGCGTCTTCACCAGGGTGCCGCAGAGCGCGGGGGACGTCGCTCCGAGGGGCAGGTCCGGAGTCAGGTCGCTCGGTGCGTTGAAGGCCTCCGCGGTCGCGGGGGTCGTCGCGGGATCGAGACCGTGGACGTTGAAGACCGCCGTGCCGTTGTCGAGCGCCGCCATCGTCGCCGGGTCGACGGTGAAGGTGCGCTGGATGGTGTAGCTGCCACCCTGACCGCCGAGCGCCGTGTTCAGGGCTTCGGCGGGCGTCGTCGGTCCCGAGGTGGTGATCGTCGAGACGATGTCCCCGTAGGCGGGGGCGCTCTCGGTGACGCTCACGATGCCGTCGCCATTGGTGTCGTTCGCGGGAGTCGGGCAGATCCCCGCTGATCCGCCGTGGATGTGCTGGACGTGGGGGTAGGGGGCGTCCATGAACGTCTGGGCGAGGCCGGAGACCTGCAGGTTGATGGTTCCCTGGTCGCCGACCACGTCCAGCGTCACCGTGCCGGTACCGGTGGTGCCGTTGAGCTGGCCGAGGGTGGACGAGTACGTGCCGTCGGCGGCCATCGCGGGCGAGCCGCCATGGCTACGACGCCGATGGCGAGGGCGGGTATGGCGAGGAGGCTTTTCTTGTTCATCGGTCTGAATCCTTCACTTCGATGGGAACGGATCCCTCAGCGGACCCGCATCAGGTGGAGCTCGAACGCTCCGTCGCGGTCAACGACGTCCCCGCGTGGTGGATCGTCCACCTGGTGCCGAGCGGGGTGAGCCCTCGATCCTCATCCTGTCCCGCTCTCGCCGGCCGCAATAGCAGCAGCGTCCGTGGGGCCCGGGTCTTTACAAAGCCTCCGATCCGGTGTGCGGGGTCGGATTCCCGCCGACCAGGCGCCAGGCACGACGACGACGGCGGCACCCGCCCGGGTGCCGCCGTCGTCGTGCCCGGACCTACTTCCCCGCGAGCTCGGGGTGGTGCAGTTCGGTGACGTCCGGGTGGGCGCGGAGGCGGCCCTTGAGGACGTTGGACCCATAGGTGGAGAGCATCGGGTTCTGGGGGTCGTCCGAGATGCCGCGCGCGGCGGCCTTCAGCTCGTCGGTGAGCGGCACGGGCTCGATCACGGCGTCCAGGCGCGGCGACCAGAAGAAGGGGATGGCGTAACGGTCGACACCGGGTGCGGGAGCCGTGACGCGATGGATCGTGGCTGCGAGGTAGCCTTCGGTGGCCACTTCGAGCATCTCGCCCAGGTTGACCACCAGCGCTCCGGGGATCGGGGTGACGGGTACCCACTCGCTGGCACTGTGGGGCAGGACCTCGAGCCCGCCCACCTCGTCCTGGAGCAGCAGGGTCACGAAGCCGTAGTCCGCGTGGGAGCCGACGCCCTGGGAGCCGGCGCCCTCGACGACACCGCCGACGTAGTGCACGAGCTTCGCCATCCAGGCCGGGGTTCCTTCGAAGGGCTCCGCGAAGTAGTCCTCCGGCAGATGCAGCGCGACGGCGATGGCGGACAGCAGCTCCGCGCCCACCGAGGACATCAGGGCGGCCCAGGCCATGGCCTGTTCCTCGAGTTCCGGCAGCGCCTCACGGGGCCAGAGGTTCGGGCCCTGGAGCAGCCAGTAGGGCTCGTCCTCCGGGTAGTCCTGCAGCGCTCGCGTTCGGGGGAGAAATCGATCTGCTCGCGGGAGTCCGGCCGGCCGCGGGTGATCTCGGTGCCGAGGCCCGCGTACCCGCGGAAGTGCGGCGACGTCCGGTTGTGGATGGCCAGTCGTTCCTCGAGAGGCAGCTCGAAGAAGCGGCGGGTCACATCGAAGAGGTCCTGCACCTGATCGGCTGCGGCGCCGTAGTTCACGATGTGGAAGAAGCCGACGGTGTGGGCGGCGTTGCGCAGGTCGTCGATGAAGCCGGGGTTGAAGGAGCCATCGGCGGAACGAGCGGTACTGAGGTCAAGGGTGGGGATCGATCCCGTGCTGTTCTGCATGCGGAGGAGACTACGCCCGAACAAATGCGGTCCATGTCGTTGCGTTACGCCGTATTGCGCTCACCGCGATCCCGCGCCTCGCCCCCTCGTCCAGGAGCACGGCGTAGGTGACGAGCAGGGCGGTGAGGACATTGGACACGGCCCGTCGGTCCACTGCGCCTGGCTTCCTCGCCGTCCGTGGACACCGTCTCCACTCCGGGGTCGCTTCGGACCCGGGGTGGACTCGCGGGGGATCCTAGGGGGCGAGCGCTGCGCGGAGCACGGCGGAGATGCTGCCGGTGATCTGCGCCTCGGTGACGGCATCCGGATCGGCGGCACACTCCACGGCCATGCCGTTGATGGTGGCCAGCAGGATGGTCGCGAAGACCGTGTAGTGCTCCGGGTCGGACGGGGCGCCGAACACGGAGGCGCGTTCCGCCAGGGTGCCGGCGAGCAGGGAACGGCGGCTGCGCCGGTGCTCGCGGAACACGTCCCCCACCTCCGGATCGCGCCCTGCCTGCAGCGCGAACTCGACGACGAGCGAATGCCAGCGCTGTTCCCGGAGCGCGCCCCGGGCGAGGTAGCGAGCCGTGTGGTCGATGGTCTCGTCGAGGGTGGTCAGGTGGTCGACCTGGCTGAGGACGTCGGCGGCGGTGTCCGCGAGCCGTTCGCCGAGGAGTGTGGCGAACAGTTCCTGCTTCGAGCCGAAGTTCGAGTAGACGGCCCCCTTCGTATAGCCCGCCCGCTCCGCGATGGTGTCGAGCCGGGCGGCGACGTAGCCGATCTCCTCGAAGACCTCCAGGGCGGCCGCGAGTAGTCCTGCGCGTACGTCCTCGCGGCGCGGCCGACGTCGTGGCCTTCCCGCCGTCGGGTCCGGAACGTCTTTCTGCGTCGTCATCTTCCCTCCTCCGATTACGATACCATTGGTACTGAATACTTTCGGTATCGAAATTCGAAGGACATCATGACCCTGCCCCAACCCGCTCCGTCCGCCGACGCGCCCCTCGCCGTCGTCGTCGAGAACCTCACTCTCCACGCAGGTAAACGCGCCGTCTTCGAGGGGATCTCCCTCGGGGTACCTCCCGGGACCCTCGCCGTCCTCGCCGGCCCGCCCGGTACAGGGAGGACGGCCCTGGCGCTCGCCCTCGCCGGGAGGCTTGCACCGACAGGTGGCCGGCTCACCGTGCTCGGCCTCGCCCTGCCGCACCATGCCGGTATGGTGCGGAGGAGGGTCGGGGTCGCGGGGAACGCCACGGTGACGCCACTCGACGAGACCCTGACCGTCAGGGACCACGTGGCCGAGGCGATCAAGCTCGCCGGCCCCTGGTGGAGGCCCTCAGCCTCACGGCGGCAGGTGGACCGGACGATCACGGCGGCCAACGATCTGCTGGGTGCCCTCGAGGACGCGTTCGGGCAGGACCCTGCCGCCGCCTCCCTCGTGCAGGCGAGGCTTCACCGCAGTGAGCTGATCCGCGACGCTTCACCGGTCGCACGCTTCACCCTCAGCCTCCTCCTCGCGCTGATCCCGGGCCCCGATCTGCTCGTCGTCGACGACGTGGACCAGCTCCGCACCGTCGGGGAGCGACGTGCCGCGTGGGCTGCCCTGCTGACCCTCGAACGCACGGCGCGGGAGGGCTCGGGCCCCCTGACGGTCGTCGCCACCTGCCAGGACGCGTGCCAACTCCACGACGTCCTCGACGCTGGTCACCGCGTGAGCGACCTACCCCTGCGGGCCGCCGTCGTGCATGTCCTCGGGGCGGAACCGCCGACACCGGCACCCACCCCGTCAACCCCGTCCCCGGACGTCTCCCCAGAAACCAGGTAACGCGTGTTCTCCCTGCTCCGCACGGAACTCTCCCGCTTCCGCATCACCCTCCTGTCCAGGGCTGCGCTGATCGTCGTCGCCATCATCCCGGCGCTCTACGGGGGGCTCTACCTCTTCGCCAACTGGGACCCGACGGGCAACCTCGACCAGCTGACGGCCGCCGTGGTGAACGAGGACCAGCCCGCCACGAGTACCGGACCGGACGGCACCGGGGACGTGGTCTCGGCCGGCCAGGATCTGGCTGATTCGCTGACCTCCTCCGACGACGCCGGCTTCACCTGGGTCGAGGTCACGCGTACCGCGGCCGAGGAGGGCCTGCGCGACGGCACCTATGCGGCGACCCTCGACATCCCGGCCGCTTTCTCCTCGCAGCTCGCCTCGATCAGCGGGGACGCACCGGCGCAGGCGATGCTCGACATCACGACGGACGACGCCGACAGCTTCATCGTGGGCCAGGTCGGCAACACCGTGGCTGCGAACCTCCAGCGCCAGGTGCAGTCGGGTGCCACCGAGGACTACCTCGACGGCATCTACCTGGGCTTCTCGTCGCTGCACGGACAGCTAACAGAGGCGGGGGAGGGCGCGGGAAGGATCGCCGACGGCGCCCGCAGTGCGGATGAGGGGTCCACGTCCCTCGTCGTCGGTCTCGGGGACATCGTGGACGGGACGTCCCGGTTGTCCTCGGGCAGTGCGCAGGTCGCCGCCGGGGCCGTGGACCTCGCGGCCGGATCGGGCGAGCTCGCCGGTGGGCTGGACCAGCTCGATTCCGCGACGGCGGA
>WNZI01000037.1 GCA_009728235.1 Vibrio cholerae | reverse complement strand
CCGTGCTGGGTGAGGGCCACCACCGGGGTGCGGGCAGCCCGCACGCCGAGCCCGCGGCTCTCGCCGACGCCCGCGCACGCGGCGCCGACCCGCGTGGCGCCACGATGATCGTCACCCTCGAGCCGTGCAACCACACGGGCCGGACCGGCCCCTGCAGTGAAGCCCTGATCGAGGCCGGTGTCGCACGCGTGGTGTACGCGGACGCGACGTCAACGGCGCCGCCGCCGGGGGAGCGCCACGCCTCCGTGCCGCAGGAGTGCGCTGCATGGGCGGCGTGCAGGCCGATCGGTCCCGGTGGCTCAACGAACGCTGGGCTGTCGCCGTCGCGCAGAAGCGCCCGTTCGTCACCCTGAAATCCGCGCAGTCCCTCGACGGCCGGGTAGCGGCGGTCGACGGCTCGAGCCGGTGGATCACCGGCGCCGAGGCCCGCGCGGACGGCCACAGGATCCGCTCGCTGGCCGACGCCGTCCTCGTGGGGACCGGCACCGTCCTCGCCGACGATCCGCTCCTCACCGCGAGGACCGAGGCCACCACCCGGGCCGAGCACACGCGGGCGGGAGACGCCGCGCTGCACCCTGGTGGGCGTGCCCGCCTCCGGGTCGCCATGGGCGAGACGCCCGTACCGGACGCTGCCGCCATCCGCGGCGACGGATTCCTGCAGCTGCCCACACGGGAGGTCCCCGCAGCACTCGACGCCCTGTTCGCCAGGGGAGTCCGGCATCTGCTCGTCGAGGGCGGGCCGCGGATCGCATCCGCATTCCTCCGCGCGGACGTGGTGGACGAGCTGTTCAGCTATGTCGCCCCGGTGGTGCTCGGAGACGGGTCGCCGGCCTTCCCCGACCTCGGCGTCGCGACCCTGCAGGACGCCGCCCGGTGGGCCCTGGACGACGCCGGAGGACCGGCCGTGCAGCAACTCGGCGCCGACGTGCGGCTGCACCTGAGACCCCCGTCGCCCGCAGCCTGACCTCCGGCGATGCACGACCCGCCCGTCCCGCCGCTCCGTGGCTCGTCGGGCGATCACCATCGACACCACCCTCGTTCGAAGGAAGTACCAGTGTTCACAGGAATAGTGTCCGAGCAGGGCAGCGTCGTCTCACTCGACCTGACCCCCGACGGTGAGAGCGGCCTCCTCGTGTTCGAGGCGGCCGAGACGGGCAGGGACCTGGCCCCCGGCGCCTCGATCGCCGTCAACGGTGTGTGCCTCACCGCCGTCACGCTCGACGGCCCGAGGGTCGGCGTCGACGTGATGGGGGAGACCCTCCGCCGGACCACCACGGGCGCACTGCAGCCCGGATCCCCGGTCAACCTCGAGCGTTGTGTGCCCGCCGGCGGGCGGCTCGACGGGCACGTGGTCCAGGGGCACGTCGACGGCCTCGGGGTGCTGCTCGAACGGGAGGACCTCGGCGCCTGGCACCGGCTCCGCTTCGGGCTGCCGGCGAAGCTCGGCCGGTACGCCGCCGAGAAGGGCTCCGTCGCGATCGACGGCGTGTCCCTGACGGTCACAGCCGTCAGCGCTGCCGGCGAGTCCGAGCAGTGGTTCGAGGTGGGCCTCATCCCGACCACCCTCAGGGAGACCGGCCTCGGTGCGAAAGCCATCGGGGACCCGGTGAACCTCGAGATGGACGTGCTCGCGAATACGCCGAGCGGTTGCTCGGCTTCGCCGCCGTCGACGCCCGGCAGGCAGCGGATCGTGGGCAGACGCCGTGACGGACGGCGCAGGAATCCGGCTCGACCCCATCGAGGACGCCATCACGGCGATCGCCGCCGGCCGTGCGGTCGTCGTCGTCGATGACGAGGACCGGGAGAACGAGGGCGACGTCGTCTTCGCGGCCGAGGACGCGACGCCGGAACTGGTCGGCTGGACCGTGCGCTGGACCTCCGGTGTGCTGTGCGTGCCCCTGCGCGCCGCTGACGCCGACCGCCTGCACCTGCCCCCCATGACGGCTGTCAACGAGGACTCCAAGGGCACGGCGTACACGGTCTCCTGCGACGCGGCGACCGGCGTCAGTACCGGCATCAGCGCGGCGGACCGCGCCCGCACCGCGAGGATCCTCGCCGACGATTCCAGCACGCCGGGAGACCTCACCCGTCCCGGCCACGTCTTCCCCCTGCGGGCCGCACCCGGCGGGATCCTCGAGCGCCCGGGGCACACCGAGGCAGGTGTCGAACTGAGCCTCCTCGCCGGCAAGCGCCCGGCCGCGGTCATCGCGGAACTGGTGCACGACGACGGCGACATGATGCGCCTGCCCGCGCTGCGCCGCTTCGCGGACACCCACGACATCCCCCTCGTCTCGATCGAGGACCTCATCGCCCATGTCCATGGGCGCGCAACCGACACCTGAACCGGTCGTCCATCCGGCGACCCCCCGAGCACAACGACGAAGGAGAACAATGAGCGGCCACGGAGCACCCAGCATCGACATCAGCGGTCTCGCCGGACAGCAGGGATCACCCTTGCGCCTGGCGATCATCGCCGCGAGCTGGCACACGCAGATCATGGACGGGCTGCTCGACGGCGCCCGCCGCGCGGCAGCCGAGGCAGGCGCCGAGGTGACCGAGGTCCGCGTGCCCGGGAGCTTCGAACTCCCGGTCGCCGCCGCGCGCCTCGCGCCGCACGTCGATGCGGTCGCGGCCCTCGGGGTCGTCATCCGCGGCGCACCCCCCACTTCGAGTACGTCTGCCAGGCGGCGACGTCGGGACTCACCGAGGTCGCAGTGCGCACGGGGGTCCCCGTCGGTTTCGGTGTGCTGACGTGCGACACCGAGCAGCAGGGACTGGACCGCGCCGGTCTGCCGGGTTCCTCCGAGGACAAGGGACATGAGGCCGTCTCGGCGGCCCTGGCGACGGCCGCCGCCCTGCAGACGTGGAACCGGTGAGTGCCGAGGTGCCCGCAGCCGAGGGGACTCGTGACGCGGCGGGTCCGCGAGCCGATAGCCTAGGAGGTGTGAAAACCTTTGATTCCCTGTTCGAGGAACTCAGCGCGAAAGCCGTCGAACGCCCCGCCGGATCGCGGACCGTCGCCGAACTCGACTCGGGTGTGCACGGCATCGGCAAGAAAGTCGTCGAGGAAGCAGCCGAGGTCTGGATGGCCGCCGAGTACGAATCCACCGAGGACGCCGCCGAGGAGATCTCCCAGCTGCTCTACCACCTGCAGGTCCTCATGCTCGCCAAGGGACTCAGCCTGGAGGACGTCTACAAGCATCTCTAGCCGCGCAGGCGTCCTCCGCCCGCGGCTCCCGCTTGCCCCTCCGCTCTCCACCGAAGGATTTCCGTCATGCTCCGTGTAGCCGTCCCGAACAAGGGCGCCCTCTCCGAGGCCGCCTCCTCCATGCTCGCCGAAGCCGGCTATCGCCAGCGCCGCGACACCCGCGAGCTCGTCCTCGTCGACCCCGAGAACGAGATCGAGTTCTTCTTCCTCCGTCCCCGTGACATCGCCGTCTACGTCGGTTCCGGGACGCTCGACGTCGGCATCACCGGCCGTGATCTCTTCCTCGACGCGCAGGTGAAGGCCGAGGAGCTCCTCCAGCTCGGCTTCGGGGCGTCGACGTTCCGCTTCGCCGGACCCGTCGGGGACTTCTCCTCCGTCGGGCAGCTCGAGGGCAAGCGCATCGCCACGAGCTACGAGGGCCTGCTGAAGGACTATCTCGACGAGCGGGGCATCACCGCCTCCGTCGTCAGGCTCGACGGCGCCGTGGAGTCCTCGGTCCGGCTCGGGGTCGCGGACGCGATCGCCGACGTCGTCGAGACCGGCAACACGCTGCGTGCCGCGGGCATGGAGATCTTCGGCGGACCGATCCTCCAGAGCGAGGCCGTGCTGATCGGCCGCACCGGCGCCCAGGCCCCGGTGGGGCTCGACGTCCTACTGCGGAGGCTGCAGGGCGTCCTCGTGGCCCGCCAGTACGTGATGATGGACTACGACATCCGCAAGGACCTCGTGGACGCGGCTGCGGCCCTCACCCCGGGGCTCGAGTCGCCGACCGTCTCGCCGCTGCGCGACTCCGAGTGGGTGGCCGTCCGCTCCATGGTCAGGCGCAACAAGACCAACCGCATCATGGACGAACTGTACGAACTCGGTGCTCGGGCCATCCTCGTGAGCACCATCCACGCCTGCCGGATCTAGGGGAGGGACACCATGACCGTCGCGATCCGCGTCATCCCCTGCCTCGACGTCGACGCCGGTCGCGTCGTCAAGGGCGTCAACTTCGAGGACCTGCGCGACGCCGGGGATCCGGTGGAGCTCGCCCACCGCTACGACAGGGCGGGCGCCGACGAGCTGACCTTCCTCGACGTCACTGCCTCCTCCGGCAACCGCGAGACGACCTTCGACGTCGTCGCCCGCACCGCGGAGGAGGTCTTCATCCCGCTGACCGTCGGCGGGGGTGTCCGCGAGATCTCCGACGTCGACCGACTCCTGCGCTACGGCGCGGACAAGGCGTCCATCAACACGGCGGCGGTGGCGCGACCGTCCGTGATCGACGAGATCACGGCCCACTTCGGCGCCCAGGTGCTCGTGCTGTCCCTCGATGCGCGCCGCACGAGGGACATCAGCACGCCGTCGGGGTTCGAGGTGACCACGTACGGAGGGCGCAAGGGTACCGGGATCGACGCCGTGCAGTGGGCGAAGGAGGCAGCCGATCGCGGTGTCGGGGAGATCCTGCTCAACTCCATCGACGCGGACGGGACGAAGGAGGGCTTCGACCTCGAGCTCATCCGTGCGGTGCGCGCAGCCGTCGGTGTCCCCCTGATCGCGTCGGGAGGCGCAGGCAGACCGGACCACTTCCCGCCGGCCGTCCAGGCGGGTGCCGATGCCGTACTCGCTGCGTCGGTCTTCCACTTCGGTCCGGTCGATGCCATCGCGCAGGTCAAGGCCGCCATCCGCGACGCAGGGTTCCCCGTCCGCTAGTCCTCGGGGTCGGCGATGGCGTATCCGCAGCGCCGGAGGATGCAGCGGCCGGAGCCCGACGGTCCGGGTGTGTCAGAGGCCCACGTCGGCGCTCTCGAGGAGCGCGACGGCGTCGGGCTGACCCTCGAAGGTGACCAGGGCCTGCCGCCGTCGGCCGTGGGCGTGCAGGAGGAGCTCACCCGGGTCGCCGACGATCGCGACCGAGACCGGTGCGCGTTTGGCCACGTGCCTCGGGCCGTCGGGCCGCACCAGGACGATGCCGAGGTCGACGCCCCGGTAGAGGATCGCGGCGCGCTTCACCAGTTCGTCCCAGAGTGCATCGGCGTAGTCCTCGTCGAGTGCCCGAGGAGCCCAGCGCGCGGTCGCCCTGCGGACGTCCTCGGTGTGCACGAAGTATTCGATGAGATTCGCGCTCGTGTCGATCGAGGGGATCCGCATCGGCGAGAGTGCCGGGGGCCCCCGAGGAAACGGTTCACGAGGGCCTCGTACCCCGCGGGGAGCGCCGCCCGTTCCGCGGTCTCCCGCGTCGCTCGCTCGGTCACGGGAGCGAACCGCTTCACCACCATGCCGAGACCCAGGGCGGGCTTGTGCTCCCGCAGGTACAGGTGGGCCGCGAGGTCACGGCTCTGCCACCCCTCACACAGGGTGGGGGCATCGGGGCCGGCTGCGAGCAGGGTCTCGGCCAGCACCTCGCGGGAGGCGGTTACGTAGTGCATCACTGCTGAAACTAGCATGTCGCCCCGGTCCGGGGGCCGCCGCGCCGCGCCCCACCCGTGGCCGCACTAGAATCACTGGTGATGCCTTCCACCATGCCACCCCAGCAGAACACCGCCGTCGCCGACCAGGGCCGGCAGGACGGCGAGCCGCTCCTCGATCCGGCCATCGCGCGCGCCCTCACGAAGAACGACGCCGGTCTGGTCGCCGCCGTCGTGCAGCAGTACGACACCCTCGAGGTGCTCATGCTCGGCTGGATGGACGAGGAGGCGCTGAGGCGGACCCTGACCAGCGGCCGCGTGACCTTCTACTCACGCTCCCGCTCGGAGTACTGGCGCAAGGGTGACACCTCGGGTCATCGGCAATGGGTGCGGGGCGTGGCGCTCGACTGCGACGGCGACGCCCTGCTCGTCACCGTCGACCAGGAGGGCGCTGCCTGCCACACCGGCACCCGGACCTGTTTCGACGGTCGGCGTTGCCCGCCGTGACCGACGGCCGTCCCCACCCGGAAGGACACTGACCCTTGCAGCACCTCGGCGCCATCAGCCCCACCCTCGAGGAGTTCCGCGATCTGGCCACGGCCCGACGCGTGGTCCCCGTGCACCTCAAGGTCCTCGCCGACTCGCACACGCCCATCGGCGTGTACCGCAAGCTCGCCGCGGGCCGTCCCGGGACCTTCCTGATGGAGTCGGCGGCCGTGGGCGGCGTGTGGTCCCGGTACTCGTTCATCGGATCCCACTCCCGAGCGACACTGACCAGCCGGGAGGGGCAGGCCCACTGGCTGGGCGAGCCCCCGGCGGGCGTTCCCGTGGACGGCAGTCCCGTCGATGCGCTGCGGCGTACGGTCGAGGCCCTGCGCACCGAGCGCTTCGCGGGGCTTCCCCCGTTCACCTCCGGCATGGTCGGCTTCGTCGGCTGGGAGGCGGTCCGGCACTGGGAGAAACTCACGAGTCCGCCCGAGGACGACCTCCTGCTGCCCGAGCTGGCCATGTGCCTCGTCTCGGATCTCGCGATCCATGACAACTCCGAGGGATCGCTCACCCTCGTCGCGAACGCGATCAACTTCGACGGCACCGACGAGCGCGTGGACGAGGCCTGGCACGACGCCGTCGCCCGTGTCCGGGCGATGCTCGCCAAGCTCGTGGCGCCGGTCGAACTCGCCGTCTCGGTCCTGGCGGAGGGAGCGCCGGGCGCCGAGGCCTCGATGGACCGGGTGCGCGAGTCCTGGTTCGAACCCGACTACCTGCGCGCGATCGAGCGTGGCAAACAGGCGATCGTGGACGGCGATGTCTTCCAGGTGGTCATCAGCCGCCGCTTCGAGATCGAGTGCGACGCCTCGGCCCTGGACGTCTACCGGATCCTCCGGACCACCAACCCCAGCCCCTACATGTACCTGTTCAGCCTCGAGGACGCCGACGGGCGGGCGTACTCGATCGTCGGCAGCTCACCGGAAGCGCTGGTCACGGTCACGGGCGACGAGGTCATCACGCACCCGATCGCCGGCTCGCGGCCGCGCGGAATCACCACGGAGGAGGACCGCGACCTCGCCGTCGAACTCCGCGCCGACACGAAGGAGAAGGCGGAGCACCTCATGCTCGTCGATCTCGCCCGCAACGATCTCTCGAAGGTCTGCAGGCCCGGAAGCGTCGACGTCACCCAGTTCATGGAGGTGGAGAAGTTCAGCCACATCATGCACCTGGTGTCCACCGTGGTGGGCACGCTCTCGCCGTCGAAGAGCGCCTACGACGTGCTCGCCGCGACGTTCCCCGCGGGTACGCTCTCCGGAGCCCCGAAGCCGCGTGCGCTGCGTCTCATCGACGAGGCGGAGCCCCACCGGCGCGGCATCTACGGCGGCGTCGTCGGCTACCTCGATTTCGCCGGCGACATGGACATGGCCATCGCGATCCGGTCGGCACTGCTCCGCGACGGCACGGCCTACGTCCAGGCCGGCGGGGGCATCGTCGCGGACTCGGTCCTCGCGACGGAGGCCCTCGAGACGGTCAACAAGGCGGCCGCCCCGCTGCGGGCGGCACTGACGGCCGCCAACCTGCGTCCGGCCACCGCGGACGCGCCATGAGCAGCCCGCAGGCAACGCCTCCGGGCCGGTTCACCCGCCGCGGGATCGTCGTTCTCGGCATCGTGCTCCTCGCGCTGCTCGCGTTCGGGGCCACGACGCAGACCTGGCTCTCCGTCCGACTCCCGCAGGAAGCCGTGCAGACCCCGGACATCACCGTCGCGGGCAGTGACGCGGCAACGCCCGTGACCGCGTTCGCCCTGGTCGCGCTGGCCGCCGCACTCGCCGTCTCCATCGCGGGTCGGATCGCGCGCTGGATCATCGCCGTGCTCCTCGTGCTCTCCGGGGTGGGTATCGCCGTGTCGAGTGCGTCCGTGGCGTTGAACCCCGAAGCGGCAGCGGAACCCGCCATCGGTGCCGCGATCGGTGTCAGTGGCCTGGAGGGTGCAGACGTCTCCGCCACGGCCATGCCGTGGCTCGCCGTCCTCGCGGGCGCGCTGCTGGTCCTGGCAGCGGCCTGGGTCGTGCTCGCGGGTCGCTCGTGGGGCATGAACCGACGCTATGACGCGGGCGCGTCGCGAGCAGTGCGCCCCGCGGCGGGAAGCGGACAGCCCGGAGCGCCGTCGCCGTCGACAGGGGACGTGGCGCCCGGCGTCGTGCCCCGGGCCGATCCGGGACCGGGCTCCCGGCCGGACTCCGGAACAGCCGTGCAAGCGGACGCCGCACGGGGTGCGGAAGGGACCGGAAGCGCTCCGGATCGTCCCCGGCGGGCCACTGCCCACGCTGACGAGATCGACAGCTGGGACGAGCTCTCGCGCGGCAACGACCCGACGCGCTGACCGTCGCCGCCGCGCGCGACCCGATCACCGCGTCAAGCACCTGCTGCGCACGGGGCCGGCCGGACGCACCCGTTCCGCCGGGCCCGCCCATCAATGGCAGAATGGGGATCAGACCCGTTCGAAGGAGATTTCCCATGGCATCCGAGACCCGCGACAGCGCCACCCGCAACACCCCGGCGAACCACGCCCAGATGGGTGACGAGACGATCGGACACGGCAACAGCCCCGCCGCCTGGACGTGCGTCCTCATCATGCTGGCAGGCGCCGCCCTGTCCTCCTTCGCCTACGTCCTCGCCAGCACGGACGGCAACCACGACTTCGGGACGCTTCTCTTCTGGGTCGGCATCGCCATCATGTTCGTCGGCCTGATCGTCGGTTTCGTCCTCCGGAAGATCGGTTACGGCGTGGGCGGCTCGAAGCTCAAGAACAACGGCCACTAGATGACGGTCCTCGACGACATCATCGTGGGGGTCCGTGAGGACCTCGCGGAGCGTCGACGCCTGCGCCCCCTCGAGGACGTCACGGCCGCAGCCCTCGCCTCGACGGGGCCGCTGGACGCGTTCGAGGCGCTCGGCGCCGGACGCGGAGGGGCACTCGCCGTCATCGCCGAGGTCAAGCGGAGCAGTCCCTCCAAGGGTGCCCTCGCCGACATCGCCGACCCGGCTGCCCTCGCCGCGTCCTACGAGGCCGGCGGTGCAGCCGTCATCTCCGTGCTGACCGAGGAGCGCCGCTTCGGCGGTTCGCTCGCCGACCTGGACGCCGTCCGAGCCGCAGTGAACCTGCCCGTGCTCCGGAAGGACTTCACGGTGGACGAGTACCAGATCTGGGAAGCGCGTGCTCACGGGGCCGATGTCGTCCTGCTGATCGTCGCAGCCCTGTCCGACGACGATCTGACCTCGTTCCTCGCCCTGACACGGGAACTCGGGATGACGGCGATCGTCGAGACCCACACCGAGGCGGAAGTCCGTCGTGCGGTCGCCGCGGGTGCTCGCATCATCGGCGTGAACGTCCGCAACCTCAAGACGCTCGAGATCGATCGGGCTGTCTTCGCGGAGCTGGCACACCTCATCCCATCCGGCACCGTGGTCATCGCCGAATCAGGAGTGCGCGGTGTCGAGGACGTCGCCGAGTACGCGCGTGCCGGGGCGCATGCCGTTCTGGTCGGTGAGGCGCTCGTGCGCCACGCCGACCCGGCTGCGACGATCGACGAGTTCCGGCGGGCGGGCCACGAGAGCTGGCGAACGGTGGATGCAGCACACAGCTGACGCGGGTAGCCCGGCATCGCACTCCGGGATTGCCGGATCGACAGCAGTCGTCCGGCGGCGGCACCAGCAGCACAGGAACACCAGGACGCAGGAGACGGGCCGGCTCTGCCGGTCCGAGCAGGGCCCGCACGGTACGCCTGCAGGGCCAGGACCAACAGGACAGGAATGCTGAAGTCATGACCGATGTGCACCAGGACGCGGGCCTCGACGGCGCAGACGCCTCAGCAGCGGGCGCGGTCGACGCCGGGACGGCAGAGGCGTTCCTCAGCCACGACCAGAGCCTCCGGCACGCGCCGGGCCCCTACTTCGGTTCCTACGGTGGGCGATGGATGCCGGAGTCGCTGATCGCGGCGCTGGACGAACTCCAGGACACCTTCGACAAGGCGAAAGCCGATCCGGAGTTCACGGCGCAGGTGACCGAGCTGAACCGCAACTACGCGGGGCGGCCCTCGCTGCTCACCGAAGCCAAGCGGTTCGCGGAGCACTGCGGTGGCGTCCGGGTGTTCCTCAAGCGCGAGGACCTCAACCACACCGGCTCGCACAAGATCAACAACGTGCTCGGCCAGGCGCTCATCGCCAAGCGCATGGGCAAGACCCGTGTGATCGCCGAGACCGGCGCGGGCCAGCACGGTGTCGCGAGCGCCACCGCCGCAGCCCTGCTCGGACTGGAATGCGTCGTCTACATGGGCGCCGAGGACACCCGCCGCCAAGCCCTGAACGTCGCGCGCATGCAACTGCTCGGTGCGACGGTCATCCCCGTCACCAACGGGTCGCAGACCCTCAAGGACGCCATCAACGACGCCCTCCGCGACTGGGTCGCCAACGTCGAGACGACGCACTACCTCCTCGGTACAGCGGCCGGCGCCCACCCCTTCCCCTCGATGGTGCGCTACTTCCACGAGGTCATCGGCGAGGAGGCCCGCGAGCAGATCCTCGAGCAGACGGGGAAGCTCCCCGACGCGGTCTGCGCCTGCGTGGGCGGCGGTTCCAACGCCATCGGGATGTTCCACGGCTTCCTGGACGACCGCGACGTCGCACTCTACGGCTTCGAGGCAGGCGGGGACGGGGTCGAGACCGGCCGCCACGCCGCCAGCATCACGCTGGGTCGACCGGGGGTGCTGCACGGTGCCCGCTCCTACCTGATGCAGGACGAGGACGGCCAGACGATGGAGTCCCACTCCATCTCCGCTGGCCTCGACTACCCGGGCGTCGGTCCGGAGCACGCGTACCTGGCGGACATCGGGCGCGCACACTACGAGCCGATCACGGACACGGAGGCGATGGAGGCCTTCCGGATCCTCAGCCAGACCGAGGGCATCATCCCCGCCATCGAGACCGCGCATGCCCTCGCCGGAGCCATGAAGGTGGGTCAGCGGCTCGCTGCCGGCCTGGCACCGGGGGAGCAGCCGTCGGACAGGATCGTCGTCGTGAACCTCTCGGGTCGCGGGGACAAGGACGTGGCGACCGCCGCGGGCTACTTCGACCTGCTGCCGGACGACAGCGCCGAGCAGGAAATCGCCCAGGAGGGTGAACAGCTGTGACCACGCACCACACGGGTCGGCACGCCGCCGGCACCACCGGAGACCGGACCTCGGCCGGTGCCAGGGCCGCGTCGAAGGCCTCGGCCGCGATCGAGAAGGCACGCGACGAAGGCCGCGCCGCGCTGATCGGATACCTGCCGGCCGGCTTTCCCGATGTCCAGACCACGATCGACGCCGGGATCGCCATGGCGGAGAACGGCGTCGACCTGATCGAGATCGGCATCCCCTACTCCGATCCGGTGATGGACGGCCACGTCATCCAGGAAGCCACCGTCGAGGCCCTGGCCAACGGCTTCACCGTGCCCAGGATCTTCGACGTGGTGGAGGGTATCACCCGCAGCACCAATGCCGCCGTGCTCGTCATGACCTACTGGAACCCCGTCATGCGCATGGGTGTCCGCGAGTTCGCCGAACGACTCGCCGCAGCGGGTGGAGCGGGGCTCATCACGCCGGACCTCATTCCCGACGAGGCCTCCGAATGGCTCGAGGTCTCCGAGGACCTGGGGCTGGACAGGGTGTTCCTGGTGGCTCCCTCCACATCGCCCCAGCGGATGCAGAACACCGTCGACGCGAGCAGGGGATTCGTCTACGCCGTGTCCGTCATGGGTGTCACCGGCGCACGGACCTCGGTGGGAGCGGCGGCCCGCGCCGTCGTCGACTCCGCCCACGCGGCCGGAGCGGAGCGCGTGTGCGTCGGGCTCGGCGTGTCCACGTCCGAGCAGGTACGGGAGATCGGTGCCTACGCGGACGGCGTCATCGTGGGCACCGCGCTCGTCGCGGCGCTGCGCGACGGCGGAGTGGACGCCGTCGCGGAACTCACGCGCGAACTGAGCACCGGCACGGCGAAGGCCTCGACGTGATGGGCGGCGCACTCGCGGCCTCGATCCCGAGCCCGCCCGCGGAATGGGCGAGCTTCAGCCTGGGCCCCGTCACCATCCACGCCTATGCACTGTGCATCCTGGCCGGGATCATCCTGGCGCTCCTCCTCACCCAGAAACGCTTCGTCTCCTTCGGCGGCCATGCCGACACCGTCTGGGACATCGCGATCTGGGCCATCCCGTTCGGCATCATCGGCGGCCGCCTCTATCACGTGGTGTCGTCGCCCGACGCCTACTTCGGCCCCGAAGGGGACCTCGCCCGCATCCCGCAGATCTGGCAGGGAGGCCTCGGCATCTGGGGCGCCGTCGCACTCGGAGCCGTCGGCGCCTGGATCGGTGCACGGCGCGCAGGAGTGAAGCTCTCGGCCTTCGCCGACGCGGCCGCGCCCGGACTGCTGCTCGCCCAGGCCGTCGGCCGGCTGGGCAACTGGTTCAACCAGGAGCTCTTCGGGGGCCCGACGACGCTGCCCTGGGGGCTGGAGATCGATGCCGACAACGCGAACTTCCCGCTCGACCAGGAACCCGGCACGCTGTTCCATCCGACCTTTCTGTACGAACTCCTCTGGAACCTCGCAGGCGTGGCGCTGCTGCTCCTGCTCGCCCGCAGGTTCCGGCTTCGCGGCGGGCGCATGTTCTGGCTGTACGCCGCCTACTACACCCTCGGACGGGTCTGGATCGAGGCGCTCCGCATCGACGACGCCGAGATGGTCACCCTCTTCGGGGTGACACAGCGGCTCAATGTCTGGACCAGCATCGCCGTGTTCGTGGTCGCGCTGGCGATCCTCGTCCTCCTCGCGGTGAGGCGCGGCCCGGTCGATGCACCGTCGGTCCACCTGCCCGGCCGCGCACCCGACATCGGCGCGACCACCGACACGGATCCTGGTGCCGACCCGGCTACGGGCACGCACCCCGAGGCCGGAACGGCCGCAGCGGACAACGCTTCAGCCACAGGTAGCCACGCGGTGGACAGGGGGCCGGAGCGCCGTGATGACCGTGGTAATCTTTCCGAAACAAACGGCTCCTGAGGAACGATCTGCGTTCTGAGGACCCCGCGAGAGCGGAGCCACGGGAGTCGGTCCCCGAAGCAGTCCCCGGGCCACCGCCCCTCAAGGACGCAACACCACACAGTTGTGGACTCCAGGTGCGACGGCCGGATCACCTTCCTGCCCGCACCGACACCACCCCGACCAGTGCAAGATCACGAGAGTGATAGCCCGCCAAGAGCGCCGGGCAGCGCGGGAGCAGGTGGTGTGCAGATGATCAACAGACGGTGCCCGCTTCAAGACAGCGGCGCCGCGGGGCCAAGGCTGTCCCCTCCCGACGCTCCATCATGGGGGAAGGATCCTTTCTATGACTGCTTTGACGCCTGGAAAGCCGACCGGGAACCACCCGGGACCGACACCGTCCGCGGCCGAGGCCGTGGAGTCGCCCTTCGCACGGTTCGCCTCGCTGCCCGAGGCCAGGGGGCTCTACAACCCGGAGAACGAGAAGGATGCGTGCGGCCTCGCCGTCATCGCCACCCTGCGGGGTGAGCCGGGGCACGACATCGTCGACGCCGCGCTGACCGCGCTCCGCAACCTCGAGCACCGTGGCGCCGTCGGCGCCGATGAGGGAACCGGCGACGGCGCCGGCCTCCTGACGCAGATTCCCGACGAGTTCTTCCGCGCCGTCGTCGATTTCCCGCTGCCGCCCGCCGGGTCCTACATCGTGGGGACGGCCTTCCTTCCCGCCGAGGCGAAGGAGGAGGAGACGGCCCGCGCCGGACTGGAGTCGATCGCCGAGTCGGAGGGCCTCGACGTCCTCGGCTGGCGAGTGGTTCCCGTCGTCGCCGATCTGGTGGGAGCGATGGCCCGTGCGTGCATGCCGCACTTCGTCCAGCTCTTCATGGCTCCGTCGGACGAGAGCGCGTCGGACCTCGATGCGAAGGCGTTCCGGGTGCGCAAGCGCGCCCAGAACAAGTACGGCGTCTACTTCCCCTCGCTGTCCTCGAAGACCATCGTCTACAAGGGCATGCTGACGACGGCGCAGCTCGAGCCGTTCTACCCCGACCTGTCGGACGAACGCTTCAAGACGCGCCTCGGGATCGTCCACTCGCGCTTCTCGACGAACACCTTCCCCTCATGGCCGCTCGCGCAGCCGTTCCGCACCATCGCGCACAACGGCGAGATCAACACGGTCAAGGGCAACCGCAACTGGATGAGGGCCCGGCAGTCCCAGCTGTCCAACCCGCTGCTGGGTGATTCGCCCGAGGAGCTGTACCCCATCTGTACCCCCGGCGCGTCCGACTCGGCGTCGTTCGACGAGGTCGCGGAACTGCTCACGCTCTCGGGACGGCCGATCACCCACTCGATCATGATGATGATCCCCGAGGCGTGGGAGAACCACGCCACGATGGATCCGGCCCGGCGTGCCTTCTACCAGTACCACTCGATGCTCATGGAGCCCTGGGACGGTCCTGCCGCGGTGTCCTTCACGGACGGCCGCCTCGTCGGCGCGGTGCTCGACCGCAACGGCCTGCGTCCCGCGCGCTACTGGGTCACCGAGGACGGCCTCGTCATCCTCGCCTCCGAGGTGGGCGTGATCGACGTCGATCCCGCCCGTATCGTGCGCAAGGGCCGGGTCTCGCCCGGCAAGATGTTCCTCGTCGACACCGAGGAAGGCCGCCTGATCGAGGACCAGGAGATCAAGGCCGAGGTCGCTGCCGCGAATCCCTGGGGCGAATGGGTCAGGGAGAACCTGATCCAGCTCGAGGACCTCCCGGAGCGCGAGCACGTCGTCCACACGAAGGCGTCCATCAACCGCCGCCAGCGCACCTTCGGCTACACGCAGGAGGAACTGCGCATCCTGCTCGGCCCCATGGCGAAGAACGGTGCCGAGCCCCTCGGTGCCATGGGGTCGGACACCCCGATCGCCGTGCTGTCGAAGCGGCCCCGCCTCCTGTTCGACTACTTCGTCCAGTCCTTCGCGCAGGTGACGAATCCGCCGCTGGATTCCATCCGTGAGGAACTCGTCACGTCGATGGGCGTGA
This sequence comes from Vibrio cholerae, assembly GCA_009728235.1. Taxonomy (GTDB): domain Bacteria; phylum Actinomycetota; class Actinomycetes; order Actinomycetales; family Micrococcaceae; genus Arthrobacter_D. The sequence goes on along the minus strand of WNZI01000037.1, from coordinate 17,574 downwards.
CCATCGGGCCCGACGGCAACCTCCTCTCGACCGGGCAGGTGAGGTCGAAGCAGATCGCCCTCAGGTTCCCGGTGATCACCAACGACGAGCTGGCCAAGATCGCCAACCTCGAGACCGAGGACGGCGACCGCCTGACCGTCCGCGTCCGCGGGCTGTACCGGCACGACGGCGGAGAGGCGGCCCTGCGCGCGCGCCTGTCCGAGATCTGCGAGCAGGTCTCCAGTGCGCTCAACCGCGGCGTGCAGTACGTCGTGCTGTCGGACCGCGACTCCAACGCGCAGTGGGCGCCCATCCCGTCGCTGCTGCTGACCAGCGCGGTGCACCACCACCTCCTGAAGAGCGCCAACCGCACCAAGACCTCGCTCGTCGTGGAGGCCGGTGACGTGCGTGAGGTGCACCACGTCGCGGTGCTCATCGGCTACGGCGCCTCGGCGGTCAACCCCTACCTCGCGATGGAGAGCTGCGAGGAACTCGTCCGCAACGGGGACATCACCGGCGTCTCGGCCGAGGTTGCCGTCGCGCACCTCATCAAGGGCCTCGGCAAGGGCGTCCTGAAGATCATGTCCAAGATGGGCATCTCGACCGTCAGTTCCTACTGCGGAGCCCAGACCTTCGAGGCGCTCGGACTCTCGCAGGACCTCGTGGACGAGTATTTCCACGGCACGCAGACGCAGCTCGGCGGCGTAGGGCTCGATGTCATCGCAGCCGAGGTCGCCGCCCGGCACGAGAGCGCGTACCCGCAGGACGGCATCGAGGATCCCCACCGCGGCCTCGACAACGGCGGCGAGTACCAGTGGCGGCGCGAGGGTCCGCCGCACCTCTTCAACCCGGAGACGGTCTTCCGGCTGCAGCACGCCACGCGGGAACGCCGCTACGACATCTTCAAGGCCTACACGCAGGGCGTGGACGACCAGTCCAAGGAGCTCATGACCCTGCGCGGCCTGCTGAAGCTGCGTGGAGACGCCCGGGAGCCCGTCGGGATCGACGAGGTCGAGCCCGTGTCCTCGATCGTCAAGCGCTTCTCCACCGGGGCGATGAGTTACGGCTCCATCTCCCAGGAAGCACACGAGACGCTTGCCATCGCGATGAACCGCCTCGGCGGGAAGTCCAACACCGGCGAGGGCGGCGAGGACGTCGATCGCCTGCTCGACCCCGAGCGCCGGTCCGCCATCAAGCAGGTGGCCTCCGGCCGGTTCGGCGTCACGAGCCTCTACCTCACCAACGCCGACGACATCCAGATCAAGATGGCGCAGGGAGCCAAGCCCGGCGAGGGCGGCCAGCTCATGAGCCAGAAGGTCTACCCCTGGATCGCCAGGACGCGTCACTCGACGCCGGGCGTCGCGCTGATCTCGCCGCCGCCGCACCACGACATCTACTCGATCGAGGACCTCGCCCAGCTCATCTACGACCTCAAGAGGTCCAACCCGAGGGCACGCGTGCACGTCAAGCTGGTGTCCGAGGTCGGTATCGGCACCGTCGCCGCAGGGGTCACGAAGGCGAAGGCCGACGTCGTCCTCGTGTCGGGGCACGACGGCGGAACCGGCGCCAGCCCGCTCAACTCCCTCAAGCACGCGGGTATCCCCTGGGAACTGGGTCTCGCCGAGACCCAGCAGACGCTCATGCTCAACGGGCTGCGCGACCGCGTCGTCGTCCAGGTCGACGGGCAGCTCAAGACGGGACGTGACGTCGTCATCGCCGCCCTGCTGGGTGGTGAGGAGTTCGGGTTCGCCACGGCGCCGCTCGTGGTCTCCGGCTGCATCATGATGCGCGTGTGCCACCTCGACACCTGCCCCGTGGGTGTCGCCACGCAGAACCCCGAGCTGCGCAGCCGCTTCACCGGCAAGCCGGAGTTCGTGGTCAACTTCTTCGAGTTCATCGCCGAGGAAGTGCGCGAGATCCTCGCGGAACTCGGCTTCCGGACGCTCGAGGAGGCGATCGGCCACAGCGAACTGCTCGACGCCCGCCAGGCGATCGAGCACTGGAAGGCCGACGGCCTGGACCTCGACCCGATCCTGCGCGGCAACGAGTTCGATTCGAACGAACCGATGCGGAACATGCTCCCGCAGAACCACGAGCTCGACCAGCACTTCGACAACAAGCTGATCGAGATGAGTGCCGATGCGCTGCAGCACCGTTCGCCGGTGCGCATCTCGGTCGACGTGGTGAACACCGACCGCTCGGTCGGCACGATGCTCGGCCACGAGGTCACCCGGACCTTCGGGCTGGACACTCTGGCCACGAACACCATCGACGTGACGCTCACGGGTCAGGCCGGCCAGTCGCTCGGTGCCTTTCTGCCCGCCGGCGTCACGCTGCGGCTGCTGGGCGACTCGAACGACTACGTGGGCAAGGGTCTGTCCGGCGGACGCATCACGGTGCGGCCGGACCGCGCCAACGTGTTCCGTGCGGACCACAACGTCATCGCGGGCAACGTCATCGGCTACGGAGCGACGAGTGGTGAGATGTTCCTGCGCGGCCAGGTGGGGGAGCGGTTCCTGGTGAGGAACTCGGGCGCCACGGCGGTGGCCGAGGGGATCGGCGACCACGGCTGCGAATACATGACCGGGGGCCAAGCGCTTGTTCTCGGGCCCACGGGCCGGAACTTCGGGGCAGGCATGTCCGGCGGGACCGCCTTCGTGCTCGACCTCGACCGGGCCCGTGTCAACAAGCAGAGCCTCGACAACGGGGAGCTGCTGCTCGTCGACCTGGACGCCGAGGACATCGAGATCGTCCGACGGCTGCTGATCCAGCACCTGGAGGAGACCGAGTCCACCCTGGCCGAGAGCCTGCTCGAATCCTTCGAGGAGAACGTTGCGCGATTCACCAAGGTCCTGCCGCGCGACTACGCAGCGGTACTGGACGCCCGTGCCTCCGCCGTCGAACAGGGTCTCGACCCGGACGGCGAAGAGGCATGGACCAAGATCCTGGAGGTTACCGGTGGCTGACCCACGCGGATTCATGAAGGTGCGCGAGCGCGAGACCCAGCCCCGCCGGCCCGTGCCGGTGCGCATCATGGACTGGAAAGAGGTCTACGAGGCGCAGGAGAAGGGTGTGCTGAAGGCGCAGGCGGGCCGCTGCATGGACTGCGGCGTCCCGTTCTGCCACCAGGGCTGCCCGCTCGGGAACCTCATCCCCGAGTGGAACGACCTCATGTACCGCGACAAGGGCCGGGAGGCCATCGAGCGGCTGCACGCCACGAACAATTTCCCCGAGTTCACCGGGCGGCTCTGTCCTGCTCCGTGTGAGTCGTCGTGCGTCCTGGGAATCAACCAGCCACCCGTGACGATCAAGCAGGTCGAGGTGTCGATCGCCGACCAGGCCTTCGACGAGGGCTGGGTGGAACCGCACCCGCCGGAGCGCCTGACGGGACGGACCATCGCCGTCGTCGGCTCGGGGCCCGCGGGTCTCGCGGCTGCCCAGCAGCTGACGCGCGCCGGTCACACCGTCGCCGTGTACGAGCGCGACGACCGCATCGGCGGCCTCCTGCGCTACGGCATCCCCGACTTCAAGATGGAGAAGATCCACCTCGAGCGGCGCCTCGACCAGATGAAGGCCGAGGGTACACGGTTCCGTACCGGCGTGGACGTCGGCAGGGACATCAGCTGGGGACAGCTGAAGCGGCGGTACGACGCCGTCGTCGTCGCTACGGGAGCCACGGTACCCCGCGACCTCCCCATCCCGGGACGCGACCTCGAGGGGGTGCACTTCGCCATGGACTACCTCGTGCAGGGCAACCGCGTGGTGGCCGGCGAGGTTCTCGAGGACCAGATCCACGCCGAGGGCAAGCACGTCGTCATCCTCGGGGGCGGAGACACGGGCGCCGACTGCTGGGCACCGCCCACCGTCAGCACGCGGCATCCGTCACGACGCTCGCCATCGGCCAGCAGCCACCGACGGAGCGTCGACCCGACCAGCCCTGGCCCACGTTCCCGACGCTCTTCGACATCGCGAGTGCACACGAGGAGGGCGGGGAGCGCCGCTACCTGGCGTCCACGGTCGAATTCGTCGGCGACGACGGCGTGCTGCGCGGTATCAAGGTGGCCGAGACGGAATTCGTCGACGGCCGCCGCGTACCGAAGGCCGGCACCGAGCGCGAGATCCCGGCGGACCTCGTCTTCCTCTCGCTCGGGTTCACGGGAGCAGAGCCTGCAGGGATCACCGAGCAGGTACAGGCCGAGTTCGACGATCGCGGCAACCTCGCACGCGACGGCTACTACATGACGAACACGGCGGGCGTGTTCTCGGCGGGCGACGCCGGACGCGGCCAGTCACTCATCGTCTGGGCCATCGCCGAGGGCCGCGCGTGCGCTGCCGCCGTCGACAAGTGGCTCATGGGCTCCACCAGACTGCCCGCTCCCGTCGCACCCAACGATCGCTCCATCGCCGTCCTCTGACCGGCCCCCACACCACCCCCCACGACCAAACACGACTAGGCTAGGTTTCATGAGACGCGCAAAAATCGTTGCAACATTCGGCCCCGCAATCGCCAGCTATGAGAACACCCTCGCCGTACTCGATGCCGGCGTCGACGTCGCGCGGATGAACATGAGCCACGGTGACTACACCGTGCACAGCACCACCTACCACAACGTGCGCCGTGCGTCCGAAGAGCTCGGCAGGCCCGTCGGCATCTTCGCCGACCTGCAGGGTCCCAAGATCCGCCTCGGCCGCTTCGCCGACGGCCCCCACGCCCTTGCTCCCGGCGACGTCTTCACGATCACCGTCGATGACATCGAGGGGACGCAGGACATCGCGTCCACCACGTTCAAGGGCCTGCCCCAGGACGTCAACGTCGGCGACATGCTGCTCATCGACGACGGAAAGGTCTCGCTGCGGGCGACCGCGGTCGACGACACCAGCGTCACGACGGAGGTCGTCGTCGGTGGCATGGTCTCGAACAACAAGGGCATCAATCTCCCCGGTGTCGCCGTGAACGTCCCCGCGCTGAGCGACAAGGACGAGGCCGACCTCCGCTGGGCCATCCAGATCGGCGTCGACATGGTGGCGCTGTCCTTCGTCCGCGATGCCGGCGACGTGAAGCGCGTGCACGAGATCATGGACGAGGAGGGCCGCCGCGTCCCGGTCATCGCCAAGATCGAGAAGCCGCAGGCCGTGGACGCCCTCGAGGAGATCATCGACGCATTCGACGCCATCATGGTGGCACGTGGCGACCTGGGCGTGGAGCTTCCCCTGCAGGACGTCCCGATCGTCCAGAAGCGTGCGGTCGAACTCGCGCGCCGCTGGGCCAAGCCGGTCATCGTCGCCACGCAGGTCCTCGAATCGATGATCGACAACCCCCGCCCCACGCGCGCCGAGGCCTCGGACTGCGCCAACGCCGTCCTCGACGGCGCGGACGCCGTCATGCTCTCGGGCGAGACCAGCGTCGGAAAGTACCCGATCGAGACCGTCCGCACCATGGCGGACATCATCGAGTCCACCGAACGCCACGGCCTGGAGCGCGTCCCGCCGCTCGGCAGCAAGCCGAAGACCCGGGGCGGCGCGATCACCCGCGCAGCCGTGGAGATCTCGGACCAGCTCGACGCGAAGTACATCTGCACCTTCACGCAGTCCGGGGACTCGGCGCGCCGCCTGTCGCGGCTCCGCCCCAAGAAGCCGGTCTTCGCCTTCACCCCGGTGCAGTCGACCCTGAACGCGATGTCCCTCATCTGGGGGATCCAGCCGAAGCTCGTCGAGTTCGTCGAGCACACGGACCAGATGACGGCCCAGGTGGACCGCGTCCTGTTCGAGCAGGGCCTCGTCGAGGTCGACGACCTCGTCGTCATCGCGGCCGGGTCACCTCCCGGACAGGCCGGGTCGACCAACTCGATCAAGGTCCACCGCGTCGGCGACATCACCGACGCCGGCCAGCTGCCCGACGGCCACACGTCCTACATCAAGGAAGACGTCGGCCCCTGGCCCCTGAAGAACAAGAAGTGACCCGACCCTGACCTTGCCTGACGGTCCGGTCAGCGAAAGACCCCCACCCGATCCTGGTGGGGGTCTTCTTCGTGGTGCGTGCAGCGGTGCAGGTGTCAGTTGACCTGGTTGATGATCGTCTCGGCGACCTCACGCATGCTGAGGCGGCGGTCCATCGAGGTCTTCTGGATCCAGCGGAAGGCCTCGGGCTCCGTGAGGCCCATCTTCGTCGTCAGCAGGCTCTTCGCCCGCTCCACGAGCTTGCGTGTGGCGAACTGCTCCTGCAGGTCGCTGACCTCGGCCTCGAGTGCCTTGATCTCCTCATGGCGCGACATCGCGATCTCGATGGCGGGGATGAGGTCCGCGGGCGTGAACGGCTTGACGACGTATGCCATGGCACCGGCGTCGCGCGCCCGCTCGATGAGTTCCTTCTGGCTGAAGGCCGTCAGCAGCACGACGGGCGCGATGCGGGCCTTCACGATCTGCTCGGCGGCGGTGATGCCGTCCATGACCGGCATCTTCACGTCCATGAGCACGAGGTCCGGTCGGTGCTCCTGGGCCAGAGCGACGGCTTTCTCACCGTTGTCGGCCTCGGCGACGACCTCATAGCCTTCCCCACGCAGGATCTCGATGATGTCGAGCCGGATGAGCGTCTCGTCCTCGGCCACGATGACCCGGCGTGCGGGTCCGGCGGGCGTGGATTCGGTGGGTTCAGACACTGTTGCTCCTTGATGATGATGGCGTTCCGACGGGCCCGTGGAAGGTTGTTCCCGGTCCGGGAAACAGCCTATCGGCATGTAGAGTGGATTCGCGCACCGGCGGAGAAGGAAGTCAGCCATTCCCCTCGCAGCCGGGGTCGGCAGGGCCCGAATGGCGGAATTGGCAGACGCGCTGCACTCAAAATGCAGTATCGAGAGGTGTGTGGGTTCGAGTCCCACTTCGGGCACCAGAACAGGGTGGACACGGACGTGGCGTCGTCCACGCCGGCGGTCCCCTCCCGTCCCCGCGGAGCCGGGGGTACATTGAGCCCATGGCGAGCGAAACGACGATCCTCGATGTTCCCGGCCCGGACGGCGACCGTTCCGTCCGTGTGTCCAGCCCGTCCCGCGTGCTCTGGCCCGCGTCAGGCCTGACGAAGCTCGACCTCGCCCGCTACTTTTTGGACGTCGCCCCCGCCTTTCTGGCCGCGAACGGCGGACGCCCTGTATCGCTGCAGCGTTTCGGGGCCGACGTCAACGGCGACTCCTTCTTCAGCAAGAACCCGCCACGGGGTGCTCCCGACTACGTGCGCAGCGTGACCGTGGTGTACCCGAGCGGCCGCTCCCACCCGCAGCTCGTCCTCGACGAGCCCGCATCGGTCGTGTGGGCCGTCCAGATGAACACCGTCGTCTTCCACCCGTGGGCATCGCGGGCCGCGGCTCCGGATCTGCCCGACGAACTGAGGATAGACCTCGACCCCCAGCCCGGGACGACCTTCGACGACGTCGTGGCCGCCGCACTCGAGCTCCGGGTGGTGCTCCGCGAGGCCGGACTCACGGCCTTCGTCAAGACCTCCGGCAACCGGGGACTCCACGTGTTCGCCCCGATCGGCCAGGTGCACGAGTTCCTCGCTGTCCGGCGGGCGGTCATCGCGGCAGCGCGCGAACTCGAGCGCCGGATGCCGGACCGCGTCACGACGGCGTGGTGGAAGGAGGAGCGGGGCTCGCGGATCTTCGTGGACTACAACCAGGCGAACCGGGACCGCACCATGGCCGGCGCCTACAGTCCGAGGGCACTTGCGCATGCCCCGGTGTCCTGCCCGGTCACCTGGGACGAACTGCCCGGTATCGACCCCACGGGCTTCACCATCGCGACGGTACCCGAGCGGCTGCGCACCGTCGGTGATCCCTGGTCGGAGCTGCACACCGAGCCCGGGGACATCGAGGTGCTGAGTTCCTGGTGGGACCGGGACGTGCAGAACGGACTGGGGGAGCTGCCGTTCCCTCCCGATTTCCCCAAGATGCCGGGGGAGCCCATGCGGGTGCAGCCGAGCCGGGCGCGTAACCGGGACTGATCCGGCCTGTCAACGGTGCCGCGCACCAGGGGCCGGGGAAGCGGACGGGTCACGTCCGCTGGTACAACGGGATGGAACATTGCCGCGCCCCGGCGTCGAGCCGGGCCTGATTCCGCGCCGGTTCCACCCCTGGCCGGCCTCTGGGAGATCCATGAAGAAGACCCTGCTGTCCTCGACCCTGCTGCTGCTCCTGGTGACCGGGTGCGGCGGGAACCCCGCCACCGATGCCGAACCTCCCGGCCCCACCCCCGACCCCCGCGAGACCGCGTCGGAGCAGGCCGCTGCGCCCTCCGGCGCGCCCTCGGTCGAGGGACTCACCGACTCGGCCAGTGGTTCGTTCGCTTTCCTGCTCGGCGAGGCGCGGGGCGACGTCGTGATGCCCGCCGAAGCCCCCGCGGACGTCGAGGCGCTGCGCACGGAACTGGGCCGGGAGGCGGTCAGCTACGCGCGGGTCACGGTCCAGAACCCCGAGGGTGGCACGGCAGTGGAGCTGGCCACCGTGACGATCACGACGCCGGAGGGTCAGGACCTGCAGCTCCGGCCGGCGTCGATCGTGATCGGGGAATGGGGAGCGGCGACGAACGGTGGTGAAGCCTCGCCCGAGGTCGTCGGGCTCGTCGGCGAATACAGCGGGGGAGTCCTGCCGGGGGAGACGGGCGACCTGCTGATGATCGGCGCTTTCCCGGACGTGCCGGAGACGGTGCGGACCGTGACGGTGGAGCCGGTCGGTGCCGGCGAGGCCGTGGAGGCGACGGTCCGTCCCGAGTCCTAGGGGCGGGGCCGGACCGGACGGTGCGGCGGAGTAAACTTGCGCTATGCCGACCCTCGAGCGCACCCGCACCGCCGTCGTGATCGAGGACGACGACGACGTCCGTGATCTCCTGCACGCCGTGCTGACCGGCTCGGGCTTCAGGGTCCACACCGCCCCGGCCGGCCTGGCCGGCGTCGAGATGGTCCGCCGGATCATGCCGGACGTCGTGACGCTCGACGTCGGCCTGCCGGATATCGACGGCTTCGAGGTGACCGAGCGCATCCGTCGTTTCTCCGCGACCTTCATCGTGATGCTGACGGCGAGGGTCGATGCCGTCGACGAGAAGCGCGGCCTCGACGCGGGAGCTGACCGCTACCTGCACAAGCCCTTCCGGCCGGCCGAGCTACGCCGCCACATCCAGGAGGGTTCGGCCCCGCCGACCGACGTCTGAGGCCACCCTCTCAGTGGCTGCGGGCACCCGCCGTGCTGACCAGGGCGGGCGGATTCAGGGCGTCGGAGGTGATGCCCGTGACGATCGCGAACACTCCCTTGTGGAGGTAGTCGACCGTCTTCTCACCGACGGGCCACAGCGGGCGCCGCTCCGGCGCCCGTTGCGTTCTCGAGTGTCTGGTCGAAGGCGAGGCGCACCACCGTGTGGGCCGCGGTGGCCGACGTGCCGCGGATGCCGGTGACGCTCCATACTCCGCGGAGAGCGCCCAGGGTGGCCCCGGTCAGCCAGTGCATCGCGGAGTTCCAGACCGGGTACTGCTTCCCGTCCGACGTGGGCCTACCCATCAGGATGCGTAGCGTGCGGGCCGGGATGTGGGAATCGGGACGGTGGGTCAGGCGCTGCTCGAGCAGCTCCCCCGCGGTCATGGCCGCTGTGCCCACGAGTCCGGCGATGGCACCGCGGACCGCTGCCCGTGCAAGGGCCGAGCTGCGTGCCGTCATCAGTTGTCGTTCTCGCTGGTGTCGTCCTCGAGGTCCTCCCCGCTGGGACCCTCATCGAGATCGTTCCCGCGGGCATCGTCACCCTGATCGGTGTCGATCCCGTTGTTGTCGTCGTAGTTCCCGGTGTCGGTACCGGAATTGTCGCTGTCCTGGTTGCCGAGATCGCACCCGCCGAGGAAGAGTGCGCCAGCGGCGAGAACAGCGGCGATGGTCCTGGAAGTCCTGTCGGCCATGGTCTGCTCCGTACGGTGGGGATGGTGGGCGAGCGGTCCCGCCCCTGCGGATCCACCGTAGGCAGGGCCTCACCGGGGCAGCAACCACGGCGCCCGTCCGCTCCGGGTCTTGCATTTCCGACGCCACGTGGCGCAGGCGGACGGCGGCTCGATCAGTCGCGGGCTTGCCGAATCATGTTCGTGATCCGCGCCGTCGAGAGTCGCCTGCCCTGTTCGTCGGTCATCACCACCTCGTGCGTCGTCAGCGACCGGCCCAGGTGGATCGCCGTCGCCGTGCCGGTCACGAGGCCCGTGTCGATACTCCGGTGGTGGGTCGCCCCGACCTCGATGCCGACGGCCTGACGCCCTGGGCCCGCATGAAGGCCGGCGGCGAACGACCCGAGGGTCTCGGCGAGCACCACGTGCGCTCCTCCGTGCAGGATCCCCGCGACCTGCTCGTTGCCCTCCACCGGCATCGTCGCGACCATGCGTTCGGCGTTCATCTCCTGGAAGACGATTCCCATCTTCACGGTGAGCGCCCCGACACCGTACCGGCCCAGCCACCCGTGCATCTCCGCGGGGATACCGGCCGCGAGCAGTTCCTCCAGCCTCCCCTCGGGCAGTTCCGGGACGACGTCGGACTGGGTGCGGTTGTGTGTCATGGGAACTAGGCTGGCACCTGTGAGTGAAACGACCAAACCTGCGGCAACCCTGACCATCGCGCCACCTTCCGAGGCCGCCCGAGGGGCCTCGACGGAGGAGGGACGGCAGGAGAAGGCACCGGCCCGGCGCAGTGACGGCTCACGGAACAGCCTTCTCGTCATCGACGGACACTCGATGGCGTTCCGCGCGTTCTACGCGTTGCCGCCGGAGAACTTCTCCACCGACACCGGCCAGCACACCAACGCGGTGTACGGCTTCACGGCGATGCTCATCAACCTGATCAAGGACCAGAAGCCGAGCCACGTCGCCGTGGCTTTCGACCTCGACACCCCCACCTTCCGCTCCGAGGAGTACACGGAGTACAAGGGCGGGCGCTCCAAGACGCCCGAGGAGTTCCACGGCCAGGTGGACCTCATCATCAAGGTCATGGAGGCCATGCGGATCCCCACCATCTCGATGGACGGTTACGAGGCGGACGACATCCTCGCCACACTGGCCTACCAGGCGGCGGCCTCGGACTGGGACGTGCAGGTGGTCAGTGGCGACCGCGACGCCTTCCAGCTCGTCAACGACCGCGTGACCGTGCTGTACCCGAAGCAGGGAGTCACCAACATCCCGCAGATGGACGCGCAGGCCATCGAGGAGAAGTACTTCGTCCCACCGCACCAGTACTCGGATCTCGCCGCCCTCGTCGGAGAGAGCGCCGACAACCTGCCGGGAGTCCCGGGGGTCGGGCCGAAGACCGCGGCCAAGTGGATCAAGCAGTACGGCGGTCTCGAAGGCATCCTCGAGAACCTCGACAAGATCGGCGGCAAGGTGGGGGACTCGCTCCGGGCGCACATCGAGGACGTCAAACGGAACCGGCGCCTGAACCGGCTCCTCACGGATCTCGACCTTCCCGTGGACCTCGAGGCGATGGTCTCCCAGCATCCCGATCGCCCAGCCGTCGAGGACCTGTTCGACTCGCTGCAGTTCAACACCCTGCGCAAGCGACTGTTCGACCTCTTCGGCGAGGAGGAGACGGAGGACGAGGGCGACGAGCAGAGCGCGCCGGCCCATGTGCTGCTCGAGGACGCCGCCGCCCTCGCCGCCTGGTTCAAGGGCACCAACCAGGCGCAGGCGTCGCTCGCCCTCGCCACCGAGACGACGGCCGGCGCTACCGACGTCGTCGGGATCGCCGTGGTCACCAGCCTCCACGCCGCGTTCATCCCGTTGCAGCAGCTCGACGCCGACGCCGAGAACGTCCTCGGCGCCTGGTTGTCCGACACCGATGCGCCGAAGATCGTCCACGACTTCAAGACGGTGTTCAAGCTGCTGTCCGCCCGGGGATTCCTGCTCGCCGGGGAGGTCGACGACACCGCCATCTCCGGCTACCTCATCCAGCCCGACCGCCGCAGCTACGACCTCGCCGATCTCGCTCAGTACCACCTGCGCCTGTCCATCACGGCGTCCGCGCACGACTCCTCGGGCCAGCAGGCACTCGACCTCGGGGGGGACGACGTCGCCTCCCCGGCTGTCGTGGCGGCCTTCGCCGCGCTGCGCCTCAGCGAGCACTTCGCCGGGCAACTCGTCGAGAAGGGCGCCAACCAGCTGCTCGGGGGCCTCGAGCTGCCGTTGGCCGAAGTACTCGCCCGCATGGAACTCACCGGGGTCGCGGTATCGGTCGACGGGCTGGACCGGTTGTTCGACGACTTCTCGACGACGATCAGTGCCGCCGGCGCGGAGGCCTACCGGATCATCGGCAAGGAGATCAACCTCGGGTCGCCCAAGCAGCTGCAGGCCGTGCTCTTCGACGAGCTGGAGCTGCCGAAGACCAAGAAGATCAAGACGGGTTTCTCCACGGATGCGGACGCCCTGACGGACCTCATCACCAAGACGGGCCACCCGTTCCTCGAGCAGCTCCTCGCCTACCGCGACGCCATGAAACTGCGCCAGACCGTCGAGGGACTCCGTAAGGCCGTGGGCGACGACGGTCGCATCCACACCACCTACCTGCAGACCATCGCCGCGACCGGACGCCTGTCCTCGACGAACCCGAACCTGCAGAACATCCCGGTGCGCTCCGACGAAGGACGTCGCATCCGCGAGGTGTTCGTGGTCGGGCAGGGCCGGAACGGCGAGAGGTTCGAGAGCCTCATGACGGCCGACTACTCGCAGATCGAGATGCGGATCATGGCGCACCTCTCCGGTGACGAGGGGCTGATCTCCGCTTTCCAGGAGGGCGAGGACCTCCACCGCTTCGTCGGTTCCCACATCTTCGGCGTCGCACCCGAGGAGGTGTCCAACGCGATGCGCTCGAAGGTCAAGGCGATGTCCTACGGCCTGGTGTACGGCCTCAGCTCCTTCGGCCTCTCGAAGCAGCTGAACATCTCGGTGGACGAGGCCCGCACGCTCATGCGTGACTACTTCGAACGGTTCGGGGCGGTGCGCGACTACCTCCGCGGGATCGTGGAGCAGGCCCGGAAGGACGGCTTCACCTCCACGATCGAGGGGCGACGACGCTACCTGCCGGACCTGTCGAGCGACAACCGCCAGCTCCGGGAGATGGCGGAACGCGCAGCCCTCAACGCTCCCATCCAGGGGTCGGCCGCGGACATCATCAAGAAGGCGATGCTCGGCGTCGACGAGGCCCTGACGAAGCAGGGACTGGCGTCGCGGATGCTGCTGCAGGTCCATGACGAACTCGTCCTCGAGGTCGCCGAGGGCGAGGCCGCGGAGGTCGAGGCGCTGGTCCGCGAACAGATGGGCAGCGCGGCCGACCTCTCCGTCCCGCTCGACGTCTCGGTGGGAACCGGCGTCAGCTGGCACGACGCAGCCCACTAGGACCGACCCCGGGGGTCGGGGGCCCTGCCGGCACCGCGGCCCCCTGGCATCCAGCCGAACGAGGCGTGCGCGTGCTGGTTGCGCCCGCGGTTGCCGGGCTAGGGTTGTCGGGTGAGTGACAACCTGACCCCCGACCCCTCCCGCCGCGGCACGCCCCTGCGGGTGCCGGACCTCCGCACCGAGGTCTTCGTACCCGGCCCGGAGGACGATGCCTCCGAGCAGGGGCGCTTCGCCACCTGGCTGAACGCCGAGAGTATCGGCTTCCACGACGGCACCGTCGACCCCGAGGACATCCCCTCGTTCCTCCGCGCCTTCACGTCGGATCAGCGCGTGCTCTGGGGAGTGCACGACGACGCCCAGCCGGCCGAGGCGCTCGGCAACGGTCATCCCGTCGCCACCTACGGGACCATGGTGCATCCCCTCAATCTCGGGGCGCATCAGGTCGATGTGCATCAGATCACGGCGGTGAGCGTCCGGGCCAGCCATCGGCGGAACGGCATCCTGCGGTCCATGATGACGAGGGACCTGCAGGAGGCGAAGGAGCGCGGCCTCCCGCTCGCGATCCTGACGGCGTCGGAAGCGACCATCTACGGGCGCTTCGGCTTCGGCTGTGCGACGTTCACGCACAGCATCGAGGTCGACGTCCGCGAACGCTTCGAGGTCACAGCGCCCGCGACCGGAACGACGACGCTCGTGGCCCAGGAGCATTGTGTCGCCCTCGCGGAGAGGATCTTCGACGGCTTCCACGCCGCGACCTTCGGTTCGGTGCAGCGGCAGTTCGCCTACCCGCGGCGCTCGTCGGGGGAGTGGGGCCGCGAGCGCCCGGTCGTGGACCGCGCCGTCCGGATGGCCGTGCACTACGACGCCGAAGGAACACCGGCCGGCTACGTCAGCTACAGGTTCGCCGGATGGGAGACGACCCCGTACACCATGAAGGTGGTCGACCTCGTCGCGGCCACCCCGTCCGCCTACCTCGAGCTCTGGCGCTACCTCGGATCGCTCGACCTGGTGCAGCTCGTCACCTGGGACGGAGCCCGCCGCGAGACCCGCTGCCGTGGGCGCTGCGCGACCGCCGGAGCTACCAGGTCAAGGGCACGGACGACGTGCTCTGGATCCGCCTGCTCGATGTGGTGGAAGCCCTCTCCCGGCGATCCTTCCGCGGCAGCGGCAGGCTCGTGCTCGAGGTATCGGACGACCTCGGCCTCGTCGGCGGCTCCTACGTCCTGACGGTCGTGGACGGTGTCGCCGAGGTCGTGCAGGTCGACGCCGCCACGGCACCGGATGCGTCGTTGTCCGTCAATGCACTCGGCTCGCTGTTCCTGGGCGGAGTGACGGCCTCGTCGCTCTCGGCCGCAGGCGCCCTCACCGCCCGCTCCGAGGACGCCGTCGACCTCCTCGACGAGCTCTTCGGCCGCCCCGAGGAGCCGTACTGCATCACGCACTTCTGACCGACTGCTCCCTCCTGCGACGGAGCAGTCGGCGTAGGAGGCGGTGAAGGAGACGGTCGATGACAAGCGGATGACAAGGGTATGCCCGGCTTTTGACGGTGTTGGGGGCCGAAGCTAGACTGGACACGCGCGTGGTGCGCTTTGACGCCGTCCGGACCCGTCCGGTGGTGACCGAACGCACCACCACCCTGAATCTTCCGAGGTTCTTTCCCTTTCGTCCACATCCGGACATCGGAACCCGCTCCCGGCCCAGCTGGAACGGCGGTGGCCGTCCTGTCCGGAGCACGTCATCATCCACAACGGAGTCCCAACTACATGACCATCACCACCACCGAGAAGCAAGGTGCCCCGCAGGTCGCTATCAACGACATCGGCACCGCTGAGGACTTCCTCGCAGCGATCGACGCGACCATCAAGTACTTCAACGACGGAGATCTCGTCGAGGGTACCGTCGTCAAGGTCGACCGCGACGAGGTCCTGCTCGACATCGGTTACAAGACCGAGGGTGTCATTCCTTCCCGCGAGCTTTCCATCAAGCACGACGTCGATCCCGGGGACGTCGTCTCCGTGGGCGATCAGGTCGAGGCTCTGGTACTCACCAAGGAAGACAAAGAAGGCCGACTGATCCTCTCCAAGAAGCGGGCTCAGTACGAGCGCGCCTGGGGCGACATCGAGAAGGTCAAGGAAGAAGACGGCGTCGTCACCGGTACCGTCATCGAGGTCGTCAAGGGTGGTCTCATCCTGGACATCGGCCTGCGTGGCTTCCTGCCCGCATCCCTCGTCGAGATGCGTCGCGTCCGGGACCTGGCTCCGTACATCGGCCAGCAGATCGAAGCGAAGATCATCGAGCTCGACAAGAACCGCAACAACGTCGTGCTGTCGCGTCGTGCGTGGCTCGAGCAGACCCAGTCCGAGGTGCGTTCCACGTTCCTCAACAAGCTCGAGAAGGGCCAGGTCCGTCCGGGCGTCGTCTCCTCGATCGTCAACTTCGGTGCGTTCGTGGACCTCGGCGGCGTCGATGGTCTCGTGCACGTCTCCGAGCTCTCCTGGAAGCACATCGACCACCCCTCCGAGGTCGTCGAGGTCGGTCAGGAAGTCACCGTGGAGGTCCTCGAGGTCGATCTCGACCGCGAGCGCGTCTCCCTGTCGCTCAAGGCCACGCAGGAAGATCCCTGGCAGACCTTCGCCCGTACGCACGCCCTGGGCCAGGTCGTTCCGGGCAAGGTCACGAAGCTCGTTCCCTTCGGCGCGTTCGTTCGCGTCGAGGACGGCATCGAGGGCCTCGTGCACATATCCGAGCTCGCCGTCCGCCACGTGGAGCTGGCCGAGCAGGTCGTCTCCGTCGGCGACGAGCTCTTCGTCAAGGTCATCGACATCGACCTCGAGCGCCGTCGCATCTCCCTCAGCCTCAAGCAGGCCAACGAGGGCGTCGACGCCGACAGCACCGAGTTCGATCCGGCTCTGTACGGTATGGCTGCCGAGTACGACGAAGAGGGCAACTACAAGTACCCCGAGGGCTTCGACCCCGAGTCGAACGAATGGCTCGAGGGCTACGAGACGCAGCGCGCTGCGTGGGAGGCCCAGTACGCGGAGGCCCAGTCCCGCTGGGAGTCCCACAAGAAGCAGGTCGTGCAGCACGCGTCCGACGACGCCGCGGCAGCGAACGAGCCCGTCGAGTCGAACTCGACGAGCTACTCCTCGGAGCCCGTCGTGACGGATTCCGGTGCAGGAACGCTCGCTTCGGACGAAGCGCTTGCGGCTCTGCGCGAGAAGCTGACTGGAGCGTAAGCTCCGCCGCCAGTAGCAACCATTGAAGAAGCCCCCACCGGACGGTGGGGGCTTCTTCTGTGCCGGGGCCGTTCGAGAACCGCCGAACGGCCCCGGGTGCCTGTTCGGCGGTCAAGGGTCCGGACCGAGCCGCGCTATCAGCGACCGTCCGGCGGGTGGCGCGGATCCCGGACGAGCGGGTCACCGTGAAACGGGGCGAGCGGTCGAGCTGGCGGGTCGGACCGATCACCCGCTCCAGAACGGGCCGGTAGCGCAGGTGGCTGTTCCAGACGGTCCAGAGCTCACCGCCGGGTACCAGCACGCGGGCGCACTCGCGGAACAGTTTGTGAGCTATGCCCGAGTGGACGGTGCTGCCCAGATGGAAGGGCGGGTTGAGGACGATGGTGGTCGCGGAGCCATCCGGGAGGGCGGATAGAGCATCGTCCCTGGTCGCCCGGACGCGATCCTCCACTCCGTTGGCGGCAGCCGACGCCATGGTCGAGGCGACGGCGGACGCCGACTGATCCGTCGCGTGCACTGACGAACCTGGGTGTGCGAGGGCGATGAAAGCGGCGATCGCGCCGTTGCCGCTCCCGAGATCGATGACGGGATGGTCGGTCCCGTTCGGGGAGATGGTCAGCCCCCGCAGATGGGGGAGCAGCATCCGGGTTCCCGGGTCGAGCGAGGCGCCTCCGAACGTCGCTCCGTACGCACGCAGTTCCAGTGGCCGGTCGAGGCCGACGTCGTACTGAGCGGAACGCGGGAAGGAGGGCGCCGCCGTCGGCAGCGGCCGGGACGCGATGAGCACCCGGGCTTTCTGGCGAGCGAGCCCGGCGGTCACGTCGGCGAAGTAGCGACCGAGGACCGCATTCATCGACAGGGCCATGTGTTTGACCCTGCCGGCGGCCAGTACCTGCACGTCGGGCCGGGCGAAGGCTGCGATCGTCCAGGCGATCTCGTCGAGTTCGTCGAGCGAACGGGGCAGTCTCC
>WNZI01000036.1 GCA_009728235.1 Vibrio cholerae | reverse complement strand
GGCCGGCGCCGGCATCTCCCCCGAGGGTGTGGGTCGACTCCTCGATGACCTCGAGGCGGAGACGGAGGCAGCGATGGCCAGCGGGTACAGCGCCAACCTCGTGGTCCACGCGTTCGCGATCACCGCCCGCGCGACCGGCATCGGCGTCGACCTCACCCGCCCCTTCTTCGCGTCGATGCGCGCGGACATCACCCAGCGCGAACACACCCGGGAGTCCTTCGACCTCTACGTGTACGGCTCCGCCGAGGTCGTCGGGCTGATGTGCCTGCGGGCCTTCCTGGTGGGAAAGCCCGTGACCGCAGCGGAGGACGCCGTCCTCGTGGGCGGAGCACGGCATCTCGGGGCGGCCTTCCAGAAGATCAACTTCCTGCGGGACCTCGCCGAGGACTTCTCGACCCTCGGCCGGAGCTACTTCCCCGGCATCCGGCCCGGGAACTTCACCGAGGCCGACAAGGACCGGCTCCTCGATGACATCGACGAGGACCTGCGGATCTCGGCGGCGGCGCTTCCGGGCCTGCCTCCCGTGCCGAGGCGCGCTGTCGCCCTCGCACAGGGCCTCTTCACGGAACTGGCGGAAAGGCTGCGCCGGACCCCGGCCGATGCCCTCCTCAGGGCGCGGGTGCGGGTACCGAACCCGGTCAAGCTCCGCATCATGGCGAAAGCCTTCACCGGTCGCGCGGTACCGGAACTCGCCGCGCACGAGAGGACGACATGACACGGCAGCACAACGGACGTGCACGGGTGGGCGCGAAGGACGTCGTCGTGATCGGGGGAGGGATCGGCGGACTGGCGACGGCGGCCCTCCTCGCCAGGGAGGGCCACCAGGTGACCCTCCTGGAGAAGCGCGAGCAGGTGGGAGGGCGTGCAGGGTCCTGGGAGCAGGACGGCTTCCGCTTCGACACGGGGCCATCCTGGTACCTGATGCCCGAGGTCATCGACCATTTCTTCAGGCTGATGGGGACGAGCGCAGCAGACGAACTGGACCTCGTGAAGCTGGACCCCGGCTACCGCGTCGTCTTCGAGGACGGGCTCGATACCGTCGACGTCCCTGCGGATCGCGAGGCGGTGACGAAACTCTTCGAGTCGATGGAGGAGGGGGCGGGGGACAGGCTCTCGACCTACCTCGACTCCGCCGAGGACGCCTACGAGATGGCGAAGAAGCGGTTCCTCTACTCGACCTTCCAGTCCTTCCTCCCGTTCTTCCGGCCCGACGTCCTGAAACGGCTTCCCCGCATCGGTTCCCTGCTGCTGCAGCCGCTGCAGTCCTTCGTGGAGAAGCGGTTCAAGGACCCCCGCATCCAGCAGATCCTCGGCTATCCCGCGGTGTTCCTCGGCAGCTCACCGTTCGAGGCGCCGAGCATGTACCACCTGATGAGCCACCTCGACCTCGACGACGGCGTCCTCTACCCGATGGGCGGATTCACGACCCTCATCGACGCCATGCGTCGTGTCGCAGTCGCCGCCGGAGTCGAGATCCGCACGGGCGCCGACGTCATCGCGATCGACACCGATCCGCGGACGCCCGGGCGTTCGCCCCTCGACCGCAGGCAGGCGACGGTCCGGGCGGTGACGTACCGCACGCTCGGGACGACGACCTCGGTCGACGCCGACATCGTCGTCTCGGCGGCCGACCTGCACCACACCGAGACCACGCTCCTCCCCGGGAACCTGCAGACGTATCCCGAGAAGTACTGGTCCAAGCGTGTTCCGGGGCCTAGTGCGCTACTGCTGTACCTGGGCGTTCGGGGCGGGCTGCCGCAGCTCGAACACCACACGCTCCTCTTCACCACGGACTGGCGTGACAACTTCGGCCGGATCTTCGGGAAGGAGTCCTCGATCCCCTCGCCGGCGTCGCTGTACGTCTGCCGCCCGAGTGCGACCGACTATTCCGTGGCTCCGGCGGGCCACGAGAACGTCTTCGTACTGGTTCCGATCCCTGCCGACATCGGTATCGGCAAGGGCGGTCTCGAGCGCGGGGGAGATGCACGGGTGGAGGAACTCGCGGACGAGGTGATCGCACAGATCTCGGCCTGGGCGGGGATCCCGGACCTGGCAGACCGCATCGTCGTGCGGCGCAGCTACGGTCCCCAGGACTTCGCCGACGACCTCAACGCCTGGCGCGGGACGTCCCTCGGTCCCGCCCACATCCTGAAGCAGAGTGCGTTCTTCCGTGGCGCGAACCGGAGCGCGAAGGTGAAGAACCTGTTCTACGCGGGCAGCTCCACCGTTCCCGGCATCGGCATCCCGATGTGCTTGATCAGCGCCGAACTCGTCGTCAAGCGACTGCGCGGCGATACGACCACCGGGCCGCTGCCGGAACCTGCTCACGGGTGAGGCGGGCGGCCGGCGGTGGGATCGAGACCGTCCGGGGCGGTCGGAACGTGGAGGCGGAGGCTCTGCGGTCCGACCAGCAGGACGCGGTGAGGCGCCACGACCGGCGGGTGGCGGTGCTTGACGAGGAGAGGGTCGAGGGGTAGTGGACTTTGTCCTGCGCATGCCGTAGTGTAGGTCTTTGCGTCTTCCCTCTAAACCTCAGCCTTCATATAGCGGTGGGCTTTGCTCTGCTCTCGTCGTTTGACCTGGCCACATGGTTCGGGTTCGCGCGAGCAGACACAGGTGAGCACTGAGATCCCCGCAGCATACTGCGGTGGCGGTGCCGAGGCGAGGGCGCTGACAAGCCTGACGGTCTGTGGAAGGATCCCTCTTGGTCGCCCCGAGCACCTCTAATAATGCAACCGCTACCAGCCAGGTCGACGCCGACGGCGCCGCACCACGGCTATCATTCGCAAAGATTCACGAACCGCTTGACGTTCCCAATCTCCTCGCCCTGCAGACCGACAGTTTCGACTGGCTCGTCGGCAACGAGCGGTGGAAGACCCGCGTCGAAGAGGCGCTGGAAAAGGGACTGCAGGGTGTAGCCACGTCCTCCGGGCTGGCCGACATCTTCGAGGAGATCTCCCCCATCGAGGACTTCCAGGGCACCATGTCCCTGAGTTTCTCGGAGCCGGAGTTCGCCGACCCGAAGTACACGATGGCCGAGTGCAAGGATCGCGACGCGACCTACTCCGCCCCGTTGTACGTCAAGGCCGAGTTCATGAACAACAACACGGGCGAGATCAAGCAGCAGACCGTGTTCATGGGTGATTTCCCCCTCATGACCGACAAGGGCACCTTCGTCATCAACGGCACCGAGCGTGTCGTCGTGTCGCAGCTCGTCCGTTCGCCGGGCGCCTACTTCGAGCGCACCGCCGACAAGACCAGTGACAAGGACATCTTCAGCGCGAAGATCATCCCGTCGCGTGGTGCCTGGTTCGAGCTCGAGATCGACAAGCGCGACCAGGTCGGCGTCCGCCTCGACCGCAAGCGCAAGCAGTCCGTCACCGTGCTCCTCAAGGCGCTCGGCTGGACCGAGGGCCAGATCCTCGAGGAGTTCGGTCAGTACGACTCCATCCGGGCCACGATGGAGAAGGACGCGACGGAGACCCGCGAGGACGCGCTCCTCGACATCTACCGCAAGCTGCGCCCGGGCGAGCCCCCCACGGTCGAGGCTGCCCAGACACTGCTGGACAACCTGTACTTCAACCCGAAGCGCTACGACCTCGCGAAGGTCGGCCGGTACAAGATCAACCGCAAGCTCGGCATCGACAAGGCGCTCACGGACTCCGACGCCTCGGTGCTGAACATCGACGACATCGTCGCCATGATCAAGTTCCTGGTCGCCCTGCACGCCGGTGAGAAGACCCTCGGTGGCAAGCGCGACGGCGGCGAGGTGGAACTCCGCGTCGAGGTCGACGACATCGACCACTTCGGCAACCGTCGCATCCGCGCCGTGGGCGAGCTCATCGAGAACCAGGTCCGCACCGGCCTCTCCCGCATGGAGCGCGTCGTCCGGGAGCGGATGACCACCCAGGACGTCGAGGCGATCACTCCGCAGACCCTGATCAACATCCGTCCCGTCGTCGCGGCGATCAAGGAGTTCTTCGGAACGTCCCAGCTGTCGCAGTTCATGGACCAGAACAACCCGCTCGCCGGCCTGACGCACAAGCGTCGCCTGTCCGCGCTGGGCCCGGGTGGCCTGTCCCGTGACCGCGCCGGCATGGAGGTCCGTGACGTCCACCCTTCGCACTACGGACGCATGTGCCCCATCGAGACCCCTGAAGGCCCGAACATCGGCCTGATCGGTTCGCTCGCTTCCTACGGCCGCATCAACGCGTTCGGCTTCATCGAGACGCCGTACCGCAAGGTCGTCGAGGGCATCGTCACCGATCAGATCGACTACCTGACGGCCGACGACGAGGTGGAGCGACTGATCGCCCAGGCGAACGCACCCCTCGCCGCCGACAACACGTTCGTCGAGGACATGGTCCTGGTCCGTACCCGCGGTGGTTCCGGTGAGCCTGTGCTCGTCGTGCCGGGCGAGGTCGAGTACATGGACGTGTCGCCGCGCCAGATGGTCTCCGTCGCGACAGCGATGATCCCGTTCCTGGAGCACGACGACGCGAACCGTGCCCTCATGGGTGCGAACATGCAGCGCCAGGCCGTGCCCCTGCTCCGTTCCGAGCGTCCCCTCGTGGGCACCGGCATGGAGAAGAACGCAGCCGTCGACGCCGGTGACGCCGTCACCGCGACGAAGGCCGGCGTCGTCAACGAGGTGTCGGCCGATCTGGTCAGCGTCCTCAACGACGACGGCACCGAGACGAACTACCCGATCATGAAGTTCGCCCGCTCGAACCAGGGCAACGCGTACAACCAGCGCGTCCTGGTCTCCGAGGGCGACCGCCTCGAGTACAACACGATCATCGCCGACGGTCCCTCGACGGACCAGGGCGAGCTCGCGCTGGGCAAGAACATGCTCGTGGCGTTCATGTCCTGGGAGGGCCACAACTTCGAGGACGCGATCATCCTCTCGCAGCGCATCGTCTCCGACGATGTCCTGACGTCGATCCACATCGAAGAGCACGAAGTCGATGCCCGCGACACCAAGCTCGGTGCCGAGGAGATCACACGTGACATCCCGAACGTCTCCGAAGAGGTTCTCGGGGCGTCGACGAGCGAGGCATCATCCACATCGGTGCCGAGGTCGAAGCAGGCGACATCCTCGTCGGTCGCGTCACACCCAAGGGTGAGACGGAACTGACTCCGGAGGAGCGGCTGCTGCGCGCCATCTTCGGTGAGAAGAGCCGCGAAGTCCGCGACACCTCGCTGAAGGTCCCCCACGGCGAGTCCGGAACGGTCATCGGCGTGCGCATCTTCGATCGCGACAACGACGACGAGCTGCCCCCGGGCGTCAACCAGCTGGTCCGCGTGTACGTGGCGCAGAAGCGGAAGATCACGGACGGCGACAAGCTCGCCGGCCGTCACGGCAACAAGGGCGTCATCTCCAAGATCCTGCCGATCGAGGACATGCCGTTCATGGAGGACGGCACCCCCGTCGACATCGTCCTGAACCCCCTCGGTGTCCCGGGCCGCATGAACGTCGGTCAGGTACTGGAGATCCACCTGGGCTGGGCCGCGAAGCAGGGCTGGAAGATCGACGGCGACCCCGAGTGGCTGAAGAACCTCCCGAACCTGCCCCGCGAGATCGACACGACCACCGTCGCGACACCCGTGTTCGACGGTGCCACCGAGGACGAGATCGTCGGCCTGCTCGGCTCCACCAACGTGACCCGCGACGGGCACCGCCTCATCGGCGAGTCCGGCAAGGCACGGCTGTTCGACGGCCGTTCCGGTGAGCCGTTCCCGGACCCGATCTCCGTCGGCTACATGTACATCCTGAAGCTCCACCACCTGGTGGACGACAAGATCCATGCGCGTTCCACCGGTCCGTACTCGATGATCACGCAGCAGCCGCTGGGTGGTAAGGCACAGTTCGGCGGTCAGCGCTTCGGTGAGATGGAAGTCTGGGCGCTCGAGGCCTACGGTGCCGCCTACACGCTGCAGGAGCTCCTGACGATCAAGTCGGACGACATCCACGGACGCGTCAAGGTGTACGAGGCCATCGTGAAGGGCGAGAACATCCCGGAGCCGGGCGTTCCCGAGTCCTTCAAGGTCCTCATCAAGGAAATGCAGTCGCTCTGCCTGAACGTGGAAGTCCTCTCCACCGACGGCACCACGATTGAAATGCGTGACTCGGATGAAGAAGTCTTCCGGGCCGCGGAGGAACTGGGTATCGACCTCTCACGGGCCGAGCCGAGTTCTGTCGAGGAAGTCTAGGTTCCACGCTCCGAACCGGTGTTCGACCGCGGCCAACGAAATTTCTGGCGGCCGCGGACGGCCTTGAAATATTGAAGGCCGCTTCCTCGAACACCGGTCCGGGTGCCGGGCCTGAACACTCGCCGCACCCCATAAGACTTCAAGAATTTAGAGAACAAAGAGAGAACAGGGACCCTATGTCCAGCGAATCCTCCTTCGGCCTCATGCGAATCGGCCTTGCCACCGCGGACGAAATCCGTGGCTGGTCTTACGGCGAGGTCAAGAAGCCGGAAACCATCAACTACCGCACGCTCAAGCCCGAGAAGGACGGCCTCTTCTGCGAGAAGATCTTCGGCCCTTCCCGTGACTGGGAGTGCTACTGCGGCAAGTACAAGCGCGTGCGCTTCAAAGGCATCATCTGTGAGCGCTGCGGCGTCGAGGTGACGCGCGCCAAGGTGCGCCGTGAGCGCATGGGCCACATCGAGCTCGCCGCTCCCGTCACGCACATCTGGTACTTCAAGGGCGTTCCCTCGCGCCTGGGCTACCTCCTCGACCTGGCGCCGAAGGACCTCGAGAAGGTCATCTACTTCGCCGCGTACATGATCACCGCGGTCGACGAGGAGAACCGCCACGCCGAACTGCCGAACCTCCAGGCCGAACACGACCTCGAGAAGAAGCAGATGATCGACCAGCGTGACGCGGACATCGCGACCATCGCCAGGGATCTCGAGAACGAGCTCGCCCGCCTCGAGGGCGAGGGTGCGAAGGCAGCAGAGAAGAAGAAGGCCCGCGACTCGGCGGACCGCCAGATGGCGAACGTCCGCAAGCGCGCGGATGCCGACATCGAGCGCCTCGTCCAGGTGTGGGACCGCTTCAAGAGCCTGAAGGTCGCCGACCTCGAGGGTGACGAGGGTCTGTACCGCGAGCTGCGCGACCGCTACGGCCTGTACTTCGAGGGCTCCATGGGAGCCGAGGCGATCAAGAAGCGCCTCGAGAACTTCGACATGCCGGCCGAGGCGAGATGCTGCGCGACATCATCCAGAACGGCAAGGGCCAGCGCAAGACGCGTGCCCTGAAGCGTCTCAAGGTGGTCAACGCATTCCTGACGACGACCAACAGCCCCCTGGGCATGGTCCTCGACGCCGTGCCGGTGATCCCGCCGGAACTGCGCCCGATGGTCCAGCTCGACGGTGGCCGTTTCGCGACGTCCGACCTCAACGACCTGTACCGC
The DNA here is from genome assembly GCA_009728235.1 of Vibrio cholerae. Classification (GTDB taxonomy): domain Bacteria; phylum Actinomycetota; class Actinomycetes; order Actinomycetales; family Micrococcaceae; genus Arthrobacter_D. The sequence continues at coordinate 29,853 of WNZI01000036.1, read as the reverse complement.
CGCGTCATCAACCGCAACAACCGCCTGAAGCGCCTGCTCGACCTCGGAGCCCCCGAGATCATCGTCAACAACGAGAAGCGCATGCTCCAGGAAGCCGTCGACTCGCTGTTCGACAACGGTCGCCGTGGCCGTCCCGTCACCGGGCCGGGAAACCGTCCCCTGAAGTCGCTCTCGGACATGCTCAAGGGCAAGCAGGGCCGGTTCCGCCAGAACCTCCTCGGCAAGCGCGTCGACTACTCGGGCCGTTCGGTCATCGTGGTCGGCCCGCAGCTGAAGCTGCACCAGTGCGGTCTGCCGAAGCAGATGGCCCTGGAGCTCTTCAAGCCGTTCGTGATGAAGCGCCTCGTGGACCTCAATCACGCGCAGAACATCAAGAGCGCCAAGCGCATGGTCGAGCGTTACCGTCCCCAGGTGTGGGACGTGCTCGAGGAGATCATCACCGAGCACCCCGTGCTGCTGAACCGTGCACCTACCCTGCACCGTCTCGGCATCCAGGCGTTCGAGCCGCAGCTCGTCGAAGGCAAGGCACTCCAGCTGCACCCGCTGGTCTGCGGTGCCTTCAACGCGGACTTCGACGGTGACCAGATGGCAGTCCACCTGCCGCTGAGCCCCGAGGCGCAGGCCGAGGCACGCATCCTGATGCTCTCCTCGAACAACATCCTGAAGCCGTCCGACGGCCGCCCGGTCACCCTGCCTTCGCAGGACATGATCATCGGTCTGCACCACCTCACCACCAAGCGTGAGGGAAGTGCCGGCGAGGGCCGCGTCTTCACGAGCATGGCCGAGGCGATCATGGCGTTCGACATGGGCTCGCTCCACCTGAACTCGGTGGTCCGGATCCGCGTCGACAACTTCGTGCCGAGTGCGGACATCACTGCTCCGGAAGGCTGGGAGCCGGGGACCCCCGCGCTGATCGAGACCTCCCTCGGGCAGGTCCTCTTCAACGAGACGCTGCCGCTGGACTACCCGTGGGTCGAGAAGGTGGCCGACAAGGGCCAGCTCTCGACGATCGTCAACGATCTCGCCGAGCGTTACCCGAAGGTCGTCACCGCGGCGACACTGGACAACCTGAAGGACGCCGGCTTCTACTGGGCGACCCGCTCGGGCGTCACCGTCGCCATCTCGGACATCTCGGCGCCGATCAACAAGGCCGGGATCATGGAGGGCTACGAGACGCAGGCCGCCAAGGTCCAGTCCCAGTTCGACAAGGGCCTGATCGCCGACGAGGAGCGCCGTCAGGAGCTCATCGACATCTGGAACAAGGCGACCAACGAGGTTGCCGCGTCCATGCGTGCCGCCATGCCGAAGGACAACACCATCAACCGCATGGTGTCCTCCGGAGCACGTGGTAACTGGCTGCAGGTCCGCCAGATCGCGGGTATCCGTGGCCTGGTGGCCAACCCCAAGGGTGAGATCATCCCTCGTCCGATCAAGTCGTCCTACCGCGAGGGCCTGTCGGTCCTGGAGTACTTCATCGCGACGCACGGTGCCCGTAAGGGCCTCGCCGACACCGCCCTGCGTACGGCCAACTCGGGTTACCTGACCCGACGCCTGGTCGACGTCTCGCAGGACGTCATCGTCCGTGAGGACGACTGCGGGACCGAGCGCGGCCTGAAGGTCACCATCGCCGTACCCAACGCCGATGGCGAGCTGGTCCTGCACGAGGAGGTCGAGAACTCGGCATACGCACGTACGCTGGCCACCGACGTCGTCGATTCCAAGGGCAAGGTTCTCGCAGCCGCGGGAGCCGACGTCGGAGACGTACTCATCGGTGAACTGTTCGAAGCCGGTATCTCCGACATCAAGGTCCGCTCCGTGCTCACGTGTGAGTCCAGTGTCGGAACCTGTGCGCTCTGCTACGGCCGCTCGCTCGCGACCGGCAAGACCGTGGACATCGGAGAGGCCGTCGGCATCATCGCCGCGCAGTCGATCGGTGAGCCCGGAACCCAGCTGACGATGCGTACCTTCCACACCGGTGGTGTCGCGTCGGCGGAGGACATCACGCAGGGTCTGCCCCGTATCCAGGAGCTCTTCGAGGCGCGTACCCCCAAGGGTGTCGCCCCGATCTCCGAGGTCGCCGGACGCGTCACCATCGAGGATGCCGAGAAGCAGCTTCGCCTGGTGGTCACACCTGACGACGGTTCGGAGGAGATCGCCTACCCGGTGCTCCGCCGCGCGCGGCTCCTGGTGTCCGACGGCGAGCACGTCGAGGTCGGGCAGCAGCTCGTCTTCGGTGCCGTCGACCCGAAGCAGATCCTGCGTATCCTCGGCCCCCGCAAGGCCCAGGAGTTCCTGGTGGACGAGGTCCAGCGCGTGTACCGCAGCCAGGGTGTGGGCATCCACGACAAGCACGTCGAGGTCATCGTCCGCCAGATGCTGCGTCGCGTCACCGTGATCGAGTCGGGCGAATCGACCCTCCTTCCGGGAGAGTTGGCCGAACGGCGCCGTTTCGAGGACGAGAACCGTCGCGTGGTATCCGAGGGCAAGAAGCCGGCGTCTGGCCGTCCCGAGCTCATGGGTATCACCAAGGCGTCGCTCGCCACCGAGTCGTGGCTGTCGGCCGCTTCCTTCCAGGAGACCACGCGTGTCCTCACGCAGGCCGCCATGGAAGGCAAGAGCGACCCGCTGCTCGGCCTCAAGGAGAACGTCATCATCGGTAAGCTCATCCCGGCCGGTACCGGCCTGGATCGCTACACGAAGGTCACGGTCGAGCCCACCGAGGAAGCGAAGGCGAACCTCTTCACCGGTCCGAGCGCGTTCAGCGACTTCGACTACGCCGGTGTCGAGGGTGGCCTGAGCCCCGAGTTCCATGCCATCCCGCTGGACGACTACGACATGGGCAACAGCGACTTCCGCTGACGTTGCAGGTTCCGTCGGCGTAGAGCCTTCGGGACGAATGTCTGAGAAAGGCCCCGGACCCTTGGGTCCGGGGCCTTTCCCGTCGGCCGCCCGGTCCCGTGGAGGGGCCGGTACCGCACGGGGGAGGGGCAGCAGGGGGCTCGTCCGATCTCTGGTAGACTGGACAGCAATTGTTTGTGTGGCAAAGGATCGGCGTTGCGAAACGTATCTCCGCGTTGTACGTAAGTTGTACAACGAATGCCACATTTTCGCACGCCTACAGTCGTTTCGCGGCAGCTACATGGTTGGTGATGCGCCAAACGACTGATCATCCCGCCTCCTGGATGGTGCGGCCCTGCAAGGTGGCCGCTACCGCGGGGGAGGGCAACAGAGATCTCATCTTCTGACATTACGGAGAACACGAAAGTGCCTACGATTAACCAGCTGGTCCGCAAGGGCCGGACACCTAAGGTCTCCAAGACCAAGGCGCCCGCACTGAAGGGCAGCCCCATGAAGCGCGGCGTCTGCACCCGCGTCTACACCACCACTCCGAAGAAGCCGAACTCGGCTCTCCGCAAGGTCGCCCGCGTGCGCCTCAACGGTGGCATCGAGGTCACCGCCTACATCCCCGGCGTCGGTCACAACCTTCAGGAACACTCCATCGTGCTGGTTCGCGGTGGCCGTGTGAAGGACCTTCCCGGTGTCCGCTACAAGATCATCCGCGGCGCGCTGGATACCCAGGGCGTCAAGAACCGCAAGCAGGCTCGCAGCCGCTACGGCGCAAAGATGGAGAAGAAGTAATATGCCTCGTAAGGGCCCGGCCCCGAAGCGGCCGCTCGTTCTGGATCCCGTCTACGGTTCGCCCCTGGTCACTCAGCTGATCAACAAGGTGCTCGTCGACGGCAAGAAGTCCACCGCTGAGCGCATCGTCTACGGCGCACTCGAAGGTGCACGTGCGAAGTCCGGCGGCGATCCCGTCGCAGCTCTCAAGAAGGCGATGGACAACGTCAAGCCGACCCTCGAGGTCCGCTCACGCCGTGTCGGTGGAGCTACCTACCAGGTCCCCGTCGAGGTCAAGCCCGGTCGCTCGACCGCGCTGGCCCTCCGGTGGCTCGTCGGGTACTCGAAGGCCCGCCGCGAGAAGACGATGACCGAACGCCTGCAGAACGAGATCCTGGACGCCTCGAACGGTCTCGGTGCCGCAGTCAAGCGCCGCGAGGACACGCACAAGATGGCCGAGTCGAACAAGGCCTTCGCACACTACCGCTGGTAGCAGTACTGCAGGCCGAGCCGCAGCCCCACCAGGGCCGGCTCGGCCGGCGGTCCAGCAGAACTCCATTCTCGTCATAAGGGAGACACCGTGGCACAGGACGTGCTTACCGACCTCAACAAGGTCCGCAACATCGGCATCATGGCCCACATCGATGCCGGCAAGACCACTACTACCGAGCGCATCCTGTTCTACACGGGTGTCAACCACAAGATCGGCGAGACGCACGACGGCGCCTCGACCACCGACTGGATGGAACAGGAGAAGGAGCGCGGCATCACCATCACGTCTGCCGCCGTGACCTGCTTCTGGGAGAACAACCAGATCAACATCATCGACACCCCCGGACACGTGGACTTCACCGTCGAGGTCGAGCGCTCACTGCGCGTCCTCGACGGCGCAGTCGCCGTGTTCGACGGCAAGGAGGGCGTCGAGCCCCAGTCGGAGACCGTCTGGCGACAGGCCGACAAGTACGAGGTCCCCCGGATCTGCTTCGTCAACAAGATGGACAAGCTGGGCGCCGACTTCTACTTCACCGTCGACACCATCATCAGCCGCCTGGGCGCCAAGCCGCTCGTGCTGCAGCTCCCGATCGGAGCCGAGAACGACTTCATCGGTGTCGTCGACCTGCTGCACATGCGCGCTCTCGTGTGGCCCGGTGACTCCAAGGGTGACGTGACCATGGGTGCGAAGTACGAGATCCAGGAGATCCCTGCGGATCTCCAGGAGAAGGCCGAGGAGTACCGCGCCACGCTCATCGAGACCGTCGCCGAGTCCTCGGACGAGCTCATGAACAAGTACCTCGAGGGTGAAGAGATCTCCATCGAGGAGCTCAAGGCCGGCATCCGCAAGATGACGATCAACTCCGAGCTCTACCCCATCCTCTGCGGTTCCGCGTTCAAGAACCGCGGAGTGCAGCCGATGCTCGACGCAGTCATCGACTACCTGCCGTCGCCGCTCGACGTCCCCCCGATGATCGGTCACGATCCCCGGAACGAGGAGATCGAGCTGACGCGCAAGCCCAGCACGGAGGAGCCCTTCTCCGCCCTGGCCTTCAAGGTGGCGACGCACCCGTTCTTCGGGCAGCTGACCTTCATCCGCGTGTACTCCGGGCATGTCACCGCCGGAACGCAGCTGGTCAACTCGACGAAGAGCAAGAAGGAGCGCATCGGGAAGCTCTTCCAGATGCACGCCAACAAGGAGATCCCCGTGGACGAGGCCTCTGCCGGCCACATCTACGCGGCGATCGGTCTGAAGGACACGACCACCGGGGACACCCTCTCCGACTCGTCCAACCAGATCGTCCTCGAGTCCATGAGCTTCCCCGCCCCCGTGATCTCGGTGGCGATCGAGCCCAAGACGAAGGGTGACCAGGAGAAGCTCTCGACGGCCATCCAGAAGCTCTCCGCCGAGGATCCGACGTTCCAGGTGTCGCTCAACGAAGACACCGGCCAGACGATCATCGCCGGCATGGGCGAGCTCCACCTGGACATCCTCGTGGACCGCATGCGCCGTGAGTTCCGCGTCGAGGCAAACGTGGGCAAGCCCCAGGTCGCCTACCGCGAGACGATCCGCAGCAAGGTCGCCAAGCACGACTACACCCACAAGAAGCAGACCGGTGGGTCCGGCCAGTTCGCGAAGATCCAGATCGCGATCGAGCCGATGGAGGTTGAAGAGGGCGTCATGTACGCGTTCGACAACAAGGTCACCGGTGGTCGTGTGCCCCGTGAGTACATCCCGAGTGTCGACGCCGGCATCCAGGACGCACTCAACGACGGTGTCCTCGCCGGATACCCGGTCGTCGGCATCAGGGCGACCCTGCTCGACGGCGCCTACCACGACGTCGACTCCTCCGAAATGGCCTTCAAGATCGCCGGTCGCATGGCGTTCAAGGAAGCTGCCCGGATGGCCAAGCCTGTCCTGCTCGAGCCGCTGATGGAGGTCGAGGTGCGCACCCCTGAGGAATACATGGGTGAAGTCATCGGCGACCTGAATTCGCGTCGAGGCCAGATGCAGTCGATGGAGGACGCCAGCGGTGTGAAGGTCATCACCGCACACGTTCCTCTCTCGGGCATGTTCGGCTACATCGGAGACCTGCGGTCGAAGACCCAGGGCCGGGCCGTGTACTCCATGAAGTTCGACAGCTACTCCGAGGTCCCGAAGGCTGTGGCCGACGAGATCATCCAGAAGACCCGCGGAGAGTAGTCCCCGGCGTCAGGTGAACGGGCCGGCCCGTCCGAGGGCAGGACGGCCCGTTCGCCGACTGACGGACCAGCAGGTCCGGCAGCGCAGAGCAATTTCATCAAAACCAAAAGCCCCCAGTAGACTTGCATGAGTTTCAGCTGCGAAAAGCGCGGCTGGGAAGCAATTCTTCTCAAACGTTCTAGGAGGAACCCGTGGCGAAGGCAAAGTTCGAGCGGACTAAGCCGCACGTTAACATCGGAACCATCGGTCACGTTGACCATGGAAAGACGACGTTGACGGCTGCCATTTCCAAGGTGCTGTACGACAAGTACCCCACCCTCAACGAGCAGCGTGACTTCGCGTCGATCGACTCGGCTCCCGAGGAGAAGCAGCGCGGCATCACCATCAACATCTCGCACGTCGAGTACCAGACCGAGAAGCGCCACTACGCCCACGTAGACGCCCCCGGTCACGCTGACTACATCAAGAACATGATCACCGGTGCGGCGCAGATGGACGGAGCGATCCTGGTCGTGGCCGCCACCGACGGTCCGATGGCTCAGACCCGCGAGCACGTCCTGCTCGCCCGCCAGGTCGGTGTCCCCTACCTGCTGGTCGCGCTGAACAAGTCCGACATGGTCGACGACGAAGAGCTGCTCGACCTCGTCGAGATGGAGGTCCGCGAGCTGCTCAGCGCGCAGGGCTTCGACGGCGACGAGGCTCCCGTTGTTCGCGTGTCCGGCCTGAAGGCCCTGGAAGGCGACCCCGAGTGGGTCAAGTCCGTCGAGGACCTGATGGCTGCCGTGGACGAGTCCGTTCCGGACCCCGTGCGCGACAAGGACAAGCCGTTCCTCATGCCTGTCGAGGACGTCTTCACCATCACCGGCCGTGGAACCGTTGTCACGGGCCGCGCCGAGCGTGGAACCCTGAAGATCAACTCGGAGATCGAGATCGTCGGCATCCGTCCGGTCCAGAAGACCACGGTCACCGGCATCGAGATGTTCCACAAGCAGCTCGACGAGGCATGGGCCGGCGAGAACTGTGGCCTCCTGCTCCGCGGCATCAAGCGCGAGGACGTAGAGCGCGGCCAGGTCATCGTGAAGCCCGGTTCGATCACCCCTCACACCGACTTCGAGGCCAACGTCTACATCCTGGCCAAGGACGAGGGCGGGCGTCACAACCCGTTCTACTCGAACTACCGCCCGCAGTTCTACTTCCGTACGACCGACGTCACCGGCGTCATCACCCTCCCCGAGGGCACGGAAATGGTCATGCCTGGTGACAACACCGAAATGTCGGTGGCACTCATCCAGCCCATCGCCATGGAAGAGGGCCTCGGCTTCGCGATCCGCGAAGGCGGCCGAACCGTCGGCTCGGGACGAGTCACCAAGATCCTGAAGTAATCTCAGTTTCACGTCCCCGCCGGCTCGACCGGTAGGAGACGAGAGAGCCCCCGTCACTTTCGTGGCGGGGGTTCTGTCGTCTGATCTGCGCATGCTCGGCGCAGGTGACAGGGCCCACCTCCGCGGCAGCCGTCCTCCGGCCGGTGCCGGTCTGATTCGCAATCGCTCCCTGAATCTGCCACACTGGACCAGTTGTTCAAGCGCTTGCGCGCGCGGTCCGCGACTCATCCCGATCAGGATAATGCCTGGTGCGGGGATCGGGTCGGCCGTGGCTCGTGGCCCAAATATAATCCACCCTCTCGGTTCGACCGAGAACAGCGGACAGGGTGTGTCTGGAATTCACGACACGCCCGAGCGCGGGGGTCGGAGCCTCGGCAGGGTGAGGAACCCGGATCCATCCGGATTCAGCCTGCTCAGGGTGCGTCGCACAACGGACGCAGGAAATGTACGTACGTACCGGAACTGCCCAGGCAGTTATGTAGAGAGAGAGTCGAGACGCCATGGCGGGACAAAAATCCGCATCCGGCTGAAGTCATATGACCACGAGGTCATCGATGTTTCAGCCCGGAAGATCGTTGAGACGGTGACGCGCGCAGGCGCAACGGTAGTGGGCCCCGTGCCCCTGCCCACGGAGAAGAACGTATTCGTTGTCATCCGGTCCCCGCACAAGTACAAGGACAGCCGTGAGCACTTCGAAATGCGTACTCACAAGCGTCTGATCGACATCATTGATCCCACGCCCAAGGCCGTCGATTCGCTGATGCGTCTCGATCTGCCTGCGGACGTGAACATCGAAATCAAGCTGTAAGGGAGAGCGGATACCTATGTCTACTTCACTTACGCGTCAGGTCAAGGGCCTGCTGGGCATCAAGCTCGGCATGACCCAGGTCTGGGACGAGAACAACATCCTCATCCCCGTCACCGTCGTCCAGGCGGACTCGAACGTCATCACCCAGCTCCTCAGCGAGGACAAGGACGGCTACACCGCCGTCCAGATCGGCTTCGGCCAGATCGATCCTCGCAAGGTCACGAAGCCGCTTGCCGGACACTTCGACAAGGCAGGTGTCACGCCGCGTCGTCACGTCGTCGAGCTGCGTACGTCCGACGCCGAGTCGTACTCGCTCGGCCAGGAACTCTCGGTCGAGATGTTCGAAGCCGGCCAGACGGTCGACGTCATCGGCACCACCAAGGGCAAGGGCTTTGCCGGCGTCATGAAGCGCCACGGTTTCCACGGTGTCGGCGCCTCGCATGGTGCACACAAGAACCACCGCAAGCCCGGTTCCATCGGTGGAGCATCCACCCCCAGCCGCGTCTTCCGTGGAATGAAAATGGCAGGCCGCATGGGCGCCGTTCGTCAGACCACGCTGAACCTCAAGGTTCACGCTGTGGACGCTGAGAAGTCGCTGCTGCTGATCAAGGGTGCCGTCCCCGGCGCCCGCGGCCAGGTCGTCCTCGTACGTACCGCCGTGAAGGGAGCATAGCCACATGGCTGCCAACACCGTCAACGTCGATTTCCCCGCGGAGATCTTCGACGCACAGACCAACATCCCCCTGCTGCACCAAGTCGTCGTGGCACAGCTTGCGGCTGCCCGCCAGGGTACCCACAAGACGAAGACGCGCGCCGAGGTGAGCGGCGCAGGCCGTAAGCCGTTCAAGCAGAAGGGTACGGGCCGCGCCCGCCAGGGCTCGATCCGCGCGCCGCAGATGACCGGTGGCGGTATCGTCCACGGTCCGACGCCCCGCGACTACAGCCAGCGCACCCCCAAGAAGATGATTGCAGCCGCACTCCGCGGTGCTCTCTCCGACCGGGCCCGCAACGGTCGTATCCACGTCCTCGAGTCCCTGGTCACCGGCGGCAAGCCGTCGACCAAGGGTGCAATCGAGACCCTGCGCGCGATCTCCGAGCGGCCCCGCCTGCTCGTGGTCATCGAGCGCGCCAACGATGTCGCCGCACTGTCGGTGCGCAACGTACCCGCAGTTCACGTCCTCTACGTAGACCAGCTCAACACGTACGACGTGCTGGTGTCCGACGACGTGATCTTCACCAAGGCCGCCTACGACCAGTTCGTAGGATCGGCTGACGTCATCTCCCAGGAGGATGCCACGTGAGCGGCACCATCGCAAAAGACCCGCGCGACGTCGTGATCGCACCCGTCGTGTCGGAGAAGAGCTACGGCCTGATCGACGAAGGGAAGTACACCTTCCTCGTCGACCCGCGCTCGAACAAGGAAGAAATCAAACTGGCGGTCGAGAAGATCTTCTCCGTGAAGGTCGACTCGATCAACACCATCAACCGGGTTGGCAAGCGCAAGCGCACCAAGTTCGGCTGGGGCCAGCGCAAGGGCACCAAGCGTGCCATCGTGTCCCTCAAAGAGGGCTCGATCGACATCTTCGGCGGTCCGCTCTCCTAGAGCGGAGACCACTTTAACGAGGAATTGAGTTATGGGAATCCGTAAATACAAGCCGACAACCCCGGGCCGTCGTGGCTCGAGCGTTGCCGACTTCGCTGAAATCACCCGGTCGACACCGGAGAAGTCGTTGGTCCGCCCCCTTCCCAAGAAGGGTGGACGTAACAACACCGGTAAGATCACGACCCGCCACAAGGGCGGTGGACACAAGCGTCAGTACCGTCTGATCGACTTCCGCCGCCACGACAAGGACGGCGTCGACGCTCGCGTTGCTGAGATCGAATACGATCCCAACCGCACCGCGCGCATCGCGCTCCTGCACTACGTCGACGGCACCAAGCGATACATCGTCGCGCCGAACAAGCTCAAGCAGGGCGACTTCGTCGAGGCAGGTGCCGGAGCGGACATCAAGCCCGGCAACAACCTGCCGCTGCGCAACATCCCCGTGGGTACCGTCATCCACGCCGTCGAGCTCCGCCCTGGTGGCGGCGCGAAGATGGCGCGTTCGGCCGGTGCATCCGTGCAGCTCGTCGCCAAGGAAGGCCGTTTCGCCCAGCTGCGACTGCGTCCGGCGAAATCCGGAACGTCGACGTGCGCTGCCGCGCAACCGTCGGCGAGGTCGGCAACGCCGAGCAGTCGAACATCAACTGGGGCAAGGCCGGCCGTAACCGCTGGAAGGGCATCCGCCCGACCGTCCGCGGTGTCGCCATGAACCCGGTCGACCACCCGCACGGTGGTGGCGAGGGCAAGACCTCCGGTGGACGCCACCCGGTCAACCCGAACGGTAAGGCCGAAGGCCGCACCCGTCGCCCCAACAAAGAGAGCGATTCACTCATCGTGCGTCGCCGTCGTTCCGGCAAGAACAAGCGATAGGAGCCTGGAGACATGCCACGCAGCCTGAAGAAAGGCCCCTTCGTCGATCAGCACCTGTACGTCAAGGTCGCTCGCGAGAACGAATCGGGTACGAAGAACGTCATCAAGACGTGGTCCCGCCGCTCCATGATCGTCCCCGACATGCTCGGGCACACGATCGCGGTTCACGACGGGCGCAAGCACATCCCGGTGTTTGTCACCGAGTCGATGGTCGGGCACAAGCTCGGCGAATTCGCTCTCACGCGGACTTTCCGCGGCCATGTTAAGGACGACCGCAAGGGCAAGCGCCGCTAGGCGCTGCTCTTACGGCTAAGACGAGAGAAGGAAAGCAATGGAAGCCAAGGCTATTGCGCGTCATATCCGCGTAACGCCTATGAAGGCCCGGCGCGTCGTCAACCTTGTTCGTGGTAAGCAGGCGAATGAGGCTCTGGCTATTCTGAAGTTTGCCCCACAGGTTGCTTCGGAGCCGGTTTTCAAGGTGGTCCAGTCGGCAGTCGCCAACGCCCGCGTTCTCGCGGACCGTGATGGCGTCGCCTTCGACGAGGACAACCTCATCATCAGCGAAGCATTCGTCGATGAAGGCCCCACGATGAAGCGGTTCCGTCCGCGTGCCCAGGGCCGTGCGTTCCGCATCAACAAGCGGACCAGCCACATCACGGTTGTCGTCGCTACCCCTGAGAAAGTGGAGGTCCGCTAAGTGGGACAGAAAGTAAACCCGCACGGGTTCCGACTCGGTATCACCACCGATCACAGGTCGCACTGGTTCGCCGACAGCAACAAGCCGGGTCAGCGTTACCGCGACTTCGTCCGCGAAGACATCAAGATCCGTCAGCTGATGTCGACCGGCATGGACCGCGCCGGCATCGCCAAGGTCGAGATCGAGCGCACCCGCGACCGCGTCCGCGTGGATATCCACACGGCACGTCCGGGCATCGTCATCGGTCGGCGTGGAGCGGAGGCCGACCGCATCCGCGGCGAGCTCGAGAAGCTCACGGGCAAGCAGGTGCAGCTCAACATCCTCGAGGTCAAGAACCCCGAGATCGAGGCACAGCTGGTCGCCCAGGGCATTGCCGAGCAGCTTTCCTCCCGCGTGGCATTCCGCCGCGCGATGAAGAAGGCCATGCAGTCCGCACAGCGTGCCGGCGCCAAGGGCATCCGTGTCCAGTGCTCCGGTCGCCTGGGTGGCGCCGAAATGAGCCGCTCGGAGTTCTACCGCGAGGGACGCGTTCCCCTGCACACTCTGCGCGCCAACATCGACTACGGCTTCTTCGAAGCGAAGACCACCTTCGGCCGCATCGGCGTGAAGGTTTGGATCTACAAGGGCGACATCACGGCGAAGGAACTCGCAGCCCAGGCTGCAGCCGCTCCTTCCCGTGGCCGCGGTGGAGATCGTCCGGGCCGCGGCCCGGCCGGTGCCGATCGCGGAGGCGACCGCGGAGGCGATCGTCGCCGTCGTGCCCCTGAGCGCTCCGAGGGCCAGGGTGCGTCAGCGCCCGCCGAGACCGCAGCAGCACCTGCTGCGACTGAAGGAGGACAGGCTTAAATGCTTATCCCACGTCGAGTCAAGTTCCGTAAGCAGCACCACCCGGGTCGTTCCGGCGCTGCAAGCGGCGGTACCGAGGTCAGCTTTGGCGAGTGGGGTATCCAGGCGCTGAGCCCGGCATACGTCACCAACCGCCAGATCGAGTCCGCTCGTATCGCCATGACCCGCCACATCAAGCGTGGCGGCAAGGTCTGGATCAACATCTATCCGGACCGCCCGTTGACCAAGAAGCCCGCCGAGACCCGCATGGGTTCCGGTAAGGGTTCGCCCGAGTGGTGGGTGGCCAACGTCAAGCCGGGACGGGTTCTCTTCGAGCTGTCCGGCGTAACCGAAGAGGTAGCCCGCGAAGCCCTGCGCCTAGCGATCCACAAGCTGCCGTTGAAGGCACGCATCGTGCGTCGTGAGGGTGGTGAATAGTTATGGCTCTGGGTTCAAAGGAACTGGCAACAGACCAGCTGGACGGCTTCGATAAGGACCGCCTGGTGGAAGAACTGCGCAAGGCCAAGGAGGAGCTGTTCAATCTCCGATTCCAGTCGGCCACCGGCCAGCTGGAAAGCCACGGCCGCCTTCGCTCGGTCAAGCGTGACATCGCCCGCATCTACACCGTGCTGCGTGAACGTGAACTGGGTCTCCGCCCCGAGGTCGTAGCTCCCGTCGAGGAAGCTAAGCCCGCGAAGGCGGACAAGCCCAAGAAAGCCAAGAAGGCCTCCAAGGACGCACCGTCCGCGGACACCGAGGCTTCTGAGGAGGACGCCAAATGAGTGAGCAGCAGAGTGAGACGACCGTAGGAACCGAGAAGGCCGTCCACGACGCCAACTCGCGCGGCTACCGCAAGGTACGCCGTGGCTACGTCGTCTCGGACAAGATGGAGAAGACGATCGTCGTCGAGGTCGAGGACCGCGTGAAGCATGCCCTGTACGGCAAGGTGCTTCGCCGCAGTTCCAAGGTCAAGGCGCACGACGAGCAGAATGCCGCCGGCATCGGCGACATGGTCCTGATCAGCGAGACCCGCCCGCTGTCCGCTACCAAGCGGTGGCGCCTGGTGGAGATCATCGAGAAGGCCAAGTAACACCGAGCACGAACGGAACCGGTACCGCCGGTTCCCCCCGAGATGCCCCGGAAGCGATTTCGCCTCCGGGGCATTCTCGCGATACTATAAGAATCTTGTCTGTCTGGTGGGTTGCCGCATGCCCTCAGGAGGATACCCTCACAGGGTCCTCCGGGTGTCACCCTCACACCGGGCACATAGGCAAAAGCCCGATGATCTTGTTCGCCACACATCCACTGTGCAGACGTTCGACGCACGGCGGCGCGCCCAGGCGTGCACGTGGTGAGTACCAGTATCACGGGGCCCACCCATATCCGTTCCGCAAGGCTCGACAAGAGAACCGGCGCGACGACAGGAGTAATCAGTGATTCAGCAGGAGTCGCGGCTAAAGGTCGCCGACAACACGGGTGCCAAGGAAATCTTGACCATCCGCGTTCTCGGAGGATCCGGGCGCCGCTACGCAGGCATCGGCGACGTCATCGTCGCCACCGTGAAGGACGCGATCCCCGGCGGCAACGTCAAGAAGGGTGATGTCGTCAAGGCGGTCATCGTCCGTACCAAGAAGGAACGCCGCCGCGCGGACGGTTCCTACATCAAGTTCGATGAGAACGCAGCAGTGATCCTGAAGAACGACGGCGACCCCCGTGGTACCCGTATCTTCGGCCCTGTCGGTCGCGAGCTCCGCGACAAGCGTTTCATGAAGATCATCTCGCTGGCGCCGGAGGTGCTGTAGTCCATGGCACAGAAGACAAAGCTCAAGATCAAGAAGGGTGACCTCGTCCAGGTCATCACCGGGGCCAAGCAGGAACGCGGCGGAGACCGCGGCAAGCAGGGCAAGGTCCTGAAGGTGTTCCCCGAGACCAACCGCGTCCTCGTGGAAGGCATCAACCGGATCACCAAGCACACCAAGGTCGGGCAGTCGCAGCGCGGCACCACGACCGGCGGCATCGAGGTCGTCGAGGCGTCGGTGCACATCAGCAACGTTGCAGTCGTCGACCCCGAGACCAAGAAGCCGACCCGCGTCGGATACCGCACCGAGACCGTCGAGCGCGACGGCCGCGAGCGTGTTGTCCGGATCCGCGTGGCCAAGACATCAGGGAAGGATCTGTAATGACTGTCGAAACCACAGAAGCCAGGGTTCTTCCCCGTCTCAAGGCGCGCTACGCGGACGAGATCAAGGCGACGCTGCAGGAGCAGTTCAGCTACTCCAACGTGAACCAGGTTCCGCGCCTGGTCAAGGTCGTCGTCAACATGGGCGTCGGTGACGCCGCGAAGGACTCCAAGCTGATCGACGGCGCCGTCAAGGACCTCACCTCGATCACGGGCCAGAAGCCCCAGGTCACGAAGGCCCGCAAGTCGATCGCGCAGTTCAAGCTCCGCGAAGGAATGCCCATCGGCGCCCACGCAACACTGCGTGGCGACCGCATGTGGGAGTTCACCGATCGCCTGATCTCGCTCGCCCTGCCCCGTATCCGCGACTTCCGCGGCCTCAACGGCAAGCAGTTCGACGGCAACGGCAACTACACCTTCGGCCTGACGGAGCAGTCGATGTTCCACGAGATCGACCAGGACAGGATCGACCGCGTTCGTGGCATGGACATCACCGTCGTCACGACCGCCAAGACCGACGCAGAGGGCCGCGCGCTCCTCAAGGCGCTCGGCTTCCCCTTCAAATCCGAAGATTAATCTAACTACGTTGCAGGTCCACTCCGGTTGGCACCTCGAGTGCCGGTCGGAACCCGGAAACCGTTTCGAGGAAGGGCAAGAGCCCACATGACAATGACAGATCCTGTCGCAGACATGCTCACGCGTCTGCGCAATGCAAATTCGGCTTACCACGACACCGTGTCCATGCCGTACAGCAAGTTGAAGGCCCGCGTCGCGGACATCCTGAAGGCCGAGGGCTACATCGCCGGCTGGAAGGAAGAGGAAGCGGAGGTCGGCAAGAAGCTGACCATCGACCTCAAGTTCGGTCCGGACCGCCAGCGTTCCATCGCCGGCATCCGCCGTATCTCCAAGCCGGGACTGCGCGTGTACGCGAAGTCCACGAACCTGCCGCACGTGCTCGGCGGACTCGGCATCGCCATCCTGTCCACGTCCTCCGGTCTGCTCACTGACCGCCAGGCATCCAAGAAGGGCGTGGGTGGGGAAGTCCTCGCCTACGTCTGGTAACGGGAAAGGGAAAGAAAAATGTCACGTATTGGACGTCTCCCCATCGCCGTTCCCGCCGGTGTCGAGGTCGCAGTGAACGGCAACGAGGTCTCGGTCAAGGGCTCGAAGGGCGAGCTGAGCCACACGGTTCCCAGCCCCATCGAGGTCTCCCTGAACGAGGGCACCCTCACCGTCTCGCGCCCGAACGACGAGCGCGAGTCGCGCTCGCTGCACGGCCTCACCCGCACGCTGATCTCCAACATGATCGTCGGAGTCACCGAGGGCTACAAGAAGAACCTTGAGATCGTGGGCACGGGTTACCGTGTGCAGGCCAAGGGCACCGACCTGGAATTCGCTCTGGGTTACAGCCACCCGGTCGCCGTCAAGGCTCCCGAGGGCATCACGCTGACCGTCGACAGCCCCACCAAGCTGTCGGTCGCGGGCATCAACAAGCAGCAGGTCGGCGAGGTCGCTGCAACCATCCGCAAGCTGCGGAAGCCTGACCCGTACAAGGGCAAGGGCATCCGCTACGCAGGCGAGATCATCCGCCGCAAGGTCGGAAAGGCTGGTAAGTAACCATGGGTCTGAGCATCAACAAGAAGCGCAGCTCGAAGAGCAAGTCCGCCTCGCGCGGACGCCGTCACCTCCGGGTACGCAAGCGTGTCTCCGGCACCGCCGTGCGTCCCCGCCTGGTCGTCAACCGATCGGCCCGCCACGTCTTCGTGCAGGTCGTCGACGACACCAGGGGAGTGACCGTAGCGTCGGCCTCCACCCTCGAGGCGGATCTCCGCGCGTTCGACGGTGACAAGACCGCCAAGGCCAAGCGTGTCGGCGAACTGGTTGCAGAGCGCGCCATGGCCGTCGGTGTCGAGGCTGTCGTCTTCGACCGCGGCGGCAACAAGTACCACGGTCGCGTGGCGGCTATCGCAGACGGTGCACGTGAAGGTGGGCTGGCACTGTGACCGAGGAAATCAAGGCAAAGGAAGCCCCATTGAATACGGCTACAGAGCAGCCAGCAGCCGAAGCTCCGGTTGCCGGCGCAACGGAGACCGCGTCGGCTGACGCCAACCGCACCAACTCCCGCGGCGGTGCACGCGGCGGCGAGCGTGGCGGAAACGCCGGCGGTAACTCGCGCGGCGGCGGCGGCGACCGTGGTGGCCGTGGTGGCCGCGACGGCGGTCGCAACGACGACAAGGACAAGTTCATCGAGCGCGTCGTCACCATCAACCGCGTTGCCAAGGTCGTGAAGGGTGGACGTCGCTTCAGCTTCACCGCCCTCGTCGTCGTCGGCGACGGCAACGGTATGGTCGGTGTCGGCTACGGCAAGGCGAAGGAAGTTCCCTCCGCCATCCAGAAAGCCGTCGAGGAAGCCAAGAAGACGATGTTCCGCGTTCCGCGCATCGGTGGCACCGTCCCGCACCTAGTGCAGGGTGAGGCCGCAGCCGGTGTCGTCCTCCTCCGTCCCGCATCCCCGGGTACCGGTGTGATCGCCGGTGGCCCGGTGCGTGCGGTGCTGGAATGCGTCGGTATCCACGACGTCCTCTCCAAGTCGCTCGGCTCCGCGAACGCGATCAACATCGTGCACGCGACCGTCGACGCTCTGAAGCGCCTCGAGGAGCCCCAGGCAGTCGCTGCACGCCGTGGCCTGCCCCTCGACGAGGTCGCTTCCCACCAGATGCTGCGAGCTATCGCGGCTCAGAAGGCAGGTGCGTGATGACCGCTATCACCCCGAAGCGCGTCGTTGTGAGCTCGGCGAAGCTTGAGATCACCCAGATCAAGTCCGCCATCGGCGGCAAGCAGAACCAGCGCGACACTCTGCGGTCGCTCGGCCTCAAGCGGATCGGCCACACCGTGGTCCGTGAAGCGGACGCCGTCACCGTCGGCATGGTCAACACGGTTCCGCACCTCGTGAAGGTTGAGGAGGCCAACTAATGGCAGAGAAGAACACCGCGGCTGCTGCCGCACCCGAAGCATCGACAGAGCGTGTCCACGCACTGAAGGTGCACCACCTGCGTCCGGCACCCGGCGCCAAGACGGCGAAGACCCGTGTCGGCCGTGGTGAAGGTTCGAAGGGTAAGACCGCAGGTCGCGGAACCAAGGGAACGGCTGCCCGTTACCAGGTGAAGGCAGGATTTGCGGGTGGGCAGTTGCCCCTGCACATGCGTCTTCCCAAGTTGCGAGGTTTCAAGAACCCGTTCCGCGTCGAGTTCCAGGTAGTGAACCTCGACAAGCTGTCCGAGCTGTACCCGGCCGGCGGTGACGTCACGGTCGAGAACCTGGTCGCCAATGGAGCGGTCCGCAAGAACCAGCCCGTCAAGGTGCTGGGAACCGGCGAGATCACCGTGGCCGTCAACGTCTCGGCGAACGCATTCTCCGCCTCTGCTGCGGAGAAGATCGTCGCGGCAGGCGGAACCGTCACCGAGCTCTAGGTGCAGGGTCGGCCTCTCTCCCGGCTGGTCCGGGGGAGGGGTCGGCTGTGATCCGGAGCACTGAGGACTTAGACTTCTGGTGGGCAGGGCTGTATCAGCCCACCAGGAGTCTTTTTTCGGCTTCGGCCACCCCACCATCCGTCGGTGCCATCGCATCGAGGGCCAACCGTTAGACTCGGTTGTTGTGTACGGTCCGCCACAGGACCAACAGACCTTCAGGAGGACGCTTGCTTAGCGCTATTGGCCGGGCTTTCCGGACGCCAGACTTGCGGCGCAAGCTGTTGTTCACGCTGGGAATCATCACCATCTTCCGCCTGGGTGCCTTCATCCCCGCTCCGGGGGTGGACTACGGCAACGTCCAGCAGTGTCTCGCCCTCGGGAACACCGAAGGCGGTCTGTACCAGTTCGTCAACCTCTTCAGCGGCGGCGCACTCCTCCAGGTGTCGATCTTCGCCCTGGGCATCATGCCGTACATCACGGCCAGCATCATCACGCAGCTCCTCCGGGTGGTCATTCCCCGCTTCCAGGAGCTCCACCAGGAAGGCGCGCAGGGGCAGTCGAAGCTGACCCAGTACACGCGCTACCTGACGATCGCCCTCGGGTTGCTCAACGCCACCACCCTGGTGTCCCTGGCCAGGTCCGGTGCGCTCCTCGGCAATTGCCCGGTGCCCCTGATCCCGGACGACTCCCTGATCACCATCATCCTGCTGATCATCACGCTCACGGCCGGAACGGGCCTCATCATGTGGATGGGCGAGCTCATCACCGAGAGGGGAGTGGGCAACGGTATGTCGCTGCTCATCTTCACCGCCATCGCGGCCGGTTTCCCCACCTCGCTCGGCGAGATCTTCCGTACCCAGGGCGCCACGGTGTTCGCCTTCGTGCTCGCGATGGGCGTCGTCGTCGTCGCCCTCGTGATCTTCGTCGAGCAGTCCCAGCGCCGCATACCCGTGCAGTACGCCAAGCGCATGGTCGGCCGACGCACTCTCGGCGGCAGCAGCACGTACATCCCGATCAAGGTCAACATGGCCGGGGTCATCCCCGTCATTTTCGCCTCCTCGATGTTGTACCTGCCCAGCCTGGTGTCCCAGTTCAACACCCCGCAGGACGGCTCCGCGCCCCCGGCGTGGGTCAACTGGATCACCACGTACCTGACCAGCGGTGACCATCCCCTGTACATGGCGATGTACTTCCTGCTGATCGTCTTCTTCACCTACTTCTACGTGGCGATCACGTTCAACCCGGACGAGGTCTCGGAGAACATGAAGAAGTACGGCGGGTTCATCCCGGGCATCCGTGCCGGCCGGCCTACCGCCGAATACCTGCAGTACGTGCTCTCACGCATCACGCTGCCGGGTGCCATCTACCTCGGACTCGTCGCGCTGATCCCGCTGATCGCCCTCGTGGCCATCGGCGCGAACCAGAACTTCCCGTTCGGTGGTACCTCGATCCTCATCATGGTCGGTGTCGGCCTCGAGACGGTAAAGCAGATCGACGCTCAGCTCCAGCAGCGTCACTACGAAGGGTTGTTGCGTTGACGAGAATGCTGATCATCGGTCCCCCCGGGTCAGGCAAGGGCACCCAGGCCGCACGTATCTCCGAGCGGCTCGGCGTCGTGGCAATCTCGACAGGCGACATCTTCCGGGACAACGTCAAGCGCGAGACACCCCTCGGCGTCGAGGCGAAGAAGTTCATGGATGCGGGCGATTTCGTGCCCGACAGTGTCACGAACAGCATGGTGCGGGACCGGCTCGCGGCCGACGACGTGCAGGAGGGGTTCCTGCTCGACGGATACCCCCGCACCGCCAGCCAGGTCGCGGAGCTCGACGACATCCTGCGGGAGAACGACCTCGCGCTGGACGTCGTCCTGCAGCTCACGGCGGACGACGAGGAACTCGTCAAGCGGCTCCTCGGGCGGGCGAAGCTCGACGGACGGTCGGACGACAACGAACAGGTCATCCGGCACCGGTTGGGGCTGTACCACGACCAGACCGAGGTCATCGTCGCGCGGTACGAGGAGCGCGGCATCGTCACGAAGGTCGACGGCATCGGGAGCATCGACGAGGTCACCGAACGCGTGATGGCAGCCCTCAAGGTCGCGAGCTAGGTTCCGCATGTTCCGCCAGCCGAAGATCGAGTACAAGACCACCGACCAGATGCTCGTCATGCGTGAGGCGGGGCTGGTCCTGACCCGAGCGCTGGACGCTGCTGTCGCCGCGGTCGGAATAGGCGTGACCACGGCAGAGCTGAACGGGGTGTTCGAGGGTGTGCTCCGTGAGGAGGGTGCCACGTCGAACTTCCTCGGCTACCACGGCTTTCCCGCCAGCATCTGCACGTCGGTGAACCACGAGGTCGTGCACGGGATCCCGGGGAACCATGTCCTGCAGGACGGCGACATCCTCTCGATCGACGGCGGTGCCGTCGTCCGCGGCTGGCACTCGGACTCCGCTCGGACCGTCATCGTCGGCACTCCACGGGAGGAGGACGTCCGCCTCTCGGAGGTCACCGAGGAAGCCATGTGGCGGGGAATCGCCGCGCTCGCCTCCGCACGGTTCGTAGGTGACATCGGAGCAGCCATCGACGACTACGTCTCGTCCGTTCCCGGGCCCGCCCTCGGTATTCTGGAGGACTACGTGGGGCACGGCATCGGGACGGCCATGCACCAGGCACCCGACGTGCTCAACTACCGCAGCTCCAACCGGGGACCGAAGGTCCGTCCGGGACTGTGCCTCGCTATCGAGCCGATGCTCGTCCAGGGGGGCCTGGAGACCGCGGTCCTCGACGACGACTGGACCGTCGTCACGACCGACGGCAAGCGGGCCTCGCAGTGGGAACACAGTGTCGCCGTCCACGATGCCGGCATCTGGGTACTCACCGCTGCCGATGGTGGAGCATCACGACTGGAGCCGCTCGGGGTCACCCCGGTCCCACTGGCCCGCTGACGACTGCCGGACGTATCCGGTACGTACCAGCGACGGCTGGAGACTGATTTAACTATCTCGGGCCGGTAGCGTAGTGTTGCCTGTTGGTTGTCTCTGCTTTCCGTGCCCAATTGGGCCCCGGAGGCCTTCCCGCGGCAGGAACTCCGGTTCGCTGCGGGTTCGACAATCAAAACCCCAAACCCGTCCGCCGCGCAAGTGGTGGGCACAGACGTTAGCGGAGGATATGGCCAAGAAAGACGGTGTCATTGAGATTGAAGGCACTGTGAACGAGGCGCTGCCCAACGCGATGTTCCGCGTTGAGTTGGCCAACGGACACATTGTTCTCGCCCACATCTCGGGAAAGATGCGCCAGCACTACATCCGAATCCTTCCTGAGGACCGTGTCGTAGTGGAACTCAGCCCGTACGACCTCACCCGGGGCCGTATCGTCTACCGCTACAAATAAGAATCAACTCGAAGGAAAACCATGAAGGTCAACCCGAGCGTGAAGCGTATCTGCGAGAAGTGCCAGGTGGTCCGCCGCAAGGGCAACGTTCTCGTGATCTGCGAAAACCCGCGCCACAAGCAGCGCCAGGGCTAACGAACCTCGTCCGAGGCTCCACCCACGCGTAGAAGTACATTCAACGGCAGAACAGCGTTCCCTCGAGGGGCGTACACCCCCGGCTCGGAGGCCGGGGACCGGAGCTCGGCTCCGGGCGTGTTCTGCTCCATACCTCCGGTAACACCAAAGGAGCACCGCCACTATGGCACGTCTCGCTGGCGTAGACATTCCCCGCGAAAAGCGGGTAGTCATTGCGCTCACCTACATCTACGGCGTGGGCAAGACCCGTGCGGAGAAGACGATCGTCGACACGGGGATCTCCCCGCACACACGCGTCAAGGACCTCTCCGACGTCGAGCTGGTCCAGCTCCGCGACTACATCGAGGGCAACTTCAAGGTCGAGGGTGACCTCCGTCGCGAAGTTGCAGCCGACATCCGCCGCAAGGTGGAGATCGGCAGCTACGAAGGCATTCGGCACCGCCGCGGCCTTCCCGTACGTGGACAGCGTACGAAGACAAACGCCCGTACCCGCAAGGGTCCGAAGCGTACGGTCGCAGGCAAGAAGAAGGTCGGACGCTAGATCCCCACTGGCTCCCTAACGTGACTCGCTAGCGCTCGTCACGCCAGGGAACCCTCGCCAGCGGAGGCCCCTGTCATCAGGAGGCCCGGTGGATCTCGTTTCGACTCAATGCTTTACCCAATACCTTCGTAGGAGAAGTAATGCCCCCCAAGACTCGTGGAGCGGTTCGTAAGCCGCGTCGCAAGGACAAGAAGAACATCGCGCTCGGTCAGGCGCACATCAAGAGCACCTTCAACAACACCATCGTGTCCATCACGGACCCCAGCGGAGCGGTCATCTCCTGGGCGTCCGCCGGTGAGGTCGGCTTCAAGGGTTCACGCAAGTCCACCCCGTTCGCCGCGCAGATGGCTGCCGAAGCCGCTGCGAAGCGCGCGCAGGAGCATGGCGTCAAGAAGGTCGACGTCTTCGTGAAGGGCCCGGGATCAGGTCGCGAAACGGCCATCCGTTCGCTGCAGGCCACGGGCCTCGAGGTCGGATCAATCTCCGACGTCACCCCGAGCGCACACAACGGCTGCCGCCCGCCCAAGCGTCGCCGCGTCTAATCGATCGTCCGTCATCGTGCCGCCCTGCAGGAACCCACGTGGTCCGGCAGGGCGGTTCGATGCCGTTCCAGCACCTTAGAGCCGGCCGACCAGCAGTCCCGCCCATTTGGAAGCGTCATATAGCGGATGCTTCCCGAAAGGAAATGTAAGTGCTCATTGCACAGCGCCCCACCCTGACTGAAGAAGTAGTCGCCGACAACCGCTCACGGTTCATCATCGAACCGCTCGAGCCCGGCTTCGGCTACACCCTCGGCAACTCGCTCCGCCGCACGCTCCTGTCCTCCATCCCGGGTGCTGCAGTCACCAGCATCCGCATCGACGGAGTGCTGCACGAATTCACCACCGTCCCCGGGGTGAAGGAGGATGTCACCGAGATCATCCTGAACATCAAGAACCTCGCCGTCTCCTCCGAGCACGACGAGCCCGTCGTCGCCTACCTGCGCAAGCAGGGTCCCGGCGTCGTCACCGCGGCCGACATCGCGCCTCCCGCGGGTGTCGAGTTCCACAACCCGGACCTCCACATCGCGACGCTCAACTCGAAGGGCAAGTTCGAGCTCGAGCTGACCATCGAGCGTGGACGCGGCTACGTCTCCGCGTCGCAGAACAAGTCCGGTGACTCCGAGATCGGCCGCATCCCGGTCGACTCGATCTACTCGCCGGTCCTCAAGGTCACTTTCCGCGTGGAAGCGACCCGTGTCGAGCAGCGCACCGACTTCGACAAGCTCATCGTCGACGTCGAGACGAAGGACGCCATCGCCCCGCGCGACGCCGTCGCGTCGGCCGGCACCACCCTGGTGGAGCTGTTCGGACTCGCCCGCGAGCTGAACACCGCCGCCGAGGGTATCGAGATCGGCCCTTCGCCTACGGACGCAGCTCTCGCTGCCGACATGGCGCTTCCGATCGAGGACCTCGAACTGACGGTCCGCTCGTACAACTGCCTCAAGCGCGAGGGCATCCACTCCGTGGGTGAACTCGTCGCCCGCTCAGAAGCCGACCTCATGGACATCCGCAACTTCGGTGCGAAGTCCATCGACGAGGTGAAGGCGAAGCTCGTCGAACTCGGTCTGTCCCTGAAGGATTCCCCTCCAGGCTTCGACCTTGCCGCCCGCGCTGCTGCCATCGAAGAAGACGACGCCGCCTACGGCGACGACGAGGTCTAAATCGCTACCCGCACGCCCCGCTGGACAGCGGGGCGTGCACCTAATGAGGAGAAACAATCATGCCCACACCCACAAAGGGCCCACGCCTCGGAGGCGGTCCGGCGCACGAGCGCCTGATGCTCGCCAACCTGGCCGCCTCACTGTTCGAGCACAAGCGCATCACCACCACGGTGACCAAGGCCAAGCGCCTGCGCCCCTACGCCGAGCGTCTCATCACGTTCGCGAAGAAGGGTGACCTTGCGTCGCGTCGCCGCGTCCTGGGTGTCATCAGCAGCAAGAGCATCGTCCATGAACTCTTCACGGACATCGCTCCGGCCGTCGCGAACCGCGAGGGCGGCTACACCCGCATCACGAAGATCGGCAACCGCAAGGGCGACAACGCCCCCATGGCTGTCATCGAGCTGGTGCTGGAGCCCATGTCGGCGAAGCAGTCGGTGGTCGCCGAGGCCGAGCAGGCCAAGCCCCCGCAGCCGCACCCGCAGCAGAGTCCGTCGAGTCGCCCGAGTCCGCAGACTCCGTCGATTCCGTGGACTCGGCGGAGTCCGCCGAATCGGCAGCATCTGCTGAAGAGGTAGCAGCCGAGGACACCACGGTCGACGCCGAAGCCGGCGCCGCTGGCGAGGTCGTCGTCGTCGAGGGCACCGTCGAGGACGAGAAGAAGTAATTCTTCCCTCCCGACTCACGCCATGATCACGCCCGAGCCCGCCGTCCCCCCTGGGGGCGGCGGGCTTCTGCGTGTCCGGCTCGACATCGCGTACGACGGTGGTCCCTTCGCCGGGTGGGCGCTGCAGCCAGGGCTCACCACCGTGGAGGGCGTGCTCGAGGATGCGCTCTTCACGGTGCTGCGCCGTCGTGTGCGGCTCACCGTCGGAGGGCGAACCGACGCAGGCGTGCACGCCCGGGGCCAGGTGGCGCATGTCGACGTCACGCCTGCGGAATGGGACAGCATGGCCCGGGGCCGTGAGATGGAGCCCTCCCGTGCCTTCCAGCGACGGCTGACCGGCACCATCAACCGCGTGCTCACCGACGGGATCGCCGGTCACGGTCGATCGGCCAGGAACTCGGTGCCCGCCGTCGTCGTCCGGTCCGCGAGCCTCGCCCCGGACGGTTTCGACGCGCGCTTCTCAGCCCTGTGGCGCCGCTACAGCTACGCCATCGCCGACAGTGCCACGGGGCAGGATCCCCTGAGGCGCCACGCGACACTCTGGCACCCCCATGCCCTCGACGTCGCGCTCCTCAACGACGGTGCGAGGTACCTGGTGGGGATGCAGGACTTCGCTGCGTTCTGCAAGTCCCGCGAGGGTGCCACGACCATCCGGGAGCTGCAGCGGTACGAGTTCCACCGAGGGCCCGACGGCGCCATCATCGCGACCGTCCAGGCGGACGCCTTCTGCCACAACATGGTCCGCGCCCTGATCGGCTCGACACTCCGCGTGGGTTCCGGCGAGATGCCACCGGTGTGGCTGGCCGAGAGGCTCGCCGCGCGCGTCAAGGATGCCCGGTCGATCCTGGCACCCCCGCATCCCCTCGTGCTCGAGGAGATCGCTTACCCCGCACCGGGGGAGGTGGGCGCGCGCGCAGGACTCACCCGGTCCAGACGCACCGCAGCTCACCTCGTGGCGGGCCGGCAGACACCGGCCGAGGACGCCTCGTAGTGCACGCCTCACCAGGCTGGCAGTAGATGCCGGAACCTGAGGCGGACCCCGACGAAGAGGTCAGCGCAGGAGGACGAAGCTCGCGAAGGCGGCGAGCAACATGCCCGGACCGAAGGGGAAGGTCGACCCGCGGGATCCGCTGCGTAGCAGGAGCACGCCGATGCCGGCCAGACCACCGAGAAGGAATCCGCCGAGCAGCGTCCCCATCCAGACGGACACCCCGCCCCAGCCTCCGAGAAGCCCCAGGAGCGCCGAGAGTTTCACGTCCCCCATGCCCATGCCGCCGGGTGAGATGAGCGCGAGCAGGAAGTACACGACGAAGAGCGATGCACCGCCCGCGGCGGCCCCCAGAAGTCCTGCCCAGTTCCCCGTCCCCGCAGCGGCGAGGACGAGCAAGGGGGCAGCCAGGGCGACGAAGCGCAGGAGCAGCGCGTTCGGTAGCAGCTTCGACCGTGCATCGACGGCTCCGAGCACCACCCCGAAGGCCGCCAGCACGACGACGAGCGGGCTGTCCCAGACCGACCCGACGGCCGCGCTGCCGGCCGCGGCGAGCACGGCTGCGGCCAGCGCGAGGGGTAGGCGCCACGACACCGGGAGAACCGTCCGGGCGTCCCTTCCGGCCACGACGAGCAGCACGTGTCCGAGGACGCCCGCCAGCGAGCCTGCGGCGAGGACCACAAGCACCTAGACGGACTCCTCGAAGGTTCCCTGCGGCATCCGGTTGACCTCACCGTTCAGGGGAAGGGTCACCGTGAACCGGCTACCCTTTCCGGGAGTGCTCAGGCAGCAGATGGAGCCCCCGTGGCTCTCCACGATCGACTTGGTGATCGCCAGCCCGAGTCCCGACCCGTCGATATCGGCGCCCCTCGCAGCCGGGGTCCGGTAGAAGCGCGAGAAGACCTGTTGCGACTCCTGCTCCGTCATGCCCATGCCCGTGTCCTCGACGTGCAGGTTGATGGCCGAGGCGGTCTCCTCGGCCCGGATGCTGACCACTCCGCCGTCCGGCGAGTACTTGATCGCATTGGAGAGCAGGTTGTCCAGGACCTGTGAGATCCGCAGGGGATCGATCAGCGTCCAGAGGGGGGTGTGCGCCGTCGTCCGGAGCCTGACCTTGTTGCTCTCGGCCCGTAGGCGGTTGGACCGCACGCTCATCTCGATGAGGGCGGAGAGGTCGACGGGTCGCGGATGGACCCGCACCCGGTCCCCGGCGGTGGACAGCAGATCCGCGACGAGGTGGAGGACCCGCTCGGCGTTGCGGCCTGCGACGTCGACATACCCCTTGAGGTGGGGCGGGAGCTCGTGATCGTCCTCCATGACGAGCTCCAGGTAGCCGAGCACCGATGTCAGGGGGGCGTGGAACTCGTGGGAGATGTTCGAGATGAAGGCGTCCTTCGCCGACACTGCATCCACGAGTTCGGTGACGTCGCTGCAGGCGATCAGTGCTCCCGTGATGCTGCCGTCGGCGTCCTTGATGGGGCGGGCGGCGGTCGAGAGGCCACGCTGCGCATCCCCCTCGCCGACCCAGATCAGCTGGTCCGCGAACGTCTCCCCGGTGAGCGCCCGGTAGATGGGCTGTCGGTCGGCGGGCAGTGGCGTCAGCCGGTCCTCACCGAAGACGAGGCTCTGTTCGTCGTCCTGCCCCGTCGCCAGGCGATTGAACAGTTCCTGCTGGCGGTTGGTGAGGGTCGTCCCGCCCCCGGCGTCGACGGCGGTGAGGCCGACGTCGACGGTGTTGAGGATCGCGGTCAGGAGGCGCTCGCGGTCGGTCGCGGCCTGGAGCAGGTCGTGCAGTTCATGATCCTTGCGCTCGAGTTCCAGCTCGCGGGCCCGGGCATTGCGGCTCGCGATCCGGATCAGGGAGCCGATGAGCAGCATCATGATCGGCAGCAGCAGCACTCCCTGCTGAGTGTGCAGTCTGTCCGGGTCGAGGTTCCCGAGCAATGGCCAGGAGGTCACCAGCAGGGAACCCACGACGGTGATTCCGAGTGCCAGCCAGGTGGGCAGCGCGGACCGCATGAGCCACAGCACGGGGAAGATGACCAGGACACCGAGCGCCGGCTGGGTGTCGGTCGCGCCGTCGCGCACCAGGGCGATGGCGATGAAATCGAGGACCGGTATGACCAGGAGGGTGCCGCGCGGCAGCTCCTGCCAGGGAACCACGAGACCGAGCGCCATCAGGACCAGGATCATCGAGAAACCGTGCTCGAAGGTCCGGTCCGACATCAGGCCGGGTCGGAAGACCGGACTGGTGACGCCGATGATCACGACGATCAGTGTGAGGGGGAGTTGGCAGAGCGCTACGGAGCGGTCGATCGAGATCTTCTCGGCGGCTTCGCGCATCCGGAGCACCCCGGCGCGCCTAGCCACGCACGATCCAGGGATGAACGACAAACAGCATGCTGGACAACTTTCGGACGCTGAGACCTACGTACTACGTCTCATTATGTCGCCGCGCCCGTGTTTTGGACCGAAACCGCACGCAATTCTCGCAGGCGGGCAGGCACAATGGGGAATATGACGAGTACACCAGGTACGGAGACAGGCCTGATCTCGAGGTGCCCGGGTGAGTGACCCCGGAGTCGCCGTCGTCATCGAGGACGACGCCGATGTCCGGAACCTGGTGGGGGCGGTGCTGAGCCAATCGGGGTTCGAGGTGCATGTAGCCCCGGACGGGAAGGTGGGGGTCGAGCTGGTGCGCCAGCACGAGGCGACGGTGGTCACGATCGACGTCGGCCTGCCGGACATCGACGGGTACGAGGTACTGCGCCGCATCCGCGCCTTCAGCAACTGCTACGTGGTGATGCTCACCTCGCGCGGTGACGAGCTGGACACGCTCACTGCGCTCCAGTCCGGAGCGGACGACTACCTGACGAAACCGTTCCGTCCGCGTGAGCTCCGAGCCCGCATCGCAGCGATGCTGAGGCGGCCGCGCGTCGTCCCCGAGGCGCCTGCCGGCGCCCCCGTACAGGCGTCGACGCCTCCCGCAGCAGCCGTGGCGCCTGCTTCGGTGACCGTCCTCGAACACAATGGGCTGGCCGTCAACGTCGCGGCGCGCACCGTGGTCGTCGACGGGCGGGACCTGCCGCTGACGCGCAGCGAGTTCGACCTGCTGAGCGAGATGCTGAAGAGCAATGGCGCGGTCCGGACGAAAGCTGACCTGGTGCGCGTGGTCCGAGGCGACTACTACGGCGAGGACACCTACATCAGCGACTCCGACGAGCGCGCCATCGAGGTCCATGTGGGCAACCTGCGACGCAAGCTCGATGAGGACCCGAAGAACCCGCGATGGCTGCAGACCGTGCGCGGGGTGGGGTACCGCCTGACGCCTGCACGCCCCTGATGCCTGCACGCCCCTGATGCCTGCGGCTCAGGCCAGGTAGCGCGCCTCGAGCTCGCCGAGCGTGTCCAGTCCGCACCGCTCGATCACCGGCAGCAGTCCGCGGGCGGCGTCCAGCGCGCCCGATCCCACGGCGGTCACGAAACTCGCGGCCAGGGCGGAGAGCCGCGTGGCTCCTGCCATGCTGGAGGAGCTCCTCAGGCTCAGCGCGGCATCCAGCGCGGCCGGCAGGTCCCTGTCGCCGACGGACCTGGTGAGGCGGAGGTAGCGGTCCTCGAACCCACCCATGTAATCCCGGGCGAACGTCCTGGCCAGCGACGGGTCGTGGAGTTGCTCCTCCAGCTGGGAGAGGACGTAGAGGTCCACGAGCGGCAGGGCCTCTCTGCCGGCGTCGGACCGCTGATGAGGATCACGCATCGGTCCTCACCCCGCGAACGTCCCGATCACGTTGATGACCGTGGGGCCGAGGATGGCTATGAAGAGGACGGGGAAGATGAAGAACAGCAGGGGGAAGAGGATCATGACCGGCAGCTTCATGGCTTTCTCCTCGGCGCGCTGGCGGCGCTTGACCCGCATCACCTTGGCCTGGACCCGGAGGACCGAACTGATGGCAATCCCGTAGGCATCGGCCTGGACCACGGCCTGGACGAAGCTGCGCAGCTCCGGCACATTCGTCCTCTCCGTCAGGGCGAGGTATGACTCGCGGCGTGAGCGCCCCACCTGCATGTCCTGGAGGGTACGGATGAGCTCCTCGGCAAGGGGCCCCTTGCCGTTCTCTCCGGCGCGCGCATGGCACCCTCGAAGCCCAACCCGGCCTCCACGGAGATGAGCATCTGGTCGAGGGTGTTCGCCAACTGCAGCTGGATGTCCTTCTGACGTTTCTGACCGTTGCTGAGCAGCAGGAGGTCGGGGAGGAAGTAGGCGAAGAGGACGATCACCACGCCGAGCA
>WNZI01000035.1 GCA_009728235.1 Vibrio cholerae | reverse complement strand
CGACGCCGCGTCACCCGTCGAGGACGAATCCCCGATCACGGACACCGCATTACCCGACACATTCACCGGAACCACGACCTCCGGAGAAACCACATTCCCGTCCAGGACGCCGCCGCTGAGCAGGCCACCATCCAGCAGGCCGCCGCCAGTCCCACCAGTGCTGCCACCCGTGGTCCCGCCGATCGACGCCGCGTCACCCGTCGAGGACGAATCCCCGATCACGGACACCGCATAACCCGACACATTCACCGGAACCACGACCTCCGGAGAGACCACATTCCCGTTGAGCAGCCCGCCATCGAACAACCCACCATCCAGCAGGCCGCCGCCCAACAGTCCGGTCGAGTTCGTCCCAGGCCCCGCGAATCCGGTCGCTTCGCTACCGGCTGTAATACCGGTGGAGTTGGACTGGAGCGGCGCCGTGATGACAGCCCCGAGTTCTGCTGTTGGTTGTGTAGTGGAATTCGTGGTCAGGTCCGCGGCCGATGCCGCTCCTGTTCCGAGGACCACGAAGCCCCCGGCTAGCAGGACTCCATAGAGCCCGCGCTGCACGCATGTACGCATGATGTTCTCCTGTAGATCGATGTGGTGTGGAGGCGTCTGGGACGCCATGAGCCGTCAGCCGCACACAGGCGCGGCGAGGCCACCACTAATCAGGAGACGAGCCCGGATCGTAGCAGGGGCTGGCGGGCAGAGCACCCGTTGCTTCGCGGCCGATCCGGCCCGTGATCATCATGAAGACCAGGAAGGCCGCCGCACCCAGCGCAGCGAGGGGAGCCGCCGATCCGGCGCTCGTCATGGAGGAGAGGGCGCCGCCCGCCAGGACGACAGGCGTCGCAGGAGGCTGAGGAGCTTCCTGCTCGCTCAGGACCACGGTCGTCAGGACGGATACCGCCAGCGTCTGCGGTGCAACGGCGAGCTCGGGGACCTGCGCCGCGAAGCGTGCAAGGCCGACAGCGATAGCCGAGGCGCTCTCGTCGACGTTCGTGGCAGCGACCGGTCCGCCGCTTGCCGTGGGGCGAGGACCGGACACCATCTGCGCGTCGAGCGAAATTACCGAGCCACGAGCTTCAGTGGCGGTCACCGGCATCGCCTCGCCAGGAACGAGGTCCTCGTCGAGGGCGGGCGCTGGAACCGGCGCCACGACGGACGGAGTGCTTTCAGGGGTCGGAAGGGCACCCTCCACGACAGGTTGGACGACATCGACGACCGGAGCCAGGCCGTCCGCGGGAGGGCCCGCGACGTCGACGACCGGGGCGGCGATATCGACGACCGGATCGACGACACCAGCGACCGGGTGGATCACATCGACAACGGGTGCGACGACGTCCATTACCGGCTGCGTGACGCCGCCGACAAGTCCATCGACGGCAGTGCCCACGGGGGTCGTCACGTGTGTGACAGTCCCGGCCGGCACGACATGGTGAACGACGGGCACTCGGTTGACCACTCCGTCGACGACCGAGGTGACGGGCGAGAGCACAGTTCCGGCAGGTTGGGTGAGGAGCTGCGGCACCCGTGCCTCGACTCCTGGAACGAGAGGAACACTCTGGAGCAGCGGACCGGTGGAACCCGAGGAAGCCGCGATCCCCGCTGTCGTCTCCCCGAGCGGATCCACGACAGCGTTCACGATCGAACCGGCAGGAGCACTGACTGCTCCGACGACGTCGGACACCGAACCGAGGAGACCTGACGTGGCCGGCACCTCAGCGGCGGAAGCGCCGGTGGCACCGAGTGCGATCCAGCCGAGCGCTCCGGCTCCTGCCAGGAGGGACAGGCGCAGGGTGGCAGCAAGCGATTGACGCTTAGTTGCTGTCATAGCTTTACCACCCCCGCGGCTGAGACCTTCCCGTCACACTAATCCGCTCGGCGGAAGGTTGTAAAGGGTCCAGACACGACGGCCGGTGTACCGCAGGAGCGGTACACCGGCCGTCGTGGTTGCTGCTGCTCCTACTTCGCGAGGATCGCGAGGACCTCGGAGAGCTTCGCGGACGGGCGCATCACCTGTGTCACCTTCGTGACGTCGGGGTGGTAGTAGCCTCCGATGTCCACGGGGGAACCCTGCACGGCGAGCAGTTCGGACACGATGGTGTCCTCGTTACCCGTCAGAGCCTCGGCGACGCGGGCGAAGCTCTCGGCGAGCTCCGCGTCCTGCTCCTGCTTGGCGAGCTCCTCGGCCCAGTAACGGGCGAGGAAGTAGTGACTGCCCCGGTTGTCGATCTCTCCGACGCGACGGCTCGGCGACTTGTTCTCCAGCAGGAAAGTACCGGTTGCACGGTCCAGGGTGTCCGCGAGGATCTGCGCGCGGGCGTTGCCCGTCGTCGTCGCCAGGTGCTCGAAGCTGACGGCCAGGGCGAGGAACTCACCCAGACTGTCCCACCGCAGGTGGTTCTCCCTGACGAGCTGCTGCACATGCTTGGGAGCGGAGCCACCGGCGCCCGTCTCGAACAGGCCGCCACCGTTCATCAGCGGCACCACCGAGAGCATCTTCGCGCTGGTGCCGAGTTCCAGGATCGGGAAGAGGTCCGTGAGGTAGTCGCGCAGGACGTTGCCCGTGACCGAGATGGTGTCCTCGCCCTTGCGGATGCGCTCCAGCGTGAACGCCGTCGCGTCGACAGGCGTCATGATCTCGAGCCGGACGTCGTCGGTGTCGTGGTCCGCCAGGTACTCATTGACCTTCGAGATCAGCTTCGCGTCGTGGGCCCTGCTCTCGTCGAGCCAGAACACTGCCGGCGTCGCCGAAGCGCGCGCACGCGTCACCGCGAGCTTCACCCAGTCGAGGATCGCGGCATCCTTGGTCTGGCAGGCACGCCAGATGTCCCCGGGGGCGACGTCGTGCTCGATCAGCACGCTCCCCTCCGCGTCGACGACCTGCACCGTGCCCTCGGACTGGATCTCGAAGGTCTTGTCGTGGCTGCCGTATTCCTCGGCAGCCTGAGCCATCAGACCGACGTTCGGCACGGTACCCATGGTGGTCGGATCGAAGGCGCCGTTCGCGCGGCAGTCATCGATGACGACCTGGTAGATACCGGCATAGCTGCTGTCGGGCAGGACGGCGAGCGTATCGGCCTCTTCGCCGTTCGACCCCCACATGTGGCCCGAGGTCCGGATCATCGCCGGCATGGACGCGTCCACGATGACATCGCTCGGGACGTGCAGGTTGGTGATCCCCTTGTCGGAGTCAACCATGGCGATCGCGGGGCCGTCCTCCATGCCCTTGGTGATGGCCTGCTGCACACCGTCCCGCACCTCCTCGGGAAGCTTGTCGAGTCCACCCAGGATCGAGGCCAGCCCGTTGTTCGGGCTCAGGCCCGCAGCGCTCAGCTGCTCGCCGTAGGTCTCGAAGAGCTCGGGCAGGAAGGCGCGGACCACATGCCCGAAGATGATGGGGTCCGAGACCTTCATCATGGTGGCCTTGAGGTGCGCCGAGAACAGCACGCCCTCGTCCTTGGCGCGGGCCACCTGGGCCTTGAGGAACTCGTTCAGCGCTGCAGCCCGCATCACGGTGCCATCGACCACCTCGCCCGCGAGCACGGGGAAGGCGTCCTTGAGCACCGTCACGCCACCGTCGGCACCCACGTGCTGGATCGTGATGCTGCCGTCGGCGGCAATGACGACGGACTTCTCGTTCGAGCGGAAATCGTCGCTGGTCATGTGCGCGACGTTGGTCTTCGACTCGGGCGTCCAGGCACCCATGCTGTGCGGGTTCTGGCGCGCGTAGTTCTTCACGGATGCAGGGGCCCGCCGGTCCGAGTTGCCCTCCCGGAGGACAGGATTCACGGCACTGCCCTTGACCTTGTCGTAGCGCGCCCGGATCTCTTTCTCCTCGTCCGTGGACGGGTGGTCGGGATAGTCCGGCAGGGCGTAACCCTGCGACTGGAGCTCCGCGACGGCTGCCTTCAGCTGCGGGATCGAGGCACTGACGTTCGGCAGTTTGATGATGTTCGCGTCCGGCGTCTTTGCCAGGGCGCCGAGTTCCGCCAGCGCGTCGTCGATCCGCTGTTCCTCGGTCAGGTGGTCGCCGAAGAGCGAGATGATGCGGCCCGACAGCGAGATGTCCCTGGTCTCCACCTCGACACCCGCCGTGGACGCGAACGCCTCGATGATCGGCAGGAACGAGTAGGTGGCCAGCATCGGCGCTTCGTCGGTATGGGTGTAGATGATCTTGGCCATGGGTTGCGTCTCCCTGGTGCTCTTGCGTTGTGCGGTCGGTTGGGGGTTGCCCATCGGCTCTAACTTACCGAGGTTCCGCGGCCTTCGCCTAACGGCAGGCCCTCCTGTGCGCCCGCGTTGACGGGCCGTGAAGGCGTCACCGCCGACGGCTCGGAGCCGCGGAGCATCAGTGGAAGAAGTGCCGGGCGCCGGTGAGGTACAGCGTCACGCCGGCTGCGTTCGCCGCGTCGATGACCTCCTGGTCCCGCACCGACCCACCCGGCTGCACGACGGCGCGGACGCCGGCGTCGAGCAGGATCTGGAGTCCGTCGGCGAAGGGGAAGAAGGCATCCGAGGCCGCGACGGAACCGCGCGCGCGCTCCGTGCCGGCGAGCGTGTTGGCCCGCTCGACGGCGAGGCGGCAACTGTCCACGCGATTCACCTGGCCCATCCCGACACCGACGGAGGCGCCGTCGCGTGCCAGCAGGATGGCGTTGGACTTCGCCGCCCGGCAGGCCTTCCAGGCGAAGTCGAGGTCGGCGAGGGTGGCGGCGTCCGCTGCGTCACCGGCGGCGAGCGTCCAGCCGGCGGGATCGTCCCCCTCCGCGTCCAGGGCGTCAGCGACCTGCATGAGGACTCCGCCGGACACCTGGCGGAACTCCACCGGGTTGCGCCCGAAGCCCTCAGGCAGTGTCAGGAGCCGGATGTTCTTCTTCTGCGAGAGGATCTCGACGGCCTCGGCAGAGAACGACGGCGCGATCACGACCTCCGTGAAGATGTCCTTCACGGCCCGGGCCATGCCCGCGGTGACCTCGCGGTTGGCAGCGATCACGCCGCCGAATGCCGACACCGGATCGCAGGCATGGGCCTTGGCGTGCGCGTCGGCGATCGGGTCCTCGGCAGCGGCCGAACCGACGGCGACGCCGCAGGGGTTGGCGTGCTTGATGATCGCCACAGCCGGCTGATCGAAGTCGAAGGCGGCGCGGAGGGCAGCATCGGCGTCGACGAAATTGTTGTAGCTCATCGCCTTGCCGTGGAGCTGGTCCGCCTGGGCGATACCCGGAGTCGCACTCTTCTCCACGTAGAGGGCGGCCTGCTGATGCGGGTTCTCGCCGTAGCGGAGGACCTCGGACCGTTCGAGCGCGAGGCCCGCATAGCCGGGCCAGCTGAAGGCGTCGTCGTCCGTGTCGAACTGTTCCGCCGTCCACGAGGCGACAGCGGCGTCGTACGCGGCAGTGTGCGCGAAGGCGAGCGCGGCCAGGCGCCGTCGGGCCTTCAGATCGAAGCCTCCCCCGGCAGCGGCCGTGACGACGTCACCGTAGCGGGCGGGATCGACGACGACGGCGACCGACGGGTGGTTCTTCGCCGCGGACCGGACCATCGCGGGTCCTCCGATGTCGATCTGCTCGACGACGGCGTCGGGCTCCGCCCCGGAGCGGACGGTCTCGACGAAGGGGTAGAGGTTCACCACGACGAGGTCGAACGCCTCGATCCCGAGCTCCTCGAGCTGGTCGACGTGCTCCTGCCGGCGGCGGTCGGCGAGGATGCCGGCGTGCACCGTCGGGTGCAGCGTCTTGACGCGCCCGTCGAGGGTCTCCTGGAACCCGGTCACGTCGGACACCTCGGTCACCGGGACACCCGCTGCAGCGATCCGCTGCGCCGTCGAGCCGGTGGAGACGATGGCCACGCCGGCCCGGTGCAGTCCCTGTGCAAGCTCCTCCAGCCCTGTCTTGTCGAACACGGAGATCAGCGCTCGACGGATGGGCACACGGTCAAGGTGGTTCAGGCTCACGCAGATCTCCGTCACTAGGCTTCGCTGGGTCGCGCACAAGTCTATAGGCGCTGCGCCGGGCCACCCGGTGGGCCGACGGGAGCGCGTCACCCCCTGAGCGGCCGGTGCAGCGGCGGACCCGACAGAGACGCAGGGTGACGGCTCCGGCAGAAGGCCCGCAAGGCTGGCGGTACAGTTCTCGCAGAACCCGGCCCCCTCCGCGAAGGCATCATGAGCATCAACACGCAGCTCCCCACCGGCGATCAGGTGGTACAGGACCTTCCCTGGCGCTGGAAGGTCCAGGGGAAGATCTTCCTCATCGGCGGTCTCGGCTTCATGTTCGACGCCTGGGACGTGACCCTCAACGCCTACCTGATCCCCCTGCTGATCGGTGACTGGGGGCTCTCCCCCGGCCAGGCGGCCTGGATAGCGACGTCGAACCTGATCGGCATGGCCGTCGGTGCCTTCGCGTGGGGGTCCGTGGCGGACATCATCGGCCGGAAGAAGGCCTTCACCCTGACCCTGCTCGTCTTCTCGATCTTCACGGTGCTCGGGGCCTTCTCACCGGACATCGTGTGGTTCTGCGTCTTCCGGTTCCTCGCCGGCTTCGGACTGGGAGGCTGCATCCCGGTCGACTACGCGCTGGTCGGCGAGTTCACGCCGCGCCGCCAACGGGGCCGCGTCCTGACCGCGATGGACGCATGGTGGCCCGTCGGCGCCTTCCTCTGCGGAGTGGTGACGACGGCGGTGGTCGCCACGTTCGGCGACTGGCGCTACGCGATGCTCGTCATGGTGCTGCCCGCGCTCCTCGTGTTCTGGGTGCGGCGCGGCGTGCCGGAGTCCCCGCTCTATCTGGTGCAGCGCGGCCGGCGGGACGAGGCCCGGGAGGTCATCGACGACCTCGTGGCGCGCACCGGCGGCGAACGGCGTCAATGGCGCCTCCCGGAACCCGAGGAGACACCGAAGCTCTCGCTGGGGAGCATCTCGGGGCAGCTCACGGGGCTCTGGCGCTTCGACTGGCGCATCACGCTCACGGCATGGAGCCTGTTCCTCACGATCCTGCTGGTCTACTACGGTGCGCTGACCTGGATGCCGCGGATCCTCATCGAGTCGGGATACGCGCAGTCCGTCGCGTTCATCACCACCACCTTCATGACCGGGGTCGGGTTCCTCGGCGTGATCGCCGCCTCCCTCCTCGTCGAGCGGGTCGGGCGCAAGTGGCTGCTCGCGATCACGGGCCCGGGGTCGGCAGTTCTCCTCGTGGCCTTCGCCCTGACGCTGGACCTGCCCGTGGTGGCGACGGCCTGGCTGCTGGCCTTCGGATTCGTGGTGCAGGTGGCCATCCCCGTCCTCTACACCTACGTCTCGGAGCTGTACCCGACGGAATTGCGGGGCAGCGGATTCGGGTGGGCCTCCACCATCTCGCGCATCGGCGCGGGCCTCGTGCCGCTGATCTTCGGAACCATCCTGTGGCCCTACCTCGGACTGCCGCTGACCTTCGCCCTGACGGGCGGCCTCGTGCTGCTCGCCGTCGTGTTCATGGCCTTCAACGCGCCGGAGACCCGGAGCGCGAAGCTGCACTGACCGGATCGCGGGACGACGACGAAGGGGTGCCACCGCGGACGGTGGCACCCCTTCGTCGTCGGGTGGAACTAGGCTTCGGGCAGCTCCGCGTCGGGGGTCTCCTCCAGGGAGACGACCTTCCATGCGCCGTCCGAGTAACGGATCGTCGCGCTGTAGATGGTGCCGTCCGGGGAGAAGGGACGCTGGTCGGCGACGGCCCCGTCCTCGGAGAACTCGGTGTAGGCGTCGGGGTTGACCGGGATGAGTGCCGTGACGTCGGCTCCCTTCGTCACCTCGTCCTCCGGGCTCGTCAGGTACACGTTCTCCACCTTGGGCTGGCCGCCGAGGACCCAGCCGCCGTCGTCGTACACGCCCTGCAGCCGCTCCGCCTCAGCCTGCTCGGAGGCTGCGCCGTCGAGGACCTCCAGCACTGCCGGGGCGTCTCCCGTCTGCAGCACGTAGGCCTTGAGGTCGAAGAAGTAGTAGAGGAAGGCCTTGGCCCCCTCGGGGGTCGCCTCTCCGACGAGGTCATTGGTCGGAGGCACCTGGACGTTGACGGCGGCCGAGGAGGAGCTCGCGGGGGACGGCTTGGCGTCCGACGAGGTGGCCGTCGTGGCCTCGGGAGTTCCGGCGCAGGCGGTGAGTGCCAGGAGGGTGATGGCGGCGGTGGCCGCCGTGCGTGCGAAGTTCATGTTGGTCCCAACGTGTTCGAGAACGGAAGGTGGCGCGAAGGCCCCTCCCACTTTACCGGTGCCCCAGGCAACTTCTCGATTCCCGCCACCACGGCGCGTGTGCGACGGGACGTTCGGCAAAGTGCGTCGCATCTGCACATACTGGACGCATGAAATCCCTTCTGATCGCCCTTGCCCTGATCGCCCTCGTCCTCCTCATCGTCGGCATAGCCGTCGAGACCCTGAAGTTCCTGCTCTACATCGGCCTCGTCGTCCTGGTCGCGTCCGCCGCGCTCCTCGTGCTCCAGCGCGTCCGCTCACGCGTACAGCGGTAGGCAGAAGGCTGATCGAGCCGACCCGGGCGTCGATCCGTCGACGGCCCGGCCTCCTAGCCGAAGGGGTTCGCCTCCTGGCAGGACACCTGATCCGCTGTCTGGTTGATTGTCCCGGTCACGTCCGGCACAGCCCCGTCGAACCCGTCCTCCGCGTCCGACCCGAGGTAGAGCTCCACCCCGTAGATGGACGGGTCGCCCGTGACGGCCGCGGGAGAGATTCCGAGAGCGGCAGCGATGGCCGCAGCAGAGTCGGCGAAGCCTTCGCTGTAGTACACGACCGTCAGGTCGGTGTCGGGTGCCGGGATCGTGGTCGCCCCGCTGAAACCGGCGCCTCGCAGGGAATCGACCACGGCTGGGACGCTCCCCGCTCCGGCTGTGCCGTCAGCGACGACCACGGGTACCGAACCCGCCCCGGAGTCCTCCGACGTACCGGGGTCCTCCTGCCCCTCCGCGCCGGAACCATCCTCGGCAGGGCCAGGAGAGGCAGGGGCTGAGAGGTCAGCGCTCTCCCTGAGGACGGCGAACAGTGCGGGACTGCTGTCCTTGTCCAGTTGCAGGCGGTTCGGATCGTCGGCGGGGACAGTGGGCACGGCGATGAAGTTGACGTTCCCGGGATCGATGTCCTTGAGCCTGTCCGCGATGGTGACCATGGCGGACACGGAAGCAAGCCCGTGATCGACGGTGAGATTGCTCGTCACCGCATCGGCTATCCGCAGGATGCGCTGGGGATTGCGCAGCGTCCCCTCGTCCGTCATCTTGCGGGTCAACGAACCCAGGAAGGCCTGCTGGGCCTGGATCCTGCCGAGATCACCGCCGTCTGCGAAGGCTGCCCGGGCGCGGAGGAACGCAAGAGCCTGCTCCCCCTCGACACTCGAGGTGCCGGCCGGCAGTTTGAGCCCCGACTTCGGTTCGTCGATCGCCGCGCTCACGCAGACGTCCACGCCACCCACGGCCAGGGAGAGCTCCGTCACGGCATGGAAGTCGGCCAGCATGAAGTGATCCACCTCGAGTCCGGTCAGGGCATTGACGGTATCCACCGCGCACCCCGGCCCCGCGTCCCGCATGGCGCTGTTGATCATGGCGCCGGGCCGCGCGTCGAAGGTCTGCCCACTCCGGCCGTCGGTGCAGGCGGGGACGTCGACGAGGAGGTCACGCGGGAAGCTCAGGACATTGACCCTGTCGTTGTCCTCGGAGATGTCGACGAGCATCATGACGTCCGACTGGCCGTACCCCTCCGAGTCCTCCTCCGGGCCGTAGTCGCCGTTCGGCCCGCTTCGGGTGTCCGATCCGAGGACCAGGATCTGCAGACGGTCCGTGCGGTCGTTCGCGACGCCTTCGGAGCGCTCGCCACCGGCATTGAGCTCGAACGAATCGACGTTGGTGACCAGCCGCACACTCCAGTAGGCGCCGAAGACCACGACGGCGGCCACGGCGGCCACGGCGGCGATCGTCACCAGGCGCAGCCATCGGGGTCGGCGCGGACCGGCCGCCACCGAACTGGCGTCCACGAGGGTTCCTGCCCCCGGATAGGTCAGGCGGTGCGGGGCGTCGTCATCTGGCGTGCGGGACAAGCGTCGGATTCCTTCGTCTATCGGGGTCTTCCACGGTGCGCCATCCTCGCTGACGTACAGGGCTTGCGGCGCGAGCCGTACCGAGCAGCTGCAGGACGCCCGCCGGCCGGCGAGCGCCGCCACCGGCCGTCAACGGACGTCGCGGAGCGCACTGCCGTACTCCGGAAGTGCGATCCGGCCCGGGGACACGGGGATGACGGGTTGGAGCGGGGATGCTGCAGCAAGCGACGGTAGCAGCAGACTCTGGACGCACGCTGGATGCGCCTCCGGACAGGCGTCGCGGCCGCTCATCGATCCGGCACGCCGTCAGCGCTCGGGAACAGCGTGAGATGTGCCACGTCGGAGATTCCTCCTGCCCCGGGGAGTGCCTGTTCCGGGGCACGGCGGGCCGTCGATCTCGTGACGGAACGGCACGTGCCACCCCTGGGCAGAGGGAGGAACCTACCTCGGTTGGTAGCGTATAACCAGTGATGCCTTCCTCGACCGCAGTTCCGCGACAGACACCGCCCTCGATCCGATCGACGGTCGGCCATGCGCTCACCGGGGCCCTCATCGGTGTCGTCGAGCTCGTCCCGGGGGTTTCCGGTGGAACGGTGGCACTCGTCCTGGGCGTCTTCGACCGCCTGATCTCATCGGCGAACCACCTCATCAGCGGCTTCGTGCGGCTGCTGCTCGGCCGGGACCGGTCTGCCGCCACGCGCCGCCTGGCCAGCGTCGAGTGGCCCCTCGTCCTCCCTCTGGTCGTCGGCATGTTCCTGGCCCTGTTCGCCCTGTCCGGCCCCCTCCACACGTTCGTCGACACCCAGCCGGTGGTGGCCAGCGCCCTGTTCCTCGGCATGGTGTCGGCGAGCCTGCTGGTGCCGATCACCATGGTCAGGGAAGCCGGTCCCGCCACCACCGCCTCCAGGATCGGCGGTCCGGTCGTGGTGCTCGGTGTTGCCGCTGCCGTGTTCTGGCTCCTGGGCTTGCCGTCGGTGCAGATCGAGGATCCCGCCGCATGGGTGATCGCGGTCAGTGGCGCTGCGGCCGTCTGCGCACTGGCCCTGCCGGGATTGTCCGGATCCTTCATCCTGCTGACGTTCGGCATGTACGAGCCGACCCTCGAAGCCGTCAGCACCCGCGACGCCGGGTACCTCGCCCTGTTCATGGCCGGCGCCATCCTGGGACTCGTCTCCGTGGTCCAGGTCCTGGCGTATCTGCTGCGCGTGCATCGGCGGCCCGTCCTGCTGGCCGCCACCGGCCTGATCCTCGGCTCCCTCCGGGCACTGTGGCCGTGGCAGGACGAGGGTGTGCTCCAGCCTGTCGGTGACGACTGGATGGTTCCGCTGCTCGCATGCCTGGGAGGCGCCACCCTCGTCCTCCTGCTCTGGTCGAAGGAACGACGGGCGGCACGGAAGAGCATCGCGGCGAGCCCCCTGACTCCTTCCGGGGACGACCGCACCGAAATCGACTCCGACCAGGACCAGGACCACCAGGAGGGACGGCGATGAGCGAAGAGCACGAGGCCGCGAGCAGCACGCAATCCCGCGAGGACGGTGGAGCAACCTCCACGCGTGCGCTGCTGGACCGCATCCGCGCCGGAGCCCTGCTCTCGGGGCTCACGGCGACGACGGCGATCCTGTGGCGGGTGCTCGTCATCGCTGTCGTGATCGTCGGCCTGTACTACCTGCTGTCCGCACTGTGGGTGATCGTTCTCCCGCTGATCCTGGCCCTCCTCGTGGCCTCGATCCTCTGGCCCGTCAACCGGCTCCTGCGGACCTTTCTGCCCAGGGCGGCAGCGGCCGCGGCTGCTGTCCTCGGTCTGCTCGCAGCATTGGTCGGAGTGGGCTGGGCCGCCGCGGCCCTGTCCGTCGACGGGGTGCGCGAGCTCTCGAGCCAGGCCGTCGACAACGTGCGGAAACTCGGCGAGTTCGCCGAGACCCTGCCCTTCGCGGTACCCGACGTCGACGAGCTCATCACCTCGGCGCTCAGCTGGCTGCAGACGCACGCCGGGGAGATCCTCTCCCAGGTCTTCTCCGGCCTCGGCACGGTCGGATCGCTCACCATCACGGTCGTGCTGGCATTGGTGCTGACGTTCTTCTGCCTGAAGGACGGTGACGGTTTCTCCCGGTGGCTGCTGCGCTGGACGACCGGCACGGTGTTCGTGCACGTCGCTGAAGTGTCCTCGAGGAGTTGGAGGACACTGTCCTCTACGTGTCCTCGCAGGCGGCGGTGGCCCTCGTCGATGCGGTGTTCATCGGCGTGGGACTGTGGATCCTCGGCGTGCCCCTCGCCCTGCCACTGGCAGTCCTCATCTTCTTCGCAGGATTCCTGCCGGTGATCGGCGCGGTGACGACCGGATTCCTCGCCACGCTCGTAGCCCTCCTGTCCGACGGCTGGGTCACGGCCCTGATCGTCCTGGGAATCGTGCTGCTCGTCCAGCAACTCGAGAGCAACGTCCTGCAACCGATCCTCGTCGGCAAGTCGCTCAAGCTCCACCCCGCCGTCGTCCTCACCGGGGTCGCAGCGGGCGGGTCCCTCTTCGGCATCATCGGGGCGTTCCTGGCGACGCCCGTGATCGCCGTCGCCATCGTCGCCTTCCAGTACGCGAGGGAACAGATGCTCGAACCCGCTGCTGTTCCCCACACGGACGCCGGGGAGGACCTGATCAGGTCCGAGACCGAGGCCCACGACGCGTGACGCCTGCACTGCGCAGGCCTACCGGACCAGGCGGCTGAGCGCCGGCGGGACCGGGGTCAGAGCCAGTCGTTGCGCCGGAAGGCCCAGTAGAGCCCCGCACCCATCCCGATCATCAGGACGAGGGCGAACGGGTAGCCGAGACTCCAGTGCAGTTCCGGCATGACGTCGAAGTTCATGCCGTAGATCGAAGCGATCAGCGTGGGCGCGAACAGGATGGCCGCCCACGACGAGATGCGCTTCACCTCCTCGCCCTGCGACAGGGACGTCTCCGTCAGCCGGGTCATCTCCTCGTTCTGTCGCTGCGCGACGAGCGTGGAATGCACCGTCAGTGCGTTCTGAAGGAGCGTGCGGAAGGTGTTGACCCGCTCGGTGACGCGGATGACGTGGTCCTGGACATCGCGGAGGTTGCGGCTCAGCTCCGCATCCAGTTGGTACGTCTCCGAACCGCGCAGCAGCGAGCCCATCATCTCCTCCAGCGGCTGGGTGGCCCGCTGGAACTCGATGACCTCGCGGTGCAGTTCGTAGATCCTGCGGGAGACGTCGGGAGCGCCACCGAAGAGCTCGTTCTCGATCTCGTCGATATCGTTCTCGAGCCCCTGCACCACGGGCTGGTACTCGTCGACCACCTGGTCGAGCAGGGCGTAGAGGACGGCCTGCGGCCCCGTGCCGAGCAGGGCCGGGTCCGCCTCGAGCCGCCGTCGGACGATGCCGAGGTCCGGTGATTCGGCGTGTCGGATGGTCACCACGAAGTCCTGCCCGATGAAGAGGTGCAGTTCACCGAATTCCACCTTCTCCTCGGCATCGAGGTACCGGGCGGGGCGGAGGACCAGGAACAGCGTCTCCTCGTAGCGTTCCAGTTTGGCGCGCTGGTGGCCGTTCGTCGCGTCCTCCACAGCGAGGGGATGCAGGCCGAACTCGGCCTCGACGGCGTGGATCTCCTCACGCTCGGGGCGGTACAGGCCGATCCAGCCCATCCCCCCGCTCTCGCGCATGATCTCGAACGTCTGGTCGAGGGTCTCCGG
Source organism: Vibrio cholerae (assembly GCA_009728235.1). Classification (GTDB taxonomy): domain Bacteria; phylum Actinomycetota; class Actinomycetes; order Actinomycetales; family Micrococcaceae; genus Arthrobacter_D. The sequence continues at coordinate 25,129 of WNZI01000035.1, read as the reverse complement.
ATCGATGCGCCTCTTCCCTCCGACGTAGACGGCATTCGCGACGACGGGCATCTCAGGCGCCGGCCGCGCCGTCGGCGGCGAGGACCGCGAGGGTCTCGATCAGCAGCGTGCGCTCCTGCACCTTGATGCGCTCGTGCAGGGACTCCTCCGTGTCGTCCGGCAGGACGGCGACGGGCGCCTGGGCGAGGATCGGGCCGGTGTCAACACCGGCATCCGCGATCATGACGGTACAACCGGTGACCTTCACGCCGTAGGCGAGGGCGTCACGGACGCCGTGGGCTCCGGGGAAACTCGGCAGGAGTGCGGGGTGGGTGTTGAGGTACCGGTCGGGGAAGCGGTCCAGGAAGTGCTGGTCGACGATCCGCATGAACCCCGAGGACACCACGTAGTCCGGCTCGTAGGAGGCGACGGCCTCGGTCAGGGCACGGTTCCAGTCGGCCCGCTCGCCGTACTGCCGGAAATCGACCTCGAAGGTCGCGATCCCCGCATCGGCTGCCCGGCGTACTCCCCCTGTGCCCGTGCGGTCCGCTCCGACGGCGGCGATGGTCACGGGCAGGCTGCCGTCGGCTACGGCGTCGATCACGGCCTGGAGGTTCGATCCGCTGCCGGAGACGAGGACTACGATGCGCATGGCTCAACCTTAGGGTCTTGCCTCGCCTAGGGTTGAACCATGCCGAGGGAGGAACCATGACGAAGCAGGACACCCGGGACGACACGGGACGCCGGCCGGGAGCAGGACCGACAGCGCCGGGCGACGCGCGGGCAGTGTCCGCACGCCTGTGGCTCCGCCTGTTCATGCTGACCCTGCTCGGGAGCATCCTCACCAGCAGCCTGATGCTGCCGTGGAAGGTCCTCGGCCTCGTCCTCGCAGTGTGCGCACTCGGCGCGGGCGTCGTCGCGCTCGTCAAGGCCATCAGTGCGAAACTCCCCCGCGTGGTCGTTCTCGTCACGTCGGTCGGTCTCGCCGCGGCACTGTTCCTGACCGCCGGCACCGCGGCCTCGGTGCTTCTCTGGCCCGTCACGCAGAGGTACGAGGACTGCATGTCCCGGGCGCTGACCCTGCAGGCCCAGCGGGAGTGCGAGGACGGCCTGCGGAAGCTGGAGACCCTCGGAGCCGCCCGCTGAACGGGCGCCCCGGCAGGGTCGCCGGACGGCCGGGTCACCCGGGGTTCAGCGCCGGCGCGGTTCCCGCTCGAGCAGCGGTCCGACGGCGTGGCCGAGGACGGCACCGACGGCGACCTCGAAGGCGAGCCACGCGCCCACGGCCAGCGGATCCGGTCCGAGCTCCGTGAAGCGGCCCAGCCCGAGCGACGCACGCGAGGCGAGGGTGACGACGGCACCTCCCACCCCGGCCATGGTCCCGATCAGTCCGGCCAGTGCCAGGGTCGACGCCGTCGAGGTGAGCCACCGCTGGCTGCTGTGGAGCACGAGCCACTCGTCGAAGTGGTTCTCCCCCTCGCGGAAGAACCACCACCCGGCCAGCAGCCCGGCGAGCACCGGGATGGCCAGGGCTGCATAGCCGTACTCCAGGGTTCCCGCGGGCAACGCGCCCAGGATGGGTAGGGCCGGCAGCGGACCGACCGTACTGGCGAGCGGCGTGATGGAACTGCCCGCGCCCAGGGCGAACCCCGCCCCGGTGGTCCACGACAGAGTCCAGATCGCGAGGTTCGGCAGGAACCCGAGTTGCAGCAGGGTCACCATCGATGCGCCGGCCACCCCGCCGTCGATCCGCTCGTAGATCGCGGCGATGCCCGCCCAGTTCAGGCCGATGGCTACGGCCAGGAGTGCGGCGGAGAGGGTGGTCGCGATCAGCACGGCGATCAGGCCCGAGCGCACGATCGACCAGGCATAGGACCCTGCCCACCTGGAGTGCTGGCTCGTGCGGCCCACCCAGGCCGCGGCGTCGACACCCACGAGCCGGCTCCATGCTCCTGCTTCGCGATAGGCGCCGACGATGAGTCCCACCCCGGCGGACACGGGAGGAATCAGCGCGCCGGCCACGACCGGGGCGGATGCGTCGGCGGTGCGGCAGACGTGGGCGACAGCGGCACCGATGACGGCATACGTGACCAGCGCCCCGAGGAGCGCCTGCCACAGCTGGTCGGTGTAGGACGCGCGGGCGAGCCGGCGTCCGGCACGCCAGGCGAGCAGAAGCGGCACCAGGACGAGTCCGAGCGGAAGGACGTGCAGCAACCCCGTCACCGCCTCGGGACCGGCGGTGCCCGCCGGGAACTGTACGACGAGTGGTACGCCGTGCATCACGAGCCACGCCTGCCCCGCGAGGCGTGCCGCCGCGTCCGGCCCGCGAGCGGCGAAGCCGCCCGTGAGCCACACCGCGGCGACCGGGAGGACGACGAGCAGCGCCGAGATCACGGCGGCCTGGCCGAGCTCGAACACTCCCTGCAGCCACAGGGGCATGGGAAGGGCGCGGAGTTTGGTGGGGAGTTTCATCCCCTCCATGGTGCCACCGGCACCTGCCCGGACGCCCGAGCGACGCGGACGGACCGTGACTCTCACGGGCTAACCGACGATGTCGACGAGGCCTTTCACGACGGCGAGCCCCGCACCGACGAACGCGATCACCACGACGAAGAGCCGCGCCTGGTCGTCACGGACGAACCGTGCGAGCTTCTCGCCCGTGAAGATCCCCACGACGATGGCCACTCCGATGGCGACCCACATCCACGGGGCGAGGACCGGTGCCTGCGCCGGATCGAGGAGCAGCTTGGTGACCAGCGTGACGCTGCCGATGCAGACGAAGAACGGCTGCAGGGTCGCCGCGAAGGGCCGCTGCGGCCAGCGGGACAGCAGGGCGTAGGCGCTGACGGCAGGCCCGCCCACCCCCGCCATCGAATTGGTGACCCCCGCGGTGAAGCCCGCGACGACCTTCGGCACGTGGCCGCGGACCACGACGTCGGACCGCTGCAGCACCAGCGAGATCGTCAGTGCCACGAGGACCACCGCGCCGACGGTGACGGAGAGCGGGGCTGACGGGACAGCGACGGCGAGGATCGAGCCGGGCACCGAACCGAAGAGCGACGGCACCACGAGCCACCTGAACATGCTCCAGTCGATGTCCTTCCAGACCCGGCCCACGATGATCGCCGAGGACACCACCCCGCAGATGTTGACCAGGAGCACACCGGCGTGCGGGCCGAGGATGATCACCAGGAAGGGCGCGATCAGCAGCGCGAAGCCCAGACCCGCGATGCGCTGCGCGATGGCGCCCACGAGGATGGAGACCAGGACGATGCAGAAGATGCCGAGAGTCACCCAGCTACAGTACGCCCGGGCAACGACCCGACCGGACCCGGAGCGCAGGGAACGGCGTAGCCTGAAGCCATGACGGCCCTCACTTCCGCACTGGCCACGGCAGACTGGCGCCGGCGCGTCTTCGCCCTCTACGAGTCCGTCAGGACCTGCGCTGCGACGGATTCCCCGGAGGACGCGCATGCCCTCTGGCAGCAGGGACGCAACGAATTGTTCCGCGAACACCCGGCGTCTGCCCTGCACCCCGACGCCCGGGCAGCCTTCGACGGGCTGGCGGTGGCGCCGTACGATCCGGCGTTCCGCTTCGAGGCCCTCCTCGACGACGACGGCGCGGGTGAGGTGATGGAGGTCGCGACCGGCACGGACGGCGTCGTGCCGTTCCACCGGCTCGGCACGCTCCTGCTCCCGGGTCTCGGGACCCTTGCCCTGTGGAGACTCGCCGGCTACGGCGGTGGCCTCTTCCTGCCGCTGCGCGACGGCACGGCGGGCAGGACCGGCGGAACCTACGGAGGCGGCCGGTACGTACTGGACACGGTGAAGGGGGCGCATCTCGGTGAGGGGCGCACGCCCGGCAGCCTCGTCGTCGACCTCAACTTCGCCTACAACCCGTCCTGCGCCTACGACGAGGCCTGGGCCTGTCCCCTGCCGGGGCCGGACAACCGGCTCCTCGGCGACGTACCGGTCGGCGAGTTCTACCGCGAGTACTGACGGCGAGAACGCACTGCGCGACGCCGCACCAGTCCGTAGGCTTGGGAGTTCCGGCCACGGGCTTCGGGCCGGGAACCAGCCGAGGAGCATTTCCTGATGAACAGTCGTGGCACCGCGTGAGCAACTGTGGGCACTGAGCAGAACCGTGCGCTGCAGCAGGAGGCGTGGCGGCGCCGCACGGAGATCCCGCTGATCGTGGCCGCGCTGGTCTATCTCGGGGCGTACTCGGTCCAGGTCACGGCCGATCCCGCACCGGCCCTCGCGCGCACCCTCGAGGGTATCGTCTGGGGCGTCTGGGTGCTGTTCCTCGTCGACTACCTCGCGTCCCTCCTCCTCGCACCGGCGCGCGGACTCTGGTTCGTCCGGCACCTGCATGAACTGATCATCCTGCTCCTGCCCATGCTGCGGGCCCTGCGGCTGCTGCGGCTCATCCCGCTCCTGCGCATCCTGAACAGATCAGGGGGCGACGCACTGCGCGGGCACATCGTCCTCTACGTCGTCGCGGCGATGACCGTGCTCGGGTATGCGGGAGCGCTCGCGGTGCTCGACGTCGAGCAGGACGCGCCCGGAGCGACCATCCTGACGCTCCCCGACGCCCTGTGGTGGGCGCTGACGACCGTGACCTCCGTGGGCTACGGCGACTACTCCCCCGTCACGGGCACCGGGCGGCTGGTGGCGGCGGGGCTCATGATCGGCGGCATCGGCGTCCTCAGTGCCGTGACCGCGGCCTTCGCGTCCTGGCTGGTGGAGAACGTGGCGAACGCACGGGAAGCGGAGGACCAGAGGTCGTCGGCGTCCGATTCCCGGATGCAGGACCAGCTGAGGAGCGTGAGCCTGCAGATCGACACGCTCACCCGCCAGCTCACGCACGGCTCGCACCAGGACCGCCCGGCAGGGACCGAGGAGAGGGAGTAGGGCGGGGTGGACGCGGGACGAACGGATGTCGCCCGACGTTCACCGGATCTCCATCCCCCGGTGACCGGTCCTCCTCCTTCGGTTGCGAGGCTCGATGCGTGAGGATCGCCGTTGTCGCAGAATCATTCCTGCCCCACATGAACGGGGTCACCCATTCGCTGCTCAAGGTGCTCGCCCACCTGCGCAGCCGCGGTGACGACGTCCTGGTCATCGCGCCGTCGTCGTCCTGGCTCGACGACGAGGCACCGGCCACGGTGGAGGGCTACCCGGTGCATTGCCTCCCCTCCGTCCCCCTGTCCGGTTACGCGAACGTCCGGCTCGCTGCCGGTACCGTCGCCCGCGTGCGCCGGATTCTCGCGGACTTCGGGCCCGACGTCGTCCATGTCGCCTCCCCCTTCGTGTTGGGGTGGCGCGCCGTCCAGGCGTGCGAGCACCTCGGCATCCCGAGCGTCTCCGTCTACCAGACGGAGGTCCCTGCCTATGCGGCCCGCTACGGCTTCCCCTGGCTGGAATCGCTCTTGTGGCAGCGCGTCGAGAACATCCACGACGCCTCGACCCTCACCCTGGTCCCGTCGTCCTTCGCACTGAACCAGCTACGGGACCACGGGGTGCAGCGCCTCAACCTGTGGCGGCGCGGGGTGGACACCGAACGCTTCTCCCCCAGCCGGTACGACGCCGAGTGGCGGTCGACGATCGCCGAGCCGCACGAGCGCCTGATCGGCTACGTCGGTCGGCTGGCGGCCGAGAAGCAGGTGGAGGACCTCGCCGTGCTCGACGCCCTGCCCGGGACCCGCCTGGTGATCATCGGATCGGGCCCGCAGAAGGAGTCCCTGCGCGCCCGGCTGCCGCGGGCGCACTTCACGGGTTTCCAGGACGGCCTGGACCTCGCACGCATGGTCGCGACACTCGATCTCTTCGTCCATCCGGGCGAGTCCGAGACCTTCTGCCAGACCATCCAGGAGGCCATGTCCTCGGGGGTGCCCGTCGTCGCCGTCGGGCGCGGTGGTCCGCTGGATCTCGTGGACCCGTCCCGGACGGGCTGGCTCTACCGTCCCGGCGATCTGCAGGGCTTGCGCGCCGCCGTCGAGGATCTGATCGGTGACGACGCCAAGCGCCGCGCCTTCGGGCGGGCCGCGCACGCCGCGGTCCAGGGACGCACGTGGCCCGTCCTGTGCGAGCAGCTCGTCGGGTACTACGAGAAAGCCGTCGCGGTCCAGCTGAGGCGGGCCGAGATAGCGGACAGGGTACGGCGCGCGCCGCAGCAACCCTGACCCCGCCGGTCCGGATGCTGGACTGTGCTCCGGGGAAGGGGTATGGTGCCCACTTGCATCCGAGGGGCGTATCAGGCCCTATCATGGGGAACAAGCCCACCCACACTTCCCGGAGGTTCCGATTACAGACACGGCTGCCCAACACGACATTTATTTCGGTGCACCCGAGCCGGAGAATGAAGCCGAGATCCTCGAGTCGGCGTCTCGCGCGGCGGTAGCCCGTTTCCAGGGACGCTCCGACATCACCACCGTCAAGCGGCGTTTCACGCTCATCAACCAGGACCGGACGCCCCACCAGGCCATGGTCGAGGACCTGCTGTTCATCCGGGCCGCCCTCGACGGGGCCGGCATCGAATTCCTGTTGGTACGCGGCAACGATCAGCGCCCGGTCATCGCGGTGGACGTCAACGACCGTGAGCGGCTCCGCGCCGCCCTCGTCGAGGCCTGCCGGGACGAACCGTTCTACTCCCGCACCGTGGACACCAAGCGCAGGACCACCCTGCTGGTCAGCGACGGGGAGCTGTCCAAGAGCGGCAAGGCACGCATCTTCCGCCTGTTCCGCCCCCGCATCGAACCCCTCGGCGGCCTCGCCTACGGGCCGTCCGCCGGTGTGCAGATCGAACTCTGGGCGCTCGGGGACACGGCCATCGAACTGCCCGTGGAGAATTCCCTGACCCGGCGGACGCTGCCCGCCGCCGAGGTGGTCCGCGGAGAGGTGGTGCGCCACGGCCTGTCCTGGCCCACGATCGACAACATGTTCGCCGACCACGCCACGGACATCGATTTCGACATCGACATCGTGTTCTCCTGGGTCGACGGGAGCAGTGCCGAGTACCAGGCCGCCCGCGCGTCGCGCATGCAGGGAGTCGTCGTGGGCGAGGGCGACGACCACGAGGCCCGGTTCCGCCAGATCGACGAACTGAAGTACGCCCTGCGGTCGGTCTACATGTTCGCGCCGTGGGTCAGGCGTGTCTTCATCGCCACCGATTCCGAGCGGCCGGCATGGCTCGCGGACCATCCGTCGGTGACGCTCGTGCGCTCCGAGGAGCACTTCAAGGACCCGTCGGTCCTGCCGACGCACAACTCGCAGGCCGTCGAGGCGCAGCTGCAGCACATCCCCGGCCTGTCCGAGTACTTCCTCTACTCCAACGACGACATGTTCTTCGGCCGCCCCGTGGCGCCCGACATGTTCTTCTCCCCGGGCGGCGTCACGAAGTTCATCGAGGCGGACACGCGCATCGGGCTCGGCGAGAACGACGCCGAGCGCAGTGGCTTCGAGAACGCCGCGCGGGTGAACCGCCGGCTGCTGCACGAGCGCTTCGGCCGCATCACGACACGGCACCTGGAACACGTCGCTGCTCCCCTCCGGAAGAGCATCCTGCTGGAGATGGAGGACGAGTTCGCTGCCGAGTTCGAGGCGACGGCGGCCTCACGCTTCCGTGCCAAGGACAACATCTCGGTCACCAACTCGCTGTACCACTACTACGCGCTGCTCACCGGCCGGGCCGTCAGCCAGGAGGTGGCGAAGGTGGGGTACGTGGACACCACCATGCGCTCGGGTCTGAAGAGCCTGAACAAGATGCTCGACAAGCGGAACCAGGACTTCTTCTGCCTGAACGACGGCAGCTTCCCGGAGGTGTCCGCGGAGGAGCGGACCCATGCCGTGACCGAGTTCCTCGAGAAGTACTTCCCGGTCAAGGCTCCATGGGAGATCTGACCCGCCGGGCGGGTGGTCGGAGGGGCGTGCAAGACTGGCGCCATGCAGACCTTCCTGCCGTATCCGGACTTCGCGGCCAGCGCGGCGGTGCTGGACCAGGCGAGGCTGGGGAAGCAGCGGGTGGAGACCCTGCAGGCCCTGCGGGCCCTGGTGATCCCCGATTACGGCTGGCGCCGGCACCCCGCGATCCGGATGTGGATGGGCCACGTGCCCGCCCTCACGGTGTACGGCCTGGCGATGGTCGCGGAGTGGGTGTCCAGGGGGCACGCGGACTCCACGCATCGGCAGATCCTCGAGTTCGCTCCACAGGTGCTCGACGCTCCGGACGTTCCGATGCCGCCGTGGCTCGGTGAGCCCGCACTCCATGTGAGCCACCAGTCGAACCTGGTGCAGAAGGCCCCTGAGATCTACCGCAGCAGGTTTCCCGGCGTCCCCGAGGACCTGCCCTACTACTGGCCGGAGCCGGAGCAGGAACTCGTTCCCGCCGAGCCCGACGGCCCGCGGCTCTGGGTCTGGCGGGCTGCGTCCCAGCCGCCCGAGGGTGAGACGACGCTGCTCATGCCCCCCGTGCCTCCGAGCGGTCGCGCCGTGCCGAAGTGGGAGCGGCAACTGCGGTCCTTCGAGGAATCCGTGGAGGACGGGGACGCCGTGGCGATAGCGGGACCGGACGGCGAGCACTTCCGGACGGGACACGTGGGGCGGGTCCTCATGCACGAGGACGGGCTGCTGCGCCCGGCGCGGCTCCACGGCTGGCTCAGGCGTTCGGACGTCGATCCACCCGCCCTGCTGCAGGATCCCCGGGCCCTCTTCAGCGTGGAGCTGCCGGCCTCGCTGCGGGTGTGATCCGCCGGGCTCAGGCGGAGGTGAGCTGGCGTGCCCGGAGGCCGTCGGCGATCGTCACTCCGTGGGCCTCGAGCCTGCGCCGGGTCTCCTCGCGCGGAACCACCTCGCCGACCGACGCATGCTTGCCCGCGGGCACGACCGAGTGCACGATCGTCTCCTCGTAGACGTGCACCAGGTTGTAGGACTGCGCGCCGTCGCGTCCGCGGGTCCCGCCGCCGTCGTAGAGGAGGTCCTGCGTGTAGCAGGTGGCGCTCGCGACGGAGACCGGCACCCCGGCGAACATGGCGGTGGTCGAGTAGTGCAGGTGGCCCGCGAGGATGGTGCGGACATCGGAGCCGCGCACGACGTCGGCGAGCGAGCGCTGGTCGCGGAGCTCCACCAGCACCGCGAGATCCTGCACGCTCGGGACCGGAGGGTGGTGCAGGGCGAGGATGGTGCCGTGCGGTGCGGGCACCTCGAGTTCACCCGCCAGCCAGCGGAGCTGCTCGTGCGTGAACTCCCCGTGGTGGTGGCCGGGAACGGTCGAGTCCATCGTGATGATGCGCAGTCCGTCGACGAAGTGCACGGCGTCCACCGGTGCATCGGCGCGACCGGCAGGCAGCCCGTCGAGCAGGCCCGCCCTGAATGCGGCCCGATCGTCATGATTGCCCATGGCCCAGATCACCCGCGCCCCGAGGCGGGAGGCCGCAGGATCGACGATGGCCCGCAGCTTCGCGTAGGCACCGGGCTCACCCTTGTCCGCCAGGTCTCCCGTGAAGACGATGGCCTGGGGGCGTGCCCCCGAGGCCTCGAGGTCCTCGAACACCTCCCGCAGCCTCTGCTCGCTGTCCACGGCTCCGTACAGCGGGCCGTCCCCGCCGAGCAGGTGCGTGTCACTCATGTGCAGGATGAAGTGCTGGGGCCGGGGGTGCTCTGCTGTCCGGGGGACCATGAAACCTTCTCCGATAGCTGATGGTCAGGCTCGCTCACCTCATTCCAGCAGAAGGGCCGGGGATTGTCGTGAACTCCCCGCGGCACGTCGACGAACTCTGCGCAAACAGCTGACCCGCCCCGGCTGTCGAGGGCCGACGATCCACGGCGGCAGGACTGGCGAGCCGCCACCGCCCGCCGTAGGCTTCGGAAGCGAACCACTATCCGCGCAGCGAAAGGCTCCACCATGGGATTCCGCCCCAGCCACATGCCCCTCCGACTCACCACGGGCGCCTTCATCCTCAATTCGGGGCTCGGCAAGACCGGCCTCGACGAGGGAACCGCAGGTTTCCTGCAGTCGATGGCCGCCAATGCGTTCCCCCAGGTCAAGCAGCTCGACGCCCAGCAGTTCGGCAAGGTCCTCTCGGCGTCCGAGATCGCCGTCGGTTCGGCACTGCTCGCACCGTTCGTCTCGAGCCGGCTGGCGGGTCTGGGGCTGCTCGCCTTCTCCGCAGGCATGATGGCCATGTACTTCCGCACCCCGGAGATGACGCAGGAGGACGGGGTGCGTCCCACCCAGGACGGCACCTCGGTCGCCAAGGACATCTGGATGGTGGGCATCGCCCTGGCGCTCATCCTGGATCGCAAGAAGAAGTAGGCCCTCCGTCCGGTATCGCCCCGCCGCCGGGGCGATACCGGGTTCCTCCGATGAAGGCAGGGAGCCAGAACCCATGTGCGGACGGTTCGTCATCGCAGGCAACAAGGCTGATCTCATCGATGCCTTCGACGTCCAGGAGTCGGTGGAGGACGAGATCAGCCCGTCCTGGAACGTCGCACCGACGGATACGGTGCAGCTCGTCGTCGAGCGGCTGGACCCGGACACGGGCGAGCTCGTCCGCCGGCTCGAACCCGCCCGGTGGGGTCTCATCCCCTCGTGGTCGTCGTCGGCCGCGGCGGCGCCCGCATGATCAATGCCCGGAGCGAGACCGTGCTCGAGAAGCCGTCCTTCCGTACCGCTGCGCTCAAGCGCAGGGGCATCGTCCCCGCTGACGGGTACTACGAGTGGCGGAAGAACGAGGACGGCTCCAAGACCCCGATCTACCTGCACGGGAGGAGCGGCTCCCATCTCGGCTTCGCCGGGCTGTACGAGTTCTGGCGCGACCCGGCCACGGCGTCCGAGAAGCGCCCGGCGGGCGAATGGGTGGTCAGTTGCACGATCATCACCCGTCCGGCCGGCGACGCGCTCGGGGAGATCCACGACCGGACCCCGGTGATCGTCCCGCCCGACCTGAGGGGCGACTGGCTGGACCCGCGCACCGACTCCCGTCCCGCCGTGCAGCAACTGCTCGACGCGATCCCGGACCCCCACCTCGTACCGCGCATCGTCGGGAACCGCGTGGGCTCGGTCCGGAACAACGGGCCGGACCTGATCGAGCCCCTGCAGGGGCAGGACGCGGCGGACGGCGAACAGCAGACCCTGCTCTAGCCGTCGTCCGGCGCAGGACCGATCGCTTCCCCGAGGGTCAGGGGTCCTGCGTGCCGCTGTAGGGTGCGCGGGGGGCAGGCGGCAGATCGGCGACGTACTCGTTGACCGCCAGCGCCAGCATGTCGCGTTCGAAGGCCGGCAGCAGCAGCGAACTGTAGAGGTAGGCGTCGATCTCCTCCTCGCCGGCGTTCCCGCCGAGGCTGAAGTACCGGAGCCACAGGTCGTACGTGGACAGCGACGTGGAGCGGAATGCCAGGCAGGTGCGGCGCTGCTGCTCCTGCTCGCTCGTACCCGTCGCCACGTCCCCGCCTTCCTCGAACCCCCTGCATCCGGTCACCGCACTCCCTGCCTGCGGCGTCGTGCTCCTACCCGTGCCCTCAACAACGTAGCGACGCCCGCCGGATAAGGGAACCCCGGGGCGGACCCGCCTCTGTCCTTGTCGCTTTACGCAACCCTACCTAGGGTCGGGAGAAGGCGACGAGCGAAGGAGAGGCATGATCAGGACGGACATCGTGACGGGGATCCATTTCCTCGAACACGCGAGGACCAACATGTACCTGGTGGAGGACGACGACGGCGTGCTGCTCGTCGACACGGGACTACCCCGCTCGAAGGCACTGCTCCTCGAAGGGCTGTCCCGCATCGGGCGGTCGCTCGGGGACATCCGCGCGATCGTGCTGACCCACGGGCACTTCGACCACGTCGGCACAGCCGAGTACCTGAGGGCGCGCCACGGGATCCCCGTGTACTGCCATCCGGAGGACGCCTCGATCGCCGCCCATCCCTACAGCTACGAGCGGGAGCGTTCCCCGTTCCTCTACCCGCTGCGCTACCCCCGGGCGGTGCCCGGGCTGGCCAGGATGACGGCTGCCGGGGCCCTCGCGGTCAAGGGCGTCCAGGAGACCCTGCCCCTCACCCCCGAGGCAGCCGCGGCCCTCCCCGGCTCGCCGCTCCTCGTCCCGACGCCCGGCCACACGAAGGGCCACTGTGCCCTGCACTTCCCGGACCGCGACGCCGTGGTCAGCGGTGATGCCCTCGTCACCCTCGATCCGTACACGGGCCATCCCGGTCCCCAGGTCGTCGCGCGGGCCGCGACGGCGGACACCGACACCGCCCTCCGGTCGCTGGCCGCGCTCCGCGCGACCTCCGCGCGCACGGTCCTGCCCGGGCACGGTTTCCCGTGGCGCGCCGGCGTCGACTCCGCCGTCGACCAGGCACTGGAGGTGGGGGGCCACTAGCTGCGCGGGGTCGGGCCCGGCACGGGTGGAGAACGATACGCTGGTCGCATGGGCTGGATGAAGCGTCAGACGATCATGGGGTTCGCCTCCACCACGGCCAGGCGGGGGGCCGTCGCGCTCTTCTCGGCGCAGGCCGCGGTCATCGCCGGACTCGTCGCGGTGGACGCCTACGAGAAACGCCAGCGCACGAAGCGGCCCGGCTTCCCCCAGCCCGGCACCTTCCACACGACGATCGCCGGGACCGAGACCACGGTCTACACCTACGGCGAGGACCTCTTCGACGTGATGATCGAGGCGATCGACAGGGCCGAACACCAGGTCCTGCTCGAGACGTACATCTGGAAGGGCGACGACGTCGGCGCGAGATTCCGTGACGCCGTCAACCGGGCGGCCGAGCGGGGCGTGAACGTCTACGTCATCTACGACGGCTTCGCGAACCTCGTGGTCAACCCGTTCTTCTACTCGTTCCATCCGCTGGTCAACGTGTACCGCTTCCCGGTCATCCGTCCGTCCATCGTGTTCACGAACATCCGCGGCACCGGGTTCGACCACCGCAAGGTGCTCGTGGTCGACGACGAGGTGGGCTTCGTGGGCGGCTACAACATCGGCGCCCTCTACGCGACGAAGTGGCGGGACACCCACCTGGAGATCCGGGGCCCGTCGGTGTGGGAGCTGCGGGAGGCGTTCGTCAATTTCTGGAACCTCCGCGCCATCCCGAGGCGACCACAGCTACCGGACCTGAGCGCGAACTTCTGGGAGCCGCGGATCCGCGCGGTCAACAACATCCCGGCCCTGCTGGTCTTCCCCATCCGAGGCATCTACCTCGACGCCATCAACAGGGCCGAGCGGCACATCTTCATCACCACCGCCTATTTCATCCCGGACCGGCAGATCCTCGACGCCCTGCTGAGGGCGAGCCGACGCGGCGTCGACGTCCGGGTGATCCTGCCCGAGGACTCGAACCACGTGGTCTCGGACTGGCTCTCGCGGGGCTTCTACTCGTCGCTGATCAATGCCGGCGTGCAGATCCTCCTCTACCAGAACTCGATGATCCACGCGAAGACGGCCACCATCGACGGCGAGTGGAGTACGGTCGGCACCGCCAACATCGACCGGCTCAGCCTGACCGGCAACTACGAGATCAACCTGGAGATCTTCGATCGCGCCCTCGCCGGCACCATGGAACAGATCTTCGCGGTCGATTCCTCCAACAGCCGGGTGCTGTCCAAGGAGGAGTGGGAGAGCCGGCACGTCGTGGCCCGCGTCAGTGAGCTCATCCTCGCTCCGCTGCGACCGTTCCTTTAGTCCCTCCCGATCGCCCCGAACCCGCGAAGCGCTGCAGGTAGCCGCGCTGCGAGGATTCGACGTGTCCCCCCATCAGGCGCCCGGCCTCGGCCTCGTTCCCGGCGTCGATGGCGGCGATGATCCGGCGGTGCTCACCCCAGGACTGCCTGCCCCGGTGGTCGACGTCTGCCGCGTAGAGCCACTCGATCTTGCCCGAGATCTGGCGCAGGAGCGCGGTGAGCGACGTGCTGCCCGCGAGTTCGGCGACCCCGAGGTGGAACCGGATGTTCAGTTCGGGCAGGTCCGCGACGGCATCGGCGAGGACGGCCCGGTCCCCCTCGTCGAGGATGTCGGCCAGGGCGCGCCGCGCCGCCCACCAGGTGGCGTTCGGGGCCTCCGAGACGAAGTGGCCACCCGCCCGGCGCGCTGCCCGCCGGGCGATGGTCGATTCGATCACACCGCGGACGGCGAACAGGTCCTCGGCGTCGTCGAGCGGGATCTCCGCCACGGTGGAGCCGGCGTAGGGCCTCGATTCGACGAAGCCCTCGGCCTCGAGTGTCCGCAGCGCCTCCCGGACCGGCACCCGTGAGACTCCGTACCGCGCGGCCAGTGCCGCCTCGGTCACCCGCGTTCCGGGCGCCAGTGCACCGGAGATGATGTCACGGCGGATCGCGTCGAACAGTCGCTGCGGAGCCGCGAGGTCCTGTTCAGGCATCCTGTCCTCGGTCTGTCCCGGCGACGCCACGGGGCACCCCCGTCCGCCCACCGCCGAGGACGCCGTCAGCGCCCTGCGGCATAACCCTGCGCACCCCGCGGGTTGGCGGCGGCCGAGAGGACCCCTGTCCCGGGGTCCCTGGTGACGGAGGAGAGCCGGCCCAGCGCCCAGTCCCCCGCCCGCGTGACCACGTGGCCGCGGCGCTCGAGGTCCGCGATGACGTCCTCGCCCAGTCGGTCCTCGACGACGGCGCCGCCCGGTTCCCAGGTGCGCGGCCAGAAGGACCCGGGGATGGAGGTGGTGTGGAGGGCGGGTGCGTCGATGGCCTGCTGCGGCGTGTAGCCACCGACGATGGTCCGGAGGATGTAGAGCAGCTGCCACTGGTCCTGCTGATCGCCGCCGGGGGAACCCAGCGCCACGACGGGCTTTCCGTCCTTGAGGATCAGGGTCGGCGTGAGGGTGGTGCGGGGGCGCCTGCCCGGCTCGAGGGTCGACGGTGCGCCCTCGTCGAGCCAGGTCATCTGCAGCCGGGAGCCGAGGCAGAAACCGAGTTCCGGGATGGCCGGTGAGGACTGCAGCCAGCCGCCGCTCGGCGTGGCGGAGACCATGTTGCCCGCTGCGTCGACGACGTCGATGTGGCAGGTGTCCCCGCGTGTCTCACCACTGCGGGAGACGGTCGGCTCACCGACGCCCGCGAATCCGCTGCCGTCGGCGAGGGCGGGCGGCGTGTAGTCCGTGCGCAGCGGTGGCAGGAAGGGGGAGACTCCGGGAACCGTCCCCGGCCGGAACTCGAGGGACGCCTGTTCACCGATGAGTGCGCGGCGCTGGGCGGCGTACTCGGGCGAGAGCAGGTGATCCAGGGGGACGACGGCGTCACCGTAGTAGGCCTCCCTGTCGGCGATGGCCAGCTTCTGCGCCTCCAGGATGGTGTGCGCCCCGATGGCGGTGGAGGGGTCGAGCCGTTCGTCGTCGAATCCGTCGAGGATGGCGAGGGTCTGCAGCAGTGCCGGTCCCTGCCCCCAGCCGCCCGTCTTCGCGATGGTATGGCCCCGGAACTCGAACGTCGTCGCCTCCTCGTAGCCTGCCTCGAACCCGGCGAAGTCATCGACGGTGATGACCCCTGCGTGGTCGAGTCCGGAGGAGTGCCGGTGCGGTGTCCGCACGAACTCCGCGGCGGCCTGCGCCACGAGCCCCGTGCGCCATTCGAGCCGCGCCGCATCGATCCGCTCGGTCCGGGTGGCACCGCCCTCGGCGGCGCCCACGAGGGACCCGAGGACGCGGGCATAGGCCTCGTTCCGGATGATCTCACCCTCGCGGGGAGCCCTGCCCTCCGGCATCCACAGCGCTGCGGACGTGGGCCAGTGCTCCGCGAACAGGTCGGCCACTGCGGCGATCGCCGCGCCGACACGGCCGAGGACCGGATGACCGTTGCGGGCGTAGCCGATCGCGAAAGCCAGGACGTCCTGCAGTTCCCAGGTGCCGTGGTCGCGCAGCAGGACGAGCCAGGCATCGACGGCGGCCGGTACCGCGGCGGCGAGCGCTCCGGCTCCGGGTACGAGCTCGAGGCCCTCCGCGAGGTAGTGCTCACGCGTGGCTCCGGCCGGCGCCGGTCCCTGACCCATGAGGACGACGGGCCTGTCCGGCTCCTGTGCTGTCGCGAAGATGCCGGTCATGTCACCTCCCGGACCGTTGAGGTGCGGTTCGACGACGTGGAGGACGAAGGCCCCTGCGACGGCTGCATCGAAGGCGTTGCCGCCGCGCTCGAGGACGGCCTGCGCCGATGCGGTGGCCAGCCAGTGCGTCGACGCACTCATGCCGAAAGTGCCCTGCAGCGTGGGGCGTGTGATGAAGGAGGGAGGGGGCGTGTACGTCATGGGACCACTTTCGCTGGAGTTCGGATCGACGGCGCCGGGAGGTACCCGACCAGCACGTCGCTCCTTCGAAGCATTGAATACAATCTCCTGTCCGACGATAGGCTTCGTATACATTCCTTTCAAGGCTCACGGCAGGAAGCATCATCGTGAAGAAGAACCGGGTGGCGACCGACCGCCTCCACCTCTGGCTCATGCTCGTCCTGACGTTCTCCACGGGTGTGGTCGACGCCGTCGGGTACCTCGGCCTGGATCGGGTCTTCACGGGCAACATGACCGGCAACGTGGTGCTCCTCGGCATGGCCTTCGCCGGAGGAGCGGACCTGCCGATCCTCCGGCCGGCACTCGCCCTCGTCTTCTTCATGGTGGGCGCCGCGCTCGCAGGCAGGGTCCTGCGCAAGGGACCCGAGGGCTGGTCGGGCCGCACATCGAGCACCCTGCTGGGCGTCACCGCGGGACTGACCGCCCTGACCGTCTACGTGGCGCTCATCGACGTGCACGCCGAAGAGGTCCTCGGCAGTATCACGACGTCGGTGCTCGCCTCCGTGATGGGCATCCAGGCCGCGACGGCCAAGCGCCTCAAGGTCGCCGAGATCACCACCGTCGTCGTCACGTCGACCATCACCGGGCTCGCCTCCGACTCTCGGCTGGCCGGAGGGAAGAGCCCGTTCTGGGCCCGGCGGTTCTCCGCGATCGCCCTCATCATGGCTGGCGCCGTGGTCGGCGCCCTGGCCCTGACGGTGGATCTCTGGCTCGGCATCGCGATCTCCGGGGTGCTGTCCGGTGTCGTCACACTCGTCGGACACGTACGGCACCGGCACGACCTGTCGGCACAGGCGGCAGTGCACGCCGAGGAATCCGCACTACGGTAGAAGCATGGAACAGGTTGACCGGCAGTTCGCATTCCACCGCCTCGGCCGCTCGGTGCCCGGTCACCGCTGGTGGAAGCCCCTCCTGACGGCGCTGCTCGGAGCCGCCTTCTACGTGGTCCTCACCGTCATCCTCCTGCTCATCGGAGTCATCGCCGCACTCGCGACATCGGCGGACGTCGAGCAGTACATGACCGCTGCCGCCGCGATCGACCTCAGCGATCCCGTGATCTTCGCCTTCACGCTGATCTCGCTCATCCTGATGATTCCCGCCCTGTGGCTCGCGGTGCTGCTGATCGGTCCGAAGCCGGTCGGGCTGCTCTCCTCCGTCGCCGGGCGCATCCGCTGGCGCTGGCTCACCGTCTGCACCGCGGCGGCGCTGGCCATCTATCTCGTGAGCCTCCTCGTCTCGACGGTGATCGGATCCTTCTTCCCCGCCGAAGGCTCCCCGGCCCCGCTGCAGCAGGACACCTCCACCCTGGTGGTCCTGCTCGCCCTGACCCTCCTCGCGGTCCCCTTCCAGGCCGCGGCCGAGGAGTACGTCTTCCGGGGATTCCTCATGCAGGCCATCGGCAACTGGCTGCGGCACCCTGCCTTCGCGATCCTGCTGCCCGTCCCCTTGTTCGTCCTGGGGCATGGCTACGATCCGCTGGGGCAGACCGACGTGGCGATCTTCGCGATCTTCGCCGGGTGGATCACCTGGCGAACGGGCGGGCTCGAGGCGGCCATCGCGGTGCATGCCATCAACAACATGACGGTCTTCGCCCTGGGCGCCGTCGGCCTGGTGGACATCAACTCGACCGAGGGATCGGTCGGCGGCCTGATCGTGTCCGTCGTGACGATGGCCGTGACCGCCACGGTGATCGTGCGTCTCGCCGACCGCCGGGGTATCGACCGGACCCGCACGGTGTCCCGCCGGCAGTCCGTCGAGGCTCCCGCGCCGGGCCATCCACTGCCTGCGGGCCCCTGGCCGGCACGAGCGTACGACCCGCACCAGTACGACCCGTCCCGCTACGCTCCCGCGAACCCGACCATCGGGGCACCTGCCGCAGCCCCCTGGGGTGCCGCCGAGCCGACCTCGGGCGGCAGGACGCAACCGGCCCTCGGGCGCCCGGCACCGTATCCTCCGACCCTTCCGGCCCCGCCTCGGGCTCCGGCACTCGGCGGGGACTCCTACCAAGCCGCCCCGGCGGGACCTGCCCTGACAGGAGGATCGGCACCCGCACCCACCATCTCGCTGCAGGGAGGGAGCAGGAACGACCAACGATCCGCTTTCCCATCCGGCCCGGCGCATCCGCCCGGCCCCGGCTACCCGTCCGGGACGTCCCATCCCACGGGTCCCGCTCACCCCCCGGCCGCAGCGTCCACGTCCGGCCAGCACGATCCGCTTCCGCCCGATCGTGCACCTGATCGGAGTGCGGCGGGGCACCCGGACGAACACCGGCACGACGAAGCAGCCGAGGGGCAGGCCTGACGGCGTCCTGCCGCGCGACCCCGCACGATCCTGCTCGACCACCCCTGCCGGGCGGCGCGACGCCACCAGGGTCGGGACGGTGCGTGCCCGTACACTTGGGCCGGAACGACGCGGAGAGAAGTCCGGCTAGGGGCACAGGGGCGATGACGATCATCGAAGCAACCGATGGCAGGGCCCGCCTCAACATGCTCGGCCCCGGCGTGGTCCGGTTGACCTGGCTGCAGGGCACCGCGGTCCGGGAGAACGATGTGGTGAAGGTCGCCGAACGCATCGACCAGCTGGTAGCAGGGTCCCGATACGCGATCCTCATGGATCTGCGCGAGATCGTCAGCATCAGCCTCACGGCCCATCACGTCCTCGCGCGGAATCCGCTGGTGCTCGCGGCCGGAATGCTGGGGAACGGCCCCATGGACCGGATGCTTGCAGCGGGTGCGGAACAGGCCAGCCACCCGGTGCGGTACTTCAGCTCGGAACTGGACGCGATCCGCTGGCTGCGCTCCCACCTCCCCGCGGCCCCGAACACTCCCCCGCAGTCGCAACCGCCGTCCCTCTCCGGATGCGTGCGGCCTGCCGCCTGAGGGCGCTGCAGCCCGGGGGGTCGACGGACGACGAGCGACCGGGACCACTCCCTTCCCCGGACGAACCGGGACACGATGCCCCGGGCCCGTCGTCAGTCACTGCACGTCGTGCGCGCCGCCCTCGTCATCGATCGCCTGCGTGAGCAGCCGCGGACCGTTGATCTCGTCCTCGACCCGGCGTGCGAGCATCCGCAGCTTCCTGCCGTCACGACTGGAGTAGTCCCGCGGGCTCTGGTCGATCACGCACAGGGTGCCGATCGTCCATCCGCCCGGTCCGCGCAGCGGGAATCCGGCATAGAAGCGGATGTAGGGGTCACCGATCACCAGCGGATTCCGACTGAAGCGGTCGTCCGCGAGCGCGTCCCTCACGATCAGTGGGCCCGCGTTCCGGATGGTCGCGTTGCAGAACGAGATCTCCCGGGGCATGTTCTGCTGGACGGGTCCGATGACGGACTTCAGGAACTGGCGCCGATCGTCGATCAGCGCGACGATCACCGAGCTCACCTGGAAGTACTCCTTCGCCTCCCGGGTGATGCGATCGAATCTCTCCTCCCGTCCCGTATCCAGCAGGTGCGTCCGGGTCACGGCGTCGAGCCGTTCCTGCTCCTGCTCCTCGGGCGTGAACAAGAAGGCGCCGGCCACGCCCAGGGCCCGCCTCGAGTCGCTGGCCGAACCGGCCGAGCCACCCTTGGCCTGGTGCTCCACCCGCAGTCGGGCACCGACCTGTGCCAGCAGTTCGTTGGTGGCGTCGACCAGGAGATCGCATTCCTCGGGCTGCAGCTCCAGGAGTCCGGACAGATAGGCCTCGATCTCGAAGACCGACAGCAGTCCACCCATCCCGTAGTAACTGACCCACATGTCCTGGAGCGTGAGTCCTGTACCCGAAAGGACCTCCCGGAACTGGTGGATCTGTTTCTGAGTGCTCATTCCGCGCGCCTTCCGTACTGCTCGAATTCACCGCCCGCACGATCATCAGCAGCCTTATCAACGCACCTTAGCAGCCCCTGATGGAGAGGAGGGGACAACAGGTCGTGCTTGACGGACGACCTACCCTGGAGGCATCTGCCCTCAAAGTGCGTTCGGCGGGACTGGTCGGCCTTGTCGGCGGTCTTCACGCGACCTGCCGGTGAGGACGGTCGTCGCTCAGATCCGCGCCGGTTCGAGCCCGTTGATGATGGCGATGAGGGCCTGCCGCAACTCCTGGGTGGGAAGGCGTGTCGACTCCGCGGAGTCCTCGTTCATCCGGTCTATCCGCTGGAGCACCGTGCGGCCCTGCGGCGTGATCTGGGTGCGCAGGGTCCGTCCGTCCCAGGAGTCGCGTGCCCTGGACACGAGCTTCTTG
Source organism: Vibrio cholerae (assembly GCA_009728235.1). Classification (GTDB taxonomy): domain Bacteria; phylum Actinomycetota; class Actinomycetes; order Actinomycetales; family Micrococcaceae; genus Arthrobacter_D. The sequence continues at coordinate 4,639 of WNZI01000035.1, read as the reverse complement.
AGCTCGAGCTTCTCGAGGACCTTCCCCATGGTCTGGGCCTGCACGTGCACCAGCAGTGCGAGGCCTGCCTGGCTCACCGGTCCGCTGTCCGAGAGCGCCTTCAGCGTCGTCGCTCCCGCCTGGGTCACCCCGATGTCCACCAGGCGCTGGTTCTGATGGTGTTCGTTCAGCCGTGCTGCCGTGCTGAGCAGCCGGCTGGTTGTCCACTGTTCGGTATCCATCGGGACGTCCTCTTCGGTATGTCGTGCGGAGGTGGAAGGGAACGGGCCCATCCACGACCTGCTGGGATCCGGCGCTCGGGAGTATGCTCTGGAGAGACCTAGGCGTCGCTTCTACGCGTAACGAACTACACCGTAGAATCTACGGCGTAGGCCATTCCATTGCAAGTCGACTTACTAAGGGCGGAACAAGAACTCTCATGCACCAACAGGGCAAGCATGCAGGGCCGGACGTTTCCGACGGATCACCAGGACCCCGGCGCGCTCAGACCGAGGAGAGCGACGCCGCCCCCCGCGGCGGGCCGCTCCGCGGACCATCCGGCTGAACCGCGAGGTCGTCCTCCAGGCAGCCCTCGAACTGGTGGACGCAGACGGGCTGGAAGCCCTCTCCATGCGCAGGCTCGGAAGCAAGCTCGGCAAGGATCCCATGTCGCTGTACCGGTACGCCGAGAACCGCGATGCCCTGCTCGACGGCCTGACCGAACTCCTGCTCGATCAGTGGGTCATCTCCGGCGTTGCGGATCCGTCCTCCTGGCAGGAGCAGTTGCGCCTCGCAGCCCACGATTTCCGCCTGCTCGTCCTGCGCCATCGCCATGTCGTCCCCTTGCTGGTGACTCGCCCCCTGTCCACTCCCATGGGCCTGCGTCCGCCGGGAGCGCTGCGACCGCTCGAACAGATCCTCGCCGTCCTGAGCCGGGCAGGCTTCCAACCGGCACACGCCCTCCACGCCTACCGGGCCTACTACGGCTTCCTCATCGGCCATGTCCTCAACGAGCTCGAGGAGTTCGTCGTCAACCCCGACGAGGACGAACTCGGCCTGAAGCTCGGACTGGACCGGCTCCCGCGAAAGGACTTCCCGCACGTACGCCACCTGGCACCGATGCTCCTGGATTACGACGGACGGGGCGAGCTCGATCAGGGCATCACGATCCTCCTCGAGGGACTGCAGACACAACTCGCCACACCCCCCTCAGCGTCTGGTCCGACAGCCGGGTCGCTCGACCACTGACGAGGGAGCCGGTACACCGGTTGTCCGGCCCACCGCGTAGAGTTCCCGCTGGAGTCGGTACCAGCGATCACTTGTCGACCGGGCTTGTCGGAGGACGTCCTGTCCACGGCACCCGGCCCGGCGCGGGCCCGATGACATGACGACCCCTCAGGGGGTCGAGGAGAGGTGCGCTGTGTCCGATGAGCAGGAACTGGCCGTGGAAGCGGCCGAGAACGAGGTCGATATCCAGTTGCAGGACATGGTGCTCGACAGCGTGGACGTCCAGGAGTTCCTCGACGGCCTGATGACCGTCGCAGCCGAAGCCTTCACCGGATCCCACGGCGAGGTGTTCTGCGGAGTGACCCTGCTACGCCCCAGGCTCGCGGCCACTGTCGCCAGCAGCAGCGACGAGGCCCGAGCGATGGACGAGGTGCAGTACGGGTTCGACGACGGCCCATGCCTGCGCGCGGCACGGGACGGCTACACCGTGCATGTGCCCGACTTCCTGACCGAGTCCCGCTTCCCCCAGTACCGGGACGCCATTGCCCACTACGGAGTCCGCTCGGCCCTGGGAATCCCGATGCGCCTCGAGGCCGGAGCCAGCGCGGGCCTCGACTTCTACTCCACCACACCGCACGCCTTCACGGAGACGAGCATCGCCGTCGCCGAGAGGATCGCCCGGGACGCCTCGCGGTCCCTCAGGCTCGCCCTGCGCATCGGTGCCCTGAACGACAGGTCCGAACACATGAAGGCCGCCATGCGGTCCCGGACATCGATCGACCTGGCAGTGGGAGCCATCATGGGCCAGAACCGGTGCGACCAGGAGGAAGCCATCGCGATCCTCCGCTCTGCGTCCCAGGGCCGCAACGTCAAGCTCCGCGATCTCGCCGACGATCTCCTGGCCTCGCTCGGGCAGAAGGAACCGATCCGCACGCACTTCGACTACTGACGAGCAGGGCACCGACCGGCCGGGTCAACCCTCGATCCGCAACCCTGCACTCTCGGCGAGGAACGGCGCCAGGAGCTGAAGCTGGTACTCGTCGATCGTGGCTCCGCGTAGCCCGTCGAATCCGTTGATGCTGCGGAAGCTGCTGCTGCGCAGGTCGACGTCCGAGAGCTGCGCGCCGTCGAGGGTGAGCGTCCCGATGGTGCAGTCCCCCAGGGCGAGGCGTGTGGCCTTCGCGCCCGTGAGATCGAGTTCCCCGATGATGCAGCCGGTGACGAGGACGTCCGTGAGCCGGGAGCTGCGGAGGTTGACGTAGTCGAGCTTCCCGCCGTCCAGGCGCACGCCGTCGAACCGGCTGTCGTAGAGCTCCGCCGAGCCCCACCGCGTGCTGCGCAGCGATGTCTCCCGCCAACTGCTGCGCGGTGCACGGAAGACCGGGGCGAAGAGGTCCTCGAAGGAGCACTCGATGAAGCGGGCGCCGCGCAGTTCGGCGTCGTGGAGGGACACGCCGTCCAGCAGGCACTCCTGCAGCGTGATGCCGGCGAGCTCCTCACCATCGAGCGCCAGCTTCTCGTAGTGCTCGCCCTCGCGATGGTCACCGTCGAGGAGGTTCGGTTCCCCGACACGGGTGAGCCCTCTCGGAGGGTGGAGTGAGAGGCGTGGTGCGTTGGTCGCGCTGCGGGTGGGTCGCGGTGGCATCTGCATCCGATCATCGTGGGGGCCGCTCGTCCGGTGGCCGTGTTCCCATCCAAGCATCCGCCGTCGTCGGAACAGTTCACCCGGCGGCATCGATCCCCTACAGTGGATCCACCCCGCCCCGGGGCCGTGAACGAGGAGGCACCATGCCGACACAGGACAGCACAGCAGGCAGCACGGGTGGTCAGGATGCCTCCCTCCTGAAGGTCCTCGGCAACTGGGACGCGCTCGCCCTGGGTTTCGGGGCCATGATCGGCTTCGGCTGGGTGGTCCTCACGGGCGGCTGGATCGCCTCCGCGGGCACCGGCGGAGCGGTCCTCGCCATGGTGACGGGCGGTGTCATCATGGGCGTCGTCGGACTGACGTACGCCGAACTGACGGCGGCGATGCCCAAGGCCGGCGGGGAGCACAACTTCCTGCTCAGGGGCATGGGGCCCCGCTGGTCCTTCGTGGGCTCGTGGGCCATCACCGGCGGCTACGTGACCATCGTCGCCTTTGAGGCCGTGGCCCTCCCCCGCACGGCCGAGTACATCTTCCCGAACCTGAGCCACGTGCCGCTGTGGACCGTCGCGGGCGACGAGGTGCACCTGACGTGGGCGCTCGTCGGGGCCGTCGCGGCCGTGGTCATCACCCTGATCAACATCCGCGGAGTCAAGATCGCCGGTGTGGCACAGACGTTCGTCGTCGTGTTCCTCCTCGTCATCGGGCTGATCCTGGTGTTCGGCAGCGTCACGGGTGGATCCGCGACGAACATGCAGCCCTTCTTCACCGGCGGGTCGACGGGCTTCTTCGCCGTCCTGGTCGTGGTGCCCTTCCTGTTCGTCGGGTTCGACGTCATTCCCCAGTCGGCCGAGGAGGTGGACATCCCCGCCCGCCAGATCGGCCGGCTCGTCGTCGTCGCCGTCGTCCTCGCGACCATCTGGTACGTCATGACGATCCTCACCACGTCCTCCGCCATGCCGGCGGGCGAGCTGGCCACCGCGGACATCGCCACGGCGGACGCCATGGGCGCGATGTTCGGCTCGGACCTCATGGCCAAGGTCCTGATCGCCGGCGGCATCGCAGGCATCCTCACCTCGTGGAACTCGCTGCTGCTCGGCGCGTCCCGCCTCATGTACTCGATGTCCCGCTCGGGCATGCTCCCGCGCTGGTTCGGCGTCCTGCATCCCCGCTACCGCACGCCGGTGAATGCGCTCGTCTTCATCGGCGCATTGTCCTTCCTGGCTCCCTTCTTCGGAACGCAGATGCTCGGCTGGCTCGTGGACTCCGGTGCCCCGAGCATCGTGCTGGCCTACATCCTGGTGGCCCTCGTCTTCGTGATCCTGCGCCGGCGTGAACCGGCGATGGACCGTCCGCTGCGGATCGGCGGCGCGGGCAACGGGGGCACCGTGATCGGCTGGACAGCCGTCGTCCTCTGTGTCGGCCTGCTGAGCCTCTACCTGCCCGGCATGCCTGCTGCGCTCACTCCGCCGCCCTGGCTCCTGTTCGGGCTGTGGTGGGTACTCGGAATCGTCTTCCTGCTGCGGATCCCGCGCGGGATCACCCCGGGGCACGACGCCGAGGAGCGCCTGCTGGAACGGCTCGCCGCCCGGCAGGGACGGCGCCGCTGACGGCGCGAGCCGGCATGCTTTACTTGGCCTTGTTCGTCAATCCAGGGGAGGAAGAACGATGGGCAGCGACGGTCGGCAGGACACCTACGATCCGCGCTACGACGGGATCTACCAGCGGGGCGGAGAGCCGGCGACGGCGGGCCCGGTGACCTCCCCGCCGTCACCCGCCCCGGTGACGGCG
>WNZI01000034.1 GCA_009728235.1 Vibrio cholerae | reverse complement strand
TACTTAGCGCACCGCGGAGCGGACCTCGGTTAGGTAGTCAATTAGAAAGACTAGGTTTTGAAACTCACAACGATTTTTATCGAGGGATTTCGGTCCATCGAAGCTCGCCAGGAGATCTCGATTGGATCACCAACTATACTCGCTGGCCATAATGATGCGGGAAAGAGTGCAGTCATCGATGCAGTAAGCTACCTGCTCGACGGATATAAGTTCACAGAGCGGGACAGAACATATGGAACGACCGGTCCGACTGGTGTCTCAACGAGGGTAGCGCAAACCCTTGTGGAAGGAATATTCGAGCTTTCAACAGACGAACAAGACACTCTACAGTTACCCGAGTCGATCAGGATCCGTCGGATTGTTCGCGAATCGGGAGAGACGTTCGAGCTACAAAGTGAAGAACCGACTGACGAGAACTTGCGTAATCTGGACGCACAGAAGGTAGACGCGCTCAAGTTCCGTTGTGAGACATTTGGCCTATCGACTAAAGGGACTAAGTCAGAACTAGTAGAACGCTTACACGAGGTTGCGTTACTAGCGGAGAAAGAACCTACCTGGATTCTAGCTAGTGCGGAAATTAGGCGTGCGATGCCTCGCCCTCAACGATTTGATGCCACATCATCGCAGGACCCAGAACAGGCTATTTTGGCTGCTCTCCGAACCTCGTACCGTAAACATCTAGAAGACGATGACATGAAAGGGAGCGTTAAGGAGATTACGCAAAAGCTTGAAACTCTTGTCATCAAAGATGCGGAAGAACTCCGAGAGCATATTAAAACTAAATGCTCAGATATAGGCGATGTTAATATAAATCCCATGATTTCGTGGGACTCTGGCCTAAAATCAACAGAAATTAGCGCAAAGAATGACCGTGGGGAGGAAGTCCATCTCACCCAGTCAGGAGCAGGCCGCGCGCGGCGCATCGCCCTCGCTGTATGGGAGCACAACGCAGAGATACTTGGTGAGTCTGGAGAAGACACGGTGCTGCTGTACGACGAGCCTGATACTCATCTCGATTATCGACACCAGAGGGGATTCATGCGACTCCTCTTGGAGCAAGCCGCCCTGCCGAATGTCCGAATTGTCGTAGCAAGCCACTCAATGAACCTGATTGATGGGGTAGACATCTCAGACGTTCTTCACCTGAAGCATGTGGACAGCCGCACGAATGTAGAGAAAATTAGCGATGACTCGGAGGTCGGCCGTCATCTCGGTGCTATCGCAGCGTCACTCGGACTACGAAACACGGTGCTACTGCATGAACGTCTCTTCGTCGGCGTGGAGGGAGCAACAGAAGGTCGCGCACTGCCCGTCCTCTTTAAGCTGGCAAAAGGACGCCAGCTTGAATCCTGCGGAATCGCACTCTGGCCATGCAGTAATAACGAGGGAGCGCTTCGGTTCGCAGAATACCTGCACTCACACCACCGAACTGTAATAATGGCCATTGATAACGACTCTTTGGGACTTAAGCAATTTTCCAAACAGAATCTAATCAAGCATGGACTGACACAGGAAGATCATCTCATCACGATCGGCAAGAAGGAGTTCGAAGACCTTTTTCCAGATAGTCAGTGGGCCGCTTGCGCCAACGCGAATTGGCCCCGAGCTGATGGCGTACCGTGGGAGGAATCTCATTTTTCGGCACACCGCGAAAAGAAGTTTAGCTCTGACGTTGAAAAGATGCTGCGTGCCGAAGGCAGCATCGACATAAGCGGGAAACCAGACATCATGGTTGCGATGGCTCTGAGCTTAAAATCTAAGGAAGATATCCCTAGCCGACTTATGGATATCTTCGACCAGTTCGTTGATCTCGCAGCTTAGCTAATCCTGGCGCGACGACGAGCCAGCAGCCTTGCTTTGCGCTGCTGGCTCGTTGGCTCGGTCCACTTGTGGTATCGAACAGAGGCGATCCATTCCAGGGCATGTTCGTCCGAGTTCTTGCCACACCATCTACAAGAATTGGGCGCGGGAGGAGCAAGGTGGCGGATCGTGGTCCGCGACGACCTGGCCATAGTCATGTGTGCCTCCATGAACACAACAAACCACGCTGCGCTGACATCTGGGGCGAGAATACTCCTGATAGGACCGCTGTGGTGAGGGATCTCACTCAACCAGGTCGCACCGGAAAGTAGGTGAGTACCGTTCTCTCGACCTCCGCACCCGCACACGTAGCCTCTGCTCCATGGTCAAACCTCCTTCGGAGGACTACTAGAGTTGGCTCCCGTGGCAGGTAAAGAAGCACTTATCCGGGCGAACCGGGCTAAAAATGACGAGTTCTACACGCAGCTCAACGACATCGAAGTCGAGCTGCGTCGCTATAGGGACCAGTTCCGGGACAAGGTCGTGTTCTGCAACTGCGACGACCCCTATGAGTCCAACTTCTTCAAGTACTTCGCCATGAACTTCAACCACCTCGGCTTGAAGAAGCTCATCGCCACCTCATTCTCCGGAAGCCCCATCACCGGCGAGCAGCTCTCTCCGCTTGGTATTGAAGGAGCAGGGGCGCTCACGGACTACGCACCGGCTTACAAAGTCGAGATCACTGAGGTTCCGGATGCGAACGGGGACGGGGCCACCGATCTATCCGACGTTGAGTACCTGATGAAGAACGGAGCCAACGTCCTCACTCTTCTGTCCGGCGACGGAGACTTTCGCTCAGACGAGTGCGTGGCTCTCCTTGATCAAGCGGACGTTGTTGTGACGAACCCGCCGTTCTCCCTCTTCCGTGAGTACGTGGCTCTCCTTGTAGAGCGTGATAAAAAGTTCATCGTTCTCGGTAACCAGAACGCCATCACCTACAGCGAGATCTTCAAGCTCATCAAGGAAAACTTGCTCTGGCTTGGATACGACAACGGCGGCGAAAAGTGGTTCCGGGTCCCAGACGACTACGACCACACAACTACTGCTTCACGCATCAGAGTGGTTGACGGCATCCGATATCTGTCCATGGGTAACATCGCCTGGTTCACGAACCTCGACACGACCAAACGCCACGACACCATCACCTTGTACCGGCGTTACACGCCTCATGAGTACCCCCACTACGACAACTACGACGCCATCAACGTCGGCCGGTATGCGGACATCCCTTACGACTACGAGGGCGCGATGGGAGTGCCCATCACGTTCTTGGACAAGTACAACCCCGACCAGTTCGAGATTCTTGGCTGGACCCGTGGGAGGGACGAGTTCGAGATTCACCCCTCTAAGCGCTACACGAACGCCCGGCAGGTGAAGGCGGACGGCAAGCAGACTAGCGGTGGAAAAGTGAACACCGGCCCGACCCTGCTTGTGACAGAACGACCTGCGAAAGGCACCGTTTACATCGCTGACGGCGTGGAGGGTTACCTGATTCAGACCTACATGCGCATTATTGTTCGTAATAGGAACCCTGGGGGAGATTTATAATGAATATCGATCTAAAAGAGATCACAGTCCGTGAGGTCACTGCTGGATACGTCGACAACGCTGAAGAAGGCGTCGTTGGGTACAGCGGGCAGCTCGACATCCGCCCTAAGTACCAGCGCGAGTTCGTCTACGACGAAAAGAAGCGCAATGCAGTCATCGAGACTGCCCGTAAGAGTCACCCCCTCAACGTCATGTACTGGGCGGTGACCGAGGCCGGCAGCTACGAAGTGCTGGACGGCCAGCAACGAACAATCTCCCTGTGTCAGTACGTGCACGGCGACTTTTCGATCCTCATCGACGGTCGTCCAATGGCTTTCCAGAACCTCCCGAAAACCCTCCAAGACCAGATTCTCGACTACAAGCTGATGGTCTACTTCTGCTCCGGCGACGACGCGGAAAAGTTGGACTGGTTTCGCATCATCAATATCGCTGGAGAACGCCTCACCGAGCAGGAGTTGCGCAACGCTGTCTACACGGGGGCATGGCTCACTCACGCAAAGAGCATCTTTTCGAGGACCGGGTGCGCAGCTTCCCTGCTTGCCGGCAAGTACGTTACAGGCTCACCCCTACGCCAGGACTTTCTCCAAACCGCTATCTCGTGGCGGTCCGCGGGGGCTATCGACCAGTACATGTCGGCGCATCAGAAAGACCCAAACGCCAACGATCTGTGGACGTACTTCAAAGCAGTCATCGAGTGGGTTCAACTAACCTTCACGAACTACCGCAAGGAGATGAAGGGGCTCAACTGGGGAAGCTTGTATGACCAGTTTAAGGACGAGCTCTATGACACCGCGCAGCTCGAAGACGAGGTCAAGGTGTTGATGATGGATGATGACATCTCGAATAAGAAGGGCATCTACGCTTACGTACTCACACGTGAAGAGCGCCACCTTTCAATTCGGGCTTTTAGCGAAGCACAGCGCCGGGAAGCCTACGAGCGGCAGGACGGGATCTGCCCAGTATGCGGGAACCGCTTTGAAATCAACCAGATGGAAGCCGACCACATTGACCCTTGGTCAAAGGGCGGAAAGACAAATGCCGCCAACTGTAAGATGTTGTGCGTTGAGGACAACCGGCGAAAAGGTGCAGTCTGAGTTTCTGCTAATGGTCGAATTACGGATAGTCTAAGGGTCACAACTTGACCCGACCTGAGGAGTAGAAATGGCACAGCGCGTACAGGTTCAACTGGTGGACGATCTCAACGGTGAGGAAGCGCAGGAAACGGTTCGTTTCGGCCTAGACGGCTCGGAGTATGAGATTGACCTAACTACGGATAACGCGTCCGAACTGCGTTCTGCGCTCTCGCAGTATGTGAATGTGGCTCGTAAGGCTTCTGGTGGCCGTCGAAACCAAGGTGGGCAGCGTGGCAGCTCCACGAGTCGAACGAAGCGCGACGAGGTACAGAAGATCCGCCAGTGGGCACAGGACAACGGCCACAACCCGAGCTCTCGCGGGCGGATCTCACAGTCGATCGTGGATGCCTACAACCAGGCAAACAAGTAGCTGGGCCTTCAAGGACGGATGTAGTCAGTCATGAGTCGAGCGCTCGACACCCTTTTCGCGGATCTGCCAGCCCGGCTCAATGTCGAGCAGCTGACCGATGTTCTTGGGCTGTCAGATAAAACGGTGACTTACCGGTGGCTACGTGACGGAAGAGTGCCAGCTATCCGGCTTGGTGGAACATGGGTGATCTTCCGAGACGACATCAAAGAGCACTTGGAAGCGAACTACAACACCAAGCCTGAGTTCGACGCTACTTCTTCCGTATCCGCAGGCGAGAAACCCTTAGTTGTAGCCAGCGATGGTGTTGAGGGCCAGGATGTCGCATCAGAGCCAACGGGTGAGGATGAGCAGCGGCCTGTGGAAAGTACTGGAAGGGCCACCAGTAGGCGCGAGGAGCTCCAGCGCATCCGTCAGTGGGCGAAGGACAACGGCTACACCCTAAGCTCTCGGGGTCGTGTCTCGCAGTCGATTGTGGATGCCTACAACGAGGCGCAGAAGTAGAGGCTAGGCGCTACTTCAATCACAGCTGACCTGCTGTCAGTCCTTCTCGGGTCCCTCTGGCGCGTCCCGGAGTGATCGGAATCCGATAGTGACGAGCAGGAAGCCCAGTACGATGAGCAGGATGACGCCTAGGAGCGCCACCTGATTGATCGTGTTGGGCTCGGTAATGAGTGCCTTGATTAGCGCTCCGCTGCTGAGGACGCTCATGACGGCACCTAGCCCAATGCTGATCCACAGAAGGTATCGGGGCGTACCGTATTCGTCGTCGCCATCCCACATGGTTTAGCTCTCGGCGGTGAGCTGCGAGACGCGCTGGTGACTCATGCCGAGGATGGCCGCAATATCGCGCATGGTGTACCCGCTTGCACGTAGTGAGTTAACGACTTCGCGGCTCGCCGCTGCGGCTTCGCGTGTGAGCTGCTGCGCTTGCTGCGTCTTTTCGCGGGCCTCGCGCCATGTGGCCTCGGGTAGCTCGGGAGTGTCCACTCTGACGCTGACCTCGACCTCCGAGGGGTCGACGTCGCGCATGACGGCCGCTAGGTCCGTTGCCATGACCTTGATCTCGGCAAACGTCCGCGCCTGGGTGGTTTGCCCTAGCTCGGGTATCTCGATCACCCACCATTTGCCCTCTCGGCGGGCGGTGGCGTTGAACGTTTCCATCTTGTTTGTGCTCCTTCGGCCTATGGCCGGGGGAGGCCCCTCGGCCTCCCCTCGTTGTTACCGCCAGTCCGGCGGAACTGCCGGGAGTACCTTGGCAATTTGCCGCACTACCCCCGGGCTGACTGTCCGGTGTCGCGGGACCGCGATGGTTTGCTTACCGTCCGAGCTGGCCCATACGGTGTACCCGCCGCTGGTGCGGATAACCGCGAATCCAGCCTTAGTCAGCTCCCGCTCTGCCTGCTTTGTCTTGATCTCTTTCATACTATTAGTCTAGTCCCCCTAGCACAAGTTCTGCAAGGGGGACTAGACAAATTAGGCGGCTAGTTCTTGCTCGCCACTGGTGAGGACATCCGCGAGTATGTGGACGGTTTTGAGGACGTTGGCTGCGGTGCTGCGGACGAGGTCTAGATCAGCCTTTGCCCACCCTGCGACGTATCCGACGCTATAGGCGCTGGTGTCTAGTCCGAGCATGCCTGCCACGACGTAGGCAACCGATTCGGCTTCTGTTTCCTTAGTGCCTCTGTGCGCGACGTACTCGGCGGGGTCCTCCTCGGAGTGCATGAGAACGTGCGCGGCCTCGTGGATGGCCGTCTTGGCTGCTTGCGCGGGGGATAGGGCGGTGTCGATCGCTACGCGCTTGCTGCCGTCCGTGGTGGTGTACCCGTTGGTTGCACCTGGGATGTCCTCGCGCTCGACGGTCCATCCGAGCGATTCAAGGTAGGTGGTCACCTTGGCAGTGATTCCGGCTTCATCTTCGCCAGTGAGGCGAGTTGCGGGGCTGCTGTAGTCCTCGCTGCCCTCGGTTGGGTCTGTCTGATCGATGTCGAAGACACTGAGGATGGGAAAGAGTGCGACCTTTTTTTCTTCCTCTTCGCCCGTCTCGGCGTTCTCTACGGTGACTTTCTTGGTGCTGTACCCGAAGATCTTGACCGACTTCTCTCCCTTGCGGACCTGTCGGCCCTTGTCCTGCCACTGGCGGAATCCGGCGACGGCCGTTGCGGTGGGGCGCTGCGACAGAATCAACATGAGGTTATTGAGACTGTAGGCGTGGAATGACTGAGCGAAAGCTAGGAACTTCATCCATTCATCCGAGCTGGTAAGCGCTTCAATCTGGGCAGTGAGCTGATTGTGCAGAGCTTCGGCCTCTGCCTTACGTTCCTCGACGGTTTTCCTAGCGGCTTTCTTGGCGGTGGTCTTTGCTGCGTTCTTTGTGGCAGTCATTGCTTTTCTCCTTTGTGCTTGTGCTGTTAGTTATAGTCTAGTCCCCCTAGACAGATACAGTCAAGGGGAACTAGACAACGTCTTTCAGGCTTCGTGGCCGGTGTCGTAGCCTCCGAAGGGTGAGCGTCCGGGGACGTGGCGGGTTGCCATGGGGCCGCGTCGGGTGCGGACGGGTGCGCCGTCGACTTTCCATGCGTCGGGGTAGTCCTTGGGGATTCCGTGGCTGTATCCGCCGCTGTCCTTGGGTGCGGCTGTGATGAAGGGGACATCTCGCCACCCTTCCCAGCAGTTGTCTAGGTGGTCCTCGACGGCGGCGTTCTCGGTGTCGTGGATCGCGGTGACGTACCCGCAGCCCTCGCAGTAGATGCGGTAGAGCAAGCTACCGATGCACTGGCAGTTCTGGCGGTGGTGGTCGCAGCGGGTGTCTGCTGTCATCATGAATGTCTCGTGTGCGCCGTGCATGGTGCGGTTCCTGCCGTACTCGTGTGCCCAGTTGCTCCACATGTGGGAGCGTGGGCGGGCTCCTAGGTCGCTGTGATCGAAGCTCCATCGCTTGTTGGCCTTCTCGAACTCCTCGCGGGTGTAGATCTCCACGGTGAAGCCGAGGGGCGCGGTAATGGGTTCTGAGGCTTCCAGCGCCTCGAAGAGGTCTATCTGATTGGTTATCTGCTGAACCACACTGGTCCCTGCCCTTCCCATCGTTTTTTGCTGCTGGCGAGCTTGTCTCGCTGCGCTTACGCAGAGGTGTCTACCCGTAGGGACGTGGGGTCAGAACTTTCTCCGGGAAATAAGCGAAGCGCCTGGAGGAAGTTGTGGCACCTAAGGCCGGCGCAGCCGGTAGACACATCGGAGAGAGCGCGTACGCTCCCCTGGCAGCAGCAAAAGACGTTGACTGTGAGCTGAGCGCCTGCGAAATGCAGTAGACCGGGTACGGGAGGCATGCCAGTACAGGTGTTCAGGCAGCCTGACGGGCGGCGTTCCAGAGTGTGCGGTGTAGTTCGTGGTCGTCGTCGATGGGCGGTAACCAGTATTCGTCCACGTCAGCTTCGTACAGTTCGTGCTCTGCCAGCTGCGGGACATGGTGCCGGTCGAGCCAGGCATGCCAGGCGGCGCGTTCTTTGCGGTACCTGGTGAGCTGGGAACTGAAGTCGTCGGTGGCTCCGAGCCGGTCCGCGAGCTGGCGGAGATTGGCGGTGGCGTTGATCTGCCAGGCACCATGGTGCCGGCGGATCATGCCGAGGTTTTCCATGGTGGACAGGTGGTCGCTGAGGGTGTTGCGGCTGATTCCGGTGGTCCTGGCCAAGTCCGAGGTGGTGGGGCAGTGGCGGGCTCGTTCGATCCCTTCGTAGGCCAGTGCTGCAACGTTTCCAAGGACCCTGAACACGGGGCGGATGCCGTAGATTTTCCCTTTCCGCCACGGCAGCTCACGTGCGAGCTGCTCGAACTGTTCGGGCAGCTGCACAGCGTACTGGTCTGCGTTGCGTCCGCGGCCGCGACCGATACGGGTCAGGATGCCTTGGGAGTTCGTCTCGAGGATGCGTAGCAGGCGGGATGTAGTGGCGTAGTGCTCGCCTGTAGCAAGAGCCAGAGACCTGCATCCAACGTCGATGAGGGTGTTCTCGGTGGTACGTACGTATCCAAGGATCGAGCGCATCAGTGGTTTCAATGAAAGCGCAATCTTCCCGAGTTTTTCCAGGTCACGATCAAGGACCGCGTACAGGACGACTTCGAGGTCGTTGACGAGCTGATGGACTGAAGCCGCGCTGGCAGGGTGGGGGGTGTGGGTTGAGTAGGGCTTGTGTTGCAGTTAGGTGCATAGCTCTTCCCGGTGCTGCGGGCGGGTGCTTGTGAACCGGCTTTGGTGGCCGTCCAGGTTTGGGCGTTGGCCCATTCGCGGGTCAGGAGACGGTCTGTCTTAGTGCCATAGAGGGCTGTGAGGCCGGTGAACTGTCCGGAGGTCATGCCGGTGTGTACCTGGTCGACGGTCCAGTTGCATGCCGCGAAGTGGTTGAGGACGGCCATGCGGGCTTCTGAGTCGCTGGCGTACCGGGAGGTGTCGTAGACACCTGTACGGGCGACGGTGCGCAATACGGACTCGCTCCGCACTCCAGCTACGTCCGGGTCGGTGGAACCATGGACAGGTTCCCCGGCTCGTTCTGATGCAGCTGCTGTTGGAGCGCGGAGAGCGAGGGTGGCGGCCGCCGCCCGTGTCTGCCGGTTCTGTTGCTCGCGCTCCACGCGGTGCAGCTCCGGTGCAAGTGCCTCGCGCAGCGCGGTCAGGGCCGCAGGTGGGTTTCGGCGGGTAAGGATGCGGTGCGCGTCAGTGAGCGGCGTGACGAGCATTTGGTGGCCGCCACGCTTGTGGGCCGAACCCGGGACGCGGATACAGCCGTCAGTGACGTTGCGGTGCGGGCTCGGGTCGATACTCGGCGTACGGTGGCGCAGCGCCTCGATGACCTGGCGGGCCTCAGCGGCTGGCACGGGTTGCTGAAGGGGCACGTACAGGTGCCGGCCACCACTGGGGGAACGATCCTCGACGTAAGACACCCCGGCTGAGTCCAGCAACTCCCGGAGCTGGTGCGCGTGAGCTTCCACAACGGCCGCACGGATGCCGGCGGACGTATCAAGGTCAAGACACAGTGTGTGAGCATTGCCCGCGGTGTCATGCACCATGACCGCAGCAGGACGCTCAGGCAGGCTACCGGTGATGCGTAACGGTGTGTGTGAGGGCTGGTACCGGAAGGATCCTTGGACCCAACGGCCAAGCCTGTACACAGGCTGCCCCGCGATCAGCGGGGCCAGCGCCCACGCAGCGCGTGCAGGGGACGCCGGATCGTTACGATGCGGCGACGTAGAACCGTCTGGAGACGCTGACAAGTATCCGATACACTCTCTATTAGTGGTACACAGATGCACCCAAGGGTGCGGCTGTAGGACTCTCGACCAGTGATCTTGCCGGACTGGTGGTCCAGAGTTTTGAGGCGAAACGAGAATTGAATATTGAGAGGACCCGCTTAGGTGGGTCCTCTGCTTTTAACCGGCCTTAGCGATAGGCAGGGCCTCCTGGTTGCGCAAGGTTTCAAGGTCAATGGAATCGACATAATCGGCTATGAGCGGCGACAGGTGCGAGACACCATCGGTATCCAGCGCATCGAGAAACTCTCGGAGCTTCTCCGCTCGCGCGAGGTCAAGCTTCACAACGAACGTGTGGCGGGGTCCCTTCGACGGCCTGCCACGTTTTTCCGCTCCGTTGAGTCTCATAACAAGTGACACTAGTTTTTGATTCACGAATCATCTGGCTTCTCCGCCGGCGTGTCGCGAAGTAAAACAACATTTAACGACCCAGCAGGTAGTCCCGAAGTCCATCCAGCAAGTCCTCCAGCCGCTCCGGCCGGACAGTGAAGGTCACAGGCCGGCCGCGTCGTTGACCTGCCGGCACGTCCGCTTTTACCAAACCCGCATCTTCAAGGCCTTGTAGCGTCCTTCGGGCCGTATTGGGGTCCGTTCCGAGTTCACGCGCAAGATCCGCCGACCCTGTAGGGCCATGGATGGACAGGTGGCGCAGTATTGCGCGGGAGAAAATCGTCCCGAACGATTCGATAGCCACCTCTATGTCCCTGGGCAAGGGGCTCGGTGGGCGAAGGTATCGGGGCACCTAGTCATTTTGACACTTCCTGCACAGGGATCGAGGTGAGTGCGAACAAGACTACATTAAACGTTGTTCTAAGGTAACGTCTTAACTGTTGCATGGGGCTGGGCAGAAGCGTCTGCCCAGCCCTCTAAAACACTGAACGAAGCCGCTACGGGGCTCGTAGCACCATCCCCATAGCGTTATCGCGATCCTGATAGTCGTCACCGCGTGGTACAGGTTGATGGTGCCGCATGGGGGCACAGGGTCTGTTGGGGACCCGAGGAAAGGCAATGATGGGGACGGTCTCAAAGACCTCAGGGTATGACTGGCGTGCACACGCGCTAGAAGGAGCGGGCATGCCCGCTCCTGGGTGGACCTCGCTTCGCTCGGACTGTACAAGCGATGTTTCGGTCAGCTGTCCTTCGGATCATGACGAACCGCGAGGCACGGTCAACCGGGCGCTCCGCGCCGGGCCCCTCCGGAAAAACTTTGACCGGCCTGCTCCGCAGGAAACCCCCGCCCAAACTTGTTTCCTCCACGCCCCGGTGAACCCGGTGGACAGCACCTCTCAATCGGTCCGTCAGAGCACTGCGTGCCAGCAGGCCAAAACAACGATGAGGGGGAACGGTGGAGGGCTCTAAGGGCAACGGTCTCCTCTTAGGTGTGGCCGCGGTGTTCCTCGCGCCGCTGATGATCGTGGTGCTCTTCATCCTGGGTATCAGTGGGGCATCGTCGGCTAGCGGGGTCTGTGCAGCACCTGGCGCTTCCGGTGATGCCTCCGCGGTGGAAGGAGCTGTCGCCGGATTCTCGGGCGTGCAGCTGGAGAACGCCGCGGAGATTATGGGGGCAGCTTCTGATCTGAAGTTGCCGGTCGCAGCGCAGATTCTGGGTGTTCAGGCAGCTATCGGGGAATCGACCCTGACGGTCATCGATCGGGGAGATGCAGCCGGCCCGGATTCGCGGGGGTTGTTTCAGCAGCGAGCCAATGGTGCGTGGGGGTCCTACGAGGACCGTATGAATCCGCGCATCAGTGCCACCAACTTCTTCAAGGTGTTGCAGAAGGTTGAAGGCTGGGAAGGTCTGGAGCCGAGTACTGCGATTCACCGGGTGCAGCGCAACGACAACCCGAACCACTACACACAGTTCAGGGCCCCGGCAACGGAGGTCGTGAAGGCCTTGGCCGGCGGCACCGTTGAGGGCGTCGATTCCACGGGTGCTTGCCCCTCCGGTAGTAACGCCGTCATCGGGGAGCTGTCCGGCAAGTGGGTCAACCCGCTGCCGGGGTCAACGGTGACTAGCGGTTACGGTCCTCGTGCTGCGCCACCTGGTACTGCCGGCGGAGCATTGGCGAACTTCCACTACGGGCTCGACCTATCCACCACCACGGCGGCGACCGGCGGTGTGGCCGTCGCGGCCACGGACCTAAAGATCACCATCGCTCGGGAAGGCGACGGGCAATTCGGTACCCGAGTCAACGGCACCACGCTCGACGGCAAACTCACTCTCGGCTACTACCACCTCGCGGCCGGGTCTTTGAAGGTCAAGGTCGGAGACACCGTTGCCGCCGGCACACCCCTGGGCAATGAGGGTGGCACCGGCAACGTGAGCGGCACTCACCTTCACCTGGAGTTCTTCACCGGTACCCCCAACGAACCATCGATCCCCACGAACCCAACTGTTGATCCCGAACCGATCCTGCGCAGCAAAGGAGCCCTGTGATGCCTAGCAACACGAACCATGGAGCGGTACATAAAGACAGGTCTACAGGTGTACAGGTCTTGTCCTTGGCTACGGTTGCCCTGCTGTTAGGTGGGTGCAGCCTGGTCTCTGACACCACACCTATCAGCGATGCCCCGGCCCCTAGTACGGAAGCCGCTGGAGAGCATGAGGAGGGGTCAGCTCATGATGAGTTCTATGAGGGCATTCCTTCGGTCACCTGGGATGCGGGGACTGACGACGAGGTAGAAGCCGTCGCTGTCGAAGTGATGGGGTTGTTCGCTCGCCCGAATGAGCCTGAGCGCCGCTGGTACACCGATCTACTTCCCCACCTGTCCGCCGAGTACGCCGACGCAGCGCAGTACATCGACCCAGCTCGCGTCCGCGTGTCAGAAGTCAGAGCCGGTCCCGTACTCAGCCGGGAGAAGGACAACCCACTGACCGTGACCGCCCAGTTCGACACTGACGCCGGCCCCTGGAACGTCCTGCTGCACAGGGTGGGGCAGGACGAGCCGTGGCTGGTCGAGGCCATCGAACCAGCCACCCCGTAAGCGAACCATTCACCTGGTGCATCGACAGAAAGGACCACCATGCAGCATCGACCCGATCCCGCAGCTGCTACCTCGCAGGTAGCCGCGGATGTGCAGGCTCTTGCCGCTCAGCAAGTCAAAGCCCAACCGGTTACTGGAGCACTTTTCCACGATCCCTTAGCTAAGCCGATGACATCTTCGGCTGCTATGACCGCTCCTCCTTCAGGCCGCCAGACACGCTCAACAGCCGTTTTTGAACAACCACCCACCCCTCACGGAAAGGAAGAGAACTCATGACCATCGAAAAGTCACTGGTTCAACCAGTACCGGTCATCAGCGCGATCATCAACGCCGACAACACCGGCATTCTCAGCATCAACTCACGCGAGGAAGCCTTCACCGGGGACGATCCGGCAACGCTGCGCCAAGCACTGATGACGAGGGTCTTCGAAGTCGCCTCCCTCCACGCGCGTCCAGTCCGGGTCAGCACCATGGACGAGAACGGGCTGACCAGCCTTCTGGTCGCTCCGAATGGCGAAGTAGAAGAAGAAGAGGGCGCCGATTCGGCTGATATCGTCCGCGAACCGAGGCAAGAGGCGGCAGGTAACACCTCTGTCATTACCGCCCTGCCGGCGATAACCAAAGGCGAAGACGCAACTGCAGCCGCTTCTCTCCATAAAACGCAAGCCCCAACTCGCGGTGATACCCCGGTCCAGCCGCTTCCGGGTAGTCGTCGGGCGCTGCGGGAAGCTGAATCGTTTCTGACGACGCAAACGGCTGTGCAGCCTGCCACGCGAGGGTTCCGTGGATGGCTTTCCAGCATGGGTATCCGCCTTGCACCCTCAGCTGAGGAACTGGCCGAACGCGCGGATGTTGACGCAGTGTCTCGGCACTGGCCCGGCACACGGACCATCATGGTCGTGAACCGGAAGGGCGGTGCCAACAAAACCCCCACAGTGAAGAACATGGCCGCGACGTTCGCCCGTTACGGAGGCGGCGGTGTCCTGGCGTATGACGGCAACCCCGAGATTGGGACCCTGGGATGGAGGACCGAACAGGGAGGTCACTCTTCAACCGTCATCGATGTCCTGGACAACAGCGATAGCCTCCTGTCCACCGAGGCCGTGTCCGGACACATGTCTCGGTACGTTCACCACCAACCGGCAGACAAGTTCGATGTGCTGCGCTCCGATGACCGGCGAGACGGCAAACACGTCATGACCGGTGACGAGGTTGACCTGATTCACCGCATCGCCGCCAAGTACTACCGGCTGATCATCATGGACACGGGCAACGTGGACCGCGGGTCGGATTGGACCCAAATGGTGGCACACACCAACCAGCTCGTCGTCCCCACAACAACGATCGAGGATAGAGCAGAGGCCGCGTTGCTGGGACTCCAAGCGTTGTCTGAACGCGACGAACACGGTGCGTCCCTGGCCGAGAACGCCGTGGTGATCGTCTCGCAGTGGCAGCCTGGAGAAGCCAAAATGGCGGAGCAGATAGCTGAAGGCTTCCGACCTTATGTGCGCGATGTCGTAACCGTCCCTTATGACCCGGCCCTGAAAACGGGACGGATTGTCCACGACGCGCTGTCACCTGTCACCCGGCGGGCATGGTTGCGAGCAACAGCGGCGGTGGCACGGGGCCTATGAATATGACAGGCCAGCACACTAACCCTTGGGTGACAGCGGCCCAATCAGTCGCTGTGCCCTCCCCCGTCGTCTCTGACCCGCCGGTACCGAAGACGGAACACCCAAGCACTGACGTGCCGGTGACGCGTCCTGTGTTCGTGTCAGCGCACGGCGGAGCCGGTGCCACCGTGTGGGCTTCGGTCCTGAATGGTGAGGACGGCGGGCTGGTGAACGAGTGGATGCAGCACTCCCCCGATCACACCGGGCCTGTGGTGCTCGTTCTCCGGGCAACCGTTGACGGGATCGCGGCCGGCAAAAGAGCTATCTCCACCCACGGAGCTAAAACCTTCACGTGCGTCCTGGCCGTCGCCCCTGGGCCAGGCCGCACACCACGACTGATCGCGGATGAACTGAAAATCCTCGGCGGCGCGGTGAAGGTCACGCATACCCCGTGGGTGCCCGGGCTGATCCTCAGACGGGCAGCACAGGCCACCACAGCAGACATACCAACCAAGGAACTCACCAAGATCACCGCCGAGCTCGACAAGGCCGGCGTCCCACTTACAGGAGAAACCCCATGAACACGCTCACCGCTCTCACTCACCGCATCACCGTGCCTGCTGCTCCTGCACCGCTTCCCGAAGGTGTGCAGAACGGCCTCGACACCATCATCTTCTGGGTACAAGCCATCGGCGGTTCTATCGCTGTCCTCGGCCTCATGATCCTTGCCATCGGCTTGTTCTTCGCACACCGCAACGGGACCGGCGCGGAGTTCATGGGCAAGGTCGGTTGGTGGGTAGCAGGAGCCCTGCTCTTCGGTCTCGCCGGCGTCATCGCCCCGATTTTCCTCGGACTCTAGGAAGGGTGTGATCACCGTATGAGCGAAACATCAGAGAGTGAAAGCCCGAAAACGCGTGGAGGCCTGCGCCCGCGGATCACCTTATGGTCCTCGCTCGCCATCGTCTTCATCATCGCCATCATGGCAATCTTCCTGGTCACCAACCCCGTCGATCAGTCGGACGAACCGCCCGCCGCACAGGAAACCACGGCACCGGTTGATGACGAATCAGGCGATTGCGACGTGCCGGCAGGAGACACCTCCGCTACCCCTGACATGCCCGACGACCTCCGCTGGGAAGCGGAGAACGGCTGGACCTGGCCTGTGTCCGACACCTACGGCCCAACACAGGACGAGAACGGGTACGGCGTCTGCTTCGCCCGGTCCCCACTCGGAGCCGCCCTCATGGGTGTCAGCCTGGTTGCTGAAGGAAACACTGGTAATCAGCCAGAAGCCATTGAGCTATACGTTGCGGAGTCAGCTGGCAAAGAGGTGTATCGCAAGACGCTTGCTGGTGAAGCTCCTGCAACGACACCGGAGAGTTTTGCGGGCTTCGTAGTGGATTCATTCACTCAGGAAGAAGCTCGAATCACGTTAGTTGTGGCTAATGCAGGTAGCCCCACTGGGTACGTCGGTGTTCCTGAAACGTTCCGCTGGATAGACGGGGACTGGAAGCTACAGGTCTTGGACGACGGTCGAATTTTTCAAGGTCAGCCGACTACTCCTGCATCGGGCGATTTCATTGCATGGGGTGAAGTTCGTGGCTGATTGTTCGGGTCCCTTGGGTGTTTTCGGCTGCGCCGGAGAAGTGGTCGTGGGTGGCGCGGTGGGTAGTGCTGTGAACTCTGGTGCTGAGGGTTTCGGTGAGGAAATGATGGGTGGTTGGGATGCCCTCATGAAGCAGTTCCTCACGTCTTGGCTGGATGTGGGTTTGTTGGTGAGTTTGGAGGGCGATTCCGTTGCCTGGTTGACTTCTCAGCTCCAAGTCGTGAGCGTGTTCTTCGCCGTCATCGGGATCATGATCGCTGCGCTGTGGACGATGATCCATTTCCGGGGCGACAAGGCTGTGAAGGTCGCTAAAGCCTTGTTGACGGTGATGTTGGTGACCACGCTGGGTACTGCCGTGGTGCAGCTCGTGATCAACGTGGGAGACCTGTTCTCCGATTGGGTCCTCGAGAGTGCTGGAGTGACCGTGGATAGCTTCGGGAACGTCGCGGCGGCTACGACAGTGGCGTTGATCGGCCCTGGTCTGGCTATCATCGCGGGGCTTTTCGGCATCATCGCTACCGGTATCCAGTGGCTGATCATGCTCATTCGGGCGACCGTTCTGCCTTTGTTGGTGGCGGTGTGGCCGCTGGCCGCGTCCGCGTCGATGATCAACGGCAGTGAGGAAGCATTCTCGAAACTGACGAAGTGGATGGTCGCTTTCATCCTGTACAAGCCGGCGGCCGCAATCGTGTACGCGTTCGCGTGGCGGTTGAAGTCCGGTGATGAAGGCATCGGCGGTGTCATGAACGGCTTACTGCTGCTGATTCTGGCTGTCGTGGCTCTCCCTGCGCTGATGCGCCTGATTGCCCCTGGTACATCCGCCCTAGGCGGTGCAGCTGGAGGTTCTATCGCTCTTGCCGCCGGCGCGGCCGCCGGAAGCGCTGCGGTCTCCGCAGGCGCAATGATCCTCACCGGTGGAGGCAGTGCAGCTGCAACTGCCGGCGGCACGGCAGGTACCGCCGGTACTGCCGGTGCAGCTAGCACTGCTGGAACCGCTGCTGGTTCTGCGGGTGGGACTGCTGGCACGGCCGGTGGTGGTGGCGGCGGTGCTGCTGTCACCGGGGGCTCTGGCAGTGGAGGAGGTTCTACTGCGGAGGGAACATCGACATCCCCCGGCACCTCGGGTGCTGGTTCTGAGATGCCCTCAGCTCCTGCTGGTGGGTCAAGCCTTACCGGTGGTGATTCCGGTAGTGGCTCTAGTGGTGAGTCAGGTGGTGGTTCGGGCTCATCGGCGGTGACTGCTGCTGGTTCGGACGCACCTGGTGTATCTGGTGATGCGGTTGGAACTGGCGGTGCTGGCCAAGAGGGTACGGCCAGTACTGCGGGTGGCACATCCGGCGCGGCTGACGGGGCAGTGAATACGGACGGTGGCGGGGCCTCTAGTGCCACCATCGCGGATGGTTCATCGGGCAACACCGCTTCTGGTAACACCGCTCAGGGGGCTTCGCCTGTTAGCGGCAGCACGGCCGATGGGCCTGCTACGGCGCCTCCTGCGGGAGGGTCAAGCGGCAGCTCATCATCGGGGGCGGCTCGTGCGGCATTGGATTCGATGGGTGGTTCCGTCGCTGACGGGGCTAAGGACGCTGACGGAAAGGACGTGATCGGCGGATGAGTGACACCGTTGAGCAAGACAAGTTCGGTAATTGGCTGCGGCCAGCGGCTCCGGGTCTCTTCGGATTGAGTTTGGGTGCCCTCGTGGTCTCGGGTGGCGGTTTGATGCTGAGTCTGCTGTCCGTATTGAGAGGGGCTTATCTGCTTGCAGCACTGATGGTTCTGTTTACCGGAGCTGTTGTGCTGCTCGGGTTGGTGAAGTTCGGTGGGAACACTATCGCGGGCAAGGTCACTGACCGTATCTCCTTGCGGGGTCGGCACAAGCGCGGTGAGACGTTCTACGTCACGGGTGCTCTTTCTACACTGCCTCGCGAACACTCGCAGCGCCTTCCCGGTGCCCTGGTCAATGTGGATGCCCTTTCGGGTGTTGATGGACTGGGCCGCGACTACACACTGTTGCACCATAAGTCGGTCAAGCAGATCGCCGCGGTTTTCGGGTGCACTCCTGACGGCGCATCGATGCAGGAGCAAGCGACGATCAACAACCAGGTCGCTCATTTCGGAGTGTGGATTTCCTCTCTCAGTGTCGAGTCAGGTTTGTCGGGGGCAACCATTGTCGTGGACTCGGCGTCGGAGTCTTCGGCTGGCTTGTGCGCGGCGGCGCGGGAGGATGTAGCCCCTAACGCCCCTGCGTTCGCTAAGGAGGTTCTCAATGAAGCCGTGGGCACTTTGCCCGGCCGCACTTCGGTGCTGAATGTGTATGCGTCTCTGGTCTGGGACGCTCCGTCGCTGGGTGCAACCGATAAGAATCTTTCCCCGGCTGTCGCGGAGATAGCCGCACGCCTTCCTAGTCATTCTCAGATGCTGGCGAATGCCGGTGCAGGTGCGCCTCGACCTCTGGTGGAGGCAGAGCTATCCGATGTTGCTCAGTTGGCGTATCAGCCGTGGCGGGATCAAGAGCTGGCAATGGACTCGCTGACGGGGATGAAGATGACTCGTTCATGGGATCAGGCTGGTCCTGAGTTCTTTGACGACTCCCAGGGTCGGGTGGTGTTCCATGACGGCGTTGCGTCGATGACGTTGATGATGACCATTCCACCCGAATCCCAGATCACCGCCCGCTCGTTCGACAGGCTTTTTGGGCCTAACGCGAAGTTCCTGCGGAAAAGGGTCATCATCATTTACCGCCCGGTCGATCCGGGGACGGCGGCACGGACGGTGAACCGCTTGGTGCGTACCGCGGACTGGAATATCGGTACGCGGAAGGGCCGGCCGACCTCGTTCGATGTGAAGGCCAAGGCTGTGGCGGAAAAGACAGAGCAGGAGTTGTCTCAGGGAGCCCGCTTGTCGATGTTCTCCGTCATGGTCACGGTCACGTTCGAGGCGAATGAGAAGGCACACCGTGAGGCGCTCAACCAGGTGAAGTCGTTGATGAGCCAGCTCCTGATGCCCTACCGGTTCGTGGAGCACGCCGGCTCCGCCGCGTTCCACACCACGCTGCCGTTCGGGGTCCTGCCGTGGAAGTACAGCAACAAGCCACTGTGGCTGGAAGGTGTCATCTGATGAAGCACATGCGCACACCACGCGGCCTGGCCGGTTTCGGTGGAGGTAAGTGGGGCAAGGTCCCTCAGCCGCCCCAGTGGTACTCGACCTCGGCGCAGCTACCCGGTCTTTACCCCTTCGCGGCCGGCACATCCCGTCCGAACGTGGGTACCCCCTTGGGAAGGGATATGAACGTCGGGACCGCAGTACTAGGAGACATGAAGACCTGGTACGACGCAGGTCTCATCTCCGCGTCATCGATGATGCTCTTCGGTCTCAACGGCAACGGCAAATCCTCCTTCGCGCAACGGATGATGTATTCGATGGCCGCCCGCGGGATAGCGCCGGCTTGTTTCGACCCGATCAAAAACGAGCACGGGGAAGCCATTGCCGCGATGGGCGGCAATGTGATCAGCATCGGCCCCAACAGCGTCCACAAGATCAACCTCCTTGACCTCGGGGCACTCGGAGACGCTGCCCGCAAGGTCGGCGGGGATATCGGAGCTGAGATGCATCAGGAAGCGATCGCAAAAGCTGTGGATGCGGTGGCACTTGTGGTTCAGATCAGTCGCGGCCGCCCTCTGGAAGACAGTGAGGATGCAGCGTTGGCCGAACTGATCCGCTCCGTCATCAACCGTTTCGATCACCCCTGGATGGGCGATGTTGTGGCGGCCTTTAATGACCCACCACCGGAAGTCCTCGCGGCCACTGTCTGTGTAGATGCGGAGCAGTTCCGCGAGGAGTACCGGGCATTGCACCGCTCGCTGAACGCCATGCTGTCCGGGCCTATGGGTGCCCTCGTGGGCGGCCGGGAAAGCGTCCGAATCGAAATCGGCAACCCCGGCGGGTTCTGCTTCGATACATCCTCCATCCCGGCGTCGAACACAAAGTTGCTCTCCGCGGCGATGCTTTCGACCTGGACGATTGGGTTCGCTTCCATCGACGCGCACTACGAGCTGTCTCGCCACGACCCGGATATCTACTGGGGCGGGTACTTCGCCGTGCAGGACGAGTTCTGGTACCCGATGAGGGCCTGTGAAGGCATCATCGACCGAGTAGACCGGATCGGGCGCACCAACCGGGGCCTGGGAATCTCCGAGCTGAAGATCACCCACTCCCCCAAAGACTTCCTGTCACTGCCGAACGAAAAGGACCGGGCCACGGCCAAGGGCTTCACGGAACGCAGTCCCCTGCTGGGCTTGATGGCTCTGTCCCGTTCGGACCTCCATGACCTCAGTGAGATTCAGCCGCTGAACGCACGAGAGATAGAGATGGTGGCGAGCTTCAACGCTCCCCCGTCGTGGAAACCTGAGGTGGACGCCAAGGGCAACCGGCTACCACCACCGGGGGCGGGAAAAATCCTGCTCAAAGTCAACGGCCGTGTCGGTATCCCTGTTCAGACGACGCTGACCAACCTGGAGCGGGAGAAGCACATTACCGACTCCCGCAGCAACACGAGTGCGCGTCCTCGCCAGGCAGAGGCGGTGGCCTAGATGGGTGCACCAACACGGGCGCGGTACCTGCGTCGGAAGAACGCCCTGCAACTCTGGTTGCTGATCCCGGCCTTTACGGTGGTCATCTCGGCCCTAGCCGCACTGTGGGTCGGTGAGTACTTGGCGACTGGGCGCAGCATCAACCCTGGGCAGGTACTTCTGGACCTCATCAAGGGGACCTCAACGTTTGATCAGCCGCGGTTCATGGGTGCGGGCCTGGTTGTGGCTGCACTGATCGTCCTGGGCTTGTTCATCCTGTGGGTGCGGGCAAAGCTTTCCAAGCCGGCGTGGGTCGATGTGGCAGCACAGCACATGGCCTCCTATAAGGAGCTTTCGTCCCTGTCGGAGAAAGCCGCCCATGCCCACGGTGTACGGCTGGGTGTCCAGCAAGGCGTGAAGAAGCAGGTTGGTTTGGCCTTGGGTGCCCTGGTTTCCAGCGGCCGTCAGTTGTACGGGACGTTCGAGGACGTGGGACTGATCTTCGCCGGCCCCCGTACAGGTAAGAGCTCCAGCTACAGCATCCCGCTCATCCTTGATGCTCCGGGTGCTGTCGTCGCCACGGAGAACAAGCGCGGTGTGTGCGATCACACGCGCGCTGCTCGCGCAGCGGTGGGCCGGGTCTTCGTGTTCGATCCGCAGAGCGTCGTCGGGGAACCTCCCACGTGGTGGTGGAATCCGCTATCCACGGTCACCAACGGTACGGAAGCCAATGCGTTGGCTGAGCACTTCGCCTCCGGGTCCCGTGCCCCTGAAGCCGGACCGCCGGACGCGTTTTTCCACCCGAGAGCCATTACCTTGCTGAAGGCCTTCTTCCTGGCGGCCGCCACTGGCGGTTACACACTCCTTGATGTGCAGCGGTGGCTCGCCGAGAGCGACAAGCGGGAATCTCAGCCGTGGATGGTCCTGCGGGATTCACGGTACCGAGAGGTTTTCAACGAACTCGCCGGCCTGCTGTCGGCGGAACCTGGAGAGAAGTCGGGTGTCTTCAGCACCGCCCAGACCATGACTGCGTGCCTGGCTGATCAGGCCATTGCTCAGTGGGTGAATCCTGACCCCGATTTCACCGGAACGGACCAGCGCGAGCACTTCAACCCTGACCTGTTCATTCAGGGCGCGAACACCCTGTATTCGCTCTCCCGCGAAACATCCGGGTCCGCCGCTCCCCTGGTCACAGCTCTCACGGTCGCAGTGTGTGATGCCGGCCAACGGCTGGCACGGACCAGCCCTCAGGGCCGGCTGGCGGTTCCGCTGATCGTCGTCCTCGATGAAGCCGCGAACGTGTGCCGATGGAAGGACCTTCCCAAGCTGTACTCACACTTCGGCTCGCAGGGCATCCTGCTGGTCACCATCTTGCAGTCCTACCCGCAGGGCGTAGGAGTCTGGGGTGAGCTGGGGATGGATGCTCTGCTCTCAGCCGCGAACTGGACCATCTATGCGGGCGGCAACAAGCCAGGAAAGCTGCTGACCACGCTCGTGGACAGCATCGGCAACTACTACTACACGACACCGGGCACACCGGCTTCCAAGGGGTCTCCCCGTGGTCGGGCTCAGGAGCACGAGGCGAAGATATTCGATGCCGCCGAGCTGCAAGCCCTCCCCAAAGGCAGAGCCATACTGCTGTCCTCCGGTAACCGGGCGGCGCTACTGCGGACCGTTCCTTGGATGAAGGGCCCTCACAAGGAAGCCGTGGAGGCCTCGGTAAAGCTCCACGATCCTCAGGCGGAACAAACCCTGGAGAACACGCGCCGGGAGCTTCAAGCGCAGCACAAGGACCCTGACCGGGTAGGGGTCCCCGT
The DNA here is from genome assembly GCA_009728235.1 of Vibrio cholerae. Taxonomy (GTDB): domain Bacteria; phylum Actinomycetota; class Actinomycetes; order Actinomycetales; family Micrococcaceae; genus Arthrobacter_D. The sequence goes on along the minus strand of WNZI01000034.1, from coordinate 11,468 downwards.
ATGAGTCCCGTACTGGACCCCGCCACAGGTGAGCTGATCCCAGACGATGTACCTGACGATGCGTCAAACGTTGCGACGAACGTTGTGTCCGACGCTGCGCCAGAAGCCGCCTCAGCATCACTCGAGGCCGGTTCTCCGGTCGCCCTCAGCGACACCGGCACAGAGGGTGGTGATGCCCCGGAAGGTCAGGCAGAGGCGCAGGCAGAGCCGGAAGCGGAGGAACCGGAGAACGTCTATGACGATCCCTACTCGTTCTTCACGGCGGAGCTGCACCCACTGTATGCACGCGTCAGTCACAAGGAGCAGGAGATTGAAGCCGGGAAGCAACGCTTCGCGTGGTGCCCTCAGTGGTGGCGACACATTGAAGCAGTGACCCGCATCAACGCTCTGTGGCACGCTTGGGAAAAGAGCCGGCTAGAAGACGGCGCGGCCATGTCCACGTGGCTTTTGGATCACGCGGACCGCCAGATGGATCGGCTGCTCTCCCCCGATGGTCCTTTCGCCTACTGCACAGCCAAGGACGGGCACGTGTCCTCGGCGGTTCCCTTCCTCGTGGATGAGTACCCTAACGGCCTTGCCGATGTAGACACCGACCACTACACACCCGATGGAACGCTCAAATAGGAGGGCCTACGGACTCCTCCCCCACCGATCCCACCGATCAACCTGGTCGGGGTTCTTCCTAACCGGAAGGGCCCCGACCTTCTTCTTTGCCTATTGATACAGCAATCCAGCTTCACAGGTATACAGGTTCTACTTGGAGACGGGTAGAGTGCCTATAAAGCTGTATTCCTGTACCGAAAGGAGCACAATGTGCGTCTAGCGTTCGCTGGTCTTAAAGGGGGGGTGGGCAAATCCACCTCCGCCGTCCATGTGGCTGCCGGCCTGGCTGCCCTCAACGAACCTGTCCTCCTCATCGATGCCGATCCGCAAGGTTCTGCACTGCGGTGGCATGAGCGGGCGGAGTTTGAGTGGAGAGCTTTCTCCCTGCCCACGAAGACGATCCACCGACAGGTGGACCGGCTCGCCGGCAGTGACCATGTAGTCATCGACACCCCTCCGGGTGACTTGGGCATCGTGACGTCGGCCCTTCGGGCGGTCGATACGTTGATCGTTCCGGTCCAGCCCACAGCTGCCGATATGGATCAGCTTGCCGAGACACTCTCCTTGGCTGAGGACGTATCTGCCCTCAATGATCTGCGGGTGCTGATCCTGCTGACGCGTGTCGTGAAGGGGACCAAAGCACAGGCACAGACCCGCGCGACTCTGGTCGAGGCAGGACTGAAGGTGATGGTCTCTGAAGTCCCGCAGTCGCAGTCCCTCGCCCTGTCTCACGGACAACCCATTGAGAGCCTGGGCGCGTATGCCGGCGTGGTCGATGAACTGTTGGAAGGAAGGATCAAGTGATGGCCAAGAACGATTCGATCAGCGCAGCATTCAATCAGGGCACCCCCCGGCGACGTAAAGCGGGGGAAAAGTCAGGACCAGCGGCGACCCTGGAGGACGAGAAGCTGCTGACGGTCTCCGTTCCCCTGTCTCTGCACAGGGAACTGAAGGCGGTGGCCGCGCAGTCAGAACTCACGATGAGGGAAATGGTCATCAACGGGATCAAGGCGGAAATTCATCGGCTCACATAGGCAGAAGCTTGGGGGGTAGCTACAGGTCGCCATAAAGCTGTAGACATGTATACCTGTATGACAGGGCAAAGGGGGAGCCCCGACGCTAAGCGTCGGGGCTCCTTCTGCTCTAGAGCTGCTTCTTCTGAGTCCTGACCTGTCCGGGGGCAGTACCCACTTTGGTCTTTTGCGCCGGGGCGGCACCAGCCTTCACCGAAGCAGTGATCGGGTGTGCGTGTTGACGCTCGGCGTGCAGTCGAGCCATGACGGCCTCCTCGGGAACAGCCTTGGACCGTAGGTGCTCTGCAAGGTTCTCGCGTCGTTCTGCGCTGTCCCATTTTTCGGCTACGGTCGTTCCTGCAATCGCCGCAGCCTGCTCATGCCCTTCAGCTAACGACTCCTGCTCCCTGGCCCATCGTGGTCCGCGGGCTTGCTCTTCACTGGCCGTAGGTAGGGTTTCTTCGGCCTGGTGCAGCTCCTGGTCCTCCTCCCGGTGGGCCACCGCAGCTTCCAGCCGATCCGCGGCCGCCAAAGCGGTGAGTTCCTTCGCCTCATCCTCATCCACGCTGCCCTTACCCGCAGATTTGCCCGCGGATGTCCCGGTCAACGTCGTTGCCGACTCCACAGCAGAAGCATCGATCCCGTACCGGGTCTTGATTTCACCGCGGATACGCTCATCGGCCGCTGCGGCTCCCTGGGAGTGTTCCTTCCATGCCGCGGACAGCTGAACGACCTGGGCTACATCGTCCTTGCCTGCTTTGTCCCACCACTGCGGATTGTCCGTCGTGCGCAGCACCTGGAGTGCCGCGGACCGCTCTGCCTGGTATTGGGCGAGCACCTGCGCGGCCTGTGCACGATCCGCGTTTGCCCGCTCCGTCATGTTTTGCTTCCATGCTTGGGAAACAGATGCTCCTACCTGGCCGGCGAGCATCAGAGCGTGTTGGAACGCTTGCTCGATCGGTTCGTCCAAGCCGTCGCTGTCGTTGCTCATAGCTTCCTCCGTGGTTGGTTGTTCTCGATCCTTGGTGCCGGCTGTGTGACCCGTACACCGGATGGCTCATTACCGGAGCCCGATTTCGTCGCGGGGGACAGCCCTGCCACCGGACGCGCGTGCTGGCGCTCAGCATGCAGCTGCGCTGCAATAACGTCCTCCGGCAAGCCCTTTGCCCGCAACGTCTCCGTGAGTCGAGCCAGGCGCTGCTGCTCAGCCTCCAGTGCCTGCGCCCTGGCATCTCGTCCTGCCGTTTGCGTCGGCGTCGCCGCAGCTGGGGGAGTGGCCGCGACGGGAAGTGGATTGATGATCCTGTAAGCATCATGAACACGCGTCAGAGACTCCGACGTGTCACGCATCAAGGCCCTCGCCCTCAACGCGTCTCCGCGCGCCTCCAGTCCCTGTCCAAGGCTCTTTCCCACGTGTGACCACATGCGCACCACGGCCACCGCTCCCGCCCTCCGGTCCATCCCAATGGATAGATGCCCTGCCAGCGCCCGAGAAGCTCCTGAGCTGGCGGTAACGGCTTGCCGTGGCTGATCCTTCAACTGGGCGCTGGCCGCGAAAGCATCAGCGGCGCGCTGCATATCCGCTGCCGCCTTGTCCCCCTCGAAACCTGCCTGATTCGCCCACGCAGAGAACATACCCGCGCCTTCGTGGGCCACTGCCGCGTACGTTTCAGGACTCGCGCTGGCATCCTTTAGCTTGCCCAACAACATAGTCACTTCCTGTGCGTAAGCGACCATAACGTCCCCTGAAACCGCTGTAGAACGTTCAGCCCCTCGCTGCACAGGTGCGCGCCCCTTAGCCGCCGCCACCCACTCCGGCGCTGCCGTCTCAGCCGGCCCGTCCCACTTTTGCCGAAGTGACGGCAACCCTAAATCCTTGCCCAGCTTTCCGCCGCCATACCAAACAGGACGTTCCCCGAACCGTGGTCGCTCGGCCACCGAGAAACCCGTGACCTCCGTACGCGAGCCCTCAGCGAACCGCGGACGAACGATCAGCCCTTCCCGGCGCATCCGCCGCACAAACTCACCTTCATCCGCCGCCGCCGCCGCACATCCGCGTACCCGCCTGGCTAGCTCCACACGCGGCTGCATGACCACTGATGCTTTAGCTGCAACCGCTTCCCTGCGCTCTTGCGCGGTGAGCGCTTCCCACGGTGTGCCGGCCTTACCGTTCTTCACCAGCTGGCGGTGCTCAGCAACAGCCTGCCGGCGCGCCAGAGACTCCTTCTCCCCGAGCACGTACGTCACACTCGAATGCTCCCGCCCTACCAGCTGCAACCCATGCTTTTCTTCCAACGTCCTAGCCGCCGACACAGCACGCCGCCGCATGTTGTGCTGGTTCCACTTCGTGCCATCCTCACGGACCATCGACGCCGCGATATGGATGTGAGGATTACCGTTCGCACTCAACCCATGATTGACCGCAACCCACGCACACGGTGCCTTTCCCTGCGCCTCGGTGAAGTCCATCTCCCTCATAAAATCGTGTGCCACCTCGGACCACTGCTCATCTGTGAGCTGCTTGTCATCCGGGTTCAACGACAGGGACGCATGGAACACGTGGCCCTTAGGAATGTCCGTTCCCGTGCGCCTCTTATCGGCGTCCAGCTCCCGCGACATGCGCATCACGACGCCCTTATCGAGACTCGCTTCCTCGGTGTACTGAGCGAGGGAATCAGACCCGGTGATGACACGCTGATTCGTGTGCTCATTGGTCTTACCCGGACCCGCCAGGTACAGCATCAACCCACTCATCCGGGGCCCCGTGCCCACCTTCGCGATCACCGGTCACTCACCGCCCAACCATGGAATCGATGACCCCGCTGACGCGTTCAGCAACCGCCCGCGTCCTGGACACCACAGCACGCGCCGCATCAGGGAACTCATCGGTCGCATGTGCGTGCCGAGCAAGCTGGTTGGTGTTGTTCGACAACGCCAACAAGTAACGGCGAATCATCGCCAGCTCATACATCAACGCCTGACGATCAACCTCAGACTCCGTACCCCGCGCCGTCAACGCAGCACTCACCAAAATCTCCGATGGAGAACGTCTCGTCTGCACTTCCAACACATACAGTGCTGCCCGCTCAACCTCTGACATCGACACCTGCACGTACTGAGTCTTACCGGCAATATTCGCCCGCCGCCGCCTCCGCACAGTCGGCCGCGAGGATCGAGGAGCATCACTCTCAGTCACCCGTGCCCACACCCTCCCCGAACCTGTCACCTTGCCCAGCGCAGCGACCTCGCTACAGCGAGGACTCACACACCAGTGTGCCAAAGCCCAAGCACCGCGTCGAGGCTTGCCACCACTTATCGTAGATAAGTGTACAACTTGCTCCGCTTCCGGCTCCTGTGAGTCTTTCCCGCGGCGTAGCCGCGGGGTCCTTTCCGACCATCAGCGGTTCGTAGCTCTCGTTCGACGGCTGCGCCATTCTGTTTCGGCTGTTGACGGTACCGCCCGCCCTTCTCTTGGCAAGCAGGTTCCGGCGGCTTTCGCGGCATATCCTCGTCCGCTTCGCTCCCTGCGGTATTCCACGGACCCCCTGCACCAACGTGCCAATTCACTTCACGGCCGAGTCATCGAAGGCGTGCCGAAAAGAACGGAGGGGTAAGAAAAGGGGCGGTTCGTGACCGGCGCATGTGGCTGCCCGTCGATAAGATGAGCCATGGCTACTATCAATCAGCAGGACATTGAACGGAACCTCCAGCAACGACTCAACGAGCGCATGGACTCTGTACGAGAACTTATCGCCACGAGGGATCAGCTGAGCACTGCGCGAGAAGCTGTTGTTGAGGCCGAACGAGCAGACGCCGCCGCGTGGCACAAAGCCATCACCGCCGGTTGGAGCCCAGCCGAACTCAAGCAGTCAGGACTGACAGAACCGAAGATCAAGCCACCGCGGGCGAAACGATCAACGCGCGTTACGGAGCGTGAAGAATCTTTCGATACTCCCGGCTTGTAACTGGTCCCGTGACCTAGGAGCGGAAAAGCCGATTGTCGTCCACCTGTGTGCAGCGGAAGAGCCCGAAGGACAGAGCTCGGGCTGTGCACCTGTGGTCGAGAAGACTCCCGCTGTCACCATGACCCGCTAGGCTTATGAGGAAGCGACCGGCTCTCCGATGTTTCCCCCCATTCATTGATGCGAGCCGGTCGCTTCCTTACTGAGCTGGGGCGTCCTCACGAGCACGGGCCAACGCCCGCGTAACGCTCATCCTGCCAACCTTCAGAACTTCTGCGATCCGTACGACGGGCATTCCCTCGTCGCGCATCCGCTGTGCCTGGCGTACCTGCTCCAGGGACATGGACGGCCGCCTGCCTCCAACCCTTCCACGTTCCCGTGCAGCTGCAAGGCCGGCCTGAGTACGCTCGATCAAACGACCACGTTCGTGCTCCGCCATGGCCGAGAAAATATGGAAAACCAGCCGCCCGTCCGCGGTGGTGGTATCGATGAATGTCTCGGTCAGTGAGCGGAAGTGGACACCCTTCGCGCCCAGCTCCGCGACGATCTTTGCCAGGTCGGCAGTTGACCTGCCAAGACGATCCAGCTTCCACACCACAAGAACATTTCCCGGCTGCAAAAAATCAAGGCAGGCGTCCCACCCCGGACGAACCAACGACGAACCGGAACCTACGTCAGTGAAGGTTCTGAGTACCCCGGCTGCGCGTAGCGCGTCCTCCTGCAAAGCTGTGTCCTGATCGGTGGTACTGACCCTGGCGTAACCGATTAGATTCTGAGTCATGACTGCCGGCCCTTGCCGTATCGCTCAGTCGTCTCGGGAGTGATCCCAGAGAACTTGGCCGGTGACTTAACGGGGGGTCCTTTAGGAGTCGGACGAGTGATAGCTGCACCCGGCGCGGATGCATGCTGCCGTTCCGCGTGCAGGCGAGCCGCTATGGCTTCCTCCGGGACACCCGCCTTCCGTAACCGGCTCTCCAGTGTCTCGCGTTGCTCTGACGACTTATCTGCAGCCATGGATTGCATGGGCTGAGTCAATGCATCCGCCCACGCGGTGAGACGCTTCTCGACACCGATCAATTCAGCAGTATCGACACCGTAAGCAGCTGCCTCGCTTGTACTAACCCCGGCACCGATCAAGTTCAGTTGCTGCGCGAACATCCCTTGGTCAAAAGCCGGCTCACGCTCACGCACCAGGTCAAGAAGTTGCTCGTCGGTGAAGCGCCCCGATCGCCTAATAGCGTCAACGTCCAGAAGGTCTCTCAGCTCGGCGCGGCCGTACGCTGCGGACACTTTGCTCGCCACCGCATCCTCAACACTGAGCACTGGCCCTACCGACAATCGCACGGGCTCGGCGGACCGCCAATCCACAGCAAGATCAACCTCCACCACCGAACCCTCAGGCGTGGTGACCTGCACCGCGGCGAACTGATCGGCTCGCCGTCTCTCATCCACCGTGTATCCGCGGGCATCCAACTCATCGACCATGCGATGCACCGCGGCCGCGAACTCCGGCACACTCACCACAGAAGTAAATAGATCGACATCCTGGGTGAACCGATCGGTGAAGCCATGCTCACGGATGGCACCCGAACCAGCCAGGGCAAACGAATACCCCTCCAACGCTTCAAGAGCGACAGCGGTCACCTCACGCTGGTACTGCTCGATGTCTTCCATCTACGCCTGCGCCAGCTCTCGCTTCAGCTGAGGGAACCGTGACTCCCACAACTGCCGGCACCGCAGCGGCAGAACAAGGCGAGGCCACGCGGCCACCAGCACATCCTTATTGAGGAACTGCACCTGATCCTCCACTGCACCCACCCGCACCAACGCCTGGTATGCCGTCTGGAGATGGCCGGCCTCCGAAAGATCGAACACAGACTGAGGGCCCCAATACACCCACCGCGGGAGCTTCAGTACCCCCGCAGCAGGACCGGCGAGGTCCTCCAGGTGCAAGGGAGCGTAGTACGGGACGACATCGCGGTAGAACACGCGGGTGTCAGCCGTTGCTCCAGCACTGTCGGTGACGGACATCGCTACTCCACTCATCAAGGGACCTTCATCCCAGTCTAGGCGGTGAACGAAAACCCTCATAGGTGCGTGAACCGTGCAAACGGTTTTCGTGCGGGGATTCGTTCACACGAACACCCCGCCAGGCCGGGGAAGCTCTGGAGCATTGGGACGGCAGCTCCGGTCTGCACGTAGATGGTCGTTCTCGTGCACGGAAAACCGAGGCGGTAAGGTAATCGGCGTAAGAGCCGCTGGAGCGATGGCGCCCGGCCCTTCGCTATAGGGGCCGGGCACCATGTTCCCGACCGTCACCCTGAAGAGCGGTCCGCATCGCCTGGACTCGGCTCGCATTCGGCGGATGCGTGGCAAACACGCGTCGTAACCACCGGGTGAACCAGCCTGATTTCTTCGCCGGCTTGCGGCGGCTCTCTGTGAAGCGGAAACACTCCTCCGCACCCTCGATGTCCCCCAGGTACTCCGCAGCGAACCGATCCGCGTCACGCTCCTCACGGCGCATGATCACCAATATCCCAGCCAGAGGAACCAAAGAGCTGAGGAGAAGTGCTGACGCGGCCGGCGCAGGCCAGACACTGGGCTCACTCAAAATCAGCTCGGAGTACGCACCAGAAAAGCCCATAAAGGCACTAGCAATTGTCACCAGGACCATCAAAACCAGCAGAGCGGCCTTGCACAGGCGCAGACGTTGATCCTTCGTCGCCACGTGCCCCACCTCGTGAGTCACCAGGTACACAAACGCTTTTCGCGGGTACTCCTGTACGACCCGCAAGGGCACGTTCATGATCGGGGGACCGCGCAGCGGGAAGTGAACCTCAGCGGTGAGATCATCCGTTGGCCCTGACAAAGCATTGACGATACGAATTTTCGGCATCCGCACACTCGACGCATCACATATCTTCTGCGCCTCATCGGTGACGCACCGTGTGGCCTGCTCCGCTTCTGGCCCGGTCACGAGCTGACGCGTTTTCTTCCCCATCACTACTCCCTTTTTCATCTCCTACCCTCCCACCATCGGGCGTGCCTCAGCCCTTGGAAGGCAGATGCTCAGCTCGCGCAGTTCGCGCCAGTATGTCGAGCACGGAAGCAGAGACAGCCCACCCGTCGTATCGATCCGCGATCACGTGCGCCGCTACGTCTTTTCGCTTCTCTTGATTGGTTGCCCTGACCCACTCTGTGGTGTTGATCATGTCAGTGACGATGGAGTCGATGTGCTGATAGATGCTCGCTTCAATATCCACGACCGCATCAGTCGCCTCTGTATTGGCCCAATTCACGATGTCACCGACGATTTCATCAGGGACTCCGCCGAGACCCTTGATAATCTCTCGTGCCACACTCGCACGGTGACGCCACGCAACGCGCCGGTAGTCCTGGTTCTGGACTACAACAGCTGCTGCGCGCCTCACCTGGTCCTCGGCCGAGAGGTTCTCGGTGTCGATGATGTCAGCAAGTTCGACCATGAACTGTAGGTACTCATCGGTATGAGCCCGCCACTGCAAAAGCAGCCCGCCCATCAGCCACAGCACTGTGAGGCGGTACGGCTTGCCGGCCAGACGCCCACCCTCCCTCAGCGCGAACTCCTCAACGGCTTCCGTCACGGTCTCTTCTTCGAGACCCTCTTCAACAAACTCGTCAACGTCGAACCTATCGAGGCGGGGGAAAACAGCTGAGGCACCAATGAGCATCTGAGCTATCTCCTCGTACGTCGTCGTCGTAGCCACGAACCTCACGTCCGCGTCACGATTCGAGCTAAAGGTAGGTCCGAATACGACACCTGGAGCGGCGGTGGACCACTCAACCAGCTGTTCGCTGCTCACCGGCATGGTGGTAATTCCTTCCTGTCTTGGGTGGGTCGAACTGTAGGAGGCCTTACCGACAATCTGCTTTCTGACTAGACGCGAGGTTTCCTCATTGATGAGAAGTCAGCTCTAGACACCAATGAAAAAGAAGTGGGTACGATAAACCTACAGGTCTACAGGTTTACAGGTCTACAGGTCCACAGGTTCGGAAGGATTCCGGCCGTGGGTGCTGCGGATGAGTATCGCAACGGGTTCTAATGTGACCTCAGAGCCTGATCAGATGATCAGCCAAGGAGAGTTGCTACCCCCAGTCCACGAGCGAGCTTCTTATGAGCCTGCCCGCAGAGTCAGAGGTGGGCTCAAGTCAGGCCGCCATCGTCAGGACGCCCGCAACAAAGCAGCGACTGCTCTCACTGCGGCGGGGTCGTCCTGCCACTGTTCCCCAGTTCGGGAACAAGCGTGAAATTTGATCACAGCTGATTCCTTTGCCGCTGCTTCCAACTCCGCCCAAGAATGCTCCAAGTCCTCCAGCGCCGCAGTTGATTGTGGAGCATCATCTACAGGACCTACGTGACACGCAGAAATGATGGTGCCCTCCGGCTGACTTATCGCTTCTCGTCGGGTTGTCTTGTTCAGGAAATGAGTGAATAAGCGCGGCATCTTCATGCCCTCAGCCTAGGCCTGCTAGTTCAAAGGCACTGGTGTGGCGGCGGAAGTTTTCACTCTCTGACAGGCACACCTAGCGGGTCTAGCGCAAGCAATGCGCGTGATCGGCCATACTTCCCCGCCAACCTGGCTTGCGTCCCTACGTCTAATTTCCTGACGCGCTCAGGATCGGTGTTGTCGTCGACGTCGGCGGCTTTCACGATCCGGGCCAGCTCGTTGGCGCGGACCCTGGCAAAGTAGTCGATGGTGCTCTCGCCCGCACGTTTGGTCATCGCATCGACGCCGACGACGACCGCCTCGGGGAATCCCTGAGTACGGAGATGGTCAAGGGTTACACCAGTGTCTTCCACCGTGTCGTGCAACCACCCAACCGCCGCCGCATGCTCAGCCAAGCGTGCCGGTGCGGCCTGGCCGGCCGCCTTGGCTACCCGTTCGGGGTGGCCGATGTAGGGCACACCCGCTTTGTCGGCCTGGCCCTCATGTGCGGCCCTGGCTAACTGTTCAGCCTGTGCAATGAGATCGCTCATCCTGTCGCTCCTCTGGCTTGTCGTGGCCCGTTACCTTCCATTGTGTAGCCTGCTTCTCCAGGCTCGACTTCGGTTCTAGCCCTAGCCCTCAGGAGCTTCATTCCGGCCCTCTCAGGAGCTCGTTGAGGATTGCTACGGCGTCCGCTGTGGATCGGGCCATGCGGTCCAGTCGGTACACCGCGAGGGTGTCTCCGGGGTTCAGGTAGCTAAGCACTGCGTGCAGCTGCTCGCGGTCGGTGGTGGCTCCTGATGCTGTCTTCACAAAGATGCGTGCTGCGCCGACTGCATGCAGCGCGTCCAGCTGTAGCTGGGGGTTCTGCTCAGAGGCGGAGACACGGGCGTATCCGATGATGCGGGCCATGATCCATCCTGCGCCATGAAACGGTCATGGGAGGTTGATGGCAGTAGCGGCGTTTTCTGGCGCTCCTACCATCTCGGAGACCCTGAATCATGATGATTATGGGTCAGTGGCAGCACGGGGCTTCCCACGCCATCTAACGGTCGTTTAAAAGCGCTTGACGGCGAGGGTAAGGGATTCGAACCCTTGGTAGTTGTCACCAACTACGTCACCTTGGCAGGGTGACGCCTTCGGCCGCTCGGCCAACCCTCCGCGTAATGCGAGGCGTGCGCCCAGAGAGGCGCGACTTGAGAATCCTCACACACCGACGACGCTCAGGGAAGACCCTTCACTTAGTCAGTCAACAGGTGATGTCGGTCCTCGAACGCTTGGAATAATGTGCTCGCCACATAGGAATACTCTTCCCTCCGCCACACCGCAAGAACCGAAGGCAGAGTCAGAGGCTCACGCTATGTTGTCCTGACCGCCAGAACATCATCCAGTGGGGTGCGATAGATCTCGTACCTTCTGAGCCC
>WNZI01000033.1 GCA_009728235.1 Vibrio cholerae | reverse complement strand
CACGCGGGCCTCGATCTCGGTCGCCTCGGACCCGCGGCGGCGCTCCTCGAGCTTCGCGTCCGCCTGCTGGATCAGGCGGTACTTCTCGGCGTCGGCCGGCTTGCGCACCTCGGTGTCGAGCTCGCGCTCACGCAGCTCGGAACGTCGCTGCGCCACCTGCTGCTCACGCATGATGACCTGCTCCTGCTGTTCGGCCTGGGCGAGTGGCCCTGATGCGTCGGCGCGTGCCTGGCGGGCGTCCGCCTCCTCCTTCAACTCGGCGCGGCGGATGATCAGCTGCTGCTGGGCGAGCGCGACCTGCTCGTCGGAGATGGCACGTGCCTGCTCCGACTCCTGCATGGAGCGCGCCTCGGCGATCTTCGCGTTGCGTTCCGCGAGGGCTGCCTCGGCCGCCCGAGGTTCTTCAGGTAGCCGGAGTCGTCATCCACGGACTGGATCTGGAAGGTGTCGATCTCCAGGCCCTGGTTGTGCATGGAGTGCTCGGCCTCCTCCTTCACGCTCTTCGCGAAGGTGGCGCGGTCCCGGATGATCGACTCGACGGTCAGCGTGCCCACGATCGAGCGCAGCGAGCCGGAGAGCGTCTCCTGGGTGTAGTGATCGATGGCGTCCTGCTGGTTGAGGAAGCGCTGGGCCGCCTTGCGGACGGCGTCGGCGTCGCCGCCCACCTTGACCTGGGCCACACCGGTCAGGTGGAGCTTGATGCCGTTCTTCGAGATGCCCTCGATCCGCAGGGACACCTGCCGGGACGCGAGGGACAGCGGGTAGGCGCGCTGCGAGAACGGGTTGATGAAGATGCGGCCGAAGACGACTCGCTGGCTGTCCGGATCCGGCTGCCCCTTGCTGTCCTTCGAGGAGATGATGAGCGCCTGGTCCGGGCTCGCGATATGCAGAGCCATGCGGGCGAGCACGATGGCGACGACGATGATGACGAGCAGCACCACCGCGCCGATGATGAGCGGGATGAACGTGAGATCCACTGCGACCCTTTCGGTCTTCGAATTGCCCCCGGCGTCGCACCTGCGCGCCGGAGATTGATCAAGCTACTGCGTTCACGGTATTGATCTGACCCCCATGTCATCGAAGTGGATAAGCCCGCGGTCGGCGGGCCGGTGGAACCGCGCCGTCAGGAGGCGGCTCCCGCGAGGAACGCGCGCATCAGGGGTCCGCCCGAGGTGGATCCGAGCTCGCCCTCCTCGACGAAGACCGCGACGGCGAGATCACCCTGCAGCGCGACGACCCAGGCGTGGGTGCGCGGCGGGTCCTCGCTGCCGAACTCCGCCGTGCCCGTCTTGGCCAGCACCGGTTCGCCCGGCACGTCCTGCAGCAGTCCGGCGCCGCCCTGCGCGACGACGGCGGTCATGAGCGTCTTGAGGGTCGCGGACTCTGCGGCTGTGAAGGCGCTCGGCGCAGCATCGGCGTTCGCCGACTCCTCGGGCGACGAGGACGCATCATCGGTCGGTGCATCGCTCGCCGCGGCGCTCTCGGAGCCCGGGTCCAGGTCCGTCGGCTCCCCGGGAGCGAGAAGAGTCGGGGTGATGCGGGCTCCGGCGCGACGGAGGCGGCCATCGTGGCGAGCGCGAGCGGCGAGACGAGGACCTCACCCTGCCCGATCATGGCGGCGGCGTGCGCCGTGCCCTCCGCGTCGGTGGGGACGGATCCGAAGAAGGCGGGCGTACCGATGCTCGCTTCGACACCGATGCCGAGATCGGTCGCCGCGCCGGCGAGCTCGGCCTGGGAGATCTCGTCCCTCGTCGCGATGAAGCCCGTGTTGCAGGACTGCGCGAAGGTCTCGAGGAGCGGAATGGTCCCGAGGAACTGTGCCGGGTAGGTGCTGGCGTTGTTGAACGCGCGTCCGTCGACCGTCACCTCTTCGGTGCACTCGGTGGGAGTCTCGGGCGTGAAGCCCTGCCGAAGGAGTGCGAGGCTCGTCGCGACCTTGAACGTGGAGCCGGGCGGGTACTGCCCGAGAAGGGCCGTCTGCAGCCCTTCGCTGCCGGGGCCGTTGGCCGCAGCGAGGATCTCGCCCGTACTGGGCCGGATGGCCACGATCGACGACGCCGAGGGCTCGTCCGCGAGGACCTCCTCGCCCAGGCTCTGGAGCCGGGGATCGAGCGTGGTGGCGAGGTCCTCGCCGTCGACGGCGGGCTTCGCGAAGAGCCGCTGCGTGGGGGTGCCGGGAGCGTCGATGGGCGCTGCGTTGACCTCGAGGCCCGGTGTGCCGGCGAGGCGCGCGTTGTGCTGCAGCTGCAGGCCGCCCAGTCCGGTGACGTCCCCGGCGCGCAGGGTGCCGTCGGACTGCTCGACGAGTTCCTCGGTGGCTTCCCCGACACTCCCGAGCAGTTCGCGGGCGAAGGTGCGGGTCGGGGCGAGTTCGAGCGTGTCCTCCTGCCGGAGGGCTCCGGGGATGGCGTCGATCTGGGCGTCGGTGACCGTGCGGCCGGCATCGTCGCGCAGGACGAGCGCTACCACGAAGGCTTCCGCTCCCGCCTCCGAGACCTGCTTCTCGTACGCGTCCGGATCGAGTTCGAGCAGGGTCGCGAGGGCACGGGCCGAGGCGGCCTGTCCGGCCTCCGGCACTCCGGTCTTGTCGATGCCGACTCGGAGCACCGGCCGCTGCGTGACGATGACCTCGCCACCGGCCCCGGTGATGTCCCCACGGTCCCCGGGAACACTCGTCAGGGTCAGCTTCTCGTCCGGCAGGAGGTCCGGAACGAACACGGCGGGCTCCCAGGCGGTCTGCCAGGCGTCCTCCACGCGCGTCAGGTCCGCCGTCGTGGTGTAGGTCCAGTCCTGGTCCGTGTCGTCGAGATCCCAGACGTAGTCCAGGGTCGCTGTCGCGCTGTCCTCGCCCGTCTCCTCCACGCCTGCCACGGTGACATCCGGAGCAGCCGGTGCGAATCCCTCGGTGATCAGGGCGAGCTGCTCGGTCACCTCCGAGGCTTCGGCAGCGGTGAAGGCGGACGCTCCGACGTCGAGCCGGCCCAGTCCCTCGGCCAACGTGCGGGCCGCGTCCTCGGCCGTCGGGCGGTCGTCGGTGCAGGCCGACAGGGAGAGGGCCAGGACGGCGACCGTCAGGACGGAGGTGGCGCGGTGAAGTTTCCCCATACGGCCCATTATGTCGGAGAACACGAAACGCCCCCGCTGCGGCGGCGGCGTGCCGGGCGGGGACGCCTTCCGACCGGTGCTTCGCTGTGGGCGAAGCGACGGAATGAGAAGGCGCGGCCAAGAGTTGAGCCGAGTACACTCAAGGTAGTAACTGCTCCGATCAGGAAGGAATCCGCGCATGGACAACAACTTCACCACCAAGAGCCGTGAGGTGCTCTCGGCTGCCGCCATGAACGCTTCCACGGCGGGCAATGCCCAGATCGAGACTCCCCACTTCCTCAAGGCACTCCTGGATCAGCGGGAGGGTATCGCCGTCGCGCTGCTCCGTGCGGCGGGCGTGGACCCGGACACCGTGAGCGTGCAGGCGAGCTCGGCGATCAAGGCGCTTCCGTCGTCGTCGGGCTCCTCCGTCGCGCAGCCGCAACTGTCGCGCGGCGCACTGCAGATGGTCGGTGTCGCCCGCCAGGAGGCCGAGGGTCTGGGGGACCAGTTCGTCTCCACCGAGCATCTCCTCCTGGC
Organism: Vibrio cholerae; assembly: GCA_009728235.1. Classification (GTDB taxonomy): domain Bacteria; phylum Actinomycetota; class Actinomycetes; order Actinomycetales; family Micrococcaceae; genus Arthrobacter_D. The sequence goes on along the minus strand of WNZI01000033.1, from coordinate 35,705 downwards.
GCTCGCGGCCGACAGTGGCGCGGCGGGCGGCATCCTGCGGTCCGTGGGACTCTCACGGGAGGCCCTCGCTGCGGCCCTCCCGGGTGTCCGCGGAGAACGCAAGGTGACGACGCCGGACCCCGAGAACACCTTCCAGGCGCTCGAGAAGTTCGGTGTGGACCTGACCGAGGTCGCCCGGAGCGGCAAGCTCGACCCCGTGATCGGACGCGACGCCGAGATCCGCCGCGTGGTGCAGGTGCTGAGCCGCCGCACCAAGAACAATCCCGTCCTGATCGGTGAACCCGGCGTCGGGAAGACCGCCGTCGTCGAGGGCCTGGCCCAGCGCATGGTCGCCGGGGACGTGCCCGAGTCGCTGCGGGGCAAGAGGCTCATCAGCCTCGACCTCGGTTCGATGATCGCCGGCGCGAAGTATCGCGGCGAATTCGAGGAGAGGCTCAAGGCCGTGCTCGAGGAGATCCGTTCCTCCAACGGTCAGGTCGTGACCTTCATCGACGAACTCCACACCGTCGTCGGTGCGGGTGCGTCCGAAGGCTCGATGGACGCCGGGAACATGCTCAAGCCCATGCTCGCGCGCGGAGAACTCCGGCTCATCGGAGCGACGACGCTGGACGAGTACCGCGAGAACGTGGAGAAGGACCCGGCACTCGAGCGCCGGTTCCAGCAGGTGTACGTGGGCGAGCCGTCCGTCCCCGACACGATCGGGATCCTGCGCGGGCTGAAGCAGCGCTACGAGGCGCACCACAAGGTGTCGATCGCCGATTCGGCGCTCGTCGCCGCGGCCACGCTGTCCCACCGGTACATCCCGGGCCGGCAGTTGCCCGACAAGGCCATCGACCTCGTGGACGAGGCCGCGTCCCGTCTGCGCATGGAGATCGACTCCGCACCTGTGGAGATCGACGAGTTGCGCCGTTCGCTCGAGCGCATGCACATGGAGGAGATGGCACTCTCGCGGGAGAAGGACGAGGCGTCCATCGAACGCCTCCAGGCCCTGCGTGCCGAGATGGCCGACCGGCAGGAGGAACTGGACGGGCTCAACGCACGGTGGGAGTCGGAGAAGGCCGGCCTGAACCGTGTGGGGGACCTGAAGGCGTCCCTGGACGACCTGCGGTCCCAGGCGGACCGCGCCCAGCGCGAGGGTGATCTCGAGACGGCGTCGCGCATCCTGTACGGGGAGATCCCGCAGGTCGAGCGGGAGCTCCGGGAAGCACAGGCTGCAGAGCAGCAGACCGTCAACGGTCCGGAACTGATGGTCGCCGAGGAAGTCACCTCGAACGACATCGCCGAGGTCATCTCCGCCTGGACCGGCATCCCGGCCGGACGCATGCTCCAGGGTGAGAGCGAGAAGCTGCTGCGGATGGAGGACGCCATCGGATCCCGCCTGATCGGCCAGCAGCGGGCCGTGGCCACGGTGTCCGACGCCGTCCGGCGTGCCCGCGCCGGCGTGTCGGACCCGAACCGGCCCACCGGGTCCTTCCTCTTCCTCGGACCCACGGGCGTGGGCAAGACGGAGCTCGCCAAGGCGCTCGCGGACTTCCTGTTCGACGACGAGCGGGCCATGATCAGGATCGACATGTCCGAGTACTCGGAGAAGCACTCGGTGTCCCGCCTCGTCGGTGCGCCTCCGGGCTACGTCGGCTACGAGGAGGGTGGCCAGCTCACCGAGGCCGTGCGCCGCCGCCCCTACAGCGTCGTCCTGCTGGACGAGGTGGAGAAGGCACACCCCGAGGTCTTCGACCTGCTCCTGCAGGTGCTCGACGACGGGCGCCTGACCGACGGCCAGGGCCGGACGGTCGACTTCCGGAACGTCATCCTGGTGCTGACATCGAACCTCGGTTCGCAGTTCCTCGTGGACCCGTCACTCGACGACGCCACCAAGCGGTCCGCCGTGATGTCCGCCGTCAACGCGAACTTCCGACCGGAGTTCCTGAACCGGCTCGACGACGTCGTGATCTTCGATCCGCTGAGCCTCGACGAGCTCTCACGGATCGTGGACCTGCAGGTCAAGGCGCTGGGGGACAGGCTGCACGACCGCCGGCTCGAACTCGAGGTCAGCGCAGCGGCCGGTGAGTGGCTCGCCCTGACCGGCTTCGATCCGGCGTACGGCGCCCGCCCGCTCCGCCGGCTCGTGCAGAGGGAGATCGGTGATCGCCTCGCGAAGGGCATCCTGGCGGGAGAGATCGTCGACGGGGACACCGTCATCGTCGACAGGTCGGAGTCCGAGCCGGAGGCGGCCGATGGTGCCGCACTCGACGCCGGAGGCCTGACGGTTCGAGCCACCCGGTAGCGGTTTCCGCTCCGGACGACGAAGGGTAGGAACCGGGCGGTTCCTACCCTTCGTGTCTTCTGCGTGTTTCCACCGGCCTGCAGCCGGCCTGGCGTCAGGGGTTGAGCAGGCTCTGGTTCAGGGTGTCGCCGTTCTCGACGACGGCGAAGCAGTCCACACGGCGGTCGCCGTCGGCCCACGTTCCCTCGGTGGGGGTGGCTCGGAGCAGGGTGACCTCGAGGTCCTCGGTGACGACGTCGGGATTGATGTCGGCGGAGGCCGCTGCGCAGGAGGCTTCCGCGCGTAGGCCGAGCTGGTCGCGGCCCGGGAACCCGGCGTCCTCGGGGTAGCTCTCGCTGGCCACGAGCTGGGCGTTGTGCGGCTCGGCGCAGTCCACGAGCACCGCGTCCTCGGTGATGACGGTGAAATCGGCGAGGCACTCACCGGAGGACACCGACGACGGATCGACGCGGTCCTCGTCGTCCGACCCTCCGAAGAGTGACAGGAGCAGCCAGATGAGGAGCGCGAGGAGCACGAGGACGCCTCCGATCACCAGCAGGATCGGCAGGTTGCTGCTCCTGGTCCTGGTGCGGTCGCGCCTGGGGTGCCCCTCCGCCTCCTGGCCGCCCCCGGAATCTGTCGGGACCCAGGCACGAGCCGCGACCGGCGGACCGTCCGGATCATCAGAATCTGTGGGGGATGACGCAGTGGAGCCGACGGCGCCCGGGTCGGTGCCCGGATACGGGCCGGGGTGACCGAGTCCCGGCTCGCCGCCCTCGGGCGGGAAGGCATAGGGCCCGCCGACCGGGCTGGCCGCGTCGGTCTCCGCTGCCTGGTGGATCGCAGGGCCGCCCGTTCCGGTTCCGGTGTCGTCGGTGGTGTCACCGGGAGATTCATCGACCAGGTCGTCAGCGCTGCCGACCACCGTGGAGCTCACCACGGTGCTGCCGTCGCCTGCGTCGTCACCCGCCGTCCTGTCCTGAGCGTCATCGTCCTTCGTCGCTCCGCCGTCCGTGTCTCCGGCGGTACCACCCGCGGGCGCGGTGCCCGCGGGTGCGGCATCGACGACGGGAGCGTCGGCCGGCATCGGCCCGCCGACGAGGGTCCCGGCTTTCTCTGCTTCCGCAGCTACCGCCCGGGCTTCGGCCGCCGCAGCCTCGAGCGACGCTGCCTCCGCCGTGTCTGAGCTGATCTGCGCGGGTTCGAGCGCCGGTTCGGGCAGATCGAGGGTTTCCGCGGACACCGTGAGTTCCGGTTCCAGGGCCTCGGCCGAGATCACGCCGTCGTCGAGCACCACGTCGTCCGGGTCGACCACTGCCGGTCCGTCCGGTCCGTCGGTCTCAGGCTCCTGCCCGGGCTCGGGCCGTGCGCGCTCCTCGTTGCTCATGGTGGGCCGCTGTCTCCTTGGATTCCGATGCCGTGGAGCCCGCGCTCCGACGTGGCTCGACTCTATCCAAGATCGCCCCGCTGTGTACCCGACCGCACCGGTCCGGAAGCCACCGGGGTGGTTTCCCGGACCTCCTGGTGAGCGGCACTTCGGTGCCGGTGAAAGCATGTAACCTATACTTACGACAAAATGACCGAATACTCCGGGGCCTCGCTGCAGCCTTGGGCCTTGTGCCCCAGTGACCACCTCCGGATCGACGCAAAAAGGGGGTCACGCCATGGGGCGCGGCCGTCAAAAGGCAAAAGCTACCAAGCAGGCACGGGACATGAAGTACTTCAGCCCGTCCACTGACTATTCGGCACTGCAGCGAGAGCTCACGGGCCCGGGTAGTCGTCCCTCGAACCGACGCAGCGAACCGCTCGAGCCGGCTGAACCGGACTACTCGGAATACGCGGACAAGTACGCCGACGAGGTCGACGACGACGGCGGGGAGAGCGGCTCGCGTCGCACCGGCTGACCTGGTCTGCCGTCCTTTCTACGAACGCCTTGCGGCACATCGTCCATCGGACGGTGTGCCGTTTCGTGTACCCGGAGGACCCGGCTCGCATCGGGGCATCGGAACAGGGCAGGACGACGCCTTCGTGACGTTCGGGGCACCACGGTCCTCACCCCTCCGGAGGTCCGCGAGGAGGGCTGTATCCGACGATGGTCACCCGCGCTGGCTCGGACGTGTTCAAGCCGATATGCGCGAAACGCCCCGAGGATGGCGTTGACTGGGTACGAGGCCGGTAGAGCGCCGGCCACTCAGAGGAGACATCATGACCACGTGGTTGATCACCGGCTGCTCGACAGGATTGGGACGGGCGCTGGCGGAGGCAGTCCTGCAGCGTGGTGACGACGTCGTCGTGACTGCGCGTGACGCCGGAACACTCGACGATCTGGCGGCCGCGTATCCGCACTCCGCACTGGCTCTTCCGTTGGATGTCACCGACGCGGGTCAGGTGCGGAGAGCAATCGAGCGCGGCACCGAGAGGTTCGGTGGCATCGACGTGCTGGTCAACAATGCCGGCTACGGATACCGAGCCGCCGTGGAGGAAGGCGACGACGACGACGTGCGCACGCTGTTCGACACGCACTTCTTCGGAACCGTCGACATGATCAAAGCCGTCCTGCCGCAGATGCGGGCCCGTCGTGCCGGGACCATCGTGAACCTGTCGTCGATCGGCGCCACCATCTGTCCTGCCGGTTCCGGCTACTACGCCGCCGTGAAGTCGGCGGTCGAGGGCCTCACGGGGTCGTTGCGGAAGGAACTCGAACCCCTCGGCATCACGGCGATGGTGGTCGAACCGGGCGGGTTCAGAACGGATTTCTCCGGACGGTCGCTTCAGCAGTCCGCCGCCGCCATCGACGACTACGCCGACACGGCGGGAAAGCGCCGCAAGGAGAACGACACCACCCATGGCACCCAGCCAGGAGACCCTGAAAAGGCGGCCGCGGCCCTCATCGCCGTGGTGAACTCCGCCGACGCCCCGGAGATGCTCGTCCTCGGCGCCGATGCGACCGGCGCCTACGCCGACGTCCTTCAGGCACGACTCGCTTCGCTGGAGACGTGGCGATCCATCGGTGAGAGCACCGGCGTCGACGAGTAGAACCCCGCACGTCCCGCACCTGCACCCGACGTCCGCCGCTGTCATCAGGGGCGGCGCCACGCACCCCTTCAAGGAGACATCATGAAAGTTCTGATCACCGGCGCCCACGGGAAAGTCGGCCGCGCCGCGACCAAGGCGATGATCGACGCCGGGCACGACGTACGAACCACCGACCTCACCCGCCCCGGCTTCGAACGCAAACAGGACGGTGCCCCCGGGTACATGATGGCCGACCTCACGGACGCCGGGGAGGCCTACTCCGTGGTTCATGGAGCAGATGCGGTCGTGCACATCGCCGCCATCCCTGAGCCGACCGGCAACCCACCCCACGTCGTGTTCCAGACCAATCTGATGGCGACCTTCAACGTCCTCGAAGCGGCCGTCCGCTTCGGGGTGAAGCGCTTCGTCTACATCTCCAGCGAGACCGTGCCCGGTTTCTTCTTTCCCGAGCGACCCTTCCTCCCTGACTACGCACCCGTGGACGAGGAACATCCGGTCCGCCCCCAGGACCCCTACGCCCTGTCGAAGTCCTTCGGTGAACAGCTCATGGATGCGGCAGTCGCCCGGTCCGACATCCAGTGCATCTCGCTCCGCCCCAGCTGGGTCCAGTTCGAGGGCAACTACGAACTGAACCTCGGGCCGCAGATCCGTGACAGTTCCGTCCTGAGCCCCAACCTCTGGAGCTACGTCGATGTGTACGACCTGGCCGATGCCATCGTCCTGGCGACCGGATCGGCTCTTCCCGGACACGAGGTCTTCTACATCGCCTCGCCCGACAACGTGGGCGGGTACGATTTCGCCGAGATCTTCACGACGTACTACGGCGACCGGATCGAACTGCGTGAACTCGACCGCCCTGATGCTTCGGGGATCTCGAGCGCCAAGGCTCGGAGGATGCTCGGGTGGAACCCGAAGCGATCCTGGCGCGACTACCTCGACTCCGAAGGACGCGCTCTGCCCCGGTAGCATCCGCTCGACCGCGCCGGACCGGTACGACGTCAGGAGGGCGAGGCCAGGAGCGGTTGCAGGGCGAGTTCGGCCGCACCCACGAGCAGGAGCTCGGGCCCCAGGGCGGCTCGCCGGACGGCCACCCCACCAGCCAGTGCGCCGGCGTTCACGGCGTCCGCGAGTCTGCTGCCGTGGACGTCGACCAACGATCCGAGGAACCCTCCGAGAACGATCAGCCGAGGATCGAAGATGTTCACGAAGTTGACCAGTGCGACGGCGAGAAGGTCCAGTTGGCGCTCGGCCTCCCGTCGGACCACAGGGCCCGGGTCGTCGGCCAGTACGCGCTCCAGGGCTTCGATTCCACCGCCGGACAGGCCCGCGGCGTCGAGCAGGCGCTCCAGCCGCACCTCGGCGTCCAGGCAGCCGGCGCGGCCGCAGTGGCAGGGCGAACCGCCGGGGCTGACGAGGGTGTGTCCCAGCTCCCCTCCGTAGCCCCTGCTGCCGACGAGCTGGGCGCCGCCCGTGACGATGCCGCCGCCGATGCCGCTGGCGCTGCCGTTGAGGTAGACGGCGTCACCGACACCGATGGCCGCGCCGAAGATGCTCTCGGCGAGGGAACCCAGTGCGGCGTCGTTGGCAGCAACGGCCGGCAACCCGAGGGCGTCCTCGAAAGGGCCGAGAAGATCGGTGTCGTGCCAGCCGAGGTGAGGAGCGACGAGTACGCGACCCGACCCGGCATTGACCAGTCCTGGGAGCGCGATGCCCACGCCGGTGATCCTGTCCAGGCCAGAGAGCACGGGCTGGAGGTCGGCGACGATCTCCCGGGTCAGCTGAACGGCGTCGTCCAGGGAGGGCAGTCCCCCTGTTTCGCGGCGGAGGCGCTCGTGGACCCGGCCACCGAGTCCGACGACGCCGACGGTGAGGGCGTCGATGTCGGGATTGACGGCGATGGCCGCGATCCCGGGGTTGGCGTGGACGATCGGGCTCGGCCGACCGACGCGACCGTCGACGGTGGGTTCGGTCTCGAGGACCAGGCCGCGCTCCGCGAGCGCGGACACGAGCGCGCCGACCGTCGAACGGTTGAGGCCGCTGCGCCGGGTGAGGTCGGAGCGGGACAGCGGGCCGTTCCGGTGGACCATCGTCAGGAGCTGGGACAGGTTCTGTGTCCGGAGACCTTCCGTGCCGTTCGCGACGCCGGGGTTAGACCGCACAGCCCTGGTTCTCCTTCGTCCTGCAGGGGCCCTGTGCGCCTGGCGTCGGTCCCATCGTATCCAGCCCGGGGGCGGGCCCCTGCCTCAGGCCCGCTGCCGCGCGTTCCCTGTGGCCTGGTGAGCTCCGGTGGCGTCCGGGTGGTTCAGCTGGGAGCGCGGTCGGGGTGTCAGAGAGGACGCGGGGCGTATGCTTCGGCGAGCCGATCCATCAGGGCGTCCATGTGGGCGTCCACTGTTCGGCGTGTTGGGTCCGCATCGTGCCAGGCGATCATTTCCTGGGCGCCCTGATTGAACGGGGTGGTGGCGGTAAATCCGGGGACGAGGGAGCGGATCTTCGTGTTGTCGAAGATCATCGTGTGGGACTTGTCGCCCAGGAGGCCGGCGCCCCATTCAGGGTCGGCTTCGGCAATGGCGTCGGAGGGGACGTGTACCAGGTGAGGGTTCGGGACGCCGGCAGCCGCCGCGACCAGGGTGTAGATCTGGTTCCACGATGGCGTCTCTTGGCCGGTGATGTGCACGGCTTCACCGATCGCGTGGGTATGTCCGAGCAGTCCCGTGAACCCTTTGGCGAAGTCACGGCTGTGGGTGATGGTCCAGAGTGATGTTCCGTCTCCGGGCACGATGACGGGCCGCCCGGCGCGCATGCGTTCGACAACTGTCCATCCTCCGTCGAACGGGATCAGCGTTTCGTCGTAGGTGTGCGAGGGCCGGACGATCGTGATGGGGAATCCCTGTTCGCGGTAGGCCGCTGTGAGGAGGTCCTCACACGCGATCTTGTTCCGCGAGTACTCCCAGAAGGGATTCCTCAAAGGAGTCGATTCCAGGACGGGCAGGTGTGTCGGTGGTGTCTGGTACGCAGATGCTGAACTGATGAAGACATATTGTCTGGTTCGTCCGGCGAAGATCTCAATGTCCTGCTTCACGTGTTCCGGGGTGAAGTTGACCCAGCTGACGACGCAGTCGAAGTCGTGACCGCCTATAGCATCTAGGACTGACTGCTTGTCCCGGGCATCTGCGACGAGGGTGGTGACGCCCTCGGGTACCTCACGCAGGTTGCGGATTCCGCGGTTGAGGAGATAGACGTCCATGCCTGCGTCTACTGCCTGTTTCGTACAGTGGGTGCTGATGATCCCGCTACCGCCGATGAAGAGTACTTTCAAGCCCTGCATGGTTTTCTCCTGGTGGTTCATCTGACCCCGCCTGTTGTAAGTTCGCTAACGATACGCCGCTGGAAGAGCAGAAAGAGGATGACCAGAGGTGCGGTCGCGACGACGCCACCTTTCATCTTCCTGTGTCAGCCTGATTACTTCTATCACCTTCGGGAGAGACGCCCTTCTGTTCAATCATGAGTGTGTCCTGCACGGGTGATCACCCAACACTGGCCGTCGAGATACGCGACGCGCCGGTACAACGTTGCGCTATACATGCCGACGTCACGGGGCTCACGCAGGATCGCGACATCGAGGGAAGGCCTCAGCTCAGCGTCAGCCCGTCAGCCCGCAGCCGGCGCGGCCGTACTGTCACGGACGATGAGCCGCGTTGCGAGGTCCATCCGGGGGATGGTTTTGAGGGTGCTCTCACTCATGCGGATCACGAGCCGCGCTGCTTCCTCGGCCATCGCCGTGAGCGGCTGATGCACGGTCGTGAGCGCCGGACTGGACCACTGGGCGAGCTGCAGATCGTCGTAACCGACGATGGACAGATCAACGGGCACCCGGAGCCCGAGGGTCCTTGCAGCCTCGATCACGCCGAGCGCCTGGAGGTCGCTTCCTGCGAAGATCGCTGTGGGGCGGTCGGGCAGCGTCAGGAGTTCGAGAGCGATGTTGCAGCCACCGTCCACCCGGAAGTTGCCGAATCGCACGAAGCGTTCATCGATTTCAATGCCGGCCGTGTTCATGGCAGACCGGTATCCGTCGACGCGGGCGAAGGAGCACATCATGTCGTCGCGGCCGGTGATCGCGGCAATGCGGGTGTGTCCCAGTTCGATGAGATGACGGGTGGCGACGAGGCCGCCGGACCAGTTCGCCGACCCGATCGCGGGGACATCCGGGGCCGGATCTCCGGCCGGGTCGATGATCACGAACGGAATGGCGCGGGATTGAAGGGTTGCCTTCGCTTCGGCCGCGAGATCGGCGAAGACGAGCACCACCCCGACCGGGCGCCTGCGAAGAACACCGGTGATCCAGGCCGGGGACGGGGAGTGGCGGTCACCCGACTCGGTGAGGACGACGCTCAAATCGTTTGTACGAGCGACATTTTCGACTCCGCGGATGATCTCCATAGCCCAGGCTGTCTCGAGTTCGGGGAAAACGAGCTCGATCAAGGTGTCCCTGTTGGGCAGGCCCGGGCGTCGCTGGTATCCGTGCTTGGAGAGGAGCTCCTCAACTTTCGCCCGCGTCTGCGCGGACACGTCTGACCGTCCGTTGAGGACTTTCGAAACCGTGGAGAGCGAAACTCCGGCCTCATCGGCCAATTCATTGAGTTTGACCTTGCGACCTGAGTCGATCATGAGGATCCAATCTTCACTTGTTACGGGAAACACTTGCGTCTGACCGGGCCGGCACTGTTACGCTCACACCACACTAAGTGTCTTCGACGCAAATGTCGAAACTTTCGAGAGGTGTTCAAAGATGAACAAGCAAAGCATGAGGAAGCTGCTGACCGTTGGCGCGGCGTCAGCACTGGCCCTCGGCGGTCTGTCAGCGTGTGGCTCCGGCGGTGGAGCAGCAGAAGGCGAAGGTGGCGATGTCACCATGACGTTCTGGCACAACTCGACGACGGGCGCTGGCAAGGCGCACTGGGAGAAGACGGTCGCAGCGTTCGAGGAGGCAAATCCTGGCGTGACGATCGAGATCCAGTCCGTCCAGAACGAGGAGATGGACGGGAAGCTCCAGACGGCGCTGAACTCCGGCGATGCACCCGACATCTTCATGGCGCGCGGCGGCGGCAAGCTGGCGGATGTCGTTGCGGCCGGACAGGCCCTGGACATCACGGATTCCATCGACGACGCCACCAGAGCCGCTGTGCCCGAAAGCGTGTTGAGCGCCTTCGCGGTCGACGACAAGATCTACGGAATGCCGACCGCTTTGCTGCCCGGTGGCATCTACTACAGCCAGGACCTCTTCACCGAAGCGGGCGTCGAGGGAACACCGACGACCCTCGACGAGCTCGGTTCCGCGGTGGACAAGCTCAAGGGTGCAGGAGTCGACCCCATCGCCGTCGGTGCGAAGGATGCCTGGCCTGCAGCGCACTGGTACTACTTCTTCGCAGTTCGCGCCTGCTCGCAGGACGCTATCAACACGGCCGCCGAAACCATGGAGTTCGACGACCCGTGCTGGCTGGAGGCCGGCGAAAACCTGCAGGAATTCGTCGACACGGAGCCGTTCAACAACGGATTCCTCACCACCTCGGCGCAGCAGGGTGCGGGTAGCTCGGCCGGGCTCATTGCTAACAAGAAGGCAGCCATGGAGCTCATGGGGGCCTGGAACCCCGGTGTCATCGCTTCGCTGACTCCTGACCAGAAGCCTCTCCCGGACCTGGGCTGGTTCCCGTTCCCGGAGGTCGACGGCGGTGAGGGTGAGCCCGGCGCCATGATGGGCGGCGTCGACGGATTCACCTGCTCCGCGCAGGCACCGAAAGAAGAGTGCACCGCGTTCCTGAACTTCTTCATGCAGCAGGAGTACCAGGAAGACTACGCAGCAGCGTTCCAGACGATCCCCGCCAACCAGGACGCCCAGGCAGCTGTCACCGACCCGGCACTCCAGTCGATCCTCGAGGCGTACAACGAGGCACCCTACGTCACGGTCTGGCTCGACACGCTGTTCGGGCAGAACGTCGGAAACGCGCTGAACAAGGGTGCCGTCGACATGTTCGCCGGTCAGGGCACAGCCGAAGACATCGTCTCGGCCCTGAACGACGCAGCGGCCAAGGGATAGCTGCAGATCATGATTGAACCTGCAGGGGGTGCTCCGTTGATGACGGACCAGCAGCCGCCGCGGGCCACGGTTACGGCAGGGGATGGCGCTCACGCGGCGTCCCCTGCCGCTCCGCGGCCCGGACGGCGTCCAGCGGACTGGCGCAAGCGCCTCGAGATCATTCTTCTGGCCGGGCCGGCGATCGTCGTCTTCGTCGGCTTCGTGATCCTCCCGGTCGTCCTCGCCGGCTACTACGGTTTCTTCCGCTGGAAGGGCATCGGGCCAGCCACCGACTTCGTCGGTTTCCAGAATTACCTGATCATCCTTCAGGACAGCGCGTTCCACGACGTGCTGCGCCACAACGGGTTCATCCTGGTGCTCTCCCTGGTCATCCAGGGACCCATCGCGATCGTCCTCGCGCTCTTGCTCAACCAGAAAATCCGGGGCCGCTCGCTCATCCGCGTGCTCATCTTCGTCCCGTACATCATCTCCGAGGTCATCGTCGGGATCGGCTGGGGTCTGATGCTGCAGACATCCGGCTCCGTCAACGGGCTACTCGACAGCATCGGATTGGGAGCTTTCCAGAGAGACTGGCTCTCTGATCCGAGTATCGCCATCTGGTCACTGATGGTGATCATCTCGTGGAAGTACATCGGCTTTGCCGTCATCCTCTTCCTCGCCGGATTGCAGAGCATCCCCGACGAATTGTTCGAGGCGGCCGCGATCGACGGCGCCAGCTACTGGCAGATCCAGCGCACCATCACACTGCCTCTCCTCGGACCGACCCTACGGATCTGGGCGTTCCTGTCGATCATCGGCTCGCTGCAGCTGTTCGATTTGGTCTTCATCATCTGGGGCCAGTACGTCGCCTCGACTGCTGGGACCTCGACCATGGCCACCTACATGGTCGCCAACGGGCGCACCTCGGGCAACTTCGGCTACGGCAGTGCCGTCGCCGTCGTGATGTTCCTGATCTCCCTCGTCATCGCACTGATCTACCAGCGGTTCGTTCTTTCGCGCGACACCGCCGGCGCTCTCACAGAAGGAAAGAAGTGATGGCTGTTCTCGACGCTCCCACACGCCTGCACAAGAAGCGTTCGCCCAGTGACCGCCAGGAATGGGGCAGCCCGGCGACCTACTTCATCGCCTTTGTCTTCATCGCACTCTGTCTCGGCCCCGTCGTTTACATCATCCTCGGTGGGTTCCGCGACAACTCGCAGATCACCAATTCGCCCGCGGGATTTCCGAACCCGTGGAATTTCTCCAACTACGCTGAGGTGCTCGCGAGCCGGACCTTCTGGCAGCAGGTCGGCAACTCGGCGATCGCCGGGCTCGCGACGACCCTCGGCGTGGTGACGCTCGGCCTGATGGCGAGCTTCATTCTCGCGCGCTACAGGTTCGCTGGTCGCGGGGCGCTGTACTCACTGTTCGCCGCTGGACTCATGTTCCCGATGACCGTGGCGATCACGCCGCTCTACATCATGGTCAGGGAGCTGGGCCTGATGAACAGTCTGGCCGGCGTGATTCTCCCGCAGATCGCCTTCGGCTTGCCGGTGACGATCATCATCCTGGTGCCGTTCCTCAAGGCCATCCCCGATGAGATCGAAGAGGCGGCGTCGATCGACGGCACCAGCCGGCTGGGCTTCTTCTTCCGCATGGTCGTTCCTTTGTCGCTGCCGGGCGTGGTGACGACGGGCATCCTTGCTTTCGTCGCGAGCTGGAACAGCTATCTTCTGCCGCTGTTCATCCTCAGCGACCAGGCGTCATATACCCTGCCGCTCGGGGTTCAGGCGTTCGCTTCGCAGTACTCGGTGGACACGGCAAAGGTACTCGCCTTCACCTCTCTGTCCATGATTCCGGCACTGATATTCTTCACGCTGTTCGAGCGTCGCATCGTCGGCGGACTCACCGGCGCTGTCAAAGGTTAGGACTTTCCTTGAGCACCACGACATCCACGACGACCACGCCGGCGTGGCACGACGTGACCGCATCCGCTTCCGACCGCGTCGAGGCACTCCTTGCCGAGCTCACGCTCGAGGAGAAGATCGCCCAGCTGTTCGGCGTCTGGGTCGGCGCGTCCAACGAGGGCGGGGACGTTGCGCCGCATCAGAACGACATGGACGATGTGATCGACCTCGATGCGCTCCTGCCGAACGGGCTCGGCCAGTTGACTCGGCCGTTCGGCTCGGCTCCGGTCGACCCGGCGCTCGGGGCGCTGTCCCTCCTCCGCAGCCAGCGCCGCATCGCCGCATCCAACCGGTTCGGCATCCCGGCTGTTGCGCATGAAGAGTGCCTTGCGGGCTTCGCCACCTGGGGGGCGACCGCCTATCCGGTGCCCCTCGCCTGGGGGGCCTCGTTCAATCCGAAGCTCGTTGAGGGGATGTCACACCGCATCGGGTCCGACATGCGCTCGGTTGGTATCCACCAAGGCCTTGCCCCCGTGCTCGACGTCGTGCGGGACGCCCGCTGGGGTCGCGTCGAAGAGACTATCGGTGAGGACCCCTATCTCATCGGCACCATCGGAACGGCGTACGTCCGTGGCCTCGAGTCCGCAGGGATCGTCGCAACTCTCAAGCACTTCGTCGGCTACTCGGCGTCGAAAGCCGGCCGTAACCTCGCGCCGGTCTCGGTCGGTTCGCGTGAACTGGCCGACGTGCTGCTCGTCCCGTTCGAGATGGTCATGCGGGAAGGCAAGCCGCGTTCGGTCATGCACTCCTATACCGACATCGACGGCGTGCCATCGGCGGCTGACGAGTCACTGCTCACTGGAGTCCTGCGTGACACCTGGGGTTTCGACGGCACCGTCGTGGCCGATTACTTCGGGATCGCCTTCCTGAAACTGCTTCACGGCGTCGCGGGTTCGTGGGGCGAGGCCGCTGCTCTCGCGCTCACTGCGGGCGTGGACGTCGAACTACCGACAGTGAAAACCTTCGGTGCCCCGCTGACTGAAGCGGTCCGGTCGGGCGATCTGCCCGAGGCGGTCATAGATCGTGCCCTCCGGCGTGTGCTGCGCCAGAAAGTCGAACTCGGACTGCTTGATCCTGACTGGGATGCCACGCCCGAAGCGTTGCGCGATGTCGACGTGGAGAACGCGGAAGGCATCCGCGGCACCATCGACCTGGACAACGCCGGCAATCGGGCGGTTGCCCGCGAGATCGCCGAACAGTCCATCGTGCTTGTGAGCAACGACGGAACCCTTCCGCTCGCCGCCCCGCGCCGGATCGCTGTCGTCGGACCGACGACCGACGACCCCTTCGCCGTTCTCGGCTGCTACTCGTTCCCTGCTCATGTCGGCGTGCAGCATCCTGACACACCCCTCGGTATCGAACTGCCTACCCTGCTGGCCAGTCTCCGCATCGAGTTTCCCGAAGCGGACATCGAGTACGTGCCAGGCAGACGATCGACGGAGGAGAAACCGCCGGGATTCCCGCAGCGGTGGATGCCGCAACGCGGGCGGACATCGTCATCGTCGCCCTCGGCGATCGGGCCGGGCTCTTCGGTCGCGGCACCAGCGGTGAGGGCTGCGACGTCGAGTCGCTCCGCCTGCCCGGTGCCCAACAGAACCTTCTCGACGCCGTTCTGGCAACATCGACTCCTGCGGTCGTCACCCTGCTCGCTGGACGACCGTACGCACTGGGATCCGCTGTCACGGGCGCGGCCGCGATCGTGCAAGCGTTCTTCGCAGGAGAAGAAGGAACCGCCGCCGTCGCCGGCATCCTCTCCGGTCGGGTCAATCCGAGCGGACGCCTGCCCGTCAGCATCCCGGCCTCAGAGGGGACGCAGCCGTCCACGTACCTGGCCGCTCCTCTGGCGCGCTCCAACGGAGTGTCGAGCATCGACCCGACTGCGGCCTTCGCGTTCGGGCACGGGATCGGGTATACCACCTTCGACTGGAGCGCCGGCCAGCACGGGCCGGATACGGTCGGAGTCGACGGCACGGCGACCCTCGGCCTCCGTCTCCGCAACACCGGGGACCGTGCTGGGACAGAAATCGTCCAGATCTACGTCCACGATCCGGTCGCGTCAGTCGTGCGCCCGGTGCAGCGTCTGGTCGGTTTTCAGCGCGTCGACCTGGAGCCGGGCGAATCCGTCGAGCTCTCGATACACGTTCCCGCAGATGTCACCGGCTTCACCGGCCGAAACGGCGAGCGGGTCGTCGAACCGGGAGAGATCGTCTTTGCTCTCGGAGCATCGAGCACCGACCTGCGGATCACGCACTCGGTACAGCTCTCCGGTGCAGCCCGCGTCGTGGGCTTCGACCGGGCCTTCCACCCGAGTTTCAACGAAATCGCACGGAGCGCGTCATGAGTGTCGACCACCGACGGGTGACCGCCCAGGTCACCGTGCTGGACTCGGACGGCAACCCTGTGCGCAACGCGGATGTCACCGTCGAACAGCAGTGTCATGACTTCGCCTTCGGCAACATCGGTTTCGACTTCATCCCGCTGGCCAATGGGGAGACCGTGCAGGACACCGCGGCGGAGCCCGTCTTCGGCGGGGCGCGGCTCGCCGGCCTGCCGGAGCTCGAGACGATGTGGCTCGAGCTCTTCAACACTGCGACCCTTCCGTTCTACTGGCGAGGATTCGAGCCGATCCGCGGCAAGCCTGACACCCGAAGACTCCTCCGGACCGCCTCGTGGTTCGCTGAGCACGGAGTGACCGTGAAGGGGCATCCGCTGACGTGGCACACGCTCGCGCCCGAGTGGCTCACCGGTCTACCGGTGGCGGAGATCGAGCGGCTGCAACGCGAGAGGATCCGACGCGAGGTGACCGACTTCTCAGGGGTCATCGACACGTGGGACGCGATCAACGAGGCCGTCATCATGCCCGTGTTCACTGCGGAGGAAAACGGTATTACCCGGCTTGCGCAGAGCATTGGTCGCGTGCCCATGATTCAGCTCGCGTTCGAGGAAGCTCGCGCCTCGAACCCTTCCGCGACGCTCATCCTGAACGACTTCGACTTGTCGAGCGACTACGAAGCTCTGATCGAGGGCGTGCTCGAAGCGGGGATCGCCGTGGACGCGATCGGCCTGCAGACCCACATGCATCAGGGGTATTGGGGAGAAGAGACCATGCTCGCGATGGTCGACCGGTTCGCCCGCTTCGGGCTGCCCCTCCATCTGACCGAGACCACTCTGCTGTCGGGGCACCTCATGCCGCCGGAGATCGTCGACCTGAACGACTATCAGATCCCATCCTGGCCATCGACGCCCGAGGGAGAGGCCAGGCAAGCGGACGAGATTGTGCGGCACTATCGCTCACTCGTGGGCCACCCGGCCGTGCAGGCCATCACGTACTGGGGGTTCACCGACGACGGAGCGTGGCTCGGTGCGCCGGGCGGATTAGTTCGCGCCGACGGCACACCGAAACCCTCGTTTCACGCACTGCGGTCGCTGATCAAGGGCGAATGGTGGCTGCTGCGAACGACGATGCGCACGGATCATGATGCACGCTTGTCGATCTCGGGTTTCTTCGGTGATTACGTGATCACGTTCGACGGGCAGAGTGCGCCGGTCTCGCTCTCGCCGGGGCGTGAATCGGCCACCGTCCGATTCCACTGACTCCAGCGCGATCGCGCCAACCAGACGCTACCTCGACCGACCCGACAAGCCGTCGGGTGGTCCCGAATCGGTCTGTCCTGGTCGTCCCTGGAGCCGGTGGTGCTTTCCGTCGGTTTCTGCAACACCCTTTGGTGATGTCCCGGAGATCGACGCCGGCCAACTCCCCGCCTCACACCAGGATCAAGGGGGCCCGGCTCGGAGCCGTGCGTTACAGCGCTCCTGAGCTTCGAGGAAGAAATTCTTCATACCCACCTATGGACAGGATGATGTTGTGACCAGTGCCCGTATTGTCATCGCGCGTTCGGCGGTCGTTGCGCCCCTGAATCGCAGGATCTTCGGTTCGTTCGTAGAGCACCTCGGCCGGTGTGTGTACGGCGGGATCTACGAGCCGGATCATCCGACCGCCAACGAGGACGGGTTCCGGCTCGACGTGGTTGAGTTGGTCAAAGAGCTCGGCTCGACAACGATGCGTTACCCGGGCGGCAACTTCGTCTCCGGTTACCGGTGGGAAGACGGTGTGGGCCCACGCGACCAACGCCCGGTACGCCGTGACCTGGCTTGGCATGCTCTGGAGTCGAACCAGGTGGGCATCGACGAGTTTGCGCGCTGGTGCAAACTCACCGGAGCCGAGTTGATGATGGCCGTGAACCTCGGGACCCGCGGGATCGAGAGTGCGCTTGACCTTTTGGAGTACGCCAACCACCCATCAGGAACGGCACTGAGCGACCAACGGGTCGCCAACGGCGCTGTAGAGCCCCACGATATCCGCATATGGTGTCTGGGAAACGAGATGGACGGACCCTGGCAGACCGGCTATATGAGCGCCGACGCTTACGGTCAGATCGCTGCCCGCACCGCACAGGCCATGAAAGCGGCGGACAAGACCCTGGAACTCGTAGCCTGTGGTTCCTCCGGCTCCTCGATGCCCACCTTCGGCGACTGGGAGCGCATCGTTCTCGAACACGCCTATGAACACGTGGACTACATCTCCTGCCATGCGTACTACCAGGAGCGCGGCGGCGACCTCGATTCTTACCTCGCCTCGTCATTGAACATGGAGTACTTCATCCAAGCCGTCGTCGCCGCCGCCGATCACGTCAAACACACATTGCGCAGCGACAAGACCATCAACCTATCGTTCGACGAGTGGAACATCTGGTACCTCGACGAGCACCAAGCCTCCGGCGAGGTCAACGACCAGTGGACTTATGCGCCCCGCCAACTCGAGGACGTCTATTCCGTCGCCGACGCCGTGGTGCTCGGCAATCTCATGATCACCCTGCTCAAGAACCACGACAGAGTCGCGTCCGCGTCCCTGGCGCAACTCGTCAACGTCATCGCGCCGATCATGACCGAACCGGGTGGTGCTGCATGGCGTCAGAGCACCTTTTTCCCGTTCTCGGTCACCGCGCGCCTAGCTCGCGGCGAAATCCTTCGCCCAACGATCGAGGTAGACACCTACGAGACCGCCGTCTACGGTCGGGCGCCCCTCGTCGACGCCGTGGCAACGATGGATGTGGAAGCCGGCTCGTCGGCGGTGTTCCTCGTGAACCGCAGCCAAACCGAATCGATCGAAGTCTCGATCGACGTCAGCGATCTTGCTGCCACCACGATCACCGAGGCGCTCACCGTGCACGATGACGACGTCTACGCAAAGAACACGTTCGAGGACCAGAACCGGGTCGGCCTCAAACCACTCGACGGCGTCTCGGTCAACGAAGGGACACTCACCATGACGCTTCCACCCGTGTCATGGTCGGCCATCAGCCTCACCTAGCTGTTGCGGGTCATGACATCGGACACGAGGAAAAGCTACGGCTGGCCGGTTGCCCGTGCCATCCTGATCCTCTGCCGTCCCTCGTGCAGGCTGCAGAATGAAACACTGCCCTCCGGGCACGAGACGTCGTGACGCTGGTCTCGAACGTCGGTGGTCGGTTGTGAACCTTGTTCACCTGCTGGTGGGGGAGAGGTCGGCATGGCAGCGAGGAATCAGCACCCAGACCTGTCCAGGCAGGTCGGCTCCGGGCGACTTCCACCTGACGTGATCAACCGGATCGACGCCGGCCTAGGACCCCGGGTGCAGGCGTGGACTCTATATCCGGCTCGCGCTGACTGCATTCCTGCCGCAGCTCGCGGAGAATCACTGGAACCACAAGGCCGCTCGTAACGAGCAGGGCTATTGACGCCGGCTCTGTGAGACTTCTTCGGTGTCCCGAGGACGGACGCTCGAAGGAAGCGCCGTCTGGTGGCACAGCCCTGCGTCAGTAGTCGTTGGTGCTTGTTGTGCCAGTAACGTTCTTTATATGGATGTTCCGGGTTAGACGGATTATCGGGCGAATGAGAAGTTCCACTGACCCTGCAAGGAACAGCCACGTACCCGCGGTCGTCGTGCTCTCACTGAAAAATAGGATGCTGCCGATAATGAACCAGACGGCGATCATCACATCATTGAGTATGGAAAGAATCTCGTATCTGTTGTGAAGGACCAGCTCCTTGCTGCCCACCTCTAGCTCCAAGTCCCTACTCATATCAGTACCTCTCCCATGCTGTTCTCACGTCCGGAGTCCCGGCCGGAGCTTTTCGCCTCGGCGGGAGTCCTGACTTCCTGAATGCCATTGCCCGGTTCAGTGACTGATCCTCCAGCGGAACCGTTCAGTGAACTGAGAATCCTCCGTCAACGGCGACTGATTGTCCGATGATGTAAGCGGAAGCGGTGCTGGCGAGGAAGACGGCTGCACCGCTGAAGTCTGCCGGTATACCGTTCCGCCCGACGAGTGTTCGTTTGGCCAGGGCGTGAACGACGTTCGGGTCGGAGCTGAGGCGCTGGTTCAAGGGGGTTTGGACGAAGCCCGGTACCAGCACGTTCGCGGTGACTCCGCAGGGCGCCCATGCCTCGGACTGTGATCGTGCCAGGCCCTCGAGTGCTGCTTTCGATACCCCGTAAGCACCGCTTGATGCGAATGGGCGGTGTGCCTGTTGAGAGCTGATGTGAATGATCCGACCGAATCCGCGTTCCGCCATTTTCGGTGCAAGGCGCTGTCCGAGGATGAATGGGGCGTCGAGATTCACCTTCATGGTCGTGTCCCAGGTGTGCTCGTCGAGATCCTGCATCGCAGGGCGGAGATTGATGCCGGCGGAGTTCACCAGAATGTCGACAGGACCGGCAGCATCGGCAGCTTCGGCGAGGGCGTGCGCGCCCTCGCGGGTTGAGAGGTCGACGACAATTCCTGCACTGGACCCACCTGCTTCATGTATTTCCCGAACTGTGGTGTCGATGGCGGTGGCTGTCCGGGCTGCGATGAGTACGTGTGCGCCTGCCCCGCCGAGTGCGAGAGCGATGGCTTTGCCGATTCCTGAGCTTCCTCCGGTGACTAGCGCCACGCGTTCATGCAATCCGAAAAGATCGCGGAGGTACGTTGATGATTCCATCCCCCGAGCGTATGCGCTTGCGCCTCGCGGCCGCTGAACTTGGCTCGAGGGGGCTGATCGTCGGTGCTGATCGGGCATACTCCGATGTGCACGTCGAGGACGGATAGCCGCACGCCGCCGCTGACACCAACCGACGCACGGCCGCGGGCCGGCAGTGCTCGGTCGTGCAACCATCACGTCTGTTGCGCGCGACGCATCGGCCGGGGTTTCCGTAGTGCATCACTGAACCGTGGCTTTCGGCCAGATCAAGACCCTCGAGACCTGGCCATGATCCTGATTCTCGGCGAGATCCTCGAACCACATGCGCTTGAGAGTCGTTCGAGCCCACCCGCTGCCGAGCGTAGACCTCCACGAGCCGATCCTGCAGGCGAACAGCACGCTCCGTCACAGGACCGGCCCGCTTCCGCCTCGGTGGGGGGGGGGTCCTGTGACGGTCAACCAGCGACACGGGCGAGGCGGTCGTCCTGGTCCGGGATCAGAGGAGCGGGGTCCGGAAGACCGTTCGAAGACGCCGCGCGGACTCTGCCGCGAAGCGTTCCCCTGCTACACAGAGGTCGTCGGTGAAGCTGCGGGGTGGGGCAGCGTAGAGATTGATGGTCGCCTTCGTTGTGCCCGCCGTCACCAGGCACATCGACAGGATGGAGTGGAACCCGCGGGCTGCGACCACCTGCAGGTAGTCGGGCCACCTCGGATCCACCAGTGTCTCGTCCACGACGGTCGAGGTACCGCGGTCCAGCGAGTTGTAGACAGGACCCCCCTCGTCCGGGCCCTGGGCCTGTTCGATGGTCTCGATGATGCTGGTGGTCTGTGCGACGGAGAAGACCTGACTGCTGTTGACGACGGTGATCCCGCACTCGACCTGGAGTGGCTGGAAGAAGTCCTTCGCGATGTGCACGACGGCGTCGAGAAGCTCCTGGGTGTCCCCTCGGGCGGTGTCGATGTCGCGCAGCCTGTCAAGCGCGGACGCCTGATGAGTCGTCAGTTCCATGTCGCTCCGATGTGGCGGGTGGGTCGATACCAACCGACCCCAGCCTAACCCTCACCTGGATCGGTGCGGCTGCTGACGAGGCGATCAGGGGTCGGTGAGGGCGCGCGACGGCGGGCTCCTCCTGCTGCCGGTACCCGTGGGTACGCGGACAGGTGTCCTTCGTCCACCTCCTCACTCCGGGAACCTCCTCATTTATGCACAGCGGGCAATATAAGTTGCTTGCGCTCGGCACTCCCGAGGGGGCACGGTAGTAAGCACACTGAGTATTCGTCCGCCGCGGCGTGATCCCCACCTAGCAAGGAGTCCGAGCATCATGGCAACAGAGAACACATCGGGTGCGAGCACCCCCAAGAGCAGGCGCAATGACGTCGTCGCCGCAGAGAAGGAGCAGTTCGGCGGCATCAAGTTCGGGTCGGCGTTCTTCGGCTGGCTGACCGCTATCGGCCTGACCGTCATCCTCAGCGCCCTCGCCGCTGCGATCGGCGTCGGCGTCGGAGCCGCCAACTCGAGCGACGCGACCGACGCCGCCAACCAGGCCACCGAGAACGCACAGACGATCGGCATCGTCAGCGGCATCGTGCTGGCGATCATCCTCTTCGTCGCCTACTACTGCGGCGGGTACGTCGCGGGCCGCATGGCACGCTTCGACGGCGCCAAGCAGGGCCTCGCCGTCTGGCTCTGGGGCATCATCATTGCGATCGTCCTGGCGATCCTGGCAGCCGTCGCCGGCGACCAGTTCAACGTGCTCTCGAACCTGCAGGGCGCACCGAGCATCCCCGTCGACGGCAGCGCACTGACCGCCAGCGGCCTGATCGCGCTCGCGATCGCGATCCTGGTGCCGCTCATCGGAGCCATCCTCGGGGGCAAGGCCGGTATGCACTTCCACCGCAAGGTCGACCAGGTCGGCATCGACCACCAGGCCGGGCGCTGACACCGAGCAGGTCCGCGAGCAGAAGAAGAGGCACCGCCCATTCGGGCGGTGCCTCTTCCGTCGTCCGGGGACCGGAGCGCTAGAACGTCAGCGAAGCCAGGGTGGCCCGGTACTGCTCGCGGATGACCGGCCGATGATCGGCAGGCCGATCCTCGACGGTCTCGACGGTCCATTTCGGACGCGATCCGCTCAGGGCCCAGGCGGCCTGAACCGCGGCTCCGCGGGCGACGTACTCTCCGGGGGCCGGGATGCGGACGGGGAGGTCGAACACCTGCCCCGCGACCTCCTGGACCGCGACGTTCTGTGCGGCCCCGCCGATCAGCACCAGGTGCCGCGGTTCGACGCCGGTGGCCCGCACCGCGCCCAGGGCGTCGGCGAGACCGCAGAGCATCCCCTCGATCGCCGCGCGGGCGATGTTCGGCCGCGTGCTCGAGGCGATGCTCAGATGGGAGAAGCTCGCCTTCGCCGTCGGGAGGTTCGGTGTGCGCTCACCCTCGAAGTACGGCACGAGGACGACACCACCGGACCCCGGCGCGGCCTCAAGCGCCAGTTCCGCGAACCCGTCATGGTCCACCCCGAGGATTCCCGCGACCGAGGACAGCACGCGTGCCGCGTTGAGTGTCGCCACCAGAGGGAGGAACAGCCCGCTGGCGTCCGCGAAACCCGCGACCGTCCCCGAGGAGTCGGCCACGGCATCGGCGGCGACGGCGAAGACCGTACCGCTGGTCCCGAGGGAGACGACGACGTCGCCCTCCTCGGCGCCCAGCCCCAGCGCTGCACCCGCGTTGTCGCCGGCACCCACGCCGACGACGATGCGGCGCTCGTCCGCTGCGAGGAACGAGGGGTGGACCGTGCCCGCGGACTGTTCTGCCGCCAGCACGCGAGGCAGGACGACGTCGGACGCAGCATCCGGGGCCCCTCCCGATCCGAGCGCCTCACGGGCGGAGCGCCCGAGGACGTGCTCGAACAGTCCGAGGTCGTAGCAGTCCGTGGCCGGGTTCCAGTAGCCGGTGCCACTGGCATCCGAGCGGTCCGTCACCAGTTCCTCCAGCACGGGACCGAAGGGCGAGTCGCCCTCCGGGCCGAAGCCACGCAGGCGCCACGTCAGCCAGTCGTGGGGTAGTGCAACCGCCGCGATCGCCGGCACGACGTCGGGCTCGGAATCCCGCACCCAGCGCACCTTGGTGCTCGTGAACGACGCGACGGGCGCCGATCCTGTACGGGCGACGAGCTGATCCACCCCCAACTCCTCGATGAGGTCCTCAGCGGCCCCCGCGGAGCGGGTGTCGTTCCACAGGAGTGCCTTGCGGAGGACCCGTCCATCACGGCCCAGCAGCACCATTCCGTGCTGCTGGCCCGCGATCGAGAGGGCTTCGACGTCGTCCCCCAGCCCGTCGGCCGAGGCCAGTGCGGACAGCAGGGCCTGCCACCATGCCTCGGGGTCGACCTCCGTCCCCTCGGGGTGGGTCGCGCGGCCGCTACGGACCTCGGCTCCCGTCAGGGTGTCGACGACGAGGACCTTGCAGCTCTGCGTGGACGAGTCGATACCGGCGACCAGAGCCATGGGTCAGCGGGCTCCGAGCAGGTGCTCGATGAAGAGCTGCTGGAGCTTCACGAAGCCGAAGCCCTTGCCGTTGAAGTAGGCATCCGCGTCGAAGTCCTCGTAGGAGGAGCGGTCGGCGCGCAGGGCCTCGTAGCTCTCACCCTCGTTGAGCGTGGGCTCGTGGATCTCGGACACGCGTGACGCGGCGAGCGCCGCCTGGACCTCGGGGTCGGCGCGGAAAGCCGCAGCGCGCTCCTTCAGGAGGAGGTAGGTCTGCATGTTCGCGGACGCGGAGTCCCAGACGCCGTCCATGTCCTCGGTGCGGCTCGGCTTGTAGTCGAAGTGGCGGGGCCCGTCGTAGGCCGGTCCGCCGTTGGGACCGCCGTTCTCGAGCAGGTCCACGAGGGAGAAGGCGTTCTGCAGGTCGCCGTGACCGAAGACGAGGTCCTGGTCGAACTTGATGCTGCGCTGGCCGTTGAGGTCGATGTGGAACAGCTTGCCCTGGTAGAGGGCCTGGGCGATGCCGTGGGTGAAGTTCAGGCCCGCCATCTGCTCGTGGCCGGTCTCCGGGTTGATACCGACGAGCTCGGGGCGCTCGAGCGTCTCGATGAAGGCCATGGCGTGCCCGAGCGTGGGGAGGAGGATGTCGCCGCGGGGCTCGTTGGGCTTCGGCTCGATCGCGAAGCGGATGTCGTAGCCCTTGTCCGTGACGTAGTCACCGAGCAGGTTGACGGCCTCGCGGTAGCGCTCCAGGGCGCCACGGATGTCCTTTGCGGCGTCGTACTCGCTGCCTTCGCGCCCGCCCCACATGACGAACGTCTTGGCGCCGAGTTCGGCGGCGAGGTCGATGTTCTCCAGTACCTTGCGGATGGCGAAGCGGCGGACACCGCGATCGTTGCTCGTGAAGCCGCCGTCCTTGAAGACCGGGTGGCTGAACAGGTTCGTGGTGACCATCGGCACGATCAGTCCGGTCGAATCGAGGGCGCCCTTGAGGCGGTCGATCTGCGCCTGGCGTTCCCCGGCGGTCGCGTCGAACGGGAACAGGTCGTTGTCGTGGAAGGTGAGTCCGTAGGCGCCGAGGTCGCTGAGGCGGTTGACCGCCTCGACGACGTCGAGGGGAGCGCGGGTGGCGGATCCGAACTGGTCCTGGGCTTCCCAGCCCACCGTCCAGAGTCCGAAGGAGAATTTGTCGTCGCGAGTGGGCTCGATCGTCATTGAGTGCTCCAGAGGTGAGTGTGACCAATATGTTGCCGTTACAAACATATTGGGTTTGCGCTTCGACTTCAAGCACAAAGCGCGAAGGAAGACACGGTCAGGTGCCGAACGCGCGCACGCTCGCCCTGGAGACCAGGCGGGTGGAGAGCTCGATGCGCGGACTCTCGACCGACTCACCTCGGATGAGGCGTACGAGGGTGTGACCTGCGAGCGCTCCCATCTCCGAGAGGGGTTGCCTGACGGTGGTCAGCGGTGGCGACGCCCAGCTCGCCTCGGGAAGGTCGTCGAAACCGATCACGCTCAGATCGTCCGGGATGCGCAGGCTCTGCTGGCGCGCTGCCTCGTACACCCCGAGAGCCATCTGGTCGCTTGCCGCGAAGATCGCCGTGGCCCGGTCCGTCTGGCCGAGGAGTCGGGTACCCGCCGCGAACCCGGAGGCGTAGTCGAAGTCGCCCGGGATCACGAGAGTCGGGTCGAAGGGGATGCCGGCGGCGTCGAGCCCTGCGCGGTAGCCGTCCAGGCGGGCCCTGCTGCACCACAGTCCGGGTCGGCCTGCGACGAAGCCGATGCGGCGGTGGTTCTGCTGGATCAGGTGCTCGGTCGCGGTGACGGCCCCCGTCCAATTGGTGGCCCCGATGGTGGGTACCTCGAGGTCCGGTACGCCTGCCGGGTCGATGACCACCACCGGGAGGTGGAGCCGCTGCAGCTCTGCGTGCAGGAACGAATCGAGATCGGTGGTCACGAGGATCGCGCCGTCGCTCGCACGGGCGGCCAGGGTGTCGAGCCATTTCCGGGTCGAGTCGGCGATGCCCCTCCTGTGGATGGCCGAGACCACCACGGAGAGTCCCTCCGCATTCAGGGCTTCCTCGACACCGCGGATGATCTCGACGGCCCAGGGGCTGTCGAGGTCGTTGAACACCAGGTCCACCAGGCCGGAGGGAGCTGTCTGGGGCACACCGCGGCGTCGGTAGCCGTATTCGCGGAGCAGGATCTCGATGCGTTCGCGGGTGGCAGGGGCGACGTCGGAGCGGCCGTTGAGGACGCGCGACACCGTGGGTGTCGACACACCGGCTGCGGAAGCGATGGCGGAGATGGTGATCGCGGGCTGTGCGTTGTCCTGCACCGTGGCCTCCTCCGGGCACGGGACTGCGGACAACGCACCCCCGATCGTCATACTGCTGTGCACCCTTGACCTTCCCGGTGCGATGTTCCTAACCTACAGCAACGGCATTTCCGGAAACTTCCGGAAAGCGTCCGATCGCCGTATCGGACCGCCGCGCCTCAGGTACCTCAAAGGAGAGCTCCATGTTGGTCACCAAGTCCCTCGCCGCCGCCGCCCTGGCCGCCGCGATGATCCTCCCCACCGCGGTTCCGGCCTTCGCCGGACCCCACCAGGCGCCCCGACCGCCCGGAATCGAGAAGAAGGACACCCTGCGCTGGGTGGCACCGCAGGATCTGAAGATTGGCACCGCCGTCGCCGGCGGTGGCCACCACGAGACCCAGCCCTACCCCGACCCGTTCACTTTCGATCTGGAGTATCGCCAGCGCCTCGCCGCGGAATTCAACTCCGTGTCGCCGGAGAACCAGCTCAAGTGGGAGTTCGTCCACCCGGAGCGGAACACCTACCGCTTCGCCGAGATGGACGCCATCGTGCAGTTCGCGCAGCAGAACAAGCAGGTGGTCCGCGGGCACACCCTGTTCTGGCACAGCCAGAACCCGGAGTGGCTCGAGGAGGGGAACTTCTCCAAGGACGAGCTCCGGACCATCCTCAAGGAGCACATCCAGACGGTGGTGGGCCGCTACGCGGGCAAGATCCAGCAGTGGGACGTCGCCAACGAGATCTACAACGGCGACGGGACCCTGCGCACGTCGGACAACATCTGGATCCGGGAGCTCGGCCCCGAGATCATCGCGGATGCCTTCCGCTGGGCGCACGAGGCGGACCCGAAGGCCAAGCTGTTCTTCAACGACTACGGCGTGGAGAGCATCAACGCCAAGAGCAACGCCTACCTCGAACTCATTCCACGGCTGCAGGCACAGGGCGTCCCCGTGGACGGCTTCGCCATCCAGGGCCATCTGAGCACACGCTACGGATTCCCCGGCGACCTCGAGGCCAACCTGCAGCGCTTCGACGACCTCGGGCTGGAGACGGCCATCACCGAGATCGACGTACGCATGGATGTCGCCCCCGGAACCCGGCCCACCGCGGCGCAGCTCGCACAGCAGTCGAGCTACTACCAGCGGGCGCTCGAGGCCTGCGTCTCCGTCGAGGAGTGCAACTCGTTCACCATCTGGGGCTTCACGGACAAGTACTCCTGGGTCCCCGTGTTCTTCGCGGGCGAGGGGGAGGCGACGGTGATGTGGAACGACTTCACCCGCAAGCCCGCCTACTACGCCCTGCAGGACACCCTCGAGCAGGCGTCTCCCGGACGCGGCAACCGCTAGACACCGGACGACGGCAGGGCGGGCGCGGAGGGGGAACCGCGCCCGCCCTGCCCGGGGCCTCCGGCACCGCACACGCACACGCGCCCTCACCCGGCATCGCATGACATCAGCGCAGTACCGCAACACCCTCCCAGCATCGCCCCACCTGCCGCACCGAGCGGCTGCTGCCCGCGCCCACCGTGGCCCGGGCACATGAAGAAGGAGAACCATGAGACAACGTTGTCTGATCGCAGGCGCCACGGCGTTCGGCCTGATCGCGGGAGCAGGGGCCCTGGTCCTGCCGGCCGCGCAGGCGGCCGACCCCGCAGTGCTCCTCAGCGAGGACTTCGAGGACGGTGACTTCGGTCCGCTCGTGCAGAACGGCGGGCCGACCCTGTCCGTCGTCGATGCCGACGGTGACAAGGCACTCCTCGTGAAGGGGCGCGCCAACGACTACGACGGCATCAAGACGCCGGCCAACCTCCTGCAGGCCGGTGGCAGCTACACCTTCTCCGCACAGGTGAAGCTCGCTGCGGGCGCTGGAACATCGACGTCCGCCCGGTTCGTCGTGGAACCCGCCTACAGCTGGGTCGGCAACACTACCATCTCGGCCGACAGCTGGACCACGGTGAGCGGTACCTTCTCCGCACCCGCCGGCGCCGACCCCGCCGCGCTCCGGGCCTACCTCGGGACAGGGGATCTCGGTGCGCCCTACGACTACCTCGTCGACGACGTCGTGATCAGCGGCACCGCCGCTCCCGCCGACGGAGCCTGGCAGCCCACCCCTGATCCCGCCTTCGTCCCCGGCGGCGCCGTGAGCCCGTCCGCGACACCGCTTGCAACAGCCCGCGGTACCGGCAACGTCATCGCCCTCACCTTCGACGACGGCCCGAACCCGGGGGAGACCACCGCCGTCCTCGATCTGCTCCGCGACACCGGCATCACTGCGACCTTCTGCGTCATCGGGCAGAATGTCCAGGCGCCGGGTGGAGCCGAACTGCTGCGGCGGATCGTCGCGGAGGGACACACGCTGTGCAACCACGGCACGTCCTACGCGGACATGGGCTCGTGGACGCAGGGCCAGGTCGAGGCCGATCTCAAGGAGAACCTGCGCCTCATCCGCGCCGCAGCGGGCGACCCTGCGCTGCAGGTGCCCTACTTCCGGGCGCCGAACGGCAGCTGGGGGGCAACGGGCGAGGTAGCGGCAGCGCTCGGGATGCAGCCCCTCGGGCTGGGAAACGTCATCTCCGACTGGGATGGTAACGACCTCAGCGAGGAGACCCTCACCTCGAACCTCCGCGCGGCGTTCACCCCGGGTGCTGTGGTCCTGGCACATGACGGCGGCGGTGACCGCTCGAACACCGTCAAGGCGGTCTCGACCGTGGTGCGGGAGAAGCTCGCCGAAGGTTGGACGTTCACCCTGCCACGCGGCGGCGCCACAGCCGGCGACCAGGCCGGGATCTCCAGCGGCTTCGAGACCGGCACCGATGGTTGGGCAGCCCGCGGCGACGGCGTCCAGGTCGCGGCGAGCAGCGATGCGCGCACCGGCTCCGGCAGCCTGCTCGTGACGGGTCGCACCCAGCCATGGCACGGCGCGTCCCTCGATGTGACGTCGGCCCTGCCCGTCGGCACCGCCGTGGAGGTGTCGGTCTGGGCGAAGCTCGCAGCCAACCAGCCGCCGGCATCGCTCAAGATCTCGGTGCAGCGGGACAACGGCGGAGGAAGCGCGTACGACGGCGTCGCCGGCGCCGGTGCCTCCATCACGGCGGACGGCTGGACCCTGATGAAGGGTACCTACACGCTCGGTGCAGCGGCTGACAAGGTGCAGGTGTACGTCGAGGGCCCTGTCGGCGTGGAGTTCCTGCTCGATGACTTCAGCCTCGTGCCGATCGTCGAAAAGCCCATCCAGAACGACGTCCCCGGCCTCAAGGACGTCCTCGGCGCCCGGGGTATCGAGCACGTCGGAGTCGCGATCGATGCACGGGAGACCGTGGGACCCGCAGCGGACCTCATCCGCAAGCACTACAACGCCGTCACCCCGGAGAACGCCGGCAAGCCGGAGAGCGTGCAGCCCGTCGAGGGTCAGTTCGCCTTCACCCAGCTGGACCAGCTGCTGGACTTCGCCGACGCCAACGACATCGAGGTGTACGGGCACGTCCTGGCCTGGCACTCGCAGACACCCGCCTGGTTCTTCAAGGACGGCGCTCGCGACCTCACCAACAGCGCTGCGGACCAGGCGCTCCTCAAGGCCCGGATGGAAGCCCACATCAAGGGCATCGCCGACCACATCGACGCCCGCTACCCCAACGGGGACAGCCCCATCTGGGCCTGGGACGTCGTCAACGAGGTCATCGCGGACGGTGACACGGCCAACCCGCACGACATGCGCGACAGCCGCTGGTTCCAGGTCCTCGGCGAAGGGTTCGTGGATCAGGCGTTCCGCCTGGCGGACCGCTACTTCCCCGACGCGGCCCTGTTCATCAACGACTACAACACCGAGATGCCGGAGAAGCGGGCGGACTACCTCGACCTCATCCGCGCACTCAAGACCCGCGGTGTCCCGATCGACGGAGTGGGGCACCAGGCGCACGTCGACGTGGCTCGGCCCGTGCAGTGGCTCGAGGACTCCATCAAGGCTGTCGAAGCGGTGGACCCGACGCTCCTGCAGGCCATTACGGAACTCGACGTCAACGCCTCGACGGAGAACCAGGGCGCCGACGTCAGCGGCGCGCCGACGGATCCATACAGCCCCGCGTTCGAGGACGACGAGGACGCCGCGGCGGAGGTGGGGTACTACCACCGCGACCTGTTCGCGATGCTCACCAAGCAGAACGCCGCGATCGATTCTGTGACGTTCTGGGGCATCAGCAACGCCCGCACGTGGTTGCGCACGTGGCCGATGGCCCGTCCGTGGGAACAGCCCCTGCCGTTCGACGACGAGCTGCAGGTCACTCCGGCCTACTGGGGCATCGTCGATCCGACCAGGCTTCCCGCCCGTCCCGCCGATGTCCTTCCGCCCCGTATCGCGGACCAGTCGGACATCAGCGCGGTATCGAACGGCGCAAGCGGGGCGAAGGTGAAGTACACCCTGCCGTCGGCCATCGACACCCTCGACGGCGTGGTTCCCCTGGTCTGCACCCCGGCATCCGGAGCGCGGTTCAGCATCGGAGTGACAACCGTCACCTGCACGGCCACGGACCGGGCAGGCAACAGCCGGACCAGCTCGTTCGACGTCGTCGTGACGCGCAAGCAGACCGGCAAGCCCTGACGCCCGGCCTGCGCTGAGCGGTTCGTCGCACGAAGAAGCCCCTGTCCTCGCCGGAGGACAGGGGCTTCTTCGTGCCTGCCGTTCGCTTCGCGGCTGGTTAGCCGTCGAGCCGCCGGCAACGCCGAACCGCGCCCGGGGTCCGGCGCGGGTCTCCGTGACCGGGGTGCTAGGAGGCGTAGGCGCCGAGCAGCCGCACCGACCCGCCATCGACGCCCTTGGCGCCCTGCACGTAGTCCGGTCCGTCCGTTCCGGCACCACTCGCCACCTGCACACTGCCCATGACCCACGACGGCACGCCCGCTGCGGCGAGCCTGGAGAGGGCGGCATCAGCCCCGTCGCGCGACGATGGCCACCATGCCGACGCCGAGGTTCAGGGTCCGCTCGAGATCCGGCAGCGGGACGTTGCCCAGCTGCGAGACCAGCGTGAAGATCGGCGGAAGCTCCCAGGTGGAGCGGTTCACGGTCGCTTCGAGCCCGCGGGGGAGCACCCGGGCGAGGTTCGCGGCGAGGCCTCCGCCGGTCACATGGCTGAAACCATGGACCTGGGCGGCGTCGTCCCGGGTGAGAGCCAGGCAGTCCGCGGCGTAGATCCGGGTCGCTCGAGCAGCTCCTCGCCGAGCGTCCGTCCGAGCTCCGAGACCTGCCGGTCCAGCGCCCAGCCGGCCTGGTTGATGACGCGGCGGACGAGCGAGTACCCGTTCGAATGCAGGCCCGAGGAGGCCATCCCGATGATGACGTCCCCCGCACGGACGCGCTCCGGTCCGAGCACGCGATCGGCCTCGACAACGCCCGTGGCGGCGCCTGCGACGTCGTACTCGTGCTCACCCAGCAGACCGGGGTGCTCGGCGGTCTCACCGCCAACCAGCGCTGTGCCGGCAGCCGAGCAACCGGCGGCGATACCCCGGACGATGTCCGCGATGCGCTCGGGGACGACCTTCCCGCACGCGATGTAGTCGGTCATGAACAGCGGCTCGGCCCCGACCACCACGATGTCGTCCACGACCATGCCCACCAGGTCGAAGCCGATGGTGTCGTGGATGTCCATGGCCTGCGCGATCGCCACCTTGGTGCCCACTCCATCCGTCGACGTCGCGAGCAGGGGACGCGTGTAGGTGAGGAGGCGGGAGACGTCGTAGAGACCCGCGAAGCCGCCCACCCCACCGATCACCTGTGCGCCGTGCGTGGCCCGCACGGCGTCCTTCATGAGTTCGACGGCACGGTCACCCGCCTCGACGTCCACTCCGGCGCTGGCGTACGTGATGGGGTTCGGCGCGCTCATACCCGCTCTTTCTTGTCTTCGTCGGTCAGTACTGCTTCGAATTCGGCATCCGGTCCCGGATCACAGCCCGTTGCCCCGGACTTGTCGGCCGGATTTCCGCGCTCGAGCAGGTTCTTGCCGAGGCGGTCGTCGTCGGGCAGCTCGATGGGGTAGGTGCCGGTGAAGCACGCCGTGCAGAGGCGCTCGCGGGGCTGCTGCGTGGCATCGATCATGCCGTCCTCGGAGATGTAGGCGAGGCTGTCCGCTCCGATTGACTTACTGATCTCATCGATCGCGGCACCGTTGGCGATCAGCTCGGCACGCGATGCGAAGTCGATGCCGTAGAAGCAGGGCCAGCGCACGGGCGGCGAGGAGATCTTGACATGGACCTCGGCGGCTCCCGCCTCACGGAGCATGCGGACGACGGCGCGCTGGGTGTTGCCGCGCACGATCGAATCGTCCACCACGATGATGCGCTTTCCGCGGATGACGGATTCGAGGGCGTTGAGCTTGAGCCGGATGCCGAGCTGGCGCAGGGTCTGGCTGGGCTGGATGAACGTCCGGCCAACGTAGGCGTTCTTCACGAAGCCGTGGGCGAACGGGATCCCCGATTCCTCGGCGAAGCCGACGGCGGCCGGTGTGCCGGACTCGGGGACCGGGATCACGATGTCCCCGGGAGCGGAGTTCTCGCGCGCCAGCTGGCGGCCCATCTCCACCCGCGACTCGTACACCGAGCGGCCGGCGATGGCGGCGTCGGGCCGGGCGAGGTAGACGTACTCGAAGACGCAACCGGCGGCCGTGGGCGAGGCGAAGCGGCTGCTGCGCACGCCGTCCTCGTCGATAGCGATGAATTCGCCGGGCTCGATCTCCCGGATGAAGCTGGCGCCGACCGTGGCGAGCGCAGCCTGCTCGGAGGCGACCACCCAACCTCGCTCGAGGCGGCCGAGGACCAGCGGGCGGACGCCGTAGGCGTCGCGGGCCGCGTACAGCGTCCCCTCGTCCATGAAGACGAAGCAGAAAGCGCCGCGGATGCTCGGCAGCAGTTCCATGGCCGTCTGTTCCAGCGAGCGCCCGTCATCGCCGGCGAGCAGCGCGGTGACGAGCGCCGTGTCGGTGGTGTTGCCCTGTGCGAGCTCGCCGGCCCGGGGCTTGCCGTGGCGGGCGAGCACCATCTGGTAGAGCTCGGCCGAGTTGGTGAGGTTGCCGTTGTGGGCGAGGGCCACGGTACCGGCAGCGGTGGCGCCGAGGGTGGGCTGCGCGTTCGCCCAGTGAGAGGATCCGGTGGTCGAGTACCGGCAGTGCCCGACGGCGATGTGCCCTGTCAGGGTGTTGAGTGTCGTCTCGTCGAACACCTGGGACACGAGGCCCATGTCCTTGTAGACGTTGATCCGTCGTCCGTCGCTGGTGGCGATCCCCGCCGATTCCTGGCCGCGGTGCTGCAGCGCGTACAGGCCGTAGTAGGCGAGCTTCGCTACCTCCTCGCCGGGCGCCCAGACACCGAAGACACCACAGGCATCCTGTGGTCCTTTCTCGCCGGGAAGAAGATCATGGGAGAGTTGTCCGTCGCCGCGCACCATGCCCCCAGTGTCTCACCTTTGTCCACGGGCGCTTCGCGTTCGGCGACGAACGGACGTCACCCTGCGGCGTCGTCGTCGTACGTGCGTTCAGCCCGGGCACGCTCCGCGCGCTTGATGCTGCGGCGGTCGAAGACCAGCACGAGCAGGGCAGCGAGCAGCAGGCCCGGCAGGGCCAGGGCGACCGTGAAGAATCCGAGCACGGACTCGCGCGTGAGGGTGGGATCCTCCGGCCCGGTGTAGGCGACGACGAGCGCCACGAGGAACCCCAGCACCGCCCCGAGGGCCATGAAGGGCACGAACTTCGGCGCCCGCCGGACGGTCACTTCGCGGTAGGCCGGCTCCTCGGCCGGCACCGCTTCCGGGACCTGGCCGGACAGCGCTGCCTCGCGATCGGCGGGAGCTGGCTGCCCGTCCGCGTGCACCGCGCCCTGGATGCCGGGCTGCTCGGGAGTGCTGTTCGGCGCGGGCTGCTCGGAGGTCATGCATTAAGGCTACCGGGCGTCAGCGCTCGAGTCTGACGAGCTGATAGCCCTCCTCGCTGAACACGAGCGAGTAGTCAGTGCCGGGGTAGCGCTGCTCGGCGTGCGCCTCGGCGTCGCTCGGCCGGACAGAGCCCCAGCTCCAGTCCTCGGCGTCGACGACCAGGTACTGCGGTGCAGGATTGGTGTTGCCGAGCCAGTACACCCGGGTGTCGGGGACGAGATAGGCCATGAGGACCACGCCGGTCTCCACGGTCGAGTCCTCGGGGATGAGATCCATCATCCGGTGTGCGGCATCCCAGCGCTCGGACTGCCCGTAGGTGGCCGGTTCGAGGAGCACGCCGAACTTCTGGCCGGGCAGCAGGATCAGGCAGGCTGCGACGGCGGCCGGGACACCGAGCACCGCGAGCCTGCGTGCCCACCCGCGCCTGCTCCTGCGAAGGGA
The DNA here is from genome assembly GCA_009728235.1 of Vibrio cholerae. GTDB lineage: Bacteria > Actinomycetota > Actinomycetes > Actinomycetales > Micrococcaceae > Arthrobacter_D. Next base: position 1,215 of record WNZI01000033.1, on the reverse strand, counting down.
GCGGACGCCGTCGATGAGCGCGAGGAACAGCACGGGCATGAGGACGGCGCTGTAGTGCCATTCCGGTCCCCAGTACCCCTCCTGACCGGAGGCGAAGCGCCACAGCAGCGTCGGCAGGAGCACCAGGGCCAGGGACGACTGGAGGAACAGGAAACCACCGGCCAGCAGGAGCAGCAGCAGGGTGTGGTGCTTCGCCGTCCCGGACACGAGGTCGATCAGGGCGCCGATCGGATCGGTGATCATCGCTCCGACGTCGATGCGGTCGGAGTAGTCGTACTGTCCTGCCGAGTTCAGCGCCGGCAGGACCAATCGCACCGAGATGATCAGCCAGAGGGCGCCCCAGACGGCCAGCCACAGGCCGGCGACGCTCCGCAGCCGCCACGCGACGACGAGGCCGAGGGCGATGACGGTGAGTCCGAGGTCCTCCTTCACGAAGACGAGCAGGCCTCCCCACACGACGGCGGCCACGGGCCGACGCCGCAGGACCGCTTCCAGGCTGAGAGCCAGCAGCGGCACGGCGAAAGCGATCTCGTGGAACTGCGCCGCGACGGCGGACTGCAGGCCCCAGGACAGGGCATAGGCGGCGCCCACGGCGATCCCGGCAACCGGTCCGACGAGCCTCATCCCCACGCGGGCCACCACCGCGACGGAGAGTCCGAAGAGGAGGTTCTGCACGATCAGGACGGTGAGACCGGACGGCGCCACGGCGTAGGCGGGTCCCAGCAGGACGAGCAACGGGTGGAAATGGTCACCCAGCAGGTTGAAGCCCTCGCCCTTGATGGGCACGATCGGGGTTTCGGCAGCGGCATAGGCCTTCGCGAGCTGCGTGAAGATCCCTAGGTCCCAGGACGGCGACTCGAGCTGGTTCCACTGGGTGACGGAGAAGACCGAGTAGATCAGCGCCGCCAGGAGCCCGGTCAGCCAGGCGCCGGGAGGCTGACGGCGAAGTGCTGCCGCGGTGTGCCCGCGCACGGTGCGAACCCTGTCCCGGGCGGTCATCGCGCGCACAGCACCCGTCGCGGGGCGGCCGACCGGACCGGCAGGCGGACGGAGGGCGCGTACCGGCCTGACCGGGCCACCGGCCGTCGTCGGGCCGGGCACGCGCGCCGATCCCGCGCCGGATCCGTCGTTCCTCACGGATGGGCGCCGAAGAGGGGGAGCCACGCGCTCAGGTCGGCGCGCTGGCCCGATGCGGCCACCTTGCCCGCTGCGACT
>WNZI01000032.1 GCA_009728235.1 Vibrio cholerae | reverse complement strand
CTTCGGTGGCGGAGGCGGGGGCGGCGACGGCGGAAGTTTCGGCGGAGGCGGCTTCGGCGGCTTCGGCGGGGGCGACTTCGGTGGCTTCGGCGGAGGGGACTTCTAGTTCAGCCACCGCCCCGGCAGCAGGACACACGGACTATCAGGGAAGAATCGAAAGGGAAATCAATGGTAAAGCAGTCAATTTTCGGCAGGATCGCACAGCTCACCCGGGCGAATGTCAACGCTCTGATCGACCAGGCCGAGGATCCGCAGAAGATGCTCGACCAGATGGTCCGTGACTTCACCAACAGCATCGCCGAGGCGGAGGCAGCGGTCGCGCAGACCATCGGCAACCTCCGGATGATGCAGGAGGACTACAACGAGGACATCGAGAACGCGCGCAGCTGGGGCAACAAGGCGCTCGCTGCCTCCCGCAAGGCGGACGAGTACAGGGCCTCCGGTGACACCGTCGATGCCCAGAAGTTCGACAGCCTCGCCAAGGTGGCCATCCAGCGACAGATGGCCGCGGAGAACGAGGCCAAGGGCGCCGAGCCGACGATCGCATCCCAGACCGAGATCGTCGACAAGCTCAAGGACGGCCTCAACCAGATGAAGGGCAAGCTCAACGAGCTGACGGCCAAGCGGGACCAGCTGATCGCCCGGTCGCGCACCGCCCAGGCCCAGCAGCAGGTGCACGACGCCGTCAAGAGCATCGATTTCATGGATCCGACGAGCGAGGTCGGCCGCTTCGAAGAGAAGATCCGCCGCGAGGAGGCCAAGGTCCGCGGACAGCAGGAGCTCGCGTCGTCCAGCCTGGATGCACAGTTCGAGAGCCTCGAGGACCTCGGCGAGCAGACCGAGATCGAGGCCCGGCTCGCCGCGCTGAAGTCCGGATCGGGAGCCCAGTCCGCCATCGGCCAGGGCTCCGGCAGCGAGAACGCGACGGCCACCCCGACGACGACGGGCGAGACCACCTACTGATGATGCAGGAGCGCCCTCTCGCTCGTCGGGGCGGGTGAGATCCGCACCGCTCGTACCACAGGGGGCTGCAGCCGATGGGCTTCAGCCCCCCTGTGCTGCGCCCGTCCGTGGCGCACATCCCACGGGTAGATTGAGCAGCATGGCTGTGACACTCGTGTGGTTCCGCGACGATCTTCGCGTCTCCGACAACCCCGCGCTCGCCGCGGCGGCGGAAACCGGCGACGTCGTCGCCTGTTACGTCCTCGATGACGAGACCGACGGCATCCGCCCGCTGGGAGGTGCCTCCCGATGGTGGCTGCACCATTCCATCGCCGCACTTCAGGCGTCGCTGACGGAGCTCGGAGTGCCACTCGTGCTCCGGCGCGGCGCAGCTGCGCGGATCCTACCGCAGCTGGTCCGCGAGTCGTCCGCCGGGGCAGTCGTCTGGAACCGCCGGTACGGGCTGGCCGAACGGACGGCCGACGCCGCACTCAAGGCAGCGTTCGCCGACCAGGGCGTCGAGGCGACGAGCTACCAGGCGAACCTGATGTACGAGCCGTGGGAGGTCACCTCCGGAGCGGGGGAAGCCTACAAGGTCTTCACGCCCTTCTGGAGGGCGTGCCTGGCCTCCCGTACCCCCCGGCGGCCACTCCCGGCGCCCGACGCGCTCCGGGGACCCCACCTTGCCTCCGACGACCTCGAGGCCTGGGCACTCCTGCCGACGACACCCGACTGGGCGCAGGGGCTCAGGGACACGTGGACACCGGGCGAGGCCGGAGCGCATGCGCGGCTCGACGACTTCCTGGACCGGGCCCACGGCTACAAGGACAATCGTGACCTGCCGGCCGTCAACGGTACGAGCATGCTCTCACCCCACCTGCGATTCGGCGAGATCAGTCCCTTCGAGGTCTGGCACGCGGCCCAGGACTCCAAGGACAGTTCCACCGCGGAGGACATCCGCGTTTTCGGCTCCGAACTGGGCTGGCGCGAATTCAGCTGGCAGCTGCTCTACTTCAACCCCGAACTCGCAACGGTCAATTACCGGCCGGAGTTCGACGCGTTCTCGTGGGAGAGCTCGACGGAGTCGGAACTCGAGGCCTGGCAGCGCGGCCGTACCGGTTACCCCCTGGTGGACGCAGGCATGCGGCAGATGTGGGACATCGGCTGGATGCACAATCGGGTGCGCATGGCGACCGCATCGTTCCTCATCAAGAACCTGATGATCGACTGGCGCGTCGGCGAGAAGTGGTTCTGGGACTGCCTGGTCGATGCCGACGCCGCGAGCAATGCCGCGAGCTGGCAGTGGGTCGCCGGTTCGGGCGCGGATGCCAGTCCCTACTTCCGTATCTTCAACCCCGTCCTGCAGAGCAAGAAGTTCGACCCCCAGGGCGCCTACCTCGTGCGGTTCGTGCCCGAGCTGGCCGACGCCGAGAACGTCCACGAACCGTGGAAGGGTGCCGCTCCGAACTACCCGGCACCGGTCGTCGACCTCAAGGAGAGCCGGACACGGGCCCTGAGCGCCTACAAGGCACTCTCCGACAGGTAGGACACCGGGGCGCCCGCTTCAGGACCCGGGCGGGAGATGCCCGTCTGGGAGCGGGAGCGCCCTGTTCGAGGACGGGCACAACAAAAGATCCGGCCCACCAGATGGTGGACCGGATCTTTTTCCGTTGCGGGGACAGGATTTGAACCTGTGACCTCTGGGTTATGAGCCCAGCGAGCTACCGAACTGCTCCACCCCGCGGCGTGTAACTAACGTTACCGGCCGCGGGGCCGAGAGGCAAATCGAGCAGTCGCCCGACCCCTCGGGACCTACTCGGGCGTGCCCCCCGATACGCGCTCCTCGGCATCAAGCGCCCGCTGGAGCGCGTCCTGGAGCCGTTCCTGGGATTCGCCGTAGGCGGCGAAGTCGCCTGCAGCGAGGGCCTCGTTGCCGTCCTGGATCGCGGTGTTCGCGTCCTGGAGGGCGGTGCGGAGGTCAGCGGCAGGATCGCCCGTCGTCCCACCGGGGGTTCCCGCCTGCGACGGTGTCGCGGAAGGCGACGGCGTCGGCGTGGAACCCTCGTCCTCGCCTTCCGCCGGCGGTGCAGCGGGGTCCTCCGGAGTCTCTCCGACGTTGTCCTCGTCGCCCGTCGTCGCCCCGGAGTTGCCGCCGAACACTTGATCCAGTGCCTCCGCGAGCGTCGGTGCGAATCCGACGTTCTCGCCGAAGCTCACCAGGACCCGTCGGAGAACCGGGAAGGACGAACTGCCCGAGGACTGGACGTACACCGGCTGGACGTAGGCGATACCGCCACCGATGGGCAGCGTCAGCAGGTTGCCGTTGATGACCTCCGAGGCACCCTGGCGCAGCAGGTTGAGTTCCTGCGAGACCGTGGTGTCCGAGTTGAACAGGTTCTGCGCCTGTCCCGGTCCGACCACCGAGTCCTGGCCCGAACTGTCGAGCAGGGTCAGCCTGCCGTAGTTCTCGCTCTTCACGCCGTCCTCACCCGTCCCCGCATCGCCATTGGCGGCGAGGAAGCCGTACAGCACGTTCCTCGGTGTCTGCCCGGCCGGCACGTACGGGATATACGGCGTCGTCAGGGAGAAGGCGGCCTCCTCCTGGTTGGGCATCTGCAGGGTCAGGTAGAACGGGGGCTGCCGCGGTGTCGTCGCCGTGGTGGCGCCGTCCGATGCGGCTCCGGGATCCGCCGGTACGCTCCAGGCCTCGCTGTTGTTGAAGAACTCGAGCGTGGTGGTGACGTGGTACCGCGCCAGCAGTTCGCGCTGGACCTTGAAGAGGTCCTCCGGATAGCGCACGTGGGCCATGAGATCGGCCGACATCTCGCTGTAGGGAGTGAGCGACGAGGGGTAGACCTTCTGCCAGGACTTCAGCACCGGGTCCTGGTCGTCCCAGGCGAAGAGCTTGACGGAGCCGTCGTAGGCGTCGACGGTCGCCTTGACCGCGTTGCGGATGTAGTTGATCCGCTCGGCGGGAAGCGCGGTCGCGAGGCCCTCGGCCGTCTGGGAGTCCTGAGTGGCCGATTCCAGTTCCTGCTGCTGCGAGTAGGGGAAGTTGGCACTGGTCGTGTAGCCGTCGATGATCCACTTGACGCGGCCGTCGACGATCGCGGGATAGCTGTTGCCGTCCAGGGTGAGGTACGGCGCGACCTTGCGCACACGCTCGACCGGATCGCGGTCGTAGAGGATCTGCGACTCCCCGTTGACCTGGTCGGACAGCAGCAGGTCCGTGGATTGGAACTTCAGCGCGTAGACCAGGCGGTTGAACGCGTTCCCGACCTCGGGTCCACCGGAGCCGTCGAACGTGGTCCTCGACTCGGTGTCGGAGTTCTCGTCCTGCGGGCGGTCGATCTCCGCCGGTTCCTGCCCTTCCGGCGCTCCGACGACCGAGTACTCCGGGGAGTCCTCGCCGAAGTAGATCCGCGGTTCGTAGGTGGACTCGTCACCGAGCACTCCGGTCGAGGGGATTCCCGACTGCAGGAATTCCGGTCGGCCGTCCGGCTGGACCGTCGATCCCGCCGCGGCGACGACGCCGTACCCGTGGGTGTAGAAGGCGTGCTCGTTGACCCAGCCCTCCGGGACGCCGTCCGTGTCGAGCTCGCGCACGGCGATGACGGTGTCCTGGATCTCGCCGTCGATCTCGTAGCGATCGACATTGAGCGTCTCTGGGAACTGGTAGTACTGGCGGAACTGCTGGAGCTGGCTGAAGGCGTCGGACACCAGGTTCGGGTCGAGCAGGCGGATGTTCGCCGTGGTCTCACCGTCGCTGTTCAGGGCACCCGCCTGCGGGTCCGCCTCGGGCGTGTAGTTGGCGGTCTCCACCTGGTCGAGCCCGTAGGCCTTCCGCGTCAGGTCGATGTTCCGGTCGATGAATTCACCCTCTGCGCTGAGCTGCGACGGGTCGACCTGGAAGCGCTGCACCACGGCGGGGTAGACGCCGCCGGCGAGGAGGGCCGTGATGATCAGCATCGCGGTTCCGATGAGCGGAAGGCGCCACCGCCCGATGAACGCCGATGCGACGAACAGCACCGCGACGATGACGGCCGCGACGGCGAGGATGGCCTTCGTCGGGATGACGGCGTTGACGTCCGTGTACAGCGCACCTGCCCAGGTCTCCTGGTTCAGGAGCGTGTCGTAGCGGTCGAGCCAGTAGTTGACACCCTGCAGCACGAGGAAAAGGGCCGCGACGACGGCGATCTGGACGCGTGCCGCCTTCGTGGTGAACAGGCCCTTCTCCTCGAGGCGGATACCACCGTAGAGGTAATGCGTGAGGATCGTCGCAATGGCACTGATGATGACCACGCTGATGAGGAACCCCGTCACGAAACTGAGGAACGGCAGCGTGAACATGTAGAAGGCGTAGTCCAGGCCGAACTCCGGGTCGGTCTGTCCGAACTGCTCCTGGTTGAGGAAGAGCAGCACCTGCTGCCACTGCGACGAGGCCGCGGTACCCGCGAAGGCGCCGAGCACGACGGGGATGCCGAGCATGAGCAGGCGGCGGATGGGTTCGAGCTGCGCCTGGTACCGGTTGAGGTTGTCCTGGATCGCGCTGTCCGGCGCATAGATCGGCCGGCTGCGGAAGGCGATGCGGAGACTGAGGAAGACGGCCGACGCCATCACGAGGAACGCGACGAGGAAGAGTGCTATCCGCGAGAGGTTCTCCGTGACGAAGACCTCGAGGAACCCGAGCTGGTTGTACCAGAGTACGTCCGCGTAGACCTGGGAGAGATAGACGAAAGCGATGACGATCACCGCCACGACGATGATGGTCGGAATCAGCGGACTCCGGCGCCGATTTGCTGCTGGACGTGCTGTGCTCGGCCTACTGCCGAACGGACGGTCTGGTCCGGATGTCACATCTACCTCATCGTTGGCTGCTACGGATCACGTCGGCCGGACCCCACGGCGGGTCGGCCCGGTGCGGGCGGACGACACGCTGGAATCACGCTCTTCGTGATTTCATTCTGCCCTGTTCACGCTCGGCCCGACCAATTAGGTTCCCGCCCCGGGCGCCACCGTCCCCGATCGTCACCCAACTGTGTCTTCCACCCTGCATCGGACGGGAACCCGGTAGCCGGCTCCTCCTGGGGTCCGCCCGACGACTGTCCGTCAGCAGGAGGGCAGATCGGCGGAGCTGCCACCCGAACCCAGCGTCCTGACGGCCTCGACGGCCTGATCCAGCGTCTCGACCTTGACGACGGTGAGCCCGTCCGGGATGTTGCCCGCCACTTCGGGGCAGTTGTCTGCCGGAGCGAGGAAGAAATCGGCTCCACCCGAACGGGCTCCGACGAGCTTCTGCGCGATTCCCCCGATGGGTCCGACGTCTCCCGCCGAGTCGATCGTCCCCGTTCCCGCGAAGTGCCGCCCCCCTGTCAGGTCGCCTTCCGACAGGGTGTCGACGATGCCGAGCGCGAACATCGTTCCCGCCGATGGACCACCGACGTTGTCGAGCTGGATGGTCACGTCGAACGGGAAGTCGAAGGAGGAGGCCAGCAGGACGCCCAGCTGGTAGTCGCCCTCGTCCGATCTCCCCGGCGTGACGGAGACGTCGACGGGAGCGCCGTCCCGCACGATGGACAGGGATGCGGCAGCGCCACCACCGTCGGCCAGCGCCGAGCGGACCGTCCCGATGTTCGTGATCTCCTCACCGTCGATGGCGCGCAGGATGTCCCCTTCCTCGAGCACCCCCTCGGACGCGGAGTCCGGGGCCAGTTGCGCGACGGACAGCTCCTCGCTGTAGTCGATGCCCTCGTGGGTCAGGGCGGCGGCGATCGCCGCCTCCTGCGACGACGTCATCGCGATGGTGTTCTGCTCCTGCACCTGCGACGAGGTCGTCCCTTCCGGATAGACCAGTTGCTCGGGAAGGACGTCCTCGTTCGGGTTCAGCCAGGCCCGGAACGTGTCGAGCACGTTGACCTGTCCGTTCGGCCCGCCGCTGACGAACACGGTGGTGAGGTCGAGCTCGCCCTGCGGCGGGAAGCTCTCCCGGCCCTGGACCTGGATCAGGGGCTGGCCGTTCACCTCCCCGATAGTGTTGAAGGTGGGACCCGGCGACTCGATGACGTAGGGCGACGGCAGGAGGACGGTCGTCACGCACAGCGCGAGTGCAAGCCCGCCGGAGACCGCCATCGCGCGGAAACGCGGATCCCTCGGCCGGGTCGGCTCCCCGGGGTTGTACGTCTCGGCGTGGACAGGGTGCGTCACGGGACTTCTCTCTGTAGGTCGCGGCGGAAGGCGGTGTCACGCACCGTGCCGGCACACCAAGAGTAGACGCTCGGACCGACTGCATCACGGGCGGATCGCACCTGCCACGGCGCGGTCGGCGTGCTCCTCCGCCGCCCGACACGCCGTCGTACGGCGCTTTGCCCTCAGCGAACGACGGCGGGCAGGAGGGACACCGGCCGCGGCGGACCGGTAGCGTGATCCCCACAGCCGGCAGGGTGGCGTTGCCTTCCCGCCCGGACCCGCCAAGCTACTCCCAGGACCGGTGGTATCAGTGACCAACCCTTCCAATCCCTCGAACAGCGACGACGACACACCCCAGGACCCGCTGTCGGAAATGCTGTCGAAGATGTTCGGCGGCGGGCCCGGCGGTTTCGATCCGCAGGAGATCGCGAAGGCGGCGGGCCTGCCCTCGGACCCGGCTGCGATGGCCATGATCATGCAGCAGGTCCAGGCGATGTTCTCCACCCAGAGCGAGGGACCGGTGAACTGGCAGATGGCGCACGAGCAGGCACGTCGCGTGGCTGCCGCCGGCAGCGACCCCTCGGTGTCCTCGCTCCAGCGCCGCAGCGTCGACGAGTCGCTGAAGCTCGCCGAGCTCTGGCTCGACCCGGTCACGGACTTCCCCAGCACCGGACAGCTCGGTCGCGCCTGGTCCCGTGCCGAATGGGTCGAGGCGACCATGCCGACGTGGCGGCGCCTCACCGAGCCCGTCGCGACCAGCATCGCCAAGGCATTGTCCGACGTCATCTCGGAGCAGATGCCCGAGGAGATGAAGTCGATGATGGGCATGATGGGCGGTCCGGCATCGATGCTGCAGAACGTCGGCGGTGCCATGTTCGGTATGCAGCTCGGACAGGCCGTCGGGGCCCTGTCCAAGGACGTCGTCGGTTCCACGGACATCGGGGTCCCCCTCGCCGACGGCCGGATGGCCCTGCTGCCCGCGAACGTCGCTGCCTTCGGGGAAGGCCTCGACGTCCCCGAGCAGGAGGTGCAGCTCTTCCTGGCCGTCCGTGAAGCCGCCCACGTGCGGTTGTTCACGCACATCCCCTGGCTGACCGGACATCTGCTCGGCAGCATCGAGCGCTACGCCCGCGGGATCCACATCGACATGGGCAAGATCGAGGAAGCCGCACGGGATATCGATCCCACGAATCCCGAGAGCCTGCAGGGTGCGCTGTCCCAGGGTGTCTTCATGCCGGAGCGGACGCCGGAGCAGGAGGCCGCACTCGTCCGCCTCGAGACCACCCTCGCCCTCGTGGAGGGCTGGGTCGACGAGATGACGGCGACCGCTGCCGCCAACCTCCCGTCAGCGGGGGCGCTGCGGGAGATGGTGCGACGCCGTCGCGCGACGGGCGGGCCGGCCGAGCACGCGTTCGCCTCCCTCGTCGGACTCGAACTGAGGCCGCGTCGACTGCGTGATGCCGCCGCACTGTGGTCGCGCCTGACGGAGGAACGCGGGATCGATGGCCGGGACGCCCTGTGGCAGCACCCCGACCTGCTGCCGACCGCCGAGGACCTCGATGATCCCGCCGGATTCTCCGAGCGCCGCAGGCTCATCGAGTCGTCCGGCGCCGACGTCGACGCAGCGCTCGAACGGTTGCTGTCCGGGGACTTCGAGCCCCAGTCCGAGGATGGCGCGACCGGCGGAAACCCGGACGGGACCGCGCAGGACACCCCGACGACCCGGCCGGAGGACGACGGACCCGAGGACGACACGCGCCGCTGACGCTCAGGACCTCAGAGGTCCTCCTGACCGCCCGTCAGATTGCGCTGCGCGGCGAATGCTGCTCCGTCGAGGAAGGCCTTCGCCGTAGCGGTGGCCGGATAGGGCGTCAGGAGGGCCCAGAACGCCGCATTGTGCGAGGGCTCTATCAGGTGGGCCATCTCATGCAGGATCACGTAGTCGACGACCCAGTCGGGCATGCCCTGGAGCTTGTGGGACAGCCGGATGGACCGTTGCGCCGGAGTGGCCGATGCCCAGCGTGAGTTCTGGTTCGTCACCCAGCGGATGGTGGCCGGCAGTCCCCTGCCCCCGAGGTACCGGCGCGACAGCACCTGCGCCCGCTGCACCAGCACCGATGTGGAGTCGTCGTCGAGCAGGGGCTGCGCGAGGTGCTTGGCGGACATGCGCTCCACCATCCGCTCCACCCAGTGTCGCTCCTGCCCGGCGGAGAAGTGCGCCGGGATGGAGACGCGGATGACACCGTCCCGGATGTCGGCGCTCACGGTCCGTTTGCGCCGAGCCGATCGCCGCACCTCGACCGGCAGCCGAGCCGGCGGCGCTGACCGCTCCGGCTCAGGACGTGTCACTGATGATCTCGAGGACCGCAGCGCCGTACCGCTCCAGCTTGGCGGAACCGATGCCGGCAAGCTCACCGAGCTCCTCGAGGGTTTGCGGCCGAGCCTCTGCGATCGCGACGAGGGTGGCGTCGGTGAAGACCACGAACGCAGGAACGTCCTTCTCGCGAGCCTCGCCGAGCCGCCACGCGCGGAGCGCCTCGAAGGTCTCCTCCTGATAGCTCACCGGGCAATCGGTGCAACGGCCGATCTTCCGCTCCGAGCCGGTGAGCAGCGGCCGCTTGCAGATCCGGCACACCACGGGTCCGGCGGATTTCCGCGCCGCCTTCGGTCGAGGCTGACGGAACGAGGCCTGACCGGCCGTCGCCGGACGCAGGGCGTCCAGGAAGCGCGACGGCTTACGGCTCGCCCGCCCGCCCGGTGAGCGCGAGGTGGACCAGGACATGGCCAGGTGGATGCGGGCGCGGGTGATGCCGACATAGAGGAGTCGGCGCTCCTCGTCGACCGCCTCCTGCGTGTCGGCGAAGGAGATGGGCATGAGCCCTTCACTCAGTCCCACGAGGAACACCGCGTCCCACTCGAGTCCTTTCGCCGAGTGCAACGACGCGAGGGTGACACCCTGCACCGTCGGCGCGTGCTGTGAGGCAGCCCGCTCCTCGAGTTCCGCGACGAAGAGCTGCAGCGTGAAGGCATCTGCCCCCCGCACCCGATTGAGCTCGTCCGCCAGCCCGACGAGCGCGGCGAGCGACTCCCATTTCTCACGGACCGCACCGGAATTCTGCGGTGCGACAGCGGTGTAGCCCAGGGATGCCAGGACGTCGCGTACCTGCTGCGGCACGTCCTCGTCTCCCTGCGTCCTCGCCGCGGCACGGAGCTGCAGCAGGGCGTCGCGAACCTCCCGACGCTGGAAGAACCGTTCACCTCCGCGCAACTGGTAGCCGATGCCCGCGCTCGCCAGCGCCTGCTCGTAGGCTTCCGACTGGCCGTTCGTGCGGTAGAGGATGGCGATCTCGCTCGCCTTCACTCCCTGGTCCAGCAGGACCCCGGTGCGGCGCGCGCACTCCGCCGCCTCCGCCTCGTCGTCGCTGCACTCGGTGAAGACGGGCTCGGGACCTGCGGGACGCTGGGCGATCAGTTCCAGCGGTGCCGACCAGGTGGTGCCCGCCGCCCGGCTGTCGGCCTCGCTGCCCCTCGCCGCGAGCAGCGTGTTGGCGGCCCGGACCACCTGGGGCGTGGACCGGTAGTCGCGGACCAGCTTCACCACCTGCGCACCCTCGTACCGCTTGGTGAAGTCGAGCAGGTGACGCGAGGTGGCTCCGGTGAACGAGTAGATCGTCTGGCTGGCATCACCGACCACGCAGAGCTCCCTCCGCTCGCCGAGCCACAGGTCGAGGAGCCGTTGCTGGAGCGGCGAGACGTCCTGGTACTCGTCCACCACGAAGTGGCGGTACTGGGCACGGACCGTCGCCGCGACCTTCTCGTCCTCCTCGAGATGGCGACCGTCGTCAGCAGGACGTCCTCGAAGTCGATCAGATTGCGGTCGATCTTCAGGTCCTCGTAGGCCGAGAAGATGCGGGACACCGTGATGAGGTCCATCCCCGCCGGCTCCGCCCGTCCGGCAGCCGCCGCCGCGTACGCATCGGGTGTCAGCATCGAGACCTTTGCCCACTCGATCTCGGCAGCGACATCCCGGATGGCCGCGCGGTCCGTCGACAGACGCAGACGCCGCGCCGACTCCGCGATCAGCTGCGCCTTGTGGTCGACCAGCGCCGGCAGGGGCCCGCCGACGGCCTGCGGCCAGAAGTACTGCAACTGCCGCAGGGCCGCGGCATGGAAGGTCCGCGCCTGCACCCCGCCCGCTCCGAGGTCCCGGAGGCGCGTGCGCATCTCGGCGGCGGCGCGGGCCGTGAACGTCACCGCAAGCACCTGCTGCGGTTTGTAGACCCCGGTATGGACGCCGTAGGCGATGCGGTGCGTGATGGCCCGGGTCTTGCCCGTGCCCGCGCCCGCGAGCACGCACAGGGGCCCGGCGAGCGTGCTCGCCACGGTCCGCTGTTCGTCGTCGAGCCCCTCGAGGATGCTCTCCTCGAGCAGTAGTCCGGACACTAGGGACGCGCCTCCGACGGCTCCTCGTCCAGGGGACCTCCGTACCAGCGCTCGATGAGCGCTCGGGCGATGGACACCCCACCGGCGACGGCGATCGTCCCGTCGCGCACCTCGGTGAAGAGCTGCTCGCGGGTGAACCAGCGCAGGGACGCATCTCCTCGCGGTCGGGTACCGCGTCCGTGGTTGCCGCACGCGCGGTGAACCCCAGCATCAGCGACGCGGGGAAGGGCCAGGGTTGCGATCCGAGGTATCGGGGGGAGTCCACCTCGATGCCCGATTCCTCCCCGACCTCGCGCACGACGGCGGCCTCGAGGGATTCTCCCGGCTCGACGAACCCGGCGAGTGTCGAGAAGCGGTCCTCGGGCCAGGCCACCGCCGAACCGAGCAGGAGGCGGTCGTCGTCGTCGATCACGGACACGATGATCGCGGCGTCGGTGCGGGGATAGTGCTGGGACTGGTCACGGGGGCACTGCCGGACCCACCCCGCGTCGCGCACCGTGGTCGCGGTGCCGCACCGGGGACAGTGGGTGTGCGTCGCGTGCCAGTTGGCGATGGCCGCGCCCTCGACGAACAACCCGGCGTCGCGCGAGTCCAGGGAAGCCGCGATGTCCCTCAGGCCCAGCCACTGCTCAGCGGGCGCCACGGCCGGATCCGCCTGCGGGAGGACTGCCAGGACGACGCGGTGACCGGCGTCGGTTGAACCCTCGTTCACGCGACCGAGGTAGACGAGCAACTCGGGGCGCTCGATGCCCGCCGGGGTCACCAGCCGGAGCGCCGTTCCGTCCACCGGAGCCTTTCCGCCGGCCAGTGGCAGCACCCGGGTGTCCTCATCTCCCCACAGCGTCTCCATGAAGTCCTCGCCGGTCCTCGCGTCTCCGTCGCGGTCGGAATCCGCACGCGACAGCGGCAGCGATCCGAGGGGAGGCAGCACGAGGGTACGGAGTGGTTCGGTCATCCTTCTACGGTACGTTCTCGCTCTCCCAAAACACATTCAGCGGACGTCCGGTGGAGGATGAGTGCAGCCTGTGAACCCGCCGTGCATCTGGCGACTCGCCGCACCGGAACGGAGCGGGCTGAACAGGAACGCCCTACGGTGGAGCTTGTGAAACGGACACCCATGGAACTTGCCGCCATCGCCAGCGCCGCAGTACCTGGCCTGGCTCCGACGGGAGTCGCCGGCGCTCCGGACGATGCCGCCGACTTCGACTCCGCCCTGCTGGTCGACGACGCCGGGAAGCAGTGGCGGGTGCGCTCCCCGAAACATGCCGAGGCGAGCATGCGGCTCGAGACGGAGCTCCAGGCCCTGCGCGCCTTCACGCCCGCCGTGAAGGCGGAACTGCCTTTCCTGATCCCCCACATGGCCGGCAGCGTCCGCCAGGGAGAGCTCAGCACCTTCGTCTACTCCCACCTGGCCGGAACCACGCGCGCCCTCGGTACGCTGGCTTCCGGAGGCCGCTCGATGGCACAGGAACTGGGCCGCGTGATCGCCGCGATCCACGAACTGCCCAAGGACATGGTGCAGCGCGCCGACCTGCCCAGCTACGAGGCGAACGAGTACCGCCAGCGCAAACTGAACGAGCTCGACCAGGCTGCGACCACCGGGAGGATCCCGCCGATCCTCCTCCGCCGCTGGGAGCGAGCGCTCGAGGACGTGACCCTGTGGCGTTTCGGTCCGACCGTCGTCCACGGCGACCTCCACGAGGACCATCTCCTCATCGCGGCCGACAGGGTCTCCGCCGTGACCGGCTGGACCGACCTGAGCATCGGGGACCCGGCGGAGGATTTCGCCTGGCTCGCCGCAGCGGAGGACACCTCCTTCGTCGAGGCCGTCTACGCCTCCTACGCAACGGCCCGGGCGACCGCCGTCGACCCCCACCTGTCCCGTCGTGCCGCACTCGCGGCCGAGTTCGCGCTGGCGCAGTGGCTGGTGCGCGGGGTCGCCCTCGAGGATCCTGCGATGATCTCGGAGGCGGAGGACATGCTCGCCACGCTCGCGGCGGATGTCGAGACGATCGAGCGTGAGCAGCACGAAGCCGCGGAACGGGCGCGGCAGGCCGATGAGGAGCGCCGTGAATGGGGCGACGAGCTGGGTGTGGATCCCGCGGACGACGATTCCCCCGATGATGTCCCTGGTCACCACACCTCGGAGGACACCTACGACGACGACGCCGGGCAGGACACGAACCCGACGGCTACGGGGCAGCAGTTCGAGGAGGGGGACGGCGGTGTCCCCCGTGACCTCGCTGTCGATACCGAAGGCGATCATCGTGGCGGTCCCGCCGGAGGCACGCCGGACACGGACCGTCGCACCGGCAGTCATGCCATCGGTTCCGGTTGGTCCGCCGAGCGGACCCGGCACCTTCCAAATGGCACGGACCAGCGGGAGCCATCGGACGGCGCGACCCCCGTCCGCAGGAACGACAGGTCCGGCGTCGCCGGGCACGACCACGATGCTGCGGAGGGCCCAGCGGCGATCTCGGGGCCTTCCCCCGCCTACATCCGTCTGACCGCCGGACGGCAGCGGTCGTCGTCGAAGGTCACGCTGCTGAGGACCGAAGCGGCCGCGGGTTCGCCGGACGACGTGGCGACCTCCGCCCTGCCCATCGTCTCCTTCGGGCGCTGACCCTCCCCCCGGGCGCGGAACCGCCGGCACCGGTGATCCCGGACGACCCGGACACCGCTCCTCCCCTCGATGACGGCACCGCCACCGTCCGGGATCACCGGTGCCGAACGGCGACTGCTAGGGCAGCTGTCGGAGCGACGCGTCGGGATCCGCCCCGGCGATGATCCGTTCGAGCTCCGCGGTACCGGCGAGGTCGTGCGGGCGGACCACCAGGTTGTCGCCCACGTAGAAGAAAGCGGCCCGTACCGTGTCGAGCGGCACGTCCTTCAACCGCGACCACGCGAGACGGTAGACGGCCAGCTGCACGGCCTTCGCCGCCCGACGATCAGGCGCCGGAGGCCGACCCGTCTTCCAGTCGATCAGGTCCCAGCCACCGTCCGCGTCCCTGAAGACGGCGTCGATGCGACCGCGGACCACGGTGCCGCCGATCCTCGTCTCGATGGGCACCTCGATGGCTGCCGGTTCGCGCAGCGCCCACTCGGACTGCTCGAAGATCTCCGCCATCTCACGCAGGCCGAGTGTCTCGTCGACATGGGCGTCGGCACCGCCGGGGTACTCACCGAGGTCGAGCATCCCGCCCGACCCGTAGAACTCCTCGATCCAGGCATGGAAGGCGGTTCCCTTGCGCGCTGCCGTTCCCGGTCGGCGAGGGATCGGCCGACGCAGCTGCTGCATGACGGCGGCGGCGTCCTCCCGCAGTTCGACCAGCGTCGAGGCGGAGATGTGCGCCGGAAGGACGAGGGGCACCCGCCGGCGTTCGCGGGCCTGACGGGCCAGTGCGAGCCGGACCTCCCTGCCCCATCGCCCACCGTCGACGTCGATCTCGAGGGCCGGTGCGGCCGCCTGGTCGAGCACGGCCCGCGCCGCCTCCTCCATCGCGGGACGACGGAGGCCGAGCGGATCGAAGGGCCAGACAGCCCGCTCCGGACTCGCATTCGCCGGGTTGGTGTCACCCACCCCTTCCGGATCGATCCAGTGCGGGCTGCTGAAGCCTCCGGTGCCCGCCTCCGCGAGCGTCAGCAGATCCGAGAGATACGGCGAGGGCCCGGACGGTTTCGACCGTCCTCCGCCCCAGGCCGACGACGTGCAGACGAGAGTGTGCTTGGCGCGGGTGAACGCGACATAGGCCAGTCGGCGTTCCTCCCGCTCCGTGTGGGCCCGTGCCTCGTCCGTGAACACCTTCTCACTGGCCAGCCACTCCTTCTGGTCCTGCTGCTCCCAGTCCCACTGTGGCAGTTCCGGTGCGTCCCCGCGCAGGGTCCACGGGATCGACGCATCCCCGCTGCTCCACCGTGAGTCCTTGCCGCTGGGAAAGGAGCCCTCATTGAGTCCGGGGACGAACACGACGTCCCACTCGAGGCCCTTCGAAGCGTGCACGGTCAGCAGTTGCACAGCGTCCCGGCTCGCTTCGAGCTGGGTCACGGGCAGGCCGTCCTCCTCCTGGTCGGCGGCTTCGAGCCAGGCGAGGAAGGTCGGCAGGTCGACCCGCTCAGCGCTGGAGACGAACCCGGCCACGGCATCCGTGAAGGCATCGAGGTTGCGACGTGCCTCGTGGATGCTCACGCCCGGCTTCGCTGCCACCTCGATGTCCAGGAGCATGGTCCGTTCGACCTCGCCGATCATCGTGCCGAGGTCGTCGCCGACGAAGCCCCGCAGTGCCCGCAACTCCCGCCTCAGCGCGTCGAGGCGCCTGCGGGCTTCCTCACCGAGGGAGCGGCCCGCCGAGGACACCCAGCCCGGCGGCGGCAGGTAGTCCACGGCCTCTACCAGGCTTCCGGCCTCGGCGAGGTCGGGAGCCACCACGGCGTCCCTGCTCTGGTCGCCGTCGAGCTCGTCCCGCGGTCCGCGGCCTCGTCGGACCGTCGCCTCGCGCGTCCGTGCGAGCTGCCGCGACCAATCGCCGAGCGCCATCAGGTCGGCCGTCCCCAGGCGCCACCTCGCTCCGGCCAGGAGCCGCAGCATGGAGTCCGAGCGGTCGGGATCGCCGAGTACCCGCAGGGTGGCCAGCAGGTCGACGATCTCGGGAGTCCGCAGCAACCCGCCGAGACCGACCACCTGCACGGGAATGCCCGCTCGTTCGAGCTCGCGCCTGATGGGGTCGAACTGCTTCCGTCCGCGGCAGAGGACGGCCATCGTAGGCCGGAGCGGGAGTCCGTCGGTGTCCCGCTCGAAACTGCGCCGGCGCTGACGCAGCACTTCCCGGGTGACAGCTTCCGCCTCGCTCAGCCCGGAGGCGTCGGCCGGAACGGCCCCTCCGCCGGAAGCTGCCGTGCCGACGGGAGCATCCGTGACGAAACGCCCCAGCAGGACCTCGCCCAGGGGCGCACCCGGACGCGCCACCAGACCCGGTACCTGCTGGACGGCGGTGTTGCGGAGCCACGGGGCAGGCACGTTGAGGAGGGCCGAGACCGTGTTCGCCGCCTCGAGGATCGCCGTCGAGTTCCGCCAGGCCACCGACAGGTGAGCCACCTCCGATGGGGAGCGCCCCCCGGTCGTGAACCTCGGGAACGCGGTACGGAAGGTGCCGAGCTGCCCTGCGGAGGCACCCCTGAAGCCGTAGATCGACTGGTGCGGGTCGCCGACCGCCGTGACGGAGCGTCCGTCGGCGAACAGCCGGGAGAACAGGACCATCTGGGCGTGGGAGGTGTCCTGGAATTCGTCGAGCAGCACCACCCTGTACTTCCGGCGCTCCAGCTCTCCTGCTTCGGGGATGTCCCGGGCGATGCGCGCCGCCAGCGAGACGAGGTCCCCGAAGTCCAGCTGGCGGCGGGCGAGCTTGGCCGCCGCGTACCGTTCCACGAGCTCGGTGACGGTGATGCGGGTACGCAGCTTGTCGAGCAGCTGGTGCACCTTCTGCGTCGCCGGCCTCCCGGCTCGGGCCGTATAGGGCTGCGCGACGACGTACTCGACGTGTCGGCGGAGCTCGTCCCGCACGGTCGCGGGGGTGACGAGGTGCTCGGCACACTCCCCCGCCATGTCGAGCACGGCCTTGACGAGCGTGCTCTTCGCCGCGGACAGGTGGTCCCACTCGCCGTCGTATGCCTCGACGACGGAATGGGCCAGTTGCCATGCCTGTGCAGTACCGAGCATCACGGAGTCGCGCTCCACGCCGATCCGGAGTCCGTAGTCCTGCACGATCCCGTTGGCGAAGGAGTGGTAGGTGGAGATCGTCGGATCGAGCCGGTCCGGGTCCGGCGCGGCCGTCCTCCCTGCTCTGTCCTCGGCCAGCGCCGCGTACAGCAGGGCCAGCCGTTGCCTGACCCGCGATGCGAGCTCCCCCGCCGCTTTGCGGGTGAAGGTGACACCGAGGATCTGTTCGGGACGCACCAGTCCGTTCGCGACGAGCCAGACGACCCTGTCCGCCATCGTCTTCGTCTTTCCGGAACCGGCTCCTGCGATCACGAGGAGGGGTTCCAGGGGCGCTTCGATGACGCGCGCCTGGTCCTCGGTCGGGTACTGCACGGGTGCGTCCGGGTCGGTGTGCAGCAGTTCCGCGAGCTGCCGTGCGGAGTAGGACGGCTTGGGGAGGGCTTCGGATGTCATTGCGTCACCTGCTTGCCTTCCTCGCACAGTGGGCAGATCTCGGGTAGCCGGCATCCGCTGCCACCGAAGCCCGATCGACGGGGGTCGTGGATCGTCTCGAAGGTCGCTGCCGCCATGAGTGCCGCCGCATCCTCGATCATCGTGCGCGCCCACGTCTCCTCCAGCCCGACGGGCGGCTGCTCCTGCACCGACAGGCCTTTCGACGTGGTACCGAGTTGGACGAGGGCAGCTCCGCCGGGGATCCGGGCTTCCTGCCGGTCGCCATCCTCGAGGGAATCCGCCGGCCCGGTTCCCTGTCCTGACCCGTCGGTCGGGTCCGGGGACAGGTCACCGCCCAGCAGGGCACCGCTGGCGATCGCTGTCTGGTAGGCCGCGAGTTGCGGGTGGTGCGCGATCTCCGCCTTCGACGGAGCGCTCTTACCCGTCTTGAGGTCCACCACCACGAACCGTCCGTCGGGGTCGAGTTCGAGCCGGTCGATCTGCCCACGCAGCCGAGCGATGCGCTCGGCTGCGTGGATCCGGACGTCGAGGTCCGCAGAGAAGTCCACTTCCGTGGCCGCGAGGGTCCTCCCGTCCTGCCGCATCGTCAGCACGTAGGCGGCCAGCTTGCGCACCATCGACTCGGCGCGCCTGAAGTCCGCCTGCCCCTCCCAGGTGTCCTTGATTCCCAGCTGGGGCCAGCGTCGTTCGAGCTCCCGGACGTACTCGTTCCCGGTCGCCTCGGGCAGGTCCTGGGCGATCTGGTGCACCAGGGTGCCGAGAGAACGCGCGAAGTCGGTGGTGCGCTCACCTCCTGCCGCTGATACGAACCAGCTCAGCGGAGAGGTGAGCACCGCTTCGACCTTGGAGGGCGACACCGGGATGGGCTGGTCCGCCGGCACCACCGGATCCTCGCTGCTGAGGCCCAGGATGCCCCACCACTGGTCCGGGTGGGCACCGGGCACCGGCGGGTCCAGGACCGCCATGCGGCTGAGGTGTCGCACCGCCTCGCGGGTCAGACCGGAGCTCGCCTGGGGATCCTGGGCGAACTTCCGCAGCTCCGCGACCAGCGCACGCAGCGTCACCGGACGCAGTACCTCGGTCCGCGGCCGCTCGGTCACGCCCGCGGGCAGGGGGTCCAGCACATCCAGGAACTGCGAGGGCTGCTCGTCCTGCGAGGAGACCGCGCAACACACCAGCTCCTCCGTGGCGCGCGAGACCGCCAGCGAGAAGGTTCTCAACTCGTCGAAACGGATGTCCTGGAGCAGCGATACGGGGTCCCGCGTGGTCCGGAACGCCTCTCCGTGGTCGAGCAGTGCGCGCAACTCGCCGGAGCCGAGCAGCTCGCCCCTCAGCCGCAGGTTCGGCCACACACCGTCCTGGACCCCCGCGACGATCACGAGGGGCCAGTGACGCCCGGCCGCACTCGCCGGTGTCAGCACCGACACCGATGCCTGTCGGCTCGTGCGTTGCGCGAGGGTGTCCATGGGGATGTCCTGGCTGAGGATGTACTCCAGGAACAGTTCCGGATCGGCTCCCGGCATCTGTTCGACGAATCGCTCGGCCGTGTGGAACAGGGCCATCATGGCGTCCAGGTCCCGGTCCGCCCGGGCGGACGAGGGACCTTCGGCCAGGGCCGCTGCCGACCATTGCTGGGCGAGACCGGAAGCGGACCAGAGTGCCCACAGCACCGACTCGGGATCACTCCCCGGCTCCGCGGCGGCAGCCCTGCCGGCATCGAGCATCCGGTGCAGCCGGCGGACCGGAGCCCCTTCGCCGGCGAGGGCTGCCATGTCCTCGGGCGAGGCGAACAGCGCGGTGAGGAGCTCGTCACTCGTGCGGCCACCGCCCTGCTGCAGCTCGGTCCGGCGGAGTACCTGACGCAGGCGCCGGAGGTCGAGGCTGCCCGCGCCTCCGATCCTGGACGTGAGCAGGGAGATGCACAGCTCCGTGTCGAGGTCCGCCCGTCCGACGACCACGGCGTACAGATCGAGCAGGGGCCGGACGGCAGCCTCCTCGCGGATGGCTGTCTCAGCGGCCGGTACGTTGACGGCGATGCCCTGTGCGGACAGGAACCGCTGCACGGCCGAGACCTGCGCGCCGTTGCGGACGATCACCGCGATGTCGTCGAGACTGCGCTCGGCGAACAGGTGCGCCTCCAGCACCCGTTGCGTGATGAACCGCTGCTCGTGGAACGGACTGTCCAGCACATGCGCGGAGATGCCGGCACGGCGGGCGGCCGCACTGACCGGACCGCCGCCGGGTCCCCCCGTGGGCACCTGATTCCTGTCCCCCGCGTCGGCGTTTCGACCGGCGTCCGGCCCACCGGGGCCCGAACGGTAGGCGGTACTGACCCCGGTGGTCGCGATGCGGGACGCGACGTTGGTCCAGGCATCCATCAGGGGACCTGCAGGGTCAGCGAGGCGGGCAGGGTGACGGTCGTCAGTGCGCTGCGGCGGAAGAGCGTCGAGAGACGTCCCGTGAGCTCGGGGCGCGCACCACGGAAGCCCTGGGCCACCGTGTCCGGGCAGGACGTCACGACGACGTCGTTGCCCGCACCGATGAGGCCGAGCAGTGCATGGATCGCGGGATTGGCCTCCTGGTAGTCGTCGACGAGGATCAGCTGCAACCGTTGCCGTTCCCTGTCGAGGAAGTCGCGGTCGTTCTCCAGGATCTCGCGCGCGGCCGTGAGGATTCCTGCGGGGTCGAACGCCTCCGGCATCCTGAGGTCCAGGACGTCACGGTATTCACCGTAGAGGGCTCCGGCCGCGACCCAGTCCGGGCGGTCGAACCGGGCGCCCCAGGCGGCGAGCTCGTCGGCCTGTACGCCGTACTCGCTCACGCGGTCGAACAGGTCGCGGATCTCCTGGCGGAATCCGCGGGTCGTAAGCGCCAGGGCCAGGCTCGGCGGCCAGTCGAGTTCGGGCGCTCCCTCCCTCCCGTGCCCGGCGAGGAGCTCCCGGATGATGAGGTCCTGCTCGGCACCTGACAGCAGACGCGGCGCACGGGGGATCGTGGGGGTCCGTCCCTCGGCCTTCGCCCGGCGGATCAGGTCGAAGGCGTAGGAGGCCCAGGTCCGGGCTGGAGCCGCGCTCATGCTGCGGTCCAGCTTCGCGGTCACGTCGTCACGGAGCCGGGTCGCGGCGGCGCGGGTCGGACCGAGGAGGAGGAGCCCTTCGGGCCCGACCGTTCCCGCGGTGATGCGGCGGACCGCGAGATCCGTCAGCAGCGACGACTTCCCGCTGCCCGGAGCACCCAGCACGAGCACCTGACCGGCCACGCCCTCCAGCCGTGCGAGCACGGCGTCGTACCCTGCGGCGCCAGGCGTCGCACGGGTGGGGTGACCGACGTCGGAGGATGCGGGAGGGAGTTCGTGGACGGCGCTGCTCATACGACAACACCATCACACAGCACGGACAATCGAAGGATCCGCAACGGTGGCGCGGGGCTACTGCGCCGGAGGGCGAAGGCCCTCACGAAGTGCGGCGATCACCGGCAGGTCCGAGTCCGCGGGCCACCACCGGGAGGCGGACAGATCGACGCGATAGTCGTCCGGAGCGGCGGCCCCTGGTGGCACGGACAGCACCGTTCCCTCCTCGTCGTAGTGGAGGCGTGCGCGCAGGCCCAGCCCGCGCGGCGGGTGGCCGCCTGCACGCAGGACGCGCCACCACGGCACCTCCCGCGTGCTGTGCGAGAGCACCCTGCCGACCTGGCGGGGACCGCCGCCCTCGAGGAGCTCGGCGACGTCACCGTAGGTGAGCACCCGCCCCGCGGGGATCAGCTCGACGACGGCGAGGACGGCGAGCGCGTAGCGGTCGGGACCAGGGAGCGCCCCGGCGGGTCCGACGACTCCCTGCTGCGGGGCCCGCCCCTGCGTGGCTCGTCGGTGCATGTGCCCAACCCTAGCTGCGCGCGCCGTGTCGGAGCGGCTCCGCCAATTGGTCGGACCCGCCCAGTAGCTTGATGGCATGACGAGCTGGCACGAAGGTCCCCGGGCCGCTTTCGACCTCGAGACGACGGGGCGTGATCCCCTCTCCGCTCGCATCGTCACGGCCACGATCATGCTGGTCGACGGGAACGGCGCCGTACTCGAGCATCACGAGTGGCTGGCGGATCCGGGTGTGGCCATCCCCGACGAGGCAGCAGCCATCCACGGCGTCACGACGGCGCACGCCCGGGCCCACGGTCTCGATGCCGCGGACGTCGTCCGGGGCATCGCCTCGGTGCTGACGCGGTTCTTCGGCGCCGGCACCCCTGTGCTCGCCTACAACGCCCGGTACGACTTCACGGTGCTCGCGCGGGAAGGCCTGCGGCATTCGGTGCGCACGCCGGTGCCCTCGCTGGTGGTCGATCCGTTCATCATGGACAAGCAGGCGGACCGCTACCGGCGGGGCAAGCGCACCCTGACCGCAGTCTGTGAGCACTACGGCATCCACTTCGAGAACGCGCACACCTCTGCAGCAGACGTCCTCGCGACCCTGAAGGTGGGGCAGGTCCTCGCCGAGCGGAACGCCTTCCTCCGGCGGCCGGCCGAGGAGCTGCACGCCTCACTGGTGGTGTGGGCCGACCGGCAGGCAGCGGGCTTCGAGGAATACCTCCGGCGGACGGACCCTGCTGCCGTGATCGAACGGGCGTGGCCCGTCATCGAGTCCGAAGCGCACGGACCCGCGACGGCGCCGACAGGGGACGCCGGCCAGGACGACACCGACGGGCCGGCATCGCACCCGGTGCAGGTGTTGGCCGTCGCCTGACCGGCTGCCGCGAGGAGTGGCCCGGCCGGGTCAGTCCGTGGGGACCGCGGCCGCAGCAGCCCGCGCCGCTGCGGGCAGTGCTGCATGCACACGCTCCATGGCGGCATCGTCGTGGGCCGCCGACAGGAACCAGGCCTCGTACACGGACGGTGGCAGGTACACGCCGGAGTCCAGCATGGAGTGGAAGAACGGGCCGTACCGGAAGGCCTCCTGCGCCTGGGCATCGGCGTAGTTCCACACTCCGCGCTCCGCGGTCCCGAAGGCGACGCTGAACAGGTTCCCGGCTCGTTGGATCGAGTGGTCCACACCTGCCTTCGAGAGCTCCGAGGAGAGCGCCCCGCTCACTTCGAGCGAGCGTGCGTCGACGTGGCGGTAGACCTCGTCCGTCGCTGCCGTCAGCGTCGCGACTCCGGCGGCCATGGCGATCGGATTTCCCGACAGCGTTCCGGCCTGGTAGACGGGCCCGATCGGCGCGAGGTAGTTCATGACGTCCGCGCGGCCACCGAGGGCTGCAGCGGGGATGCCGCCGCCGATGACCTTGCCGAAGGTCAGCAGGTCCGGTGTCCACGGGTGCTCGGCGTCCTCCGCTCCACCGGTCAGCTTCCAGTAGCCGCCGGCATGCGTCCGGAACCCCGTCATGACCTCGTCGACGATGAACAGGGCGCCGTTCTCAGCGGTGATGCGGCTCAGGAAGGCGTTGAAGCCGGGAGCCGGCGTCACGACTCCCATGTTCGCCGGGGCGGCCTCGGTGATGACGGCGGCGATGTGCTCCCCGTGCGCCCGGAAGGCCTCCTCCACCGCCTCGACGTCGTTGTACGGCAGCACGAGCGTCTCCGCGGTCGTGGCCTCCGTGACCCCGGCGGACCCGGGCAGGGCAAGGGTGGCGACCCCGGACCCGGCGGACGCGAGCAGGCTGTCCACGTGTCCGTGATAGCACCCGGCGAACTTGACGATCAGGTTGCGGGAGGTGAACCCGCGTGCGAGCCGGACGGCCGTCATCGTCGCCTCGGTGCCCGTGGACACCATGCGCAGCAGCTCGACGGCGGGGACGCGGTCCTTGACGAGCTGGGCGAGGTCGGCCTCGGCCGGGGTGGAGGCACCGAAGGTGAGGCCGTGGTCGACCGCGCGGTGGACGGCCGCGATCACATCGGGGTGGGAGTGGCCGAGCAGGGCCGGTCCCCAGGAGCACACGAGGTCCACGTATTCCTTGCCGTCCGCGTCGGTCACGTACGCGCCGTGGGCGTCGACGAGGAAGCGGGGGGTGCCGCCCACCGAGCCGAAGGCGCGGACCGGCGAGTTCACACCGCCGGGCATGAGGGCCCGTGCGCGTTCGTACAGGTCCTCAGAGGTGGTCGACGGGTGTGTCGGTTCGGTCGTCATCGCTGCGGTTTCCTTCGGTGTCTTCTCGGCGGTCAGGGGATCGTCAGGTGCTGTCGGTCGGTCGGTCGGGTGCGTGCGTCAGCGGCCGGGCTCGTCGAGCCAGAGAGCGAGCTCGGACGCCCAGTAGGTGAGGATCATCTGCGCACCGGCGCGCTTGATCCCGAGGACCGACTCCTCGATGGCACGGCGGCGGTCGATCCAGCCGTTCGCGGCTGCCGCCTCGATCATCGCGTACTCCCCCGAGATCTGGTAGGCGGCGACGGGCACGGGAGACATCGCGGCGACGTCGGCGAGGACGTCGAGGT
This sequence comes from Vibrio cholerae, assembly GCA_009728235.1. Lineage (GTDB taxonomy): Bacteria > Actinomycetota > Actinomycetes > Actinomycetales > Micrococcaceae > Arthrobacter_D. The sequence goes on along the minus strand of WNZI01000032.1, from coordinate 15,481 downwards.
AGCTCATCGCCGGCTTGACCATCACCATGTCGGCGCCCTCCTCGATGTCGAGTTCGACCTCGAGGATCGCCTCGCGCCGGTTGGCGGCATCCATCTGGTAGGTGCGGCGATCGCCGACGAGCTGGGAGTCGACGGCCTCACGGAACGGACCGTAGAAGGCGACGCGTACTTCGCCGCATAGGCGAGCACCACGGTGTCCTGGTATCCGGCCTCGTCCAGCGCCTGGCGGATGACGGCGACCTGGCCGTCCATCATCCCGGACGGGCCCAGGACATGTGCTCCGGCTCGCGCCTGCTCCACGGCCATCCGGGCATAGAGCGCGAGCGTGGCGTCGTTGTCCACGCCCCCGCTCGCGTCGAGCACACCACAGTGCCCGTGGTCCGTGAATTCGTCGAGGCACACGTCGCTCATCACCACGAGCGCGTCTCCGACCTCGGAGCGGACGTCGGAGATCGCCCGGTTGAGCACGCCCTCGGGGTCGATGCCCGCACTGCCGTCGCGTCGCGGTGCTCGGGGATGCCGAACAGCATGATGCCACCCACTCCCCGCTCCGCCGCTTCCGCAGCGGCCCGCCGGAGCGAGTCCGTGGTGTGCTGCACGACGCCGGGCATGGACACGATGGGCGAGGGCTCGCTGAGCCCTTCGCGGATGAAGGCCGGCAGGATCAGCTCGGAGGGATGCACCCGGTACTCGGCCACCATGCGCCGCATGGCGGGTGTCGAGCGTAGCCTCCGCGGCCGGTGCTGGGGAAAACTCATGACTGGTCTCCATTCGGTGGTACGGGTGCACGGCCGGCTGACCCGCCGCGCGAGAACGCTTCCTGCACGGCCGAGGCGATGGCCCGGGGCGTCGGATCGGCCGCTGTGGCCGCGGGTGCCCACCCCAGCGTGCGGAGGGCCTCCGCCGTCGTCCGTCCGATGGCGACGGGGACGAAGGCGTGCGGTCCGTCGCCAAGCCTTTCACGAAAGGCCCGCACGCCGCTGGGAGCGGTGAAGACGACGGCAGGCTGGACACCGTCCGTCGCGAGGCGGGCGACGTCGGCGGCAGTGATCACCGGCGGCCGGTTGCCGTTCTCCGCCACGCCGGGCACCGCCGGTTCGGAGCCGCAGGGTAGGCGACGGTCCGGTACGCCTCCACGCGTCGGACCGTCCAGCCCAGCCCCTCGAGTCCGCCGCGCAGGTCGTCCGGCGCGAGATCGGCCTGCGGGAGCAGGATGGATCCCGTACCGGTCGGGAACTCGCGCAGCAGGCCGGACGACGACGCCTGCCGCGGCACCAGCTCGACCGCGATACCGGCGTCCCGGAGCAGGCCCGCGGTCCCCGGGCCGACGGCCCCTACCTTCGCATCGCCCTCCCGGACGGCCGCGGCGAGGGTCGTGCCCCGGGCGCGGGCGATCATCCCCAGAGCCTCGATCGTCGTTCCGCTCGTCACCAGCAGCCATCGGTGGGCTCCCCTGCCGAGCGCCGCCAGTTCCGCCGCGACGACGCCGGCATCCGAGGGCAGCTCGGTGTCCGTGAGCGGCAGGGAGAAGACCGGGAAGCCGAGGTCCGCGAGCGCCTCGGCGATGCGCACGGTTCTCTCGGGGTGGCGGAGCACGATCACCGGTTCGGGCGCCTGACCGCTGGCCATGGGCGCCTAGCTGCTCAGCGGCGCGATGTCGGCGGCCCCGGCGGCGAGCAGTTCCTCCGCGAGCTCGAGTCCGAGCCGGGCGGCTGCGACGGCGTCCGTCGCCGGCGCCGAGCGTCTCAGCCTGAGGACGGACCGACCGTCCAGGCTGCAGACCACGGCCTCCAGCGCCAGCTCGTCCCCGCGCAGGTGCGCGAGGGCCCCGATGGGGGCAGCGCAGCCGGCCTCCAGCTGCAGCAGGACCGCGCGCTCCGCCGTCACCGCGAGCCGGGTCGGCTGGTGGTCGTAGGCGGCCAGCGCCTCACGCAGGCGCGGTGTGGCCTCCGCTTCGCGGCACTCGACGGCGAGGGCGCCCTGCCCGGGCGCGGGCAGCATCACGTCGGTGTCGATGTACTCGGTGATCGCTTCCTCGCGCCCCAGCCGGCGCAGCCCCCGCTGCCGCCAGGACGACGGCGTCGAGGTCGCCGGGCGCCCCGATGACGAGTCCTGCGACCCGACCCAGCCGGGTGTCGACGTTGCCGCGGATGTCGACGACGTCGAGCCCGGGTCGGGCTGCCCGGAGTTGCGCCGCGCGGCGCGGCGATCCCGTTCCCACCCGTGCTCCGTCCGGGAGCGTCGCGAGCGTCAGACCGTCGCGGGCGCACAGGGCGTCCCGAACGTCCTCGCGCTCGGGGACGGCGGCCACGGTCAGTCCCGGGGCCGGGAGTGTCGGGAGGTCCTTGAGCGAATGCACCGCCACGTCGCACCGGTCCTCCACGAGGGCGTCGCGCAGCGCGGCCACGAACACCCCCGTGCCACCGATCTGCGAGAGTGAACCGCGGGAGACATCCCCCTCCGTCCTCACCCGTACGAGCTCGAACGGGAGGTCCGCGAGGTCCGAGACGCGTTCGGCGACCGTCGTCGTCTGTGTCATCGCGAGGGCGCTGCCCCGCGTACCGACCCGGATACCCGTCCCCATCAGACGTCGGGGTTGGGCAGCGGCGTCCCCACGGTGGAATCGACGGCCGCGATGGTGGGCTTCTCCCCCCGGCGGTTCGCGCAGCAGTTCGGCCGGCAGACGTCGTACCAGGGGCCCAGCGCCGTGGCCGACGGCCGCTCGGCGATGTTGTTGTCGATGGTCCGCTCGAGGATGAGGTCGACCAGGCCCTCGACGAACTTCCGGTGGGTGCCCGGCGTGGGGACGCGGTCGGCGACGATGCCGAGTTCGCCGCAGGTCTCCATCGCCTCGGTGTCGAGGTCCCAGGCGACCTCCATGTGGTCGGACACGAAGCCCAGCGGGACGATCACGACGCCGCGGGTTCCTCCCTCGTACCGGTCCCGCAGGGCATCGCTGATATCGGGCTCGAGCCATGGGATGTGCGGGGCACCGGAACGGGACTGGTAGACGAGCGACCACTCGACACCGGCGGCGTCGGGGATGCGGTCCAGGACCGCCTGCGCCGTCGCGAGGTGCTGGGCCACGTACGCGCCCTCCTCGTAGGCCGGTCCTCCTTCACCGTTCCGCGGACCGGCGGCTTCGGCATCGCCCATCGGGATGGAGTGGGTGGAGAACATGATGTGCACGGGAGCCTCGGGGGTCCCCTGCTCGGCGAGCCCTGCCCGGACCTTCGCGAGGCCCTCGGTCACTCCCTCGACGAAAGGCTCCACGAAACCGGGGTGGTCGAAGTACTGCCGCACCTTGTCCACCTCGAGGCGGCCCTCGAGGCCGGTCTTCACGAGGGCCATGCCGAGGTCCTCCCGGTACTGCCGGCAGCTCGAGTAGCACGAGTAGGCGCTGGTGGTGACGGCGAGGACCTTGCGGTGGCCTGCGTCGTAGGCCTCCTGCAGGGTGTCGGAGATGAAGGGCTCCCAGTTGCGGTTGCCCCAGAACACCGGAAGATCGATGCCACGACGGCGGAGCTCGGCCTCCATCGCGGCGCGGAGCGCACGGTTCTGGCTGTTGATGGGGCTGACGCCGCCGAAGGCGCGGTAGTGGTGCGAGACCTCTTCCAGGCGCTCGTCGGGGATCCCGCGGCCACGCGTCACGTTCCGCAGGAAGGGGATGACGTCGTCCTGGCCCTCGGGTCCGCCGAAGGAGGCGAGCACGACGGCGTCGTACGCCTTCGGAGCCATGCGACCGTGGTCGTCGACTCCGTCGAGGGGGTTGAATGCCTGTGTCGTCACTTGAGCACCTCTGCAATCTCGTCGTGGTTGATCCGCCGGCCCGTGTAGAAGGGCACTTCCTCGCGGACGTGGCGGCGCGCTTCCGTCTCCCGGAGGTACCTCATGAGGTCCACGAGGTCCACGAGGTCGGGAGCCTCGAGTGCCAGGATCCATTCGTAGTCGTTCAGCGCGAAGGATGACACGGTGTTGGAGATCACCTGGGGGTACTTGCGGCCCTTCATGCCGTGGTCGATCAGCATGTCGCGGCGCTCGTCGCTGGGCAGGATGTACCACTCGTAGGAGCGGACGAACGGGTACACGCACACCCACTCGGCGGGAGCTACACCGCGGGAGAAGGCGGGACTGTGGGACTTCGAGAACTCGGCGTCGCGGTGGACGCCCATCGCCGACCAGACGATGCCGGTCCCCGCGAAGGTCTCCGTGCGCCGGAGCTTCCGGACGGCGGCCTGCAGGTCCTCGGGCCGGGGGCCGTGCAGCCACACCAGGACATCGGCGTCCGCCCGCAGGGCCGAGACGTCGTAGAAGCCGCGGAGCACGATGTCGTCCTTCGTGAAGGACGCGATCACGTCCTCGAGGGCGGCGGCTCCGGAGCCCGCCGTCGCATCCCCGCGCTTGAAGACGGTCCAGAGGGTGTAGAACAGCTCGTCGGGGGCGTCAGCGCCCTCTCCGGTCGGCTGTGGAGCGTGGGCGTCGTTGCTACCGGTTGGCTCAGTCATGGTACTAGTTTGCCTCCTGGCCGGAGCCTGTTCCCCATCGATTTCTTCTACGTGCGGTAGAAGAGATGAACGTCACAGCGGGGCGCCGGTGCGGCCGCGCTCGGCCTCCGCGTCGAGCGCGTCCGCGAGGGCATGCGCTCGCTTCCGCCCGTCGTCGATCACCGCGACCAGGCCTGTCCCTGCGAGCCAACCCCCGGATACCGCGAGGGACGGTGACGTCTCGGCGACGGCAGCCCTGATGCGTGACACGCGCTCCCGGTGGCCCACGGAGGCGTGGGGCAGTGCACCGGCCCACCGGACGACGTCCCACTCGAGCACGTCGGTCCTGTCGATGGGCACGCCGAGCAGCGCCGATGCGTCGTGGAGCGCGTGGGTGTAGAGGACGTCGTCGGGCGTACCGAGTCCGACGTCGGCCGGGGTGTCACCGACGCGCCCGAAGGAGAGGCGGAGGACGTGGGATCCGGGACCGGCCTGATCCCGCAGCCAGGCCCACTTGGCCGTCGAGTGGGTCAGTGCCTTCGCTGCCACACCCACGACGCCCCGCGCGACCAGCACGCCCGTGCCACGCGGGCGCGCATCGAGTTCCGGCACGTCGACGACGAGGGTCACGAGGGCGACGCCCGGCACCGGGTCGGGCCTCTCGCCCGCGAGCGCGGGGATGACCGATGAGAACAGGTCGACGGCGGCGCGCCCTTCGGTGGCGACGAGGACGCCGTCGGCGGGGATCCGGCGGGTCAGCGACGAGTGCTCGGTGGTCACGGTCCAGCCCGAGGCGGCGCGCGTGACTCCCGAGACGTGCTCGCCCGTCCGGAGGTCGGCTCCGTCCGCCCTGAGGTTCCCCACCAGGGCGTCCCGGAGCTGCGCGATGCCTCCCGCGAGGCCGCCGACAGCGGATCCGGCCGGCGCCGCCTTGCGCAGGGCGCCCGCTGCCGCTCCGAGCGACCCGAGGCGGCCGAGGGGCCGCCCCGCAGTCCGGGGCGCGACGGAGTCGACGTCGAGGTCCTCCGGATCGGCTGAGAAGACACCGCCCGCGACGGGCGCGACGAGGCGGGTGAGCACCTCGTCACCCATCCTGGTCCGGACGAGTTCCCCGAGGCTCACGTTCCTGCGGGTGGCGAGCGATCCGACCGGGAGCACCTTGTCCAGCCCGGCCCGGAGGGTCCCCGTCCGTCCGAGAACCGCGGCGACGGCGGGATCGGACGGGTCGGCAGGGATACCGAGGATTCCCGAGTTCGGCAGTGGCTGTGCGGCAGCCGCGAGCTCCCTGCCCGGAAGCTGCACCCAGGCCCGACCGGCATCGGGGGTGACGATGCGGTCGGCCAGGCCGAGCTCGGCAGCGAGGGCCGGGACGGTGTCGGACCTCGTCGAGAAGGACTCGGCGCCGCTGTCGAGCTGGAAACCTCCGAGCATGCGCCCGTCGACGGTGCCGCCGAAGCGGTCCGAGCGTTCGAGCAGTGTCACCTGCAGACCCCGCTCGAGGAGCGTCCGGGCCGCGATCAGGCCGGCCATGCCACCACCGATCACGACGACGCGCGCACCTGCGGGGACGTCGTCGCGGGCTGCGTCCCTCGCCATCGCCTACGGCTCCACGGAGTGCACGAGGTCGACGACACGCGTCAGGACGTCCGGGTCCGTCTCGGGAGGGACGCCGTGCCCGAGATTGACCACGTGACCCGGCGCGGACGCACCCGCCGCGAGCACGTCGCGGACGTGCCGCTCCAGGACGGGCCACGGGGCCGGGAGCAGGGCCGGATCGATGTTCCCCTGCAGCGGTACCGCGCCCCCGAGACGGCGGTTGGCCTCGTCGAGGGGCAACCGGTAGTCGACGCCGATGACATCCACTCCGACCTCGTGCATGGCCGCGAGGAGCTCCGACGTGCCGGTGCCGAAGTGGATCAGGGGGGCTCCCAGTCCCCGCACATGATCGAGTGCGCGGCTCGACGCGGGGGCCACGTGCCTCCGGTAGTCGGCGAGGCCGAGCGAACCGGCCCAGGAATCGAACAGCTGTGCCGCGCTCGCTCCGGCCTCGAGCTGCGCACGGAGGAACAGCCCGGAGGCGTCAGCTGCCCATTCGGTGAGGGCGCGCCAGGTCTCGGGATCGGCGTGCATCATGGTGCGGGGGCCGAGGTGGTCGCGGGACGGGCGGCCCTCCACCATGTAGGCGGCGAGCGTGAACGGCGCACCGGCGAACCCGATGAGTGGCGTGGACCCGAGCTGGGCGACCGTGAGGGCGACGGCACGGCGGATGGGTTCGAGGGACTCGTCGGTCAGCACCGGCAGGGCTGCGACATCGGCGGCCGACCGGATGGGGGTTCCGAGGACGGGCCCGACGCCGGGCACGATGTCCACGTCGACTCCGGCCAGCTTCAGCGGGATGACGATGTCCGAGAAGAAGATGCCCGCGTCGACGTCATGCCTCCGGACGGGCTGCAGGGTGATCTCCGACGCCATCTCCGGGTCCAGGCACGACTCGAGCATGTCGGTGCCCTCGCGCAGGGCGCGGTACTCGGGCAGGGACCGTCCGGCCTGACGCATGAACCACACGGGACGCCGGTGCGGCGTCCGGCCACGGTAGGCGGAGATGAGGGCCGAGTCGGACGTGCGTCCGTCGACCAGTGGGTGCGTTGCTCCGAGGTCCATGCCCCGATTCTGCCGAAGATCGCCACGGATGGTTAACCGGGTGCGGCGCCACCCGGCAGGGGTGGCCAAGATCACCCTGCATCGATAGCGGCAGAATCCCGCAGGATCACGGGAAATGCAAGCCCTGGTAAGGATCACCTATTCAGTGGGGAAGGCACCTCCTCGGTATGATTGAGGAGCTGTGGTACTTCTTTCACTTGTAGCGACTCATTCGAACGTGGACCTGGAAACCGTTGCCCGACTCAGCGTCGGAGCCCCCCAGGTCCCCTCAGTCGTGCTCGCCGATGACCGAGCGGTGTCCGGGGCCGTCGTGCTGGCCACCTGCAACCGCTTCGAGATCTATGCCGAGGCCCCCACCGAGGACGACGTCGAGGCCGCCCGTTCGGCGATCGTGTCGACCATCAGCGAGTACTCGGGCATCTCCGAGCAGTCGGTCTCGTCGTCGTTCGAGACCCATACGGGCCAGGACGTGGCGGAACATCTCTTCGCGGTGGGTGCCGGACTGGATTCCGCCGTCATCGGCGAACGCGAGATCGCCGGGCAGGTCCGTCGGGCACTCATCGACGCACAGGGGTCGGGAGCCGCCAGCGGCGGCCTCGTGCGACTGTTCCAGGCCGCGTCCAAGACCGCGAAGGACGTCGGTGCGCAGACCGCACTCGGTAGCCGTGGCCGGTCCATCGTGTCCGTCGCCCTCGAGCTGGCGGGGGATCTGTCCGAGGACGCCGACTGGTCGGGCAAGACCGTGGTGCTCTTCGGCACCGGCGCCTACGCCGGGGCCACGATGGCGGCACTCAAGGACCGGGGCTGCACCGACATCTCCGTCTTCTCGTCCTCGGGCCGGGCTGAGGCCTTCGTCGCGACGCGCGGTGGAACCGCCGTGGCTGCTGCCGACCTGCCGGCAGCGATGCGCCGCGCCGATGTCGTGATCGGCTGCAGCGGCAGCGACGCGCGCATCGATGCGCGGACATCGAGAGGGTCCGCGAGGGGAGCAACCGGCCGCTCGTCGTCATCGACCTCGCCCTGAGCCACGACTTCGATCCTGCCGTCGGGACGCTCGACGCGTCCAGCTCATCACGCTGGAGTCCGTGCGCGCCGCCGCCCCTGAGGAGCAGGCCGACGCCCTCGCCCAGGCCAGTGACCTGGTGCGGTCCGCGGCGCGCAGCTTCGAGGAGCAGCAGACCACCCGGGCCATGAATGCCGCGATCGTGGCGTTGCGGCAGCACACCCAGTCGGTCCTCGATTCCGAGATGGAGCGCGTCCGCGCGCAGCACGGCTGTACGGCCGCCGCCGAGGAAGTCGAGTTCGCGCTGCGCCGCATGGTGCGCCAGCTCCTGCACGTACCGACGGTCCGGGCACGGGAACTGGCGGCCGAGGGTCGCCAGGACGACTACACCGCGGCGCTCGAGGCCCTCTACGGTATCGACGTCGCCACCACCGCCGGGAAGGCGCACACGGCAGGGCAGGTCGGCCCCACCGCGGGCTCGGGCGCCGAACGCGCCACCCATGCCCACGCCGATGGTGCGGTCTGCCCGGTCGACCACGAACGGCCCGCGCAGAGCGCCTGACTCGGGCCGCTGGCGTCCGGCCGGCCGGTCAGGTCCCGCCGGGAAGACCTAGTAGCTCATCTTCCCCGGTTCGATCCTGTTGACCCAGTCCACGACACCGCCCTCGACCGAGTACACGTCACCGTGTCCCTCGGCCCGCAGGAACCGGACGACGTCGGCCGACCGCACCCCCGACTTGCAGTGCACGTAGACCGTGCGGCCCCGGTCGACGACCACATCGCCCTCGAGGATCGAGTTCTTCGGGACCAGCGAGGCGCCGTCGATGCTGACGATCGCGTACTCCTCGGGGCTGCGGACATCGAGGAGATCGAAGTCCGCCAGACCCGCCGCCCGCGCGGCCAGCAGACCGGCGAGCTCCTCGACGGTGACCGTCGGGACCGGCTGCTCGTCAGCATTGCCGCCTGCATCTCCAGCCGGCAGCCCGCAGAAGGCCTCGTAGTCGATGAGTTCCGTGATGCGCGGCGCCGAAGGATCGGGGCGCACGCGCAGCTCACGCCAACTCATGTCGAGCGCGTTGAAGACCAGCACCCTGCCGAGGAGTGTCGTCCCCACACCGGTGATGAGCTTGATGGCCTCGTTCACCATGACGGAACCGATCTGCGCGCACAGCACCCCGAGCACGCCACCCTCGGCGCAGGACGGCACGGAGCCGGGCGGCGGCGCCTCCGGATAGAGGTCACGATAGGTGGGCCCCCGGTCCTGCCAGAAGACGCTCACCTGCCCGTCGAACCGGAGGATCGAACCCCAGACATAGGGCTTCCCCAGGATCGCCGCCGCATCGTTCACCAGGTAGCGGGTCGCGAAGTTGTCCGTACCGTCGACGATCAGGTCGTACTCGGAGAAGAGGTGCAGGGCGTTGTCGCGGTCCAGCCGCTCCTCGTGCAGCACGACCTCCACGAGTGGATTCAGCGCCAGGATGCTGTCGCGCGCCGACTCGGCCTTCGCACGGCCGATGTCCTGTACGCCATGGATCACCTGGCGCTGGAGGTTGGACAGCTCGACGCCGTCGTCGTCGACGATGCCGAGCGTACCCACGCCCGCGGCGGCGAGGTAGAGCAGCGCGGGCGAGCCGAGCCCCCCCGCCCCGATCACGAGCACGCGCGCGTTCTTCAGGCGCAGCTGGGCCTCGATCCCGAACCCCGGGATGATGAGGTGCCGCGAGTAGCGGGTGGTCTCCTCACGCGTGAGCCGTCCGACCGCGTCGACGAGAGCGGGCAGCCCCACCGGACCGGACGACGACGAAGCGGGCACTGCGCCCTCGGGCGGGAGCAGCGACGACGAAGAAGGTGAAGCGGTCATGCCCAAGGGTATTCCGCCCGCCCGTGGACCGGCCAGCGGGGCGGGTGAGCAGCGCCGTGCGGTGCCAGCGCCGGAGCACGGCACCGGTGGGTAAGCTGGACGGACGCTGCGGCCCGGTCCGTGGTTCCTTCCTGACCCGACTGCTCCACCGATCGCTGAACCGAGGATCGCCCTTCGTGAGTGCCGAACCGACCGCCACAGGAAAAGCCCCCCGGCTGCCGCGGAGCGAGCGCCGCCGCCAGCTCCTGGCCGCGGCACAGGAGGTCTTCGTGACCAACGGTTACCACGGAGCGGCCATGGACGACATCGCCGTCGCCGCCGGTGTCAGCAAACCCGTGCTGTACCAGCACTTCCCCGGCAAACGGGACCTCTACCTCGCCCTGCTCGACAGCCACCTGGCCGAGCTGACGGAACTGCTCGTCGACGCCATGCGGTCGACGGACGACAACAAACTCCGGGTGCACGCCACCATGCGTGCCTATTTCCAGTTCATCGCCCAGGACAGCCGCGCGCACCGCCTCGTCTTCGAATCCGACATCAGCAACGAGCCCGATGTCAGCGCTCGGCTCGAGGCGTTCAATGCGCAGTTCGCCGGTGCCATCGCAGGTGTGATCGCGGGAGACACGCAGCTGTCGATCGTCGAGGCGACACTGCTGGGCCGCGGACTCGCCGGCATGGCGCAGATCAGTGCCCGCTACTGGTTGGAGACCGACGGCAGTCTCGACATCGATGCGGCGGCCGAGCTGATCTACCGTTTAGCTTGGCGCGGAATCAGCCGCTTCCCCAAGGAGATCTAGAGTAGGTTTCGAGGGGAATCACAAGATCACTGCAGGGTTCACTACACAGGAGGCATGCGCCGTGGAAGTCAAGATCGGGATCCAGAACGTCAACCGGGAGATCATCCTCGATTCCGCCGAGAGCGCGGATGCCATCGCGGATGTCGTCGCCCAGGCGATGAACGGCGGCTCCGAGCTGCGCCTCAAGGACTCCAAGGGCCGGCAGGTCATCGTGCCGACAGCGGTCCTCGGCTACGTGGAGATCGGCGCGGAAGAGACCCGTCGGGTGGGCTTCGGCGCGCTGTAGCACCCCGACCACGACCGTCCGGACAGAGGACCCGCGGACGACGGCCACCGCCGTCTTCCGCGGGTCCTGTGCGTTGATGGCGGGCCGCCCGCAGAGCGGGTCGCGCGGAGCCTAGGCCGTCAGGCCGAGCGCGCTCATGCGCCGCGAATGGTTGCGCGTGAGCTGGGAGAACAGGGCCGTGGTGTGCTGCGTGTGGTCGGCCTCGTCGGCGAAGAGCAGTCCTGCCAGGTACTCCCGCTCGATCCCCACGCGCTGTGCCTGCGTCAGTGCTTCCCCGACGAGGCGGCGGCCCCAGAGCGCGAGTCGCGAGGCGAGGCGAGGATCATCCGCGAGGGCCTCCTTCAGCCGTCGCTGCAGGTGGGCGGCTCCCTCACCGGAGTCGATCATCGTGATCACTTCGCGAGTGCGGGGGTCGAGGGTATCGGCAAGTGCCCGGTAGAAGTCGCCGGAGAAGGCGTCGATCACGTAGGCCTTCATCAGCGACTCGTACCAGTCACCGGGCCGGGTGCGCTCGTGGAAGGCATCGATGGATGCCTGGAACGGCGTCATCGCGTCCTCCACCGTCCGTCCGAGCCCGGTGAGGAAGCGGCCGATCAGCTCGAAGTGCTCGAACTCCTGCACGGCCAGTCGGCCCAGGCTCGCACGGTCGTTCAGACTGGGCGAGAACCGCGCGTCCGAGGAGAGCCGCTCGAACCCGGACAGCTCCCCGTAGGCGATGACGCCGAGGAGATCCGTGACGAACTGCGCGTAGCGGGGATTTCCGAGTGCGTCGTCAGCAGCGCTGGCCGGGACCGGGACGGTTGCCGGGGCGGCCACCCCCTCCGTCCGGGGTGCTGTCGGGGCGGTGTGGTCCGGCCCGGTGGCGGAGAGGGCCGTGCTGTCCGAGGAGCCGTTGTTCATTCTGCTAAGAGTACGCAATGGACGGGGACCGGCAACCTGCAGCGACCGGGTTCCCACGCTGTCCATCGGCCCGAGCAGGACCGTGCGTCGAGGTACTGCCCCACGGCTGCGCCGTGCATTACCGTAAGGCCTGTGCCAGCACAGCATATGGATCTCAGGGACCGGGAGTCCCAGCAGCGCCTGACCGAGTCGCTGCGGGCCCTGCGGGAAGAACTCGACGTCCGCGAGCCGTTTCCCGAGGCCGTCCTGTCGGAGGCGGTCTCAGCGGTCGCCGCCTCCGAGCTCCCCGCGGCCGACCTTCGTGCCCTGCCGTTCCTCACGATCGATCCGCCCGGCTCCACCGACCTCGACCAGGCCGTGTACTTCGCACGCGGCCGCACTGCGGGCGCTGATGGAACGGGTGGCGCCGGAACGGATGGTGACGGAACGGGTGGTGACGGTTACGAGGTCTGGTACGCCATCGCGGACGTCCCGCTCTTCGTCGCAGCGGGAGGTGCCATCGACGCCGAGGCGCGACTGCGCGGCCAGACGCTCTACGCGCCGGACGGCAGGATCTCGCTGCACCCCGAGGTGATCTCCGAGGACGCCGCGAGCCTCCTCCCGGATCGCGACCGGCCGGCGTTCGTCTGGCACTTCCTGCTCGACGCCGACGCCTCCGTCGAGTCCGTCACCGTCAGCCGCGCGACCGTCCGCAGCCGGCGCCAGCTCACGTACCAGCAGGTCCAGGCCGAGATCGACGCCGGCACCGCCGACGAACAGCTCGTGCTCCTCGAGGAGGTCGGGAAGCTTCGCATCCGGCAGGAACTCGACCGCGGGGGTGCGAGCCTCAATCTGCCCCGCCAGGAGATCACGCACGACGGCGGGAGCTACGGCATCGTCACGGAACCCGCCCTGCCGTGCGAGGACTGGAATGCACAGATCTCGCTGATGACGGGAATGGCGGCCGCGCGCATGATGATCGACGGCCGGATCGGTCTCCTGCGCACCATGCCCGAACCCGACGAGGGGGCGCTCGGCCGATTCCGCCGCCAGTCCGAGGCCCTCGAGCACCCGTGGCCCGAGGACATGCCCTACGGCGCGTTCCTGCGTTCGCTCGACGTCACCGACCCCCGGCAGCTCGCCCTGATGCATGCCGCCGCGTCCCTCTTCCGTGGAGCCGGCTACACGGCCTTCGACGGGGAGGTGCCCGACGCCGTCGTCCAGGCGGCCATCGCCGCACCCTACGCCCACGCCACGGCTCCCCTGCGCCGGCTGGTCGACCGCTTCGTGCTCGTCACCTGCGCGTCGCTCTGCGCCGGTGACGAGGTCCCCGGCTGGGTCAGGGCGGCACTTCCCGACCTCAACGCCCTGATGGCGTCCTCCAACCAGACAGCGTCCCGGCTCGACTCCGGCGCGATGGACGCGGTGCAGGCCGCCCTGCTGAGCAACCGGATCGGCGAGGCGTTCTCCGCCGTCGTGCTCCAGGGCTCCCCGCCCGCCGTGGCAGACGCTCCCGGCAGGCAGGCGCCGCGCTCATCCGGGACGGTACAGGTGACCGACCCGCCGCTCGAGGCGACGTGCTACGGCGAGCTCGTCGCGGGAGAGCGCGTCACCGTCGTGCTGCTCGAGGCGGACATCTCGCGCAGGCGACTCCGTTTCGAGGTCAAACCACCGGACGCGGCGCCGGGCATGGCGATGACGCCGCCCGGGAGCGGGCAGGGTAGTCTTTAAAGGTAGTAATGGATGCCCGGTCGTTATCATCTCTTCGATAACCCGCAGTACCTACTCGATCCCGAGTTTCCCCGCGGGCGCAGGTCTCACCTCCGCAGCCCGCACGCAGTTGCAAGCCCGCGATCGGCTTCCACCTGGACGCCCTGCGCCCGTCGATACGCTCCGCACTGGATACACCATCCCGGCGTCGAGCCTCAACGGCCGCTCGGCCTGAATGAACGGTAGAACGTGCACAACGCAGACACAGACATCACCAGTGACATCGCCACGGCAACGGATGCCCGCCACCTCGTCGCCGACAACTCGCCGGACGCCATCGACGTCGAGGAGACCCTCGTCACCACCGAGGAGCCGCACGCGCCGGTCGCGGAGACCTTCGCGGATTTCAAGGTCCGCCCGGACATCGTCGAGTCCCTCGCCGACGCCGGCATCATCCACCCCTTCCCCATCCAGGCGATGACGCTCTCGATCGCCCTCGGTGGCCACGACATCATCGGCCAGGCGAAGACCGGTACGGGTAAGACGCTCGGCTTCGGCATTCCCGCCATCCAGCGCGTCGTCGGACCGGAGGACGCGGGCTACGACAAGCTGGCCGTTCCCGGTGCACCGCAGGCACTCGTCATCGTCCCGACGCGCGAACTCGCAGTCCAGGTGGCCAGCGACCTCACGACGGCCGCGAAGAAGCGCAACGCGCGCATCGTGACCATCTACGGCGGCCGCGCCTACGAGCCGCAGATCGAGGCCATCAAGAAGGGCGTCGAGATCGTCGTCGGTACGCCCGGGCGCCTGATCGACCTGTACCGGCAGAAGCTGCTCGTGCTCAAGAACGTCAAGATCGTGGTGCTCGACGAGGCCGACGAGATGCTGGACCTCGGTTTCCTGCCCGACGTCGAGACCCTCATCGCCGCCACGCCGCCGGTACGCCAGACCCTGCTGTTCTCCGCGACCATGCCGGGCCCGGTGATCGCGATGGCGCGACGGTACATGACCCAGCCGACCCACATCCGCGCGGCGGATCCCGAGGACGACGGCATCACCAAGAAGGACATCCGCCAGGTCATCTACCGGGCGCACAACCTGGACAAGGCCGAGGTGGTCGCCCGCATCCTACAGTCGCGCAATCGCGGCCGCACCATCATCTTCTGCAAGACCAAGCGCACCGCCGCCAAGCTCTCCGAGGAACTGATCGACCGGGGCTTCGCGGCCGGCGCCATCCACGGTGACCTCGGCCAGGGCGCCCGTGAACAGGCCCTGCGAGCCTTCCGCGGTGACAAGATCGATGTGCTCGTGGCCACCGAGGTCGCGGCCCGCGGCATCGACGTCGAGGACATCACGCACGTCATCAACTACCAGTGCCCCGAGGACGAGAAGGCCTACCTGCACCGCGTCGGCCGGACGGGCCGTGCCGGGAAGAAGGGCACCGCCGTCACCTTCGTGGACTGGGACGACGTCCCCCGATGGGGCCTGATCAACAAGGCGCTCGGGCTCGATGCGCCCGAACCCGTCGAGACCTACTCCTCCTCACCGCACCTCTACACGGACCTCGACATCCCCGAGGGCACCAAGGGGCGTCTGCCCCGCAAGGACCGCAGGCTCGCCGGCATCAACGCGGAGGTCCTCGAGGACCTCGGCGAGACGGGCAAGCGCGGCGGTGGTACTGCTGACAAGCCCCGGAACGACGGCGCGAGGAACGACGGCGGGCGCGGACGCTCGGGTGAGCGCGGCGGCCAGCGCCGGGAGGCCGGCGAGACCGGCGAGGGTTCCCGTGGATCGCGCGGG
>WNZI01000031.1 GCA_009728235.1 Vibrio cholerae | reverse complement strand
CGTGGTTCCGGTGAATGTGTCGGGTAATGCGGTGTCCGTGATCGGGGACTCCTCCTCGACGGGTGACGCGGCATCCACCGGCGGAGCCACGGGTGGCAGCACCGGTGGAACCACGGGTGGCAGCACTGGCGGAACTGGCGGTGGCCTGCTGGATGGTGGGTTGCTCAACGGCGGACTGCTCAACGGGAATGTGGTTTCTCCGGAGGTCGTCATCCCGATCAATGCCGGGTGCAACATCATCGCCTTGATCGGTGAGGGCTCATCGGATTGCAACGCGGCGGCGGGCACTCCGACGACGCCCGACGTGTCGACGCCGACGACGCCTGACGTCTCGACGCCCGCTGCACCGACAACCCCCGTCGTGCCGGCGCCGGTTGCGCGACCACGCCTGACGTCTCGACGCCCGCTGCACCGACAACCCCCGACGTGTCGACGCCGGTTGCGCCGACCACGCCTGACGTGTCGATGCCGGTTGCGCCGACGACGCCTGACGCGTCGACGCCCAGGACACCGGTTGTACCAGGAACGCCGGGCACCGATCTTCCCGGCACCAATGCGCCCGACGGAAGGAGCACTGTGGGGGCGCCCCGCGACACGACGGTCGCAGGCTCAGCAGGTGGCACGGGAGCCGCTGATGGCTCGGTGACCTTCGCAAGTGCCGGTACCGAGGTATCGGCTTCGGGTACTCCTGACCGCACGGCGCTGGCGGACACGGGCGCCGGCGGGCAGCAGATTCTGCTGGCCGGTTCGCTCCTGCTCCTCGCCGGCGTCGGCGGTCTGCTCGTCGCACGCCGGGCAAAGGCAACCGCCTAGAGGGCTGTCACACCGCGAACGCGGAAGGACGGGCCCCTGCAGCGCGCAGCTGCAGCGGGTCCGTCCTTCGACGCGCACCAGGCACCGCAGAAGCGGAAGGATCCTGTATGCAGGGGACGCGGGACGACGACGAGAGACGCCCGGCCGTACCGTCAGTCGGCGTCGTTGGCGTATCGAAGCCCGATCTGGGCACGAACGTCATCCAGCAGGCGCATGGTCCGGACCGTGTCGGCTAGGGGCATGGTCGGGCTCTCGGTCAGGCCCTCCTGGATGCAGCGCGTCACTTCACGCAGTTCATAGGTGTATCCCGCGCCGACCTGGTCGAAGCGCTCCACCCGGGCGTCGTCCGTCCCGGTCTTGATGGTGAGCTCCTTCGGATTGTGCAGGTTCCCGCCACCGGTCTTCAGCCAACCCTTCGACCCGCACACCGTCGCCTGGCCCGGGCAGGAAGCGATGAACGACGACGACAGCTGGGCGTAGGCGCCCCCCTCGTAGCTCAGGGTGACGGCGTTCTGCAGGTCCACTCCGTCGCTGTTGAGGGTTCCGACAGCCGATACAGCATCCGGGAATCCGAGTGACCCCAGGGCCCACGTGAGCGGATAGACGGTGAGGTCCAGAAGCGCTCCGCCGCCGGCTTTCGGGTCCCAGAGCCGGCTGGTCGGATCGTCCGGCGCTGTGAAGCCGAGATCGCCCTGGACCCATCGGATGTCGCCCAGTTCGCCGGAGTGGATGATCTCCCACGCGCGGTTGACACTCGGCAGGAAACGCGTCCAGACCGCTTCCATGAGGAAGAGCCCGTGATCGGCGGCGAGGCCTGCCAGTTCCTCCGCCTCGGTGGCGTTGATGGTGAAGGGCTTCTCGCAGAGCACGTGCTTGCCCCCGGTCAGCGCCGCTTTGGCGACGTCGTAGTGCTGTCCATGGGGAGTGGTGATGTAGACGACGTCCACCTCGGGGTCGTCGATGAGCCGCTGGTATCCCGCCACCCCGTCGTCATTGCCGTAGCTGGTCGCGAATCCGAAGCGCTCGGCGAAGGCGGCGGCGCTGTCGGCGCTGCGTGAGCTGACCGCGTGGAGTACGGCGTCCTCGAGCAGTGCGATGTCGGCCGTGACCTTGGAGGCGATCCCGCCTGTGGCGATCACGCCCCACTTCAGGGGGCGGCCTGTTGCGACCGTCGGGCTCGGAGCTCCTGCTTCTGCGCAGGGGGGAACGGCTATGCGATTCTGTGGGTTCATGACCCTATCCTTGCCCCTGTTCGAGCGGGAGTCCATCATGCCCACGAGCCTTGCGGGCAAGGGCAAGGGCAAGAGCGAGCGGCAGTGCGCTCGTCGCGCACAGGGCAGCGGACGGGCTGTGCCGGGAACCTTCCGATCGATCGGATGAAAGAAGCGCCCCGGCCGGAACCGGGGCGCTTCGGATACAGCAGCCGGATCGCTCCGGACGGAGTGCTACTTGGTGAGGGCGGAGAGCGTCGGGTCGTTGGCGTACGCCTCGGCGGCGTTGTCCTTGGTGACGATCTGCGGTTCGAGCAGGTAGGCGGGAACGGTCTTCACGCCGTTGTTGTAGGAGTCGGGATCGTTGATCTCGACCTCTTCGCCGGCCTGCAGGTTGCCGACCATCTCGATGACGTGCTCGACGAGCGCGCGGGTGTCCTTGTTGATCGTGGAGTACTGCTTGCCCTCCATGATGGACTTCACGGACTCGACCTCGGAGTCCTGGCCGGTGACGACCGGGATCGCCTTGCCGGCGCCCTCGACCGAGGTCAGGATCGCACGGGCGAGCGTGTCATTGGGGGAGAGGACGCGTCGAGCTCGGTGGAGCCGTAGTTGCCGGACAGCAGGGTGTCCATGCGCTTCTGGGCGTTCTCTGCCTTCCAGCCTTGGGTGACGGCCTGGTCGAACGTCTCCTGACCTGACACCACGACGAGGTTCCCGTTGTCGATCTCAGGCTGGAGGATGCTCATCGCGCCGTCGAAGAAGACCTTCGCGTTGGCGTCGTCGGGCGAACCGGCGAAGAGCTCGATGTTGTACGGGCCCTCGGGCTTGGCGGCCTTCATGCCGTCGAGCAGGGCCTGGCCCTGCAGTTCACCGACCTGGAAGTTGTCGTACGCCACGTAGTAGTCGACGTTCTCCGTGTTGGTCAGGAGGCGGTCGTAGGCGACGACGGGGATACCGGCGTCAGCAGCCTGCTGCAGCTGCGTGCCGAGCTGTGCGCTGTCGATGGCTCCGACGACGAGGACCTTCACGCCGTTGGTGATCATGGAGCTGATCTGGTTCTGCTGCTCGGAGACGCCGCCGTTGGCGAACTGGACGTCGGGCTCGTAGCCGGCCTCGGTCAGGCCGTCGTTGAAGAGTGTCTCCGCGAGGACCCAGTTCTCCGAGGTCTTCTGCGGCAGAGCGACACCGATGGCCGATCCTGCTTCGAAGCCGGAGGCTGCGGTCTCTCCACCCTCGGTTGCGGGGGCCGCTTCTTCGCGGCCGCATCCTGTCAGCGCCAGTGCTGAAATCGCAGCGACTGCTGCGAAGGACTTTGCGAACTTACGCATTGCATTCTCTTTCTCTTGCTCTTGCCTTGGTGGACGGGTGCTGCGTTGGTGTCGAGGAGCCCGGTAGTGGCGGGTTCCTAGACGTCGTGGGATATGACTTCCTTCGTCCCGACGGCCTGCTCTGTGGGAGCGGGCGTCGGATCGGGGGTGCCGGCCTTCGGACTGCCGCCACCTCCGCCGAAGTTCCTGGTGAGCAGGCCGATGATGGACGGCTTGCCCTGGCTCTTGTTGTAGACGTCGAAGGCGACCGCGACGAGGAGGACGATGCCCTTGATGATCTGGGTGTCGTCGGCTCCGGCGCCGAGGAGCTGGAGGCCGTTGTTCAGCACGGCCATCACGAGGCCACCGATGATCGAACCGACCACCGTGCCGACACCGCCGGTGACGGCTGCTCCGCCGATGAAGACCGCGGCGATGGCGTCGAGCTCCCAGCCGACGCGTCGGAGGGACCGGAGGCGGTCGAGCGGCCGACGAAGATCATGCCGGCGAGCGCGGCGAGGATGGACATGTTCATCATGACCATGAAGTTCACGCGCTTGCTCTGCACGCCCGACAGTTCAGCGGCGTGGCGGTTGCCACCGACGGCGTAGACGTGGCGGCCGAGAATGGTCTTGTTCGAGATGAACGCGTAGATGATGACGAGGACGCCGAGGATCAGGCCGGGGACCGGGAAGGACGTGCCGGGACGGCCGGTCGCGAACAGGTAGGTCGCGTAGAGGATGACGGCGGAGAGAAGCACGACCTTGACGACGGGGATCCAGGTGGGCGGCAGGGTGGCGCCGATCTTCGCGAGCTTGCGGCGACCACGGACCTCGTTGTAGATCACGAAGGCGACCAGAGCCAGGCCCATCAGCAGGGTGAGGTTGTTGTACCCGGTGTTGGGGCCGACCTCGGGCAGGTAGCCGGCGCCGAGGTAGCGGAAACCCTCGGGTACGGGGACGGTGAGCGAGTTGCCGACCGACTGGTTGGCGCCCCGGAACAGGAGCATGCCCGCGAGGGTGACGATGAAGGCCGGTATGCCCACGTAGGCCACCCAGAAGCCCTGCCAGATCCCGATGAGGGCGCCGAGTGCCAGGCCGAGGACGACGCCGAGATACCAGGGGATGCCCCAGTCCCGCATGGCGATCGCGACGACGATGCCGACGAACGCGGCGATGGAACCGACGGAGAGGTCGATGTGCCCGGCGATGATCACGAGCACCATGCCGATGGCCAGGATCAGGATGTACGAGTTGCCGTTGAAGAGGTTCATCATGTTCACGGACGTGAGCGTCTTGCCGCCCGTGCGCCACTGGAAGAACAGGACGAGCGCGACCAGGGCGAAGATCATCCCGAACTGGCGGGTGTTCCCGCCGAAGATTTGTTTGAGCGAATTCATGGTGTCTTTCCTAGGGAGCTACGGTCAGGCAGATTTCCTGCTGGCGGTCATGAGTTTCATCAGGGATTCCTGGTTCGCGTGTTCACGTTCCACTTCTCCCGTGATGGCACCCTCGAAGATGGTGTAGATCCGGTCCGAGAGGCCGAGCAGTTCGGGCAGCTCCGAGGAGATGACGATGACGCCCTTCCCCTGGTCCGCGAGTTTCTGGATGATGCCGTAGATCTCGTACTTCGCCCCGACGTCGATACCACGGGTGGGCTCGTCCAGGATCAGGAGTTCGGGGTCGGTGAACATCCACTTGGCGAGGACCACCTTCTGCTGGTTGCCGCCGGAGAGCTTCGCGACACCCTCGTTCACGCTGGGCGTCTTGGTGCGGAGCGATTTCCGGTACTCCTCGGCGACGCGGAACTCCTCGTCCTTGTCGACGACGAGTCCGCGGGTGATCTTCTTCAGATCTGCCGAGACCGTGGTGGTCTTGATGTCGTCGAGCAGGTTGAGGCCGAGGGACTTGCGGTCCTCGGTCACGTAGGCGAGGCCGGCGTCGATCGCCTGGGGCACGGTGCGCAGGGTGACCTCCTTGCCGTTCATCAGGATCTGCCCGGACTTGAAGTTGCCGTACGACCGGCCGAAGATCGAGCGGGCGAGTTCCGTGCGTCCCGCGCCCATGAGTCCGGCGAATCCGACGATCTCGCCGCGGCGGACCTTGAAACTCGAGTTCTTGCAGACCAGGCGATCGGGGACCGTGGGGTGCCCGACGGTCCAGTTACGCACCTCGAAAAAGGTCTCACCGATGGTCGGCGTGTGCTCGGGGAAGCGGGATTCGAGCGAGCGTCCCACCATGCCGCGGATGATGCGGTCCTCGTCCACGCCGTCGTCCTTCACGTGGAGCGTCTCGATCGACTTGCCGTCGCGGATGATCGTGATGGAGTCCGCGATCCTCTCGATCTCGTTCAGCTTGTGGGAGATCATGATGCACGAGATGCCCTTCGCGCGCAGCCCGGACATGAGGTCGAGCAAATGCTGCGAGTCGGACTCGTTGAGGGCTGCCGTGGGCTCGTCGAGGATGAGCAGCTTGACGGACTTGTTGAGCGCCTTCGCGATCTCGACGAGCTGCTGCTTGCCCACCCCGATGTCCTTGACCTTGGTGATCGGGTCCTCGCTGAGACCCACGCGGGCCATCAGTTCGAGGGTGGTGCGGTTCACGTAGTCCCAGTCGATGACACCGAACCGGGTGGGCTCGTTACCCAGGAAGATGTTCTCGGCGATCGAGAGCTCGGGGATCAGGGCGAGTTCCTGGTGGATGATGACGATGCCCGCGGCTTCGCTGGACCGGATGTCCCTGAACTGGACTTCCTTGCCCTGGAAGAAGATGTCGCCGGAGTAGTCGCCGTAGGGGTAGAGGCCCGAGAGGACCTTCATGAGGGTCGACTTGCCGGCCCCGTTCTCACCGCAGATCGCGTGGATCTCTCCGGCTCGCACCTCCAGCGATACGTCGGAGAGGGCTTTGACTCCCGGGAACTCCTTGGTGATGGATCGCATCTCAAGGATCGTGTGGTTGTTCATGGAGCCTCCCGCAGTGACGGCGTTGTCTTGGTGCAGGCCCAACCTCGGCCCGAAAGAATTGAACACGCTCCGGGGCCTTGTAGTCAACTGTTGAACACAAAGCACCGGGAAAACAGAGGAAAAGTTTAGGCTGAACTGGCCAGGGCGGGGGAGAGACCGGATTGTGCGAGCACGACGGCCGCGCCTCCCAGCGCCTCCGCCCGGTCACCCAGCGAGGACATGCAGACGTTGGTCGTCTCGCCGATGATGGGTACCGCATGGCGGGCGAGACCGCGGCGGACGGGCTCGAGCAGGATCTCGCCCAGGCTCGTCAGCGGACCGCCGATGACGATGGTCTCGGGATTGATCAGATTGGCCATGTGGGCCAGTGCGCGCCCGATCGCGACACCGGCGTCGTCGAGCACGCGGAGGGCTGCGGTGTCACCCGCCAGGGCCCAGTCGATGATCCGCTGGGTGTCGACGGTCTCCGTGCTGCCGCGGCTGAGGAGTTCGATCATGGTCGAGGTCGATGCGACGGTCTCGAGGCAGCCACGGTTGCCGCAGCGGCAGATCATGCCGTGCTCGTTGATGGTGGTGTGCCCCAGTTCACCGGTGACCCCTACGTTGCCGTAGTAGAGCGAACCGTTCAGCACCAGCCCGGAGCCGATGCCTGATCCGACCTTCATGAACATGAGGTTCTCCACCGCGCTGTGCGGTCCCCAGGTCACCTGCGCCAGTGCGCCGAGGTTGGCGTCGTTGTCGATGAAGACCGGCACCTGCAGGCGCTCGCTGAACGTCTCGTGGATGTTGATGCCGACCCACTCCGGCAGGATGGCACCCTGCACCACGGTGCCCGTCCTCCGGTCGATCGGTCCCGGGATGCCGATGCCCGCTCCGAGCAGTGCCCGGCTACTGATGCCGCCGTTCTCGAGCAGCGTGTCCAGGAGGTCCGAGGCCGCAGTCAGCCCGTCGAGGGCGCTGTGCCCGAGCGGAAGCGCGACGGATGCTTCCTGCAGGACCCGGTAGTTGGGGCTCGCCAGGACGACCCGGAGGTGCCGGCGACCGATGTCGATCCCCGCCACGACCTGCCCGTTGTCGTTGAGGATGACGGAGAGTGCCCGCCGGCCCGAGCTCGTCGTCGGGGATGTGCTGACGATCCCGGTGGCGGCCATGACCTTGACGATGTTGGACACTGTCGCGGTCGAGAGCCCGGTGTGGCGCGAGAGCTCCGCCTGGGTCTGCGGTCCGCCGCTCATCAGCGCCGCGATGACGCGCTGCTGGTTCTGTTCCCGCAGTGCCGACTGCGAGCCGGGCTTCTGCAGCGGCGCGGCGCTCAGGCTTGTCCTCGCCGTCGAGGGGGGATCTGCGGGCATGGTCTCAAGGGTGCCGCAGGCCTGTCTTGGAGTCAAGAATTGAACGCTGCGCGATGCTCCTGTGCCAAGGTCCTGTACCGGGCGGAGTTGGCTTCGACCGCGCCCACCTCGTCGTCGTCCAGTTCCCTCCGCACCTTGGCGGGTACGCCCGCGACCAGCGAGCGCGGAGGTACCACGGTGCCCTCGAGGACGACGGCGCCGGCAGCGACGAGGGACCCCGTGCCGATGACGGCGCCGTTCATGACGGTCGCGCTCATCCCGATGAGGCAGTCGTCCTCGATGGTGCAGCCGTGCACGACGGCGCTGTGTCCCACGCTGACGCGGTCCCCGATCCGGGCCGGGTAGCCGGGGTCCGCATGGACCACGACGTTGTCCTGGAGGTTGGTGCCCTCACCGATGCTGATCGGAGCGGTGTCCGCGCGGATGCTCGCCCCGTAGAAGACGCTCGCGAAGGCGGCGACCGTCACGTCGCCGATGAGGCAGGCGGTGGGGGCGACGAAGGCGGAGTCCTCGACGTCGGGGACGTTGCCGCGGAAGGGGATGAGGTGAGCCATGGCGTCAGCCTAGGCGAGAGCACCCTTCCGAGTGCGGATGCGACGGCGGGAAGGACCGGTTGCGGACAAGGATCAGTTGAAGACGATGGTCCTGCGCCCGTCGAGCAGCACGCGCCGTTCCGCGTGCCACTGCACGGCCTGGACGAGCGCCCGTCCTTCCAGTTCCCGCCCGATCGACGTCAGCTGCTCGGCCGTGCGCGCGTGATCCACCCGGATGACCTCCTGCTCGATGATCGGCCCCTCATCCAGGGCTCCGGTGACGTAGTGGGCGGTCGCCCCGATGAGCTTGACGCCGCGGGCGTGCGCCTGGTGATAGGGCCGCGCGCCCTTGAAGGACGGCAGGAACGAGTGGTGGATGTTGATGGCACGGCCGAGGAGGTCCTCGCAGAGCTCGTCGCTGAGGATCTGCATGTACCTGGCGAGCACCACGAGCTCGATGTCGTGCTCGTCCAGGATCGCGCGCAGCGCGTCCTCGGCCTGGTCCTTGGTGTCCGGCGTGACCGGGATGTGGCGGAATTCGACGCCGTAGAACCCGGCGAGGTCCTCGAGATCGCGATGGTTGGAGACGATCACGGGGATATCGACGGGCAGGGTGCCGGAGCGGTGCTGGAACAGGAGGTCGTTGAGGCAGTGGGCCGCCTTGGACACCATGATGAGCGTCCGGGTCCGCCGCGCGCTCTCCGCCAGTGCCCACTTCATGCCGAAGGTCCGTGCCACGGGTTCCAGCGCGGTCCGGAGGTCCTGCTCGGACGCTTCGGTGGACAGTGCCACCCGCATGAAGAAGGTGCCGGTCTCCGGGCTGCCGTACTGCTGCGACTCGGTGATGTTGGCGCCGACTCCCACCAGCGCGCCGGACACGCCGTGGACGATGCCGGGCCTGTCGGGGCAGGAGAGCGTCAGGGAATAGGAGCGGCTTGCGTCGGGGGAGGTCACCTACGCCAGATTACCGGCCGTGTCCGCGTATGACGCGATGTCGCGGAGCTTCGTGACGGCCGCGACCGCCGCCGTCCTGCCCGCTCGTGACGCCCCGAGCGTCGACGCGGATGCACCGTACCCGACCAGCAGCAGGCGGGGTTCCTTGACGACGTGCACGCCGTCCATGAGGATTCCGCCGCCCCGCTCGCGGAGGTGCAGGGGCGCGAGATGGTCGAGCGCCGCACGGAAACCCGTGGCCCAGAGGACGACGTCGATGCCCTCCTCGGAGCCGTCGGTGAAGACCGCCGAGCGTTCCCGCAGGTGGTCCAGGGGTCCGCGGGAGACGAGGACCCCGGCGTCGATCCCCGCCTGGTACTGCCGGGTGAGCGACAGCCCTGTCACGGAGACGACACTCGCCGGCGGCAGGCCGGCGCTGGTCCTGGCGTTCACCTCGGCCTCCACCTCCCTGCCCCATTCCGGGTCGAAGGCCCGCCGGGTGAAGGCCGGCGGCCTGCGCGTCGACCAGACGGGCAGGGCGCCCGCCTCGTCGAGCTGGAGCAGGAACTGTACGGCAGACGTCCCACCGCCCACGACGAGCACCCGCTGGCCCTCGAACTCGCCCGCCGAACGGTAGTCGTGGGTGTGGAGCTGGCGGCCCGCGAAGACGTCCCGTCCGCGGTAGTAGGGCCAGTAGGGGCGGTCCCAGGTGCCCGTCGCGTTGATGACGACGTCGGCACTCCAGGTCGCGTCCGCGGTGGTGACCCGGAGCGGGCCGTTTCCGCCGTCGTCGTACTCGGACCGGACCCGCAGGACCGGGGCCGGACGGACGACGGGCAGGGAGAACTCGCGCTCGAACGAGCCGTAGTACCGGCTGACCACCCGGGACGCCGGTTCGTGCGGGTCGGGTGTGCCCAGGGGGAAGCCGGGAAGATCGTGCAGCGCGTGGGCGGCGTCGAACGTGAGGGCCGGCCAGCGGTGCAGCCAGGCGCCACCCGGTGCAGGATTGCCGTCGAGGACCACGACGTCGCGGTACGGCTCGAGACCCCGCCGGACCAGGTGATAGGCGCTGCTGAGCCCGGCCTGGCCCGCGCCGATCACGACGACGCCCACCCGCCGGACCGATGCGTCCCCGCGGTCGCTCTCCGTCGACGATTCCATCCCGATCCGACCCCTCCTGGTGCGGCACCCGACCACCGGGCCCGTCTCCTCCTGTTCATGCGGAACCGGGCGGGGCGGTGGCCTATTCCGGGTATGGTCGCGGACCGTGTCACGGGGGCGACACCGTGACCGGTCCGGTGGCGGGTGGGTCTGTGGTCCGGCTAGCATGGGAGCGTCGCGACTGGCGTAGGGTGGGCAACCACCAGGAAGCGGCATGGAGCCAGGATCGTCCTCCCAGGGTGGCGTGGTTCCGGTGCAGACCACGGATCGCACGCCTGGGCCGCGGGTCAATCCTCACGAGCGGCCGGGGCCGGATTCATCGGTCCGCCTCCCGCCCGTGACTCAGACTGACCTCTTGCGACACCCAGAGAAGGATCGACAGATGACCGCTTCGTCCATGGCCCCGTCCCACGCTGCCGCTGATTCCGTGACCAACGCACCGCTCTCCGAGGTGGACCCCGAGATCGCAGCCGTGCTGCGGAACGAGCTGGCCCGGCAGCGCGACACGCTCGAGATGATCGCGTCGGAGAACTTCGCACCGCGTGCCGTCCTCGAAGCGCAGGGCAGTGTGCTCACGAACAAGTACGCCGAGGGCTACCCCGGCCGCCGCTACTACGGCGGGTGCGAGCACGTGGACGTCGCCGAGAATCTCGCGATCGAGCGCGTGAAGGCGCTCTTCGGTGCCGAGTTCGCCAACGTACAGCCCCACTCCGGAGCGCAGGCCAACGCTGCGGCCCTCTCCGCCATGATCAAGCCAGGCGAGAAGATCATGGGCCTGTCCCTGGCGCACGGCGGCCACCTGACCCACGGCATGAAGCTGAACTTCTCCGGCAAGCTCTACGAGGTCGCCGCCTACGGTGTCGAGGAGGACACCCACCGGCTCGACATGGAGCGTGTCCGCCAGCAGGCCATCGCCGAGAAGCCGCAGGTGCTCATCGCGGGCTGGTCGGCCTACCCCCGGCAGCTGGACTTCGCGGCCTTCCGGTCCATCGCGGACGAGGTCGGCGCACTCCTGTGGACGGACATGGCTCACTTCGCGGGTCTGGTCGCCGCCGGAGTGCACCCCAGCCCCGTGCCGCACTCCGACATCGTCACCTCCACGGTCCACAAGACGCTGGCGGGTCCCCGCTCGGGCGTGATCCTGGCGAAGCAGGAGTGGGCCAAGAAGCTCAATTCCGCCGTGTTCCCCGGTCAGCAGGGCGGACCGCTCATGCATGTCATCGCAGGCAAGGCGACGGCCTTCAAGATCGCCGGGTCGCCCGAGTTCAAGGAGCGCCAGGAGCGCGTCCTCGAGGGCGCCCGCATCATCGCCGAGCGCCTCACCGCGACCGACGTCACCGAGCACGGCGTGTCGGTGCTCACGGGCGGCACCGACGTCCACCTCGTGCTCGTGGACCTGCGGAACTCGTCGCTCGACGGGCAGCAGGCGGAGGACGTCCTCCACTCGGTCGGCATCACGGTCAACCGCAACGCGGTCCCCTTCGATCCCCGTCCGCCGATGGTCACGTCCGGTCTCCGCATCGGCACGCCGGCGCTCGCGACCCGCGGATTCGGTGCGGCCGAATTCGCCGAAGTCGGTGAGATCATCGCCGCCGCGCTGAAGCCCTCGCCCGATGTCGAGGCACTCCGCGCGCGTGTCTCCGCGCTCGCGGCGGACTTCCCGCTCTACCCGGGCCAGGAGGAGTGGTAGGTCCCCTCCCGCCCGGTGCCCTCGCTTCGAGGGCGGCGGCGAGCCGGGCCTTCGACATCCCCGCGCAGGAGTGCTGCTTCACCGGTTGCTGCGAACGCGGCAAGGCATTCCTGCTGGAGCAACTGGACGAGCACGCAGACAAGGAATCTCCCCATGACCCACGCCAGCATTCTTGACGGCAAGGCCACCGCGGCCCGCATCAAGGAAGAACTGACCGAACGCGTGAGCGCCCTGCGGGCGCGCGGCGTGACGCCCGGACTCGGCACAGTCCTCGTCGGGGACGACCCGGGCAGCCACTCGTACGTGGCCGGCAAGCACCGCGACTGTGCGCAGGTCGGCATCACCTCCGTGCGGAGGGACCTGCCGGACACCATCACGCAGCAGGAGCTCGAGGCGGTCCTCGACGAACTCAACGCCGACGACGCCACCACCGGCTACATCGTGCAGCTGCCGCTGCCCGCGCACATCGACACGAACGCGATCCTCGAGCGCATCGACCCGGCGAAGGATGCGGACGGTCTGCACCCGACCAACCTCGGCAAACTGGTGCTCAACGTCAACGCCCCGATGGCATCGCCGCTGCCGTGCACCCCGCACGGCATCGTCGAGCTCCTGCGACGGCACGGGATCGAGCTCAAGGGCCTCGACGTCCTCGTCGTGGGCCGCGGCGTGACGGTCGGCCGTCCGCTGGGGCTCCTGCTGACGCGCAAGCAGATCAATGCCACCGTGACGCTCGCGCACACCGGGACCGCCGACCTCGCGGACCACCTCGGCCGGGCCGACGTCGTCGTCGCCGCTGCCGGCATCCCTCACATGATCAGCGCCGCGCAGCTCAAGCCCGGCGCGATCGTGCTCGACGTCGGCGTGAGCCGCGTCGAGGATCCGGGAACGGGGAAGGCCAAGCTCACGGGCGACGTCGCCCCCGACGTGTCGGCCGTGGCGAGCTGGCTCTCGCCGAATCCGGGGGGAGTAGGTCCGATGACCCGTGCGATGCTCCTGTCGAACGTCGTCGAGGCCGCGGAGCGCACCGCCGCTTCCTAGCGCCTGCGCAGGCGCGACGCATTGGGTTCTCCCAATGGGGGTTCTCGCCTAGGCTGGGCGGGTGCCTCCACTCTCCGCCGGACCACCGGTCATCTCCGCCCAGCAGCTCAGCAAGCACTACGGCGATTTCAAGGCCGTCGACGGCATCTCGTTCGAGGTCCCGGCAGGGGAGTCCTTCGGCTTGCTCGGGCCGAACGGCGCAGGCAAGTCCACGACCATGCGCATGATCGGTGGAGTCTCCCAGCGCACCTCGGGCCGGTTGACCATCATGGGCCTCGATCCCGAGGAGCACGGCCCCGAGGTGCGTGCGCACCTCGGCGTGGTCCCTCAGCAGGACAACCTCGACGAGGAACTGAAGGTCCGGGACAACCTCCTCGTCTACGGTCGCTACTTCGGCCTGCCGATGAGCTACCTCAAGCCCAAGGCGGACGAGCTCCTCGAGTTCGCGCAGCTCACGGACAAGGCCACCGCCAAGGTGGACGCGCTGTCCGGCGGCATGAAGCGCCGGCTCACGATCGCCCGCTCGCTCATCAACGAACCGAAGATCCTCCTCCTCGACGAACCCACCACCGGCCTCGACCCGCAGGCGCGGCACATCCTGTGGGACCGCCTGTTCCGCCTCAAGGAATCCGGCGTGACGCTCATCCTCACCACGCACTACATGGACGAGGCGGAGCAGCTCTGCGATCGGCTGGTCGTCGTGGACAAGGGCCGCATCATGGCCGAGGGATCGCCCGCACACCTCATCCGGGAGCACTCGACCCGGGAGGTCCTGGAACTGCGTTTCGGGTCCGAGCGCAACACCACCGTCGCCACGGAGCTCCAGGGTATCGGCGAGCGCCTCGAGCCGCTGCCGGACCGCATCCTGATCTACGCCCAGGACGGCGAGGCCGCCCTCGAGCAGGTCACCTCGCGCGGCCTGCGGCCCATCACCTCGCTCGTCCGCCGCTCGTCCCTCGAGGACGTCTTCCTGCGCCTGACCGGAAGGAGCCTCGTTGAGTAGCGACGATCCCGGCGCCGTCGTACAGGAGCCCGGGACGACGCCCTACCGCCTCTCCGCGCACAAGCCGGAGGTGTCGGCGGCGAAAGCCCGCACCTTCGGCTCGTGGTACTACGCGGAACACGTCCTCAGGGCCATGAACAGCTACCGCTGGACCCTGCTCGCCTCCAGCGTCGGCACGCCCGTGATGTACCTCTTCGCCATGGGCGTGGGGCTGGCGACGCTCGTGGACCAGAACTCGGCAGGTGCCTTCGGTGGCGTCAGCTACCTCGCCTTCATCGCGCCGGCCCTGCTCGCCTCGGCAACGATCATGACGGCTGCGACGGAGTTCACCTACCCCGTGATGAGCGGCTTCAAGTGGCAGCGGTTGTACTACGGCCCGCACGCGTCGCCGCTGAGCACGGACCAGATCGTCAACGGACACGCGCTGGCCATCACGGCACGACTGACGGTGACGACCATCGTCTACTTCCTCATCGTCGCCGCTTTCGGTGCCTCGCCGTCCGCGACCGGCGCAGCCGCGATCCCTGTCGCGGTGCTCACCGGTATCGCGTTCGGCCTCCCGCTGATGGCCTACTCGGCGAGCATCGAGGAGGACAAGGGGCAGTTCGCGCTCGTGATGCGCTTCATCGTGACCCCGCTGTTCCTCTTCTCGGGAACCTTCTTCCCGCTGGACACCCTGCCCGTGTTCCTCCGGTGGATCGGCTGGATCTCCCCGCTCTGGCACGGGACGGAGCTGGGCCGGGCCCTGACCTACGGGTACGAGATCCCCCTGTGGCTCGCCGTCGTGCACGTGCTCTTCCTGGTGGTCCTCGCTGTCATCGGCCTTCGACTGGCGCGGGCCGTCTATGCGAGGAGGCTCGGCAGATGAGCAGGCAGCTGACAGCGGAGGATTACGCGCTCCAGGGATCGAAGCGTCCGCTCGGGGCGCTGTACTCGCGCAACGCGAAGGCCGTCATCGCCCGCGGACTCCTGGCGACACGCAGCAGCAACTGGCTCATCATGGTGTCGGGGTTCTTCGAGCCGGTGCTCTACCTGGTGTCGATGGGTGTCGGACTCGGCGCGCTCGTCGGATCCGTCGAGGGCCCCGACGGGCAGCAGATCAGCTACGCGGCGTACATCGCGCCAGCACTGCTCGCCGTGTCCGCCATGAACGGCGCGGTCTACGACAGCACGTGGAACGTCTTCTTCAAGATGAACTTCGCCAAGCTGTACCAGGGCATGCTCTACACCTCGCTCGGACCGCTGGACGTCGCCATCGGGGAGATCTTCCTCGCGCTCCTGCGTGGCGCCATCTACGCCACCGGTTTCACCGCGGTGATGGCCATGATGGGCCTCATCACGACGCCGGTCGCACTCCTGGTGATCCCGGCGTCGGTGGTGATCGCCTTCGGGTTCGCGTCCTTCGGGATGGGCATCACCAGCTTCATGAAGACGTTCCAGCAGATGGAATGGATCAACTTCGTGATGCTGCCGATGTTCCTGTTCTCCGCGACCTTCTACCCCCTCAGCGTCTACCCGCAGGGCATCCAGTGGTTCATCCAGGCCCTGCCACTGTGGCACGGCGTCGAACTGCTGCGCCAGATCAGCGTGGCGTCCTTCACCCCGGCCACGCTCGTGCACCTGAGTTACTTCCTCGTGATGATCCTCGTGGGGATGCTGCTCACCACGCTCCGGCTGCGGAGGCTCTTCCTCCGGTAGCGGCGCGTCAGGTCACGAGGGTCGCGTACACCACGTAGTTGTCGTCGAACTCGCCGGTGTCCGCGTTATAGCCGTCGCAGGTGATCAGGCGCAGTTCGGATCCGGGAGTGTTCCCGTAGACGGTGAGCGTGGGGAAGTCGTCCTTCTGGTACTGCTCGCCCCGCTGGAACTCGAAGACCGCCGTCGTGCCGTCCTCGCGGGCGACGTTGATGCGGTCACCGGCGTCCAGGGCGCGGAGGTCCGCGAAGACGCCCTTGCCCCCGTCGGTGGCGTTGACGTGGCCGAGCATCACGGCGGGTCCCCGGTCACCGGGTGTGGGCGACTGGTCGTACCAGCTGGCAGGGGCGCCGGGACCGTCCGGCGGCACCTCGAGGCTCTTGTTCTCGCGGAGACCCAGGCTCAGGAGATCCGTGTTCACGCCGATCGAGGGTATCTCGAGCGTGACCGGCGTCGAGGCCGGAAGCACGGCAGGCTGCTCGGGAGCCACCGGGGCAGCTGCCGGCGGCGCTGACGACGGCGCCGCGGTCGGGGGCGCGGTGGGTGATGCCGCGGCACTCGGAGCTGCAGCGGCGGCACTGGAGGACTCCGGTGCTACCGCAGGCGCTCGGACGATCCGCAGCCGGCGAGGAGGAAAAGGGCGGCCACCGCCGGGGCCGTGAAGCCCCAGCGATGGCCGGTTTTTTTACTGATCATGAATCAGATTATGCGTTGTTGCGGCGAACCATGTAGGTTCCGCCGGCTGCAGCAGCCAGGACGAGGCCGCCACCGAGGGCGATCAGGCCGGCCGGGTTGGTGGACTCGGTGGCAACACCGGTGTCAGCTCCGCCATAGGGCATGTCGCCCATCTGCGTCTTCACAAGGGTTCCACACAGAGCGGGCGAGGTAGCGCCCAGGGGCAGCTCGGGTGCGATCTCCGAAGGGCTGCCGAAGACTTCCTCGGAGACACCTGCGGTTGCCGGATCCAGACCGTGCACGACGACGACGGCGGTGCCGGCGGCGAGCGACTTCTGCGTGGCTTCATCGATGGTCATGGTGCGGTCGATCGAGTACGTTCCGCCCTGGCCGCCGAGCTTGAGGTTGAGGCCCTCGGCCGGGGTCGATGCGCCCGAGGTGGTCAGCGTGGTGAGGATGTCGCCGTAGCCCGGAACGCCCTCTGCGACATTGATGATGCCGTCGCCGTTGGCGTCGTTGGCAGGGGTCGGGCAGACGCCCTGTGCTCCACCGTGGATGTGCTGGACGTGGGGGTACGGGGCATCCATGAAGGTCTCGGCGAGACCGGAGACCTGCAGGTTCACCTTGGCCTGGTCGCCGGTGACATCGATGGTGATGGTTCCGGTGCCCGTGGTGCCGTTGAGCTGGTCCAGGGTCGAGGAGTAGGAGCCGTCATGGGCGGCCATTGCGGGTGAACCGGCCATAGCGACGGCGCTGATGGCGAGTGCTGGTACTGCAAGGAGACGCATCTTCTTGTTCATGGGGTATTCCTCCATAGTGCGAATGAAGCGCACCGTGGGGCGCGCATGACTGTACTTCGGGGTGATCGCGGTCACGGATGGGAGGAGATGTGAGAAATCTTTGTAATGCCTGACAGTTCGCCTGCGGTGGAAGGAGCGGGGCGGACACGGGGGATGCGGGAGAATGGGGCCATGCAGTCACTAGGGAACAGCGGGCGGCCTGCGGGCCGGGGTGTGAGCATGCGGATGGGTAGTGCGGGGATGGCGGTCATGCTGGTCGTCTTCCTCGTCGCAGTGGTCTTCGCGGCGAACCAGAACGACGTCATCGGGTGGCTCGTCGTGATCATCTCCCTCGGCTGGCTGCTCGTCTTCAGCTTCGTCGTCTTCAGCCTCCGCTCGGCCGCACGCAAGGCCGCCGAGCGGCTGCAGGCGGGGGGCCTCGGAGGCCCCGGAGCATCGTCGGCCGCCCCTGCAGCCGTCGACCGGGCGAGGGACCTCAAGCTCGACCACAGCTTCAAGATCGTCCAGGTCCAGGTCGGCGTGGTCAGGGAATACCTCGGCAAGGACGAGGGGATGGTCGAGCGGGCGCTCGAGACCATCGAGATCACCTCCCACAATGCGCGCTCCATGATGAAGGGCTCGTCGGAGGGTCCCGTCGAAGGCACCGTCGTCGACTGACGGGCGTCCTTCCGGGATGATTCGGAATACCCTGCGGGGTAAGGTTGATCGAGTGAGTCCGGCATCGAATCCCACGGGAGAACCCCTGCGCATCGCGTCGGTCAACGTCAACGGAATCCGTGCCGCCTACAGGCGCGGCATGCAGGAATGGTTGGACGGGCGCGACGTCGACATCCTCTGCCTCCAGGAGGTCCGCGCTCCTGACGCGGTGGTCCGAGGCCTCCTCGGCGACGCCTGGCACATCGTCCACACCGAGGCAGAGGCAAAGGGCAGGGCCGGAGTCGCCATCGCCTCCCGACGGGAGCCGACGGCCACCCGCACCACGATCGGTGACAGCTACTTCGATACCTCCGGCCGCTGGGTCGAGGCCGACTTCGACGTCGACGGCGCAACATTGACCGTCGTGAGCGCCTATGTCCACTCGGGTGAGGTCGGGACGCAGAAGCAGGATGACAAGTACCGGTTCCTGGACGCGATGAGCGCCCGGCTGCCGCTCCTCCGGGATGGGGCGGACCACGCGGTGGTCATGGGTGACCTCAATGTCGGCCACACCGAACTCGACATCAGGAACTGGAAGGGCAACGTCAAGAACGCGGGCTTCCTGCCCGAGGAGCGTGCCTACTTCGACCGTTTCTTCTCCGACGAGTGCGGTTTCACGGACGTGGCGCGCGCTCTGGCAGGAGACATCGACGGCCCGTACACCTGGTGGTCGTGGCGCGGCAAGGCCTTCGACAACGACACCGGTTGGCGGATCGACTACCAGCTCGCCACGCAGGCACTCGCCGAGAGTGCAGTGACCGCCGTCGTCGACAGGGCACCCAGTTGGGACACGCGGTTCTCGGACCACGCGCCGCTCGTCGTCGACTACCAGATCCAGACCGCGGGAGACCCCTCATGACAGACCCGACACCCGTGCCGGGCACCGGGCGGCGCCAGCGCATCCTCTCGGGGATGCAGCCTTCCGCCGGGTCGCTGCACCTCGGCAACTACCTGGGGGCCCTCGTCCACTGGGTGCGCCTGCAGGAGACCTACGACGCCGTCTTCTTCATCCCCGACCTGCACGCGATCACGGTGGCCCAGGATCCGAAGGAACTGGCGCACCGCACGCGCCTCACCGCTGCGCAGTACATCGCAGGGGGAGTGGACCCGGACAAGGCGACCCTGTTCGTGCAGTCCCACGTGCCGGAGCATGCGCAGCTCGCCTGGGTGCTCAACTGCTTCACCGGGTTCGGCGAGGCGTCGCGCATGACGCAGTTCAAGGACAAGGCGTCGAAGCAGGGCACGGACTCCGCCAGCGTCGGCCTCTTCACCTACCCGGTCCTGCAGGCCGCGGACATCCTGCTGTACCAGCCCGACGGCGTCCCTGTCGGCGAGGATCAGCGCCAGCACGTGGAACTGAGCCGCGACCTGGCCCAACGCTTCAACACTCGGTTCGGCGAGACGTTCGTGGTCCCGCAGCCCTTCATCCAGAAGGAGTCCGCCAAGATCTACGATCTGCAGAATCCGACGGCGAAGATGTCCAAGTCGGCTTCGTCGGCAGCAGGACTGATCAACCTCCTCGACGACCCGAAGGTGACGGCGAAACGCATCAGATCGGCCGTCACCGATGCCGGTAGGGAGATCCGATTCGACGCGGTGGAGAAGCCGGGCATCTCGAACCTGTTGGCCATCTACTCCGCGCTCTCGGGCAGGACCGTCCCCGACCTGGAAGCCGAGTACGAGGGACGGATGTACGGCCATCTCAAGGTCGATCTGGCCGGCGTCGTCGTCGATGCCCTCACGCCCGTGCGGGCCCGTGCCGAGGAACTGCTCTCCGATCCGGCGGAACTCGACAGGCTCCTGGCCAAGGGTGCCGCCAAGGCCCGGTCCCTGGCGGCACCGACCCTGGCGGACGTCTACGCCCGCGTGGGGTTTCTGCCTGCGGCGGGAGCCGTCTGATCCATGTGCGCCACCACCGGTCGTCCCAGCGAAGCAGGCACAGTCCTGGCGCAGCACCGGATCGAGCGCTGCGTGGGTATCACCATTCCGATCCCTGAACCGCTCGCCGGGACGCTCGAGTCCTGGCGAGCGTCCTTCGGTGATCCCATGGCCGCCGTGGTGCCGCCGCACATCACCCTCATCACGACGACGCCGGCCACGGACTGGGAGGCGACGATCGACCATGCGCGCGCGGTCGCCCGCCGCCAGCGCCCTTTCCGCGTGCTGCTGCGCAGCACCGGATCGTTCCGGCCACTGTCCCCGGTGGTGTTCCTCCGGCTCGCCGAGGGTTTCGACGAGTGCGTCGACCTCCACTCGAAACTCCAGACCGGTCCTCTCGAGCGGAACCTCGAGTTCCCCTTCCACCCCCACGTGAC
The DNA here is from genome assembly GCA_009728235.1 of Vibrio cholerae. Taxonomy (GTDB): domain Bacteria; phylum Actinomycetota; class Actinomycetes; order Actinomycetales; family Micrococcaceae; genus Arthrobacter_D. The sequence goes on along the minus strand of WNZI01000031.1, from coordinate 19,496 downwards.
CGTCGCACACGACGTGTCCGAGGCCGGGATGGACGCCGCGGAGGAGGAACTGCACGCCTTCGAGGCGTCCTTCGAGGTGCGGGGCATGGGGCTGTACGAGCATGTGCCGTCCGGCCTGTGGACCCTGAGGGAGGATCTGCACTTTGGTGAAGTCGCTGACGGTACCGAAGCCGCCGCAGGTTGAGCAGCCCTCGCCGGCCAGCCTCCCCGATCTGCAGCGCAAGGTCATCGAGGCGCAGGTCCGGCTCGGCAGGCTGACGAGGTCGGGTAGCGGCGGTGTGGAGCTCCTTCTCGCTCGGGTGGACCTCGCCATCTCCCGGTTCTATACCCTGCGGCCCGTCCGCGTGGTCCTGCTGTACAACGAACGTCGGGGTCCGCTCATGGCGGCCGGGCTGGCCTACCGCCTGTTCTTCGCCATCGCGGCGCTCCTTGTCGTCGCCTTCGCCGCCCTCGGCATCGTGGTCGCGGGCGACGAGAACCTCCGCGAGCTGTCCGTGGACGCGCTGGACCGCGCCGTGCCCGGACTGATCGATGTCGAGGAGAACGGGGGAGGGGTCGTGACCCCCACGCGCCTCTTCGATGCGACCAGCGGCCTGGGCTGGGCGATCGTCGTCTCCTCGGCGGTGATGCTCGTGACGGCTCTCGGCTGGATCGGCGGGATGAGGCAGGCCATGCGCGGGATCTTCGCCCTCCAGCCCGTACCGGTTCCCCCCGTCGTGCTCTGGTTGAAGGATCTCGGGACGCTCGCGGTGCTCGGCGTGATCATGGTGGTGACCACGGGACTGGGGGTGGTGGCGACCAACACGCTGGGCGCGCTCCTGGCCGTGCTGAACCTGACGGCCGTGAGCCAGCTGCTGACCCAGGCGGCAGGCTTCGCCGTGATGATCCTGCTGGACATCCTGGTGGCCGTGGTGCTCTTCCGCTCGGCGTCGGCCATCGAGATGCCACGCCCGGTCCTGCTGCAGGGGGCGATCATCGCGGGGCTCGGAACGACGCTGCTCCGCACGTTCTCCGCTCAGATCCTCGGCAACTTCGGCAACAATCCGCTGCTGCTGTCCTTCGCCGTGATCCTCGCGCTGTTCATCTGGTTCTTCCTGCTCAGCCAGGTGTATCTTCTCGCCACCGCCTGGTGCGCCGTCGGGTCGGCCGACGCGGAGGTCCGGGCCGAGCGCGAACACCACGCGAAGGCCGGCACCCTGAAGCAACGGAGCCGGCGGAAGAACCGGCCGTAGGGGCTGCTCGCCCGCGCAGCGGCCGCCGGATCGTCCGGGACATGACGAAGGACGGCCCGCCGCAGCGGACCGTCCTTCGTCGTGCAATCAAAGCGGGCCCGGCGCGCCGGTCCTGCCGGTGTCAGACCCGGCGGGTGAGGATGGCCTGCTTGACCTCGGAGATCGCCTTCGTCACCTGGATGCCGCGGGGGCAGGCTTCCGAGCAGTTGAAGGTGGTCCGGCAGCGCCAGACACCTTCCTTGTCGTTCAGGATCTCCAGGCGCATGTCCCCGGCGTCGTCGCGCGAGTCGAAGATGAACCGGTGGGCGTTCACGATGGCCGCCGGACCGAAGTACTGCCCGTCGGTCCAGAACACTGGGCACGACGACGTGCACGCGGCGCAGAGGATGCACTTGGTGGTGTCGTCGTAGCGATCGCGCTCCTCGGCCGACTGCAGGCGTTCCTTGGTCGGCTCATGTCCCTTGCTCACGAGGAACGGCATGATCTCGCGGTAGGACTGGAAGAACGGCTCCATGTCCACGATCAGGTCCTTCTCCACGGGCAGACCCTTGATGGGCTCCACGAGGATGGGCTTGGACGTGTCGAGGTCCTTCAGCAGCGTCTTGCAGGCGAGCCGGTTGCGGCCGTTGATTCGCATCGCGTCCGAGCCGCAGACCCCGTGGGCGCACGAGCGGCGGAAGGACACCGAACCGTCATGTTCCCACTTGACCTTGTGGAGGGCGTCCAGCACGCGGTCCGTGCCGTACATGGTCAGCTGCCACTCGTCCCAGTGGGCCTCGTCCGAGACCTCCGGGTTGTAGCGGCGGACCTTCAGTGTGACGTCGAAGGTGGGGATCTCCCCGCCGGCGATGTCCGGGCTGAGCTCGATCTTCGAGGCCGGCTCTTTCTCTACGGTGTCGGTGCTCATCAGTACTTACGCTCCATGGGCTGGTATCGGGTGAAGATCACCGGTTTGGTCTCAAGGCGGACGCCGCTGGTCTCAGTGGCGCTGGGATCCTTGTAGGCCATGGAATGGGTCATGAAGTTCGCGTCGTCGCGTTCCGGGTAGTCCTCCCGGAAGTGTCCGCCGCGTGACTCCTTGCGGTGCAGGGCCGCCGCCGTCATGACCTTGGCCATGTCGAGGAGGAATCCGAGCTCCACGGCCTCGAGCAGGTCGAGGTTGAACCGCTTGCCCTTGTCCTGCACGGTGATGCGGGTGTAGCGCTCTTCCAGACTATCGATGACGCGCAGCGCCTCGACAAGCGTTTCCTCCGTGCGGAAGACCTGGACATTGGCGTCCATGACGTCCTGCAGTTCCTTGCGGATCAGGGCAACCCGCTCGCCACCCTCCGAGCTGCGGGCCCGGTTGAGCAGTTCCTCGGTCTCCACGGTGGGGTTCTCGGGGATCTCCACGAAGTCGGCGGTCAGCGCGTACTCCGCTGCAGCGAGGCCGGCCCGCTTGCCGAAGACGTTGATGTCGAGCAGCGAGTTGGTGCCGAGGCGGTTCGATCCGTGGACCGAGACGCACGCGACCTCGCCCGCCGCGTAGAGGCCCGGAACCACTGTGTCGTTGTCGGAGAGGACCTCGGCCTTGATGTTGGTCGGGATCCCGCCCATGGCGTAGTGGGCCGTCGGGAAGACCGGCACGGGCTCCGTGTACGGCTCCACGCCGAGGTAGGTGCGGGCGAACTCGGTGATGTCGGGCAGCTTCGCGTCGATGTGTGCCGGCTCGAGGTGCGTCAGATCGAGGAGGACGTAGTCCTTGTTCGGCCCTGCTCCACGGCCTTCCCGGACCTCGTTGGCCATCGACCGGGCGACGATGTCACGCGGGGCGAGGTCCTTGATGGTCGGGGCGTAGCGCTCCATGAAGCGTTCACCCTCCGAGTTGCGCAGGATCGCTCCCTCGCCGCGGGCGGCTTCCGACAGGAGGATGCCCAGTCCGGCGAGGCCGGTCGGATGGAACTGGAAGAACTCCATGTCCTCGAGGGGGATACCGCGACGGAACGCGATCCCCATGCCGTCACCGGTCAGCGTGTGGGCGTTCGACGTCGTCTTGTAGACCTTGCCGACGCCGCCGGAGGCGAACACCACCGACTTGGCCTGGAAGACGTGGAGCTCACCCGAGGCGAGGTCGTAGGAGACGACACCGGCGACGCGCTTCTGGATGCGGGTCTCGCCGTCGACGACGACTTCCTCGTCCACCATCAGCAGGTCGAGCACGTAGTACTCGTTGTAGAACTCGACGTTGTGCTTGACGCAGTTCTGGTACAGGGTCTGCAGGATCATGTGTCCGGTGCGGTCCGCCGCGTAGCAGGAACGGCGCACCGGCGCCTTGCCGTGGTCGCGGGTGTGGCCGCCGAAGCGCCGCTGGTCGATGCGTCCCTCGGGCGTGCGGTTGAACGGCAGGCCCATCTTCTCCAGATCCAGCACGGCCTCGATGGCTTCCTTCGCCATGACCTCGGCTGCGTCCTGGTCGACGAGGTAGTCGCCACCCTTGACGGTGTCGAAGGTGTGCCACTCCCAGTTGTCCTCCTCGACGTTGGCGAGTGCCGCGCACATGCCACCCTGAGCCGCACCGGTGTGGGAGCGGGTGGGGTAGAGCTTCGTCAGGACGGCGGTGCGGGCGCGCTGCCCTGATTCGATGGCAGCGCGCATTCCTGCGCCACCGGCGCCGACGATGACGACGTCGTACTTGTGGACCTGCATGCTGGTCGCTCTTTCTGTTGAACCGTTGAGTGTGCATGGGTGCGCCGCGGCGGGAGCACCATGCGAAGACTGCCGACGTGCGGCAGGGAAGTGCGGGGGGCTACGGCGCCGGGCAGTAGTCCGCGACGTGTGCCACGCCGTTGACGACGGGGCAGGGATCGAAGGTGAAGATGACGAGGGTGCCGAGGACGACGATCACGACGGTCGCCGTGTAGAGGACGCCCTTGAGCCACATGCGGGTGCTGTTCTTCTCCGCATAGTCGTTGATGATCACGCGGATGCCGTTGGTGCCATGGAGCATGGACAGCCACAGCAGCGTCAAATCCCAGATCTGCCACACCGGGTCGGCCCACTTGCCGGCGACGAAGCCGAAGTCGATCCCGGTGATGCCGTCGCCGGCGACCAGGTTGACGTAGAGGTGGACGAAGATCAGCACGACGAGGATGGCGCCCGAGAGGCGCATGAACAGCCATGCGACCATCTCGAAGTTGCCACGCGACGTCGACGAGCGCGAGTAGCCGGGAGCCACGCGACCCGAGCGCGGGCTTTCGATGGTTGGGGTAGCCATGGGTACTAACCTCCGAAGACGTGCGAGAGATGGCGGATCGAGAAGGCGACCATGACGACTGCCCAGAGGCCGACGACGCTCCAGAGCATCTGGCGGTGGTACTTGGGGCCCTGTTTCCAGAAGTCGATCAGGATGACGCGGATTCCGTTGAAGGCGTGGAAGACGATCGCGGCGACGAGGCCGAGCTCACCGAGGCCCATGATCGGGTTCTTGTACGACGCGATGACGGCGTCGTAGGCTTCCGGCGAGACGCGGACGAGGGACGTGTCCAGCACGTGAACGAGGAGGAAGAAGAAAATCACTACCCCGGTGATGCGGTGGGCGACCCAGGACCATTGGCCTTCCCGGCCACGGTAAAGGGTGCCTGTTGGCGACAGTGTCTTCGGCATTGAATTACCTCCCTGCATCGCGTGGGCGTTAGCGCGTTATACGCAGGGATTACGCCGGTGCGACAGCACTCTTCAGATAACAATAATGTAGGCCGGTGACACTCCCGCATCAATTTAGGGGCACCTCACCTGTGACCTTGTTAACACCGGCGGTTCGGCGGAGAGTTCGGCAGTCACACGGGGCGGGTCGGGGCCCAGCGCCCACGCGTCGGTTACCGTGGAACGGATGAGTACCGAGAGGGCGGCTGCCCATACCCCTGACAATGTGCTGGACCGCTTCCACGGCGTCATCCCGGCGGGAGGCACGGGCACGCGTCTGTGGCCGCTCTCGCGGGCCGCGGCGCCGAAGTTCCTGCACGATCTCACCGGTTCCGGCAGCACGCTGATCCGCGCCACCTACGATCGTCTGCGTCCGCTCTGTGACGGCCGCACGATGGTGGTCACCGGGATCGTGCACCGTCGCGCGGTGCTCGAGCAGCTCCCCGAGATCGAGGACATGAACCTCGTCCTCGAGTCCGAGCCGAAGGATTCCGGTGCGGCCATCGGCCTCGCAGCGGCGATCCTCCACCAGCGCGATCCGGGCATCATCATGGGATCGTTCGCCGCCGACCAGGTGATCGCGCCCGTGGAGGTCTTCCAGGCAGCGGTCCGGGAAGCCATCCACACCGCTGCCCGCGGGTACATCGTCACGATCGGCATCAAGCCGACCCATGCCTCGACGGGCTTCGGCTACATCAGGGCCGGCGAGCCGCTCGCCGTCGACGGTGCGCCCAGCGCCCGCGCCGTCATCGAGTTCGTCGAGAAGCCGTCCCAGGAGGTGGCGGACGAATACATCGGCAGCGGCAACTACTCCTGGAACGCCGGCATGTTCGTCGCGCCGGTCGACCTCATGCTCAAGCACCTGTCCGCCAACGAACCCGAGCTCTACGCCGGGCTCATGGAGATCGCCGAGGCCTGGGACACCCCGCGTCGCGTGGAGGTGGCCCGCCGCGTGTGGCCCACGCTGCCGAAGATCGCCATCGACTACGCCGTCGCGGAGCCCGCAGCAGCTGCCGGGGACGTCGCGATGATCCCCGGCGAGTTCAACTGGGACGACGTCGGAGACTTCGCCGCGATCGGACGACTGAACCCCGCCGAGGAGAACAGCGAACTCACCGTGATGGGGGAGGGGGCCCGGGTGTTCTCGGAGAACGCCTCGGGCATCGTGGTCTCCGACACCAAGAGGGTCATCGCGCTCATCGGCATCGAGAACGTCGTCATCGTCGACACCCCGGACGCACTGCTCGTCACGACGAAGGAGCACGCCCAGGAGGTCAAGAAGGCCGTCGAGCGGCTGCGGGCCAGCGGGGACACCGACGTCCTCTGACCGGGCCGCGGTGTCCCCGCGATCCGCTGCCCTGGACGAGGCGGTGCCGCCGCTCCGACGGCGGGTCCGACGGCGCCCGCCGGAGTGGCGGTTCGATGCAGTGAGGGCTGGGGCCCCCGGTCGGTAGGCTGAAGGAGTGGAAACGTCCAGTACCCAGAGTCCGTCGACCTCCCGAGTGGCGGCCTCCCTCGAACCCCTGCTCGATGAGCTGACGGCGATCCGGCGCGACATCCACCGCCACCCCGAGCTGTCCTACAGGGAACACCGCACCACCGATGTCATCGTGGCGAGGCTCGAGCAGGCGGGGCTCCGGCCGCAGCGGCTCGAGGGCACGGGCGCGTTCGTGGACATCGGACAGGGCCCCCTGCGGATCGGCCTCCGCGCGGACATCGATGCCCTGCCGATCATCGAGGAGACCGGCCTCGCGTTCGAGTCGGCTTCGACCGGCGTCACGCACGCGTGCGGCCACGACATCCACACCACTGTGATGCTCGGCGTCGCCCTCGTGCTCGCCGGACTCGACGCGGTGACGCCGCTGCCGGGCACTGTCCGGATCATCTTCCAGCCCGCCGAGGAGATGATGCCGGGAGGTGCGATCGACGTGATCGCCCAGGGCGTGCTCGACGGTCTGCCCCGGATCCTCGCCCTGCACTGCGACCCCCGCATCGACGTCGGCCTCGTGGGGACGCGCATCGGCGCGATCACCTCAGCCTCCGACACCATCCGGGTGGAGCTGAGCGGCCGTGGCGGCCACACCTCGCGCCCGCACCTGACCGAGGACCTCGTCTTCGCGCTGGCGACGATCGCCGTGAACGTCCCGGCGGTGCTGTCGCGGAGGATCGACGTGCGCAGCGCCGTTTCCGTGGTGTGGGGACAGATCCACGCCGGTTCCGCGCCCAATGCCATTCCCGCCCACGGGTTCATGTCGGGGACCCTTCGCTGCCTGGACGGGGAGGCGTGGGAGTCCGCGGGTGATCTGCTGGACCGGGCCGTGCGACAGGTAGCAGCCCCCTTCGGCGTCGACGTCAAGCTCGAGCACATCCGCGGAGTACCGCCGGTGGTCAACCAGGAGGCCGAGACGGGGCTGCTCGAGGCGGCGGCGCGCGCCGAACTCGGTCCGGCCGCCGTCGTCCTCACGCCCCAGTCCATGGGCGGTGAGGACTTCGCCTGGATGACGCAGGAGGTGCCCGGTGCCATGATGCGGCTCGGGACCCGCACCCCCGGGGGCGAGACGTTCGACCTGCACCGTGGCGACTACGCCCCCGACGAGCGCGCGATCGCCTGCGGGGTCCGCGTCATGGCGGCGGCCGCGCTGCAGGCAGTGCTCGGTCCCGGGCACTGAACCGGACTCCGGGCCGAAGTGCGCTCAGTGCGCTGTGCATAACGAAAGCCGAACAATCCCCGCCGCCGGAGGCCCTGCGTAGTGTTCCCCGTCACCTGACCCTTAGGATGTTCGCATACGTGCTGCACCGACGGTGTCGCGGCGCCACGGTCTTTCAGTGAAAACAGAGCCTCGGATCGATCGCGAACCGTGATGGACACTCACTGATATTCGTCCCCGTGGCGCATTTCTTTCCTGGAGGCATTTTGAAGAACTCACTGCGCAAGTTTTCGCGCGGCACTGGCCTGTCCGCCGCCGTTCTCGGCGTATCGGCCCTCGTCCTGTCCGGCTGCGGCGCTCCGCCCGCCGAGGAATCGTCCGGAGGCGGCGCCAGCGCCGACGCCGGCAGCGACTACCTCGGCTGCATCGTCTCCGACTCCGGTGGTTTCGACGACCGCTCCTTCAACCAGTCCAGCTACGAGGGACTGAAGAAGGCAGAGACCGATCTCGGCATCCAGATCAACCAGGCCGAGTCGCAGGCCGAGACCGACTTCGGCCCGAACGTCGACAGCATGGTCCAGGCCGGCTGCAACCTCACGATCACCGTGGGCTTCCTCCTCGCCGACACCACGAAGGCTGCGGCCGAGGCGAACGTCGATTCCAACTTCGCGATCGTCGACGACAACTCGATCGACCTGCCCAACGTCAAGCCGATCATCTACGACACGGCGCAGGCGGCCTTCCTGGCCGGCTACGCAGCCGCGGCGACCAGCGAGACCGGGAAGGTCGCCACCTACGGCGGCATCAACATCCCGACCGTGACGATCTTCATGGACGGCTTCGCCGAGGGTGTGGCCCACTTCAACGAGGAGAACGACGCCGACGTCCAGCTCCTCGGCTGGGACAAGGAGAGCCAGAACGGCACCTTCGTGGGTAACTTCGAGGACGCCGCTGCAGGCAAGACCAACACCCAGAACTTCATCAACGAAGGCGCCGACATCATCATGCCGGTCGCCGGTCCTGTCGGATCCGGCACCCTCGATGCCGTCGTCGAGGCCAACAGCGCAGGCAAGGACGTCAAGGCCATCTGGGTCGACTCCGACGGCTACGAGACCGCGGGCAAGGGCGAGGAGTACATCCTCACCTCCGTCATGAAGCTCATGGGCGACGCCGTCGAGGACGTCATCAGCACCGACGTCGACGGCAACTTCGACAACACCCCGTACGTGGGCACCCTGGAGAACGGCGGCGTCGCACTGGCTCCGTTCCACGACCAGGAGGCGAACGTCCCGGCCGATCTGCAGACGACGCTCGACGAGCTGAAGGAACAGATCATCTCGGGCGAGATCACCGTCGACTCGGACGCCAGCCCCCAGTAGTACAGCACCTTCGCAGAACCGCCTTCCTCCCGCGGACCGACGCCGGGAGGAAGGCGGTTTGCGTTCGTCCCGAGAGCGTGCTCCGACGCCGCACCCGGTATCCTTTCCGATGACTTCCGCTCGACTCCGACGCGAAGGCAACAGAACAGAACAGGCTGGTTGAGTTGTGAAACTCGAGCTGATCGGCATCACGAAGCGCTTCGGGTCGCTCGTCGCCAACGATTCCATCGACCTCGTCGTCGAGCCGGGACAGGTCCACAGCCTGCTGGGCGAGAACGGGGCCGGCAAGTCCACGCTCATGAACGTGCTGTACGGACTGTACGACCCGACCGAGGGCGAGATCCTCGTCAACGACAAGCCCGTGACCTTCAAGGGTCCGGGAGACGCCATGGCGGCCGGCATCGGCATGGTGCACCAGCACTTCATGCTCGTGCCGGTCTTCACCGTCGCGGAGAACGTGGCCCTCGGTAACGAGTCCACGAAGGCGGGCGGCATGCTGAACCTGCAGGAGACCCGCACGCGGATCCGCCAGATCTCGGACCAGTACGGGTTCGACGTCGACCCCGACGCCGTCGTCGAGGACCTCCCGGTCGGTGTCCAGCAGCGCGTCGAGATCATCAAGGCGCTCGTGCGCGACGCCGAGGTGCTCATCCTCGACGAGCCGACGGCCGTGCTGACGCCCAAGGAGACCGACGAGTTGCTCGGGATCATGAGCCAGCTCACGGCTGACGGGAAGTCGATCGTCTTCATCTCCCACAAGCTGCGCGAGGTCAAGGCCGTCTCCGACGTCATCACCGTGATCCGCCGCGGAAAGGTGGTGGGTACCGCCGATCCCGGAGCTCCGACCACCGAACTCGCGTCCCTCATGGTGGGGCGCTCCGTGAGTCTCACGCTCGACAAGAAGCCCGCCACCCCGGGCGAGGCCACCTTCAAGGTGCGCGACCTCACCGTGCAGGCCTCGAACGGCCAGCGCGTGGTGGACGGGCTGAGCTTCGAGGTCGCCAAGGGGGAGATCCTCGCGATCGCGGGCGTGCAGGGCAACGGCCAGACCGAGCTCACCGAAGCGATCATGGGACTGCAGGACCACGTCACCGGGTCGATCACCCTGGGCGGGGAGGAACTCGTCGGACGCAGGGTCAAGGACGTGATCCGCGCAGGGGTTGGGTTCGTTCCCGAGGACCGGAGCGTGGAGGGCCTCGTCGGATCCTTCTCCGTCGCGGAGAACCTGATCCTCAACCGGTACGACGACGCGCCCTTCGCCAGGGGACTGTCGATGTCCCCCTCGGCGATCGAGAAGAACGCCGAGGAGAAGATCGCGGAGTACGACGTCCGCACGCAGTCCGCTTCGGCGGCCGCCGGGACCCTCTCCGGTGGTAACCAGCAGAAGGTCGTCATGGCCCGGGAGTTCTCGCGGCCGCTCAAACTGTTCATCGCCTCCCAGCCCACCCGCGGCGTCGACGTCGGGTCCATCGAGTTCCTGCACCGTCGCATCGTCGCCGAGCGCGACGGCGGGACACCCGTGATCATCGTCTCCACCGAGCTCGACGAGGTCCTGGAACTGGCCGACCGCATCGCGGTGCTGTACCGCGGACGCCTCATGGGGATCGTGCCCGGCACGGTCTCGAGGGATGTCCTCGGCCTCATGATGGCAGGCATGTCCGCCGACGAAGCGCTGGCACAGGCACACGACGTTCAAGGAGGAAACCTGTGACACCGCAGGAGGATCGGCCGGCAACCCCGGCCGGCGACGACGGCGCCCCCCAGTCGCGTCGCGAGGCGAAGGACGCCGCACGCCAGGACGAGGTGCGCCTCGAGCAGGCCGCGGCAGACGGCCGGACGGGCAGTCGCAGCCTCCCGCCGTTCCGCCCACGGCCGCCGCCCTCGGGACGGCGACCGCGCCCGAGTCGAACCTGATGCAGCGCATCATGACGGGGAACGCGCTCGTCGCCTTCCTGTCGGTGGTGCTCTCGCTGATCCTCGGCGGGCTGCTCATCGCCGTGACCGACCCGGAGGTCGCACGGGCGTCGTCGTACTTCTTCAGCCGACCCCAGGACACCATCGGAGCGGCATGGACCGCGGCGTCGAGTGCCTACATCGCGCTCTTCCAGGGTTCCGTGTTCAACGTCGAGGGTGACACCTTCACGCGGATGATCTACCCCCTCACGCAGACCCTCACCGTCGCGACACCGCTCATCTGCGCCGGGCTCGGCGTCGCGCTCGCCTTCCGGGCGGGCCTCTTCAACATCGGTGCGCAGGGCCAGATCCTCATCGGCGCGACCTTCGCGGGCTGGGTCGGCTTCACGCTGCACCTGCCGGCCGGCATCCATCTCCTGCTGGTGATCCTCGCGGGCATGGTCGGAGGTGCCGTCTGGGCCGGCCTCGTCGGACTCCTCAAGGCGCGTACGGCGCCCACGAGGTCATCCTGACGATCATGTTCAACTACATCGCCACCAACCTGGTGCTGTACTTCCTCAGCACGCCGGCGTTCCAGCGCCCCGGCTCGACGAACCCGATCAGCCCGCAGCTCGACGCGACGGCACTCTACCCGCCGCTGCTCGGCGGCGCGTTCCGGCTGCACTGGGGCTTCATCGTGGCGGTGGCCGCGACCATCTTCGTGTGGTGGCTGCTCAACCGCTCGACCGTCGGCTTCGAACTCCGCGCGGTGGGCGCCAACGCGAGTGCTGCGCGCACCGCGGGCGTCAACGTCAGCAAGGGCTACATCCTCGCCATGGCGATCGCGGGAGCCCTTGCGGGCCTCGCAGGAGTGGCACAGGTATCGGGAACCGAGAAGGTCCTGACCTCGGGCGTGGCAGCGAGCTTCGGTTTCGACGCCATCACCGTGGCGCTGCTCGGCAGGTCCTCCCCGTGGGGCACCTTCGCCGCCGGGATCCTGTTCGGCGCCTTCCGCGCCGGCGGAGTGACCATGCAGGCCTCGACGGGAACGAGCATCGACATCGTCCTCGTGGTGCAGTCGCTGATCGTGCTCTTCATCGCAGCGCCGCCGCTCGTCCGCGCGCTCTTCCGCCTTCCCACGCCCGGGGCTCCACGCGCCGGCAAGGGCGGGTCCGCCACCACCACGCCAGCCTCGACCGGAGCAGCAGCATGAGCACAGCAACGACCGCACCCGTGACCGGGGCAGGCGCCACGAACGTGCGCAGTTGGAAGAACCCGATCATCCTGTCCGTCGTCGCCCTGTTCTCCCTGCTCGTGTTCGCGCTCGGAGCACCGGGGAACGATGTCACCTTCAGGCTCTCGGAGGAGAACGATCCGATCGTCCTCCCGTCGATCGTGGTGTCCGCCCCGGTCATCGGGTGGATCGGGGCCCTGGGCATGCTGGCGCTCGCCGTCCTCGCGGTCCTGCGCACCGGGTCCGACCGGAAGGTGCCCCGGTGGGTGCTGGGCGTGTTCGCGGTCCTGTTCCTGATCGCCTTTCTGACCTGGGTGGTGGGCAGCGCCCGCACACCGAACGTCGCCCTCTACGGCCTCCTCGCGGGGTCGGTGACCCTTGCGGTGCCGCTGATCTTCGGTTCGCTCTCGGGCGTGCTCTGCGAGCGGTCCGGCGTCGTCAACATCGCCATCGAGGGGCAGCTGCTGTTCGGGGCCTTCGCGGCCGCCGTCGCCGCCTCTCTCTCCGGGAGCGCCTTCGTGGGGCTGCTCGCTGCGGCCGTCGCGGGTGTGCTCGTCTCGCTCGTGCTCGCCGTCTTCAGCATCCGGTACGTCGTGAACCAGGTGATCGTCGGTGTGGTGCTGAACGTCCTGGTCTCCGGGCTGACCGGGTTCCTCTTCTCCGCCGTCCTCAGCGAGGATTCCGCGCGGTGGAACTCTCCGCCACGCCTTCCCGTCATCGAGATACCGTTCCTCGCGGACATCCCGGTCATCGGCCCGATCCTCTTCGAGCAGACCATCGTCGGCTACCTGATGTACGTCGCCGTCGCGGTCATCTACGTGGCGCTCTACCACTCGCGGTGGGGACTGCGGACCCGCGCGGTCAGGGAGCACCCGAAGGCGGCCGACACGCTGGGCGTCAACGTCAACCGGATGCGCTTCATGAACGTGCTCCTCGCAGGCGTGGTCGCGGGCGTCGGCGGATCGTTCTTCACGCTCGTGGCGGTCTCCGGCTTCGGCAGGGACATGACCGCGGGCCAGGGCTACATCGCGCTGGCAGCACTCATCTTCGGGCGCTGGAACCCGATCGGTGCCTTCTTCGCCGCGCTCCTGTTCGGGTTCGCGACGAACCTCTCCAACGTGCTGAGCCTGCTGGGTACCCCGGTGCCGGACCAGTTCCTGCGCATGCTTCCCTACGTCGTGACGGTCTTCGCCGTCGCGGGCCTGGTGGGTCGCTCGCGCGCGCCGGGAGCCAGCGGCATTCCATACATCAAGGGCTGAGGAGGCCGAGAAGCATGACAGACGACCAGATCCCGTGGGAGCAGCTCGCCGCCACGGCGACGGAAGCGATGACCCGCGCCTACGTGCCGTACTCCAAGTTCCCCGTCGGAGTCGCGGCTCTGCTCGACGACGGCCGCATCATCTCCGGCTGCAACGTGGAGAACGCCTCCTACGGTCTGACCCTGTGCGCCGAGTGCGCGCTCGTCAGCGCCCTGGCCATGAGCGGAGGGGGGCGCATCCGGGCCTTCAGCTGCGTCGACGCGAAGGGGGACCCGCTCATGCCGTGCGGCCGCTGCCGCCAGCTGCTGTACGAGTTCCGGGCACCCGACATGGTGCTCATGACCGTCAGTGGGATCCGGACCATGGACGAGGTCCTGCCCGACGCCTTCGGACCGCAGCATCTCACCTGAGCGGCGAGGCGACGCCGGGCAGCCCCCGGGCGCCGAGGCCCCGACCCGGGCTCCCACCAGGAGTTCCACCAGCATTCGTTCACCATCAGGACAACCCAGAGGATTTCCCATGACCGAAGCCTTCGACGCCGTCGACATCATCCGCGTCAAGCGCGACAGGGGCACGCTCAGCCCCGAGCAGATCGACTGGACCATCGACGCCTACACGCGCGGAGTGATCGCCGACGAGCAGATGGCCGCGCTGAACATGGCCATCCTGCTCAACGGCATGGACCGGGCGGAGATCTCGCGCTGGACGGCGGCCATGATCGCCTCGGGCGAGCGCATGGACTTCTCCTCGCTGGGCAGGCCGACAAGCGACAAGCACTCCACCGGAGGGGTGGGGGACAAGATCACGTTGCCCCTGGCTCCGCTCGTCGCCGTCTTCGGTGTGGCCGTGCCGCAGCTCTCCGGTCGCGGGCTCGGCCACACGGCGGCACCCTGGACAAGCTGGAATCCATCCCCGGCTGGCGGGCGCACCTCAGCAACGAGGACATGATGCGGCAGCTCGCCGAGGTGGGAGCCGTCATCTGCGCTGCCGGCACCGGGCTCGCCCCCGCCGACAAGAAGCTCTACGCCCTCCGCGACGTCACCGGCACCGTGGAGGCCATCCCGCTGATCGCGTCCTCGATCATGAGCAAGAAGATCGCCGAGGGCACCGGTGCCCTGGTGCTGGACGTGAAGGTCGGCAGCGGCGCGTTCATGAAGGACGTCGACCAGGCACGCGAACTCGCGGAGACCATGGTGGCCCTCGGGAAGGACGCCGGGGTGAACACCGTGGCGCTGCTCACGGACATGAGCACCCCGCTCGGACTCACCGCGGGCAACGCCATCGAGGTCGAGGAATCGGTGGAGGTCCTCGCAGGCGGTGGGCCGGCCGACGTCGTCGAGCTCACGGTCCGCCTCGCCCAGGAGATGCTGGCCTGTGCAGGGGTGCACGACGCCGATCCGGCCGCCGCGCTGAAGGATGGCCGCGCCATGGACGTCTGGAACCGGATGATCGAGGCCCAGGGCGGGGATCCCCGTGCTGCTCTGCCCGTGGCGAGGGAGTCCGAGGTCGTTCTCGCGCCGGCCGACGGCGTCCTCGTGGGACTCGACGCACTGTCGGTCGGTGTCGCCGCCTGGCGGCTCGGCGCCGGACGTGCCCGCAAGGAGGACCAGGTGCAGGCAGGAGCTGGCATCCGCCTGCACGCGAAGCCGGGCGCCACGGTCCGCGCGGGAGAACCGCTCATGACGCTGCTGACCGACACCCCTGATCGGTTCGACCGTGCCCGCGAAGCCCTGGCGGACGCCGTCGTCATCGCTCCCGAGGGCTCACGGCCCGCGCAGCAGCTCATCATCGACCGCATCGCGTAGCAGCCGGACGGTTGCACGGCACTGGGGGGAAACCCCTAGGGCATCCGGGGCCGCCTCATCCCAGGGGGTGAGGCCGGCCCCTGCGCATCTAGCCCGGAAGGCCGACGACCCGGAGCGCGGCCGAACGGTAGCGTCGAGGTATGGACGCGATCACCAGTGCATTGAACGGCATCAGCGACTTCGTGCTCGCCGCCGCCGAACAGCCCTGGGTGTACCTGCTCGTCCTGGTCTGCTGCGTCGTGGACGGGTTCTTCCCTCCGATCCCGAGCGAATCCGTCGTCGTCGGCCTGGCCTCGCTCGTCATCACCCAGGGCGTCCCGAACCCCTGGCTGCTGATCCTGGTCGCAGGGCTCGGAGCCTTCATCGGGGACAACATCGCCTACTGCATCGGCAGGGCCATCGGAACCACGCGCTTCCGCTGGATGCGGCGCCCCCGGATGCAGCGGTCCTTCGGCTGGGCGGGCAACGAGCTCGCGAAACGGGCCGCGTCCCTCATCCTGGTGGCACGCTTCATCCCCATCGGCCGGGTCGCCGTCAACCTCACGGCGGGCGCCACGGGATACTCCCAACGCCGGTTCGTCGCCCTCACCGCCCTCTCCGGTGCCGTGTGGGCCGGTTACTCCGTGGGCATCGGCGCGGTGGCGGGTACCTGGTTCCAGCACAACCACCTGCTGGGCGTGGCGGTGGCCATCGCGATCGCCGTCGTCCTCGGCTTCGTCGTCGACCGGGTCATAGCGCTGGTCAGGGGATCCACCCCGCTCGAGGCTGCCGTCGAGGAGCCCGTGCACGCACCCGAGCGGGCCTGCGAGTCGAGCCGGTCGTAAGGCCATCGCGTAGGCTTGGCAGCGTGACCCAGACCCAGAACGACATCGTCTCCGACGCCGCCATCGACATCCGGACCCTCCCGAAGGTCTCCCTCCACGACCACCTCGACGGCGGGTTGCGGCCCGCGACGATCCTCGACCTCGCGGCGGGGATCGGCCACGAACTGCCGGCGTCCGACGCCGCGTCCCTCGGTGCATGGTTCCAGGAGTCGGCCGACTCGGGATCGCTGGAAAGGTACCTCGAGACCTTCGACCACACCATCGCCGTGATGCAGACGCGCGAGGGGCTCATCCGGGTGGCGAAGGAGTTCGTCGAGGACCTGGCGCTCGACGGCGTCGTGTACGCGGAGGTCCGCTGGGCCCCTGAGCAGCACACCCGGCAGGGCCTGAGCCTCGACGAAGCCGTCGAAGCCGTCCAGGAGGGCCTCGAGGCAGGCGCCGCGGCGGCCATCGCCGCAGGGCGCGTCATCCAGGTCGGCCAGCTCATCACCGCCATGCGGCACGCCGACCGGGGCCAGGAGATCGCGGAACTGGCCGTCCGCCATCGCGATCGGGGTGCCGTCGGTTTCGACATCGCGGGTGCCGAGAACGGTTTCCTGCCGTCCCGTTTCACGGACGCCTTCACCTATCTCGCCGGTGAGCAGTTCCCCGTGACCGTGCACGCGGGCGAGGCCGCCGGGCTCGACAGCATCCGGGACGCACTCGTCGCCGGTCGGGCACTGCGACTCGGCCACGGTGTCCGCATCGCCGAGGACATCGAGATCGAGGAGACCGACGACGAGGAGTCCGCAGAGGGCGAGGAGGTCGGCATCGCGAACCTCGGCCGGGTCGCCTCCTGGGTGCGCGACCGCGGCATCCCCCTGGAGCTGTGCCCGTCATCGAACCTGCAGACCGGTGCCATCGCCGCATTCGGCACCACAATCGACGCGCATCCGTTCGATCTGCTCTACCAGCTGGGTTTCAAGGTCACCGTCAACACCGACAACCGACTCATGAGCGGTGTGACCCTGACCGGCGAGTTCGAGCTCCTGGTGGAGACCTTCGGGTACGACCTCGGGGACCTGCTCGAGCTGACTCTCAACGCCGTCGACGCCGCGTTCCTGCCGCTCGAGGACCGCGAGGCCCTCGCCGAGCACATCTCCCAGGCCTTCGACGAGGCCGCCCGGCAGGCGTCGGAATAGCGGATGCCGTGACCGGTCCCACGACGACGGATGACCCTGGCCCTGCGGAGACGCCGACCTCCGCGGGCGCGGCTGTCGACCGTCTCGTCGAGGTGGTGGGGCTGCTTCGCTCGCAGTGTCCGTGGACCGCCGCACTGGATCCTGCAGCGCTGCTCGGCTACCTCGTCGAGGAGACCTACGAGCTGTACGAGGCCGTCGACGACGTCGCTCGTGCCGACCAGCCGGACAGGAAGCTCCTCGAGGACCTTCGCGGCGAACTCGGGGACGTCCTGTTCCAGGTGGTGCTCCACGCCCAGCTCCAGGCCGAGCAGGGAGCCTTCGTCCTCGCGGACGTCGTGGACGGACTGACCGCCAAGCTCGTCCGCCGCAACCCGCACGTGTTCTCGCCCGATGGCGGGTTGCGTGCCGGGGGTGCTCCCTCGCTGGAGGAGATCGAGTCGACGTGGCGGACCGTGAAGGAGCAGGAGAACCCGTCGCGTTCGTCGCCCTTCGACGGCATCCCGCATCACCTGCCCGCGCTCGCGTTCGCGGCCAAGACCCTCCGCCGGACGGGTGCGGCCGGCTCCCACGCGACCACCGCGGACGGAGAGGCGGACATCGGCCGTGAACTGCTGACGGTGACCCGGCGGGCGCTGGCCTCCGGCGTCGACCCCGAACGGGCACTCCGCCGTGCCGTGCTGGCGTTCCAGGAGGACGCCGCCCGCGGGTCCTGAGACCCCGCGCCGCGACGTCACGGTAGGAATGCAACCGGCGCCCGGGACGCGCGTGAACTAGGCTGGTCGCACCACCTCCGTTGCTCTGACAAAGACGTCCCAACACGATGTGAATCCCGATACTCCAACGAAGAGGAGCAATTCCATGGCCATCATCGATGCCATCCACGCGAGGGAAATCCTCGATTCCCGCGGCAACCCGACCGTCGAGGTCGAGGTCCTGCTCGACGACGACACCTTCGGCCGCGCGGCCGTCCCCTCAGGCGCCTCCACCGGCGCGTTCGAGGCCAACGAGCGCCGCGACGGCGAGAAGGACCGCTACCTCGGCAAGGGCGTCCTGCAGGCCGTCGAAGCAGTCATCGAACAGATCCAGCCCGCGCTGCTCGGGTTCGACGCCGCCGACCAGCGTGCCATCGACCAGGCGATGATCGACCTCGACGGCACCGAGAACAAGTCGAACCTGGGCGCCAACGCCATGCTCGGCGTCTCGCTCGCCATCGCGCGCGCCGCAGCGGAATCCTCGGCCCTGCCCCTCTACCGCTACCTCGGCGGACCGAACGCCCACGTCCTGCCCGTCCCCCTGATGAACATCCTCAACGGCGGGTCGCACGCCGACTCCGACGTCGACATCCAGGAATTCATGATCGTGCCGCTCGGCGCGCAGACGTACTCCGAGGGACTGCGCTGGGGTGTCGAGGTCTACCACGAGCTGAAGGCCGTGCTGAAGGAGAAGGGCCTCGCCACGGGCCTGGGCGACGAGGGAGGATTCGCACCGAACCTGCCGTCGAACCGTGACGCCCTGGACCTCATCACCACGGCCGTCGAGCGCGCCGGCTATACGCCGGGCACCGACATCGCCTTCGCCCTGGACGTCGCGGCGTCGGAGTTCTACAAGGACGGCACCTACCAGTTCGAGGGCAGGTCCCTCAGCACGGAGGAGATGAGCGCGTACTACGTGGAGCTCGTCCGTGACTACCCGCTGGTGTCCATCGAGGATCCCCTGGACGAGGAGGACTGGGAGGGCTGGAAGGCCCTCACCGAGGCCATCGGCTCCACGGTCCAGATCGTCGGCGACGACCTCTTCGTCACCAACCCCACCCGCCTCGAGCGCGGTATCCGCAACCAGACGGCCAACTCGCTGCTCGTCAAGGTCAACCAGATCGGCACGCTCACGGAGACGCTGGACGCCATCTCGATGGCACAGCGCGCCGGCTACACGACGATCACCTCCCACCGCTCCGGCGAGACCGAGGACACCACGATCGCCGACATCTGCGTCGCGACCAACGCCGGCCAGATCAAGACGGGCGCACCCGCCCGTAGCGAGCGCGTCGCGAAGTACAACCAGCTGCTGCGCATCGAGGAGGAGCTCGACGACGCCGCACGCTATGCCGGACGCAGCGCCTTCCCGCGTTTCACGGCCTAGTTGATCAGCAGGTGATCCGGCGGGCGGCTACCCTCGATAGACGGGTTCCGCGAGGAACGACGCGACCAGACGCGAAAGCATGAACGAGGAGCTCCATGACTGCCCGCCGCCCGAACGTGCCGCGAGCCGGCCGTCCTTCGCCCACGGCGGATGAACGGCCGGCTCCCGGAACGGCGAAGGGCCAGCCCTCCGCCCGCGGCTCACGGGCTGCCGGATCCCAG
>WNZI01000030.1 GCA_009728235.1 Vibrio cholerae | reverse complement strand
GCGGCCAGGTCGTGGTCCCGGTGACGAGCGCGAGCCACGTGGCGGGCGTCGGTCTCGACGACGTTCGGCGGTGTGCCGCGCGTATGGCGCGGGCCCTCGACGCACTGGGTCACGCCGAAGGGTGGCACGCGCACCTCGACGCTGTTGCCGGGAGCCAGGTCGGCCAGTTCCTCGAGGGCGAAGCGCACGGCGGTGGCGAGCTCGGTCCGGCCCGCGGCGCCGGCAGCGACCTGCGCCAGTGCGTACCGCCCGTCCTCGGCTGGGATGCGTCGTCGTGCCACGGATCTGCCGTTCCTAGTCGAGCAGGGCCAGGACCGGGGCGGCCAGGCGCAGGCTGCCCACGGGCCGCCCACCGCCGAGCACCGGGGCGACGACCTTCTCGAGGACGGCACCGACCTCGTCGGCGTCGATGGCACCGGAGGCGGCGAAGAGGGTCAGCCCGACGAGCGTCGCGGCGCGCGAATTGCCGTCGAGGACCTTGAGGGCCAGGGACGCGCCGGTCCGGGCAGCAAGGACGAGGACCCCCTCCGCCCCGCTTTTGGCGATGATGCCGAGATCCTCCATGACCACGGAGTTCTCCATCCCGGTGCCGTGCACGGCCCACGGATAGTCCAGCATGGCCGTGGCGATCGTCGCTGCGCGGGCATCGGCGTGCTTGTCCGACGGCGCCTTCGCCACCTTGCCGATCCCGCGCGCGAGCCCGGTGAGCGATACGGCGGCAACGGGTGCGCCGCACCCGTCCACGCCCCACGCGGCGACGGACTCCTCGGTGTACTCCTCGATCACGGACGCAACGGAGCGCTGGAGGGGGTGCGACGGCTCGAGGTATGTCGCAGTGTCCCAGCCGTTCTCGGTGCAGGCCCACAGGAACGCGGCGTGTTTGCCCGAGCAGTTGAAGGCGATCCGCTGCTTGCCCTTGCCGCTCCGCACCAACGCGTTGCGCGCTTGCTCGTCCTGCGGCCAGTCCTCGGGGCACTGGAGGTCATCCTCCGTCACGCCGGCGGCCTCGAGCATGGTGCGGACGACGGCCATGTGCTCCTCGCTGGCGACATGGCTCGCCGCCGCGAGGGCGACCTGCGGTCCGCGCAGCGGGACGCCGGCCTTCATGCTGGCCAGCGCCTGGAACGGCTTGAGGGTGGACCGCGGGAAGATAGGGCTGCGGATGTCCCCGAGTTCCGTCACCACGGAGCCATCGGCGGCGAGGACGACGGCTGCGCCGACGTGGCGGGACTCGATGAAGCCGTTGCGTTCGAGGACGGCGAAGTCCACGGCGTCAGCCGTAGAGAAGGTGGAGGGCATGCGTCCAGTATTCCCCATGCGGGTCGGCACTCCCGGTTGATCAGGGCGCCGTTGCTATCGACGGCAGGGGCTGCAATCGCTTGGAGGGTGCTTGTGCCTGATCCTCGATCATTGCGCGGCCCCGCTGCGTGGCCCCGATCTACGCAGCGTGGTCGAAGGGACCGTATCCGCGAACCTCGCTCGGAGAGCAGCCGAAGTGGCGTCGGAACGCGCGCGAGAACGAATCCGGATCGAGATAGCCGCTGCCGACGCATGATGCCCTCACACTGTGACCCCTCTCCAGCATGGCTCGCGCGTGATCCAGCCGGAGACGGCGGATCTCGGCTGCCGGGGAGCGGTCCACCTCGCGGAAGAGGGACTGGAGTGAGCGGACGGAGAGGTGTGCCTCGGCAGCGAGGTCCGCCGCCGAGAACGCGGGATCCTGGAAGCGCTTCCGCATCGCGGTGTAGAGCGCCGAGCGGACCGCTTCGCGGGAACGGAAGGGAGACGAAGGGGGCGGGACCAGGCGCAGGCTGGGTTCGACCCCCGGGCTACCTGCCTCCGATGCTGCCGGGCTGAAGGTCAGGAGGGTCGTGCCCGCAGTGTCGACAGCGTGCGTCGACCATTGCACCCGGCGGGGGTCGCCCTCGCGGGTGAGGAACCACTCGCTCGAGGCACCCCCGACCCGGTCGAACAGACGATCGGGCAATCCTCGGCAGGATAGTCCGACCCGTCCAGCCGATGCCGGTGCAGCAAATCATGGCTCGGCCCACCGACGACATCCTGGTCCGTGCGATAGCCGAGGAAGGACACGGCGGCACGGTTCGCGATCACCACCGTCCCCGTCGGTCCGATCACCCACAACGGAACCGGCGCTCCTTGGACGATCTCCGCCAGCAGGGAGGATCCGGCGGCGCGGTCACCCGTTCCCTCGGCCGAGCCGGTCGGTATCAGCAGTTCCATGTCGACCTCCGTTTCCGCTCCGACGGTACGCACCGTGACTTCCCGGCCAGTTGCCGCCGTGTTTCAGCAGCGTAAATTCCCCGCCCGTTTCGTTTTCTGCGGGGTGGTCTGCGCAAACGGCCTAGGGTCCGCTATCCGTTCCTTGGTGAGGTTGGGGCAGACAGGCGGTGCCCCGCCGCCTGCAACCTCACGTGGAGAGACGCCGTGACCCCTTGGAATACCCCTCGCGACAACGCGACACAGCTCGTCCGTACAGCGCGCCAGCGCTCCGGCGTGAGCTGGGCCGCAATCGCCGAGCACATCGATCGCCCGCTGCTCTGGACCATCGCAGCGCTTCTCGGCTCGCATCCCGTTCCCGCCGATGTCGCTGCGACCGTCGGCCGGCTCCTCGACCTCGATGACGAGACAGTGCTGGCCCTGCAGGAGCAGCCGTACCGCCTGAACGGAGACACCCTGCAGTCGGATCCGACGATCTACCGCTTCTACGAGCTCCTCGCCGTGTACGGCCCGGCGCTGAAGGAAGCCATCCACGAGGAGTTCGGTGACGGCATCATGAGCGCCATCAACTGCAGCATCGAGGTCGATCGTCGCGAGGATCCCGACGGTGACCGGGTACGCGTGGTCATCGACGGCAAGTTCCTCAAGTACCAGTGGTAACCCGATCCTGAAACGGAGAGTCCCATGTCATACGTCGTTCCCAAGGACTTCGCCATTCGCATGGTGGACGCGGGCCAGTCGAAGGCCTTGATGTCCACGCGCGACACCCTGATTCGCAGCTACATGGCGGGTGCGATCCTCGCCCTGGCAGCTGCCTTCGCCGTCACGATCAGCGTGCAGACGGGTCAGCCGCTCCTCGGCGCGGTCCTGTTCCCCGTCGGCTTCTGCATGCTGTACCTGCTCGGCTTCGACCTCCTCACGGGTGTGTTCACCCTCGTACCGCTCGCCTGGCTCGACAAGCGGCCGGGTGTGACCCTCGGGGCGATGCTCCGCAACTGGGGGCTCGTGTTCCTGGGGAACTTCGCCGGCGCCCTGACCACCGCGGTGCTCATGGCCATTGTCTTCACCTACGGTTTCTCCACGTCACCCAACGAGGTGGGTCAGGCGATCGGAACCATCGGCGAGGGACGGACCGTCGGATACGCCGAGTACGGGGCGGCCGGGATGCTCACACTCTTCGTGCGCGGCGTGCTGTGCAACTGGATGGTCTCCACCGGAGTCGTCGGGGCCATGATGTCGGACAGCCTGCCAGGCAAGGTCATCGCCATGTGGATGCCGATCATGCTCTTTTTCTACATGGGCTTCGAACACTCGATCGTCAACATGTTCCTGTTCCCCATCGGCCTCATGCTCGGTGGAGAGTTCACGGTCGTCGACTACCTGGTGTGGAACGAGATCCCGACCGTGGTGGGGAACCTCGTGGGCGGGCTGACGTTCGTGGGACTCGTCATCTACGTCACCCACGGGCGGACAGCGCCTCTCAGGGAGAAAGTGGCCTGAGCCCCACCGCCGGGTCCTGCCCCGGGTACGGCCCGGGTCCTGCCCCGGGTACGGCTGCGCCCACCGGAGAGGACGGTCATCCGGTGGGCGCAGGTCTGTGAGCCCGTGGTACCCCGCTGTGCTACTTCACGGTGAACTGCACCGACTGCCAGCCGGAAGCCCCATTGGGCACGGTGTCCGCGCGTTCCTCGGTCTGGACGCCGTCGGCGGCATCCGTCGCGCGCGCCCGAACGGTGTGCAGTCCGGGCTCGAGGGTGAGCTCGTGTGACCACTGCCGCCAGGTGTCCACGGAGGCCTCGTCCGCGAGGGTCACGGCTTCCCAATCACCGCTGTCCACGGAGACCTCCACCGCGGTGATTCCCCGCTGCTGGGACCAGGCGACGCCGCCGATCATGACCGCTCCGCCGTCCACCTGTGCGAAGGACTGGGGAACCTCGACGCGTGCCATCGTCTTGATGGGCCCTTCCTCGGACCAGCCACGGTCCGTCCAGTACGACGTCCTGTCGGCGAAGCGCGTCACCTCGAGGTCCACGACCCACTTGGTGGCCGAGACGTAGCCGTAGAGGCCGGGGACCACCATGCGGACGGGGAAACCGTGCTCCACGGGAAGGGGCTCACCGTTCATGGCGACGGCGAGGATGGCATCGCGGTCGTCCTGCAGGACGGGCAGGGGGGTGGAGGCACTGAAGCCGTCCGAGCTCGTCGAGAGCACCATGTCCGCGCCGTCGAGCGGTTTGGCGCGCGCCAGCACCTCCCGCAGCGGGTAGCCGAGCCACTTCGCGTTTCCGGCGAGGTATCCGCCGACAGGATTGGACACGCAGGTCAGGGTGATGTGCCGCTCGATCAGATCGGCGTCGAGCAGGTCCTGGAAGGAGAGCTCGAACTCCTCCTCCACCATCCCGTGGACGCGGAGTACCCAGTCGTCGGTGGTGAGCTGCGGGACACTCAGCGCCGTGTCGATCCGGTAGAACTCACCATTGGGGGTGACGAAAGGTGTCACGCCCGCGACGGGAGACTGGACGCCGGCGGGCAGTGCCGGAGCAGGACTGGACGGGGCGGGGAACTGCAGGCTGTCGCGAACGGCGGCCACGTTGTTCCGGGCACCGGCGAGCAGCCGCCCGCCACCGGCTGCTGCAGCGGCGACGACGGCCGTGACCCCGGCCGCTGCGAAGAATCCCCGACGCGAGGTGGTTCCCCGCGTTCCCGCGTCGGCCGCGCGGGATCCCCTGCGGGTCAGCACGGTGTCCCCGGTGCGGTTCTCGGTGGAGCCTGCGCTGATGGCGAGGCCGTCACGCGTCCCGGCAACACGGTGGCGGGATCGGTGGTCGCAGCGGCAGGAGCCGCAGCGAGACGCAGGCGGGCGATGAGCCAGCGCAGGGCGAGAAGGCCGGCCGCGGTCCCGACGACGGTCGGAACGGCGTCGGTGATGGACGCTCCCGCCCGGGTGAGTACACAGGCCACGATGATCGCCCCCATGAGCAGCACGCCCGCGACTCCGAGTGCCCAACGCTTCAACGCGACGACCCCGAGGACGGCGGCCAGGAGGGCGATGGTCACACCCATCCCGACCAGGAGGGCGAGCTTGTCGTTGGTGCCGAACGTCTGGATAGCGAAGTCCTTCATCCACGGCGGCGTGAAGTCGATGAAGGTCGAGCCCATCGCGATGACGGGGGTGGCGCTGGCGCGGAAGAAGGCACCGGCGAGTTCAGCGATACCGAGCACCACCCCGGCGGCGAGGACGCCTGCGAGGGCGGCACGAAGGACGATGCCGCGGCGGGGTCCGGTGGAGTTGCTCATGCGAAGTATTCGGAGAGGCGCGCACCGGGTATGGGTAGGAGGGCGTCCGTAACAGGGCCCGCATGCTGGGTCGGCCGGAGGCCCTCCAGTACGCTGTCCTACTGTGAAGGTTCTTGTGCTGGGCCCCGGAGGCCGCGAACACGCCATCGTCCGGGCATTGCTGGCAGATCCGTTCGTCCGGGAGGTCCACGCCGCTCCCGGCAACGCCGGAATCGCCGAGGACGTCCCCGTGCACGACATCGACGCGAATGATCCCGCCGTCGTGACGGACTCGCCGTCCGGCTCGGCTCGGATCTCGTGGTCATCGGGCCGGAGGCGCGCTCGCGGCCGGCGTCGCCGACGCCCTCATCGAGGCGGGCATCCCCGTCTTCGGGCCGACGAAGGCCGCAGCCCAGCTGGAGGCGTCGAAGGCCTTCGCCAAGCAGGTCATGGCCGCCGCAGGCGTGCCCACCGCCATGGCGCGTGTGGCCGCCACCGACGAGGAGGCCTCCGAGGCCCTCTGCACGTTCGTGCCCCGTTCGTGGTCAAGGACGACGGACTCGCCGCGGGCAAAGGCGTCGTCGTCACGGACGACCTCGACGAAGCCCGGGCGCACGCCTCGGCCTGCTTCCGGGCCGGTGGCACCGTGGTCATCGAGGAGTACCTGGACGGACCCGAGGTCTCGCTCTTCGTGCTGTCGGACGGGAGCACCGTCGTCCCGCTCGCGCCGGCCCAGGACTTCAAACGCATCCACGACGGCGACCAGGGGCCGAACACCGGTGGCATGGGTGCGTACTCACCGCTGGAGTGGGTACCGGCGAGCCTCGTCGAAGACGTCATCACCCGCGTCGCGCAGCCCGTGATCGACGAGATGGCCCACCGCGGGACGCCCTTCGCTGGAGTCCTCTACGTGGGGCTCGCCCTGACCTCGCGCGGCATGCGCGTCATCGAGTTCAATGCGCGCTTCGGCGACCCCGAGACGCAGGCGGTGCTCGCCCGCCTGACCACCCCCCTGGGGGGCGTGCTGCTCGCGGCCGCCAAGGGCACCCTCGACCAGATCGACCAGCTGAACTGGTCGCCGAAGTCGGCCGTCGCCGTCGTGCTGGCATCCGAGAACTACCCGGAGACTCCCGCGACGGGAAGGCGCATCCGTGGACTGAAGCGCGCCGCCAAAGTACCGGGCACCCACGTCCTGCATGCGGGAACAGCGCTGCGCGACGGCAAGGTGGTCAGTGCCGGCGGTCGCGTCCTCGCCGTCGTGGGACTCGGGGATTCCCTCGAGGAGGCGCGCACCACCGCCTACGGGAGCCTCGCCCTGATCGAGCTCGAAGGCGGGCAGTTCCGCACCGACATCGCGCTCAAGGCCTCCCGCTCCGACGTGGCGGTCATCGGCCCCGCGGCGGCTCCGGCATGAGCGCGTTCGCGCCCCCGCACGCGGACCTGCCCGGCTGGCGCCACGTCTACTCCGGAAAGGTCCGCGACCTCTACGAGCCGGAGGACGGGCGGACGACGTCGTCCTCGTGGTCGCGAGCGATCGCATCAGTGCGTTCGACCACGTTCTCGCCACCGAGATCCCTGACAAGGGGCGCGTGCTGACGCAGCTCAGCCTCTGGTGGTTCGAACGGCTCACCGGCATCCCGCACCATGTGATCGCGTCGGACGCGGCGGGTGGCGTGCCCGAGGGCGTCGAGGGCCGCGCGATGATCTGCCGCAAACTCATCATGTACCCGATCGAGTGCATCGCCCGCGGCTACCTCACGGGAAGCGGTCTGCTCGAGTACAGGGAATCACGAACGGTCTGCTCCCTGCCCCTGCCGGAGGGACTCCAGGACGGCTCGCGCCTCGAACCGCCGCTCTTCACACCGTCGGCCAAGGCCGAGGTCGGCGAGCACGACGAGAACATCACCTACGACGCCGTCGTCATGACGGTGGGCGACGACGCCGCTGCGGAGCTCCGCTCGCGCACGCTCGAGATCTATACGAGGGCGGAAGCCATTGCCCGGGAGCGGGGGATCATCCTCGCCGACACCAAGGTGGAATTCGGGCTCGACCCCGTGACGGGACTGATCACGCTCGGGGACGAGGTGCTGACGCCGGATTCCTCGCGCTTCTGGGACGAGGCGCTCTACCGGCCCGGGCAGGCTCAGCCGTCGTTCGACAAGCAGGTCGTGCGTGACTGGCTGACGTCCGAGGCCTCGGGCTGGGACCGCTCCGCAGAGCCGCCGGCGCTGCCCGACGAGGTCGTCCAGCGCACCCGGGCCCGGTACATCGAAGCCTACGAACGGCTGACGGGTCGCAGCTTCGTCTGACTGCAACGGTGCATGACCAGGCAGCGGTAGCCGTCGCCACCGGCTCACCCTTCGGGGTCCCGGCCTACGGAGAAAGGGCCCGCCGACTGCTGCCGACGGACCCTTCACCATGATCGAACCGGTCGGGGTGACAGGATTTGAACCTGCGACCTCGTCGTCCCGAACGACGCGCGCTACCAAGCTGCGCCACACCCCGGTGTCACCCTCGCGAGGACGGGCCTCCCGAACAGCAACTGTCCAAGAATAGCCGAGGATCAGCGGCGAGGAAAACCAGGGCCGGCAGTCCCGCCCGGCTCAGACGAGTGAGTCCTTCCAGGCGGCGTGCAGCGTGGCGAAGCGGCCGGTCCCGCCGATCAGCTCCGCAGGGGTTCCGTCCTCCACGACCTCGCCGTCGTGCACGACCAGGACCCTGTCCGCGATCGCCACGGTGGACAGCCGGTGCGCGATGATCAGCGCGGTGCGGTTGCCGAGCAGCTTCTGCAGCCCTTCCTGCACGAGCCGCTCACTGGGGATGTCGAGCGAGGAGGTCGCCTCGTCGAGGATCAGCACCGCAGGGTCTGCGAGGAACGCCCGGGCGAAACTGATGAGCTGGCGCTGCCCGGCGGACACGCGCCCGCCGCGCTTGTTCACATCGGTGTCGAACCCCTCGGCGAGTTCGAGGATGAACTTCTCGGCGCCGACGGCGCGGGCGGCCCCGATGATCTCGTCGCGGCTGGCCTCCGGCTTGCCGAGGGCGATGTTGTCCGCCACGGATCCGCTGAAGAGGAAGGCCTCCTGGGTGACCATCACGACGGCGCGCCGCAGGTCCTTCGGCTCCAGGTCCCGCAGGTCCACGCCGTCGAGCGTGAGGCTTCCCTTCGAGACGTCGTAGAAGCGGGCGATGAGCTTGGCGAGCGTGGACTTGCCGGCACCCGTCTGACCGACGAGCGCGACGGTCTGGCCGGCGGGAATGGACAGGTTCATGGTCGGCAGGATCACCGGCCCGCTGCCGTAGCGGAACTCGACGTCGTGGAACTCCACCGCCCCGCGCGGGTCGGGCAGGGGCACCGGGTTCTTCGGCGGACGAACCGTGGGGACCTCCTCCAGCAGGCCGGAGACCTTCTCGAGCGCGGCGGCCGCGGACTGGAAGGAGTTGTAGAACATCGCCATCTGGTCGACGGGCTGGAAGAAGCGCTTGCTGTACAGGAGCAGCGCGAGGAGGGCGCCGACCTCGAGCGTGCCGCCGAGGACCCTGAACCCGCCGAAGACGAGGACGACGGCGACCGTGACGTTCCCGATCAGGACGAGCCCCGGCTGGAAGACGCCGTTGAGGTTGATGGACCGGACGGTGACCGTGCGGTAGTCCTCCGCCAGCTCGTCGTAACGCTGGGCGTTGACGGTCTCACGACGGAAGGCCTTCACGGCGCGGATACCGGTCATCGTCTCGATGAAGTGGACGATCAGCCTCGCCGACACCACGCGGGACTCCCGGTACGCGATCTGGGAGTGCCTCTGGTACCAGCGGGCGAGGAAGAACATGGGTACCGCTGCCGCAAGGATCAGGAAACCCGTCCGCCAGTCGAGGGCGAAGATCGTGGCTGCGGTGAAGAGCATGAAGATGGCACCCGAGGCCAGTGAGCTCACACCCGAATCGAGCAGCTCGCGCAGCGCCTCGAGGTCCGAGGTCTGCCGGGAGATGATGCGGCCGGAGGTGTACTTCTCGTGGAACTCGAGGCTCAGCCGCTGCGTGTGCCGGAAGACCCGCACGCGGAGGTCCAGCAGCATGGCCTGGCTGAGCTGGGCCGTCGCGCGGACATAGCCCGCGGTCAGGACCGAGGCGAGCACCGCCGCGAGGAGGTAGGTCCCGCCGGCAAACCAGAGCATGCCGGGGTCGCCGTCGATCAGGGCGGGCAGGGCGCGGTCGATGCCGAACGCGATGATCGCGGGTCCGGCCACGCGGGCGGCCTGCGAGATGACCACCAGCAGGACGGTCCACACGAACTGCCGGCGGTTGGGCCGGATGAGGGAGCCGAGGAGCCGGAAGGACCTTGAACGGACCGATCTGCTCTGGGCCCGGTCGAGGAGGACGTCGTCCTCGTTCAGGACGCCGGAGGACGTCACCCCCTGCTGGTCCCGGGGAGGCTCGCCGGATGCTGCCGTGGTGCGGCTCATGCGAGGGCCTCCTCGTCGTCGTGCGCTGGTTGTCCGGCGCGGCCCAGCTGCGCGATCTCCTCGTCATCGAGACTCGCGATGACATACCGGTAGTGGTCGTTCCGTGCCAACAACTCCGAATGCGTGCCGACGTCGGCGATGCGACCGTCCTGCATCAGGGCCACCCGGTCGGCCAGTGCGACGGTGGAGGGCCGGTGGGCGACGATGAGCGTCGTGGTCGAACGGAGCATGGCGCGCAGCCCCACCTCCACGCGTTCCTCCGTCGCGACGTCGAGGGCGGACAGTGGATCGTCCAGGACCAGCACCGTGGGGCGGGCGGCGATCGCGCGGGCAAGGGCGATGCGTTGCCGCTGGCCACCGGACAGGCTGAGGCCTTCCTCGCCGATGAGGGTGTCCACACCCTCCGGGAGTGAGTATGCGAACTGCGCCTGGGCCACGTCCAGTGCCTCCGCGAGCACCGCATCGGCCTCGGCGCCGGTTGCGTCCGACCCCATGAGGACGTTGTCCCGCACCGAGCTCGAGAAGAGCGTGGTGTCCTCGAACGCGACGGCTACGAGTGTCCGCAGCTCCTCGAGGGTGAACTCCCGCAGGTCGACGCCGTCGATGCTGATGCGGCCGGTTGTGACGTCGTACAGGCGCGGGACGAGCTGGAGCAGCGTGCTCTTGCCGCACCCGGTGACCCCGACCAGTGCCATCGTCTCGCCCGCACGCAGGGTCAGGTCGACGCCGTCGAGCACGTCACCGGCGGCTGCCTCCGCGTCGGGGTAGCGGAAGTGCACGGCGTCGAAGACGACGTCGCCCTTCGGTGCCGCGAGGTGGGCAGGCGTGTCCGGGTCGGTGATCGTGTTCTCGGACTCCATCACCTCGTAGTGCCGGTCGATCGCCGTCTTCGCGGTGAAGGTCATGGCCAGGAGCGGACCGATGAACTCCACGGGTCCCGCCACGGCCGCCGCTGTCGCGAAGAAGGCGACGAGCGCGCCGATGGACACGTCACCGCTCGACGCCAGCATCACACCGACGACGAGCGAGGCGCCCAGGGCGAGCTCCGGAAGAAGAGTCACGATCATCGAGAAGTTGGCGAGGGACTTCGCCTTGAAGATCTCCGTCCGGCGGAGCTCCTCCGCCTGCTCCTCGAAGTCCTCGAGCGCCTCGCGGCTGCGGCCGAACGCCTTGAGGACCCGGATGCCGTGCACCGATTCCTCGACGGTGGTGGCGAGGTCACCCGCCTGGTCCTGGCTCTTCCGGGAGACACGGCTGTAGGACGTGCGGAAGCGGTACCCGTAGATCATGAGGGGAACCGCCGCGGCCACGAAGATCAGGGCCAGGACCCAGCTCGTGAAGAACATGATGGTCACGCCCATGACCACGGTCAGCGAGGTCACCACCAGCATGATGAGGCCGAACGCCATCCAGCGCCGCATCAGGTTGAGGTCGCTCATCGCCCGGGAGAGCAGCTGGCCGCTGCCCCAGCGGTCGTGGAACTCGACGGTCAGGTTCTGCAGGTGGCGGTAGAAGGACGTGCGCATGTTCGTCTCGACCGCCGTCGCCGGGGTGATGACGAACTGGCGGCGCAGGGCGACGAAGGTCGCCTCGAGGACCCCGAGCAGCAGGACCACCCCGGACGCGATCCATACCGTGCGGGCCGATCCACCCTCCGCCAGGGCATCGTTGATGAGCACACGGAGCACCTGGGGGATGGCGAGCGCCATGACACTTGCGCCGAGCGCGCAGAGCAGGCCCAGGATCAGCCGGGGAATGATGGGTTTCACATGCGGGTACAACCGCGCGAGCGATTCCCACAGGGTGTTCTGGTTCGTCATGCCAACTCTTCGGTGGTTGTTGGTGGCCCTCAGCAACCATCCTAGGGCAGGAAGGAACGCGGACGGCGTCCGTTCCCGGATGCCCGACGAAGCAGGAATGTGGTGCTAGTCGGCGCTCCGGGGAGTAAGCGTCAGCAGGACGGCCTCTGGCCGGCAGGCGAACCGGACCGGCGCGAAGCGCGAGGTGCCGATTCCTGCGGACACGTTGAGTGGCACCGAGCGACCGTGGGCTTCCCACTGCGTCAGGCCGCGCGCCCGCCACGTGGGCAGGTCGCAGTTGCTGACGAGTGCTCCGTAGCCCGGGACGCACACCTGACCGCCGTGGGTGTGGCCCGCCAGGATCAGGTCCGCTCCGCCGTCGGTGAAGTAGTCGAGCACCCGTTGGTAGGGAGCGTGTGCAACGGCGACCCGGATGTGCGGGGCGTCCGCCGAGGTACTGCTACCCGCGGGGTACGGCACGTAGCGGTCACGGTCAAGGTGCGGATCGTCCACGCCGGTGAAGTCGATGCGCATGTTCCGGAAACCGATCGACTGCGACCGGTTGGTGAGGTCCACCCAGCCGGCGGCTCCGAAGGCACTGAACATGTCTGCCCACGGGAGTTCCCGAGGCCCTGTGTCCTTGGGTACCAATGACGGTCCGGCGAAATAGCGCAGCGGATTCTTCATCATGGGCGCGTAGTAGTCGTTGGACCCCGGGACGAAGACTCCAGGGACCTTCAGCAGTGGCTCCAGTGCATCGAGCAGCGGGGCCACGGCTTTCCGGTGGCTGAGGTTGTCGCCCGTGTTGACCACGAGGTCGGGGTTCAGGCTCGCCAGACTCGAGAGCCAGTCCGCCTTCGACTTCTGGCCGGGCACCATGTGGATGTCCGACAGGTGCAGGACCCGCAGCGGAGCAGCGCCCGGCGGGAGGATCGCGAGCGTCTCCTCGCGCACCTGGTACAGCGTGCGTTCGACGGCCGAGGCGTAGGCGAGTGTTGCGGCTGCTGCTGTCAGGGTGAGCCCTGCCGTCCAGCCGAGCGGTGCCCCGCTCCGTGATGTCCGAGTCGATGTCACGCTAGCCATTTCCTCCGTTGCTGTTGCCGTTACCGAAATCGTTGTTGCCGGTGATGCCTCCCCCAGTGGTACCACCGGTGGACCCTGGAGTGCCAGTTCCTCCGGTCGTGGCCGGCGCAGGGACCGTCGTCAGGGGGTTCGACGGCGTGAGCGTGCTGCGCTGGCTGCCGTTGATGACGCGGGCGGGCGGGGCGATGAAGGGCTCGCCCACGTACAGTCCGGGGATCTGCTGCATGAATCGGGCCCAGGACGGAGCAGCGATCAGCGAGCCGTCGATCTCGGGGTAGATTTGCCCGCCGATCTGGAGACCGCCGAGCGAGCTTCCCTCACCCTCACCCTGCCAGTTCCCGACCCAGCTCGCCGTGACCATTCCCGAGTTGTAGCCCATGAACCAGGTCTGCGACCGGGCGTCGTTGGTACCCGTCTTGCCTGCCATGGGAATGCCGCCGTACTCCAGCTGTGAGCCCGAGCCGATCCTCATAACCTCCTGCGTCGCGTAGTTGACGCCGCGGGCCACGTCCTGCGTGATCTTGCGCTCGCAGGAGACGGCCGGAACGGGGTAGCTGGTGCCGTCGATCGCGGTGACCTCGGTCAGCGCCCGGGGATCGCAGACGACGCCGTCGTTGGCGAAGCCGGAGTACGCCGTCGCCATCGACATCGGAGCGGCCTCGCCGCCGCCGCCGATGAGGGCGGACGGGTCGAAGCCGAAGGGAACCTCGGTGCCCTCCGCGCTCTTGGCCTGGTGAACACCGAGGTCGTAGGCGATGTCGCGGATGCGGCACAGGTCGAGCTGCTTCGCACTGGACATGGTGATGGTGTTGAGGGACTGGGCAAGTCCTTCGAGCACGGTGGTGTTGCGGTAGTTGATGTCACCGTAGTTCTGGGGGGTGTACCCGTCCTCTTCCTGGATCTGGAACTGGCCACCCTCGGCACAGCTCGCCTTCCATTGGTCACCCTGGCGGTACGTCTTCTTGCTGCCGTCCACGAACTGGTTGAGGCTCTTCCCGTCCTCGACCCAGGCGGCGACGGTGAAGGGCTTGTACGTCGAGCCCGGCTGGAAACCGCCGCCGCCGCCGAGGCTCTTGTTCGGGTCGCCGCCGTCGAACTGGTCGACGTTGAAGTTCAGCACGGTGTTGCCGGAGGCGGCCGCCGGGTTGTAGCGGGTGTTCTGCGCCATCGAGAGGATGTTGCCGGTCTTGGGGTCGAGGCTCATCATGGTGTGGCCCACGGCGCCGTCGGTGGTGTCCGGGTTCGCAGTCTCGTTGACGGCGGTCTGCGCCGCATTCTGCACGCGGGGGTCGAGCGTGGTCTTGATCGTGAGGCCGGAGCGGTACAGCACCTTCTCGCGATCCTCCGTCGTCTCGCCGTAGGCAGGGTCGTTCATGATCAGGTGCGTGACGTAGTCGCAGAAGTACGGAGCCTGGGCGGCTCCCACGCATCCGCTCAGGGTCGGCGTGATGGCCAGGCCGAGGTCGGTGGCCACGGCGGCGTCGTGCTCCTCCTGCGTGATCTTGCCGCGCGTGAGCATCGCGTCGATCACCAGGTTGCGCCGTTCCAGGGAACCCTCGGGGTTCGCCTCGGGGCTGTACAGCGTGGGCCCGTTGACCACGCCGGCCAGCAGGGCGCTCTGCTGGATGTTGAGGTCGATGGCGTCGACGTTGAAGAAGTATTTCGATGCAGCCTGGACGCCGTAGCTGGTCCCGCTGAACTGCACGATGTTCAGGTAGCCCTCGAGGATCTCGTCCTTCGAGAGTTCCTTCTCGACGGCGATGGCGAGCTTCATCTCACGGAGCTTGTCGCCGACGGACTTGCTGCCGTTGAAGACGGCCGTGCCGTCGTTCTGCCGGGCGGTGTCGTTGAGGACGTTCGTCACGAACTGCTGGGTCAGGGTCGAGGCGCCTCGTGAGGTGCCACTCGAGATGTTGCTCGCGAGTGCCCCCATGATGCCCTCGAGGTCGACACCGCCGTGGTCGTAGAAGCGGTAGTCCTCGATCGCGATCAGGGCGTCCCTCATGTAGGGGGATACCTGATCGAGCGTGACGGGCTGCCTGTTCTCCTCGTAGAGGGTGGCGATCAGGGAGTCGTCCGCGGCGACGATCTTCGTCGGCTGGGCGAGCGCCTCGCGCTCCAACTCCGCGGGGAGTTCCTCGAAGAACTGGATCGACGCGGAAGCTCCCGTTCCCGCGGCCGCGCCACCGGCACGAGGAGGCCAGCGGCGAGCACGCCGGCGAGTCCACTGATTCCGAGGAACGCAATGATCTTGCCGAGCGTGGTTGCCGTGTCGAAGAGGGGTGATTTGCGCGCAGCCATTATTCCAGTTTACAAGCAAGCGCTAGGCTTTCCCCATGAAGAAATGGGAGTACTCCACGATTCCGCTCATCATCCATGCCACCAAGCAGATCCTCGACCAGTGGGGCGATGACGGCTGGGAGCTCGTGCAGGTGGTTCCGGGGCCCGACGGCAACGGGCTCGTCGCGTATCTGAAGCGGGAGAAGAGCTAGCAGTGTCCGCCGGAACTGCAGCGGTGCCGGGGGTGGAGGCGCGCCTGGCCGAGCTCGGGATCACCCTTCCGGAGGTCGCTCCGCCTGTGGCGTCCTACGTTCCCGCCGTCATCACCGGGAGCTACGTCTACACCTCGGGTCAGCTGCCCTTTATTGAGGGCAAACTCCCAGCTTCGGGCAAGGTCGGGGCGGCCGACGGCGTCGATGCCGAGACCGCCACGGCTCTCGCTGCCACGTGCGCAGTAAACGCCCTCGCAGCGATCAAGAGCCAGCTCGGCACCCTGGATCGGGTGACCCGCATCGTGAAGGTCGTCGGTTTCGTGGCATCCGATCCCTCCTTCACGGGTCAGCCCGGTGTCATCAACGGCGCGTCCGACCTCCTCGGAGCCGTGTTCGGCGACGCCGGTATCCATGCCCGCTCCGCCGTGGGCGTGGCAGTCCTTCCCCTTGACTCGGCCGTCGAGGTCGAGGTCATCGCGGAGTTCGTCTAAACCGTGGACCGTCTCAGCACCAGGCTCTTCCCCGTGTCCCCGGAGCAGCGCTCCGCCGCCGAGAGCTGGATCGAACACGGGGAACGTACGCCCCTCAAGGCCCGGCCGGCGTCGTCCGTCGTCCTGCTGCGCGACAGCGCGATCGGCACCGAGACCTATCTCTCCTACCGTCGGGGCCAGTCCCCCCTGGGTGTGATCGGTTTCCCGGGCGGCAGTATCGAGGAGTCCGACGACGACGAACTACCGTGGTTCGGGCCCACGCCGTCCGCCTGGGCCAAGACCCTCGGGGTCGAGGACCATCGCGTGGCCCGCCGTCACGTACTGTGCGCCATCCGCGAACTCTTCGAGGAGACGGGCGTGCTGCTCGCCGGCCCGGACGCGTCCTCCCTCGTTGAGGGCACGCAGGCGAAGGAGTGGATGAAGGCGCGAGTAGCGATCAATGAGGGCGACTGTGCCTTCTCGGAGATCCTCAGCCGTCGCGGGCTCGGCGTCCGCACGGACCTCATCAAGCCGCTCTCGCACTGGGTGACCCCCGACTTCGCGCATCGTCGCTTCGACACGCACTACTTCGCAGCGGCGCAGCCGGTGAACCAGGAACCGAGCATCCTCGCGGGCAAGGGCGTCTGGGGGCAGTGGCGCTGGGCCGCACAGGAGATCGCCGATCGGGGGACGACGAACCTGGGCGACGACGTGGGTCAGCCGAACACGGTCGGGCGCACGCTCAGCGAGCTCGCGGTGCCGGCCGTGGAGATCATCCTCGAGAAGATCGGGTCCTCGCGCGGCTGCATCGCCTACCTGTCGCACAAGCGCCCTGTGAAGGTGTACCACCCGCAGCTGTCCGAGCAGGACGGCGACCTCGTGCTGCAGGTCGAGTGCCCCAAACTGACCGAGGGCGGCTCCGTGCAGCGAGGCCGCTGACGCGTCGGCACGTACGGAAGAGGGCACCCGCCGCGACGGCAGGTGCCCTCTTCCGTGCCCGGTTCCTGCTCAGCGGCTGCGCTGGCGCAGGCGCTGGATGTCCAGGATGACGACGGCGCGCGCCTCGAGCCGGAGCCAGCCGCGCTGCACGAATTCGGCAAGGGCCTTGTTGACCGTCTCACGGGAGGCTCCGACGAGCTGCGCCAGTTCCTCCTGCGTCAGTTCGTGGGCCACCAGGATGCCGTCCGTGGCGGGCCTGCCGAAGCGGTCCGCGAGGTCGAGCAGGGCCTTCGCCACCCGGCCCGGAACGTCGGAGAACACGAGGTCGGCGAGGGATTCGTTGGTGCGCCGCAACCGGCGGGCGAGGGCCTGCAGCAGCTGGGCCGAGACCTCGGGCCGCGTTTCGAGGAGCGTCCGGAGGTTCTCGTTCTTGAGGCCGGCCAGCCGTGTCTCGGAGACCGCGGTGGCTGTCGCCGTGCGGGGGCTCGGATCGAAGAGCGCCATCTCGCCGAACAGCTCGCCCGGACCGAGGATCGCGAGGAGGTTTTCACGGCCGTCCTGGGCGGTGCGCCCGAGTTTGATCT
Organism: Vibrio cholerae; assembly: GCA_009728235.1. GTDB lineage: Bacteria > Actinomycetota > Actinomycetes > Actinomycetales > Micrococcaceae > Arthrobacter_D. The sequence goes on along the minus strand of WNZI01000030.1, from coordinate 22,419 downwards.
TGCCGGAGACGATGAAGTACAGCTGGTCGCCCTGGTCACCCTCGCGGAAGACCGACGAGCCGCGGGGGAGGTCCACTTCGATCAACTCATCCGTCAGGGCGGCGAAGACGTCGTCTCCCAGTGATGCGAAGAGGGGCGCACGGCGCAGTACCTCGATATCCATGAATTCTCCCGATGAGTCTCTAGAGCGGCGACCTTCGGCGGTCCCCGCTGTCTACTCCTGACCATCTTGCCGTACCGGGACGGATGTGACGACCGATACACGCCCCCGGGCTCCGTATTGCCGGGGGGACCCCCCCTCTCCCATGGTCTTCCCATGCTGCGCCGATAGAATCGCTCGCAGTGTCGGGAGCAGCACCTGTGTCCCGCCGTCAAACGCCAGGGAGAGTGTTCGTGCCGGAATTCAGTCTCGCGGAGTTCACGCTCCTCGACCTCGTCCTGGCGGTGGTCCTCCTCGGGTACCTCATCACCGGTCTGCGTAACGGCTTCCTCGTCACCCTCGGCGGGATCGCCGGATTCGTCGCAGGAGCGGTCGCGGCGTTCTTCGCCGTCCCCCTCGTCAGTGGCTGGGTGCCGGAGAATCCCTGGCGTCTGATCGCGGTCATCGGAACGGTCGTCGTCCTGATCATCGTCGGACAGGCCGTCGGCTCGGCGCTCGGCGCGTCCATCCGCCGCTGGTCGGACGTCCCGCCGCTGCGCATCATCGACCGCATCCTGGGCGGCGCGGTCAACGTCGTCGTCGCCGCTCTCGTCCTGTCGATGCTCGCCTTCAGCGTCGGGACGCTCGGGGTTCCGTTCCTGTCCCAGCAGCTGGCGGCGTCCCAGGTCATCCGCGGCATCGACACGGCGACTCCCGGTCCCGTCCGCTCGTGGATGGCGCAGCTCAGGACCATCGCGGTGGATGACGGCATCCCCACGATCCTCGAGAGCGTGGGTCCGGCCACTCCCGCAGAGGTGCCCGACGAATCGGTCGACACCCCCGAGCTCGCCGCCGCAGCGGCATCGGTGGTCCGAATCACCGGAACGGCCTTCCAGTGCGGGCAGAACCAGACAGGATCGGGGTTCGTCGTCGCACCCGGGCGGGTCATCACGAATGCGCACGTCGTGGCCGGCGTGGACGAGCCCGTCGTCGAGGTGCCCGGTGGCGGCGCGCTGCCGGGTCGCGTCGTGCAGCTCGATACCGCGCGCGACATCGCTGTCATCGCGGTCGACGACCTCCAGGCCTCACCGCTACCCCTCGGCGACGAACTGGGCAACGGCTCGACGGCGCCTTCGCCGGGTACCCTGCCGGCGGGCCGTACCGGATCCAGCCTGCGAGCGTGCAGGCGCTCTCACCCGTGCTCGTGAACAACATCTATGGGTCCGATCCCCAACCCCTGCAGGTCTACAGCCTCGCCGCCAACGTGCAGCAGGGGAACTCCGGCGGGCCGCTGCTCGACATGCAGGGGCGGGTTGCCGGGGTGGTCTTCGCGAAGTCGACCGCCGATGCTCCCGTCGGCTACGCGCTCTCCCTCGAGGAGCTGCGCCCCATCGCCGACAGCGCGCCGGGCCTGAACGATGCCGTCTCCGCAGGGCAGTGCACCCGAGGCTGAGGCCCCGGCCGGTGCGGTTACCGCTCCCGATCCCCGTCCGACGCCGTCGACGGAAGCTCCTCGATCGACTGACCGTGCGGTCCCGTCCGCGCGACAGGACGATCGTTGTGCCGTAGCACGAATCGCCCGTCCTGCTCCTCGGGCGCCTTGTCCAGGGCGCCGGGAACGCCGGCGAGTGTCCCGTACCCCTCGTGCGAGAGCCAGTGGACGGGCCGGCCCCCATCGATGAGTTGCAGCATGGTGGCGCGGAAAGCCTCCCGCCCGGTCCGGTCGACGTAGGCGAGGACCGCGCTGTGGAACACGACGACGACGGCGTCCGACGGAGCGCGGTCCACCAGGGCGAGAATCTCCTCGTTGAGGTCACCCCGGACCAGGATCGGAGGCTCGGCTCGCACCACCTCGAGGGCTGCCCGCAGGCGTTCGGCCCGGAATCCGTGCTCGGGCCAGACGAGTGCCTCGAGCCAGCGGGCGTCGTCGTGGTTGCCGGCGTCCAGCGGATCGAGGTCGATTCCGGCGCGCCAGACGACCTCGGGCAGGTGCAGCGGGAGCCGAACCTCACCGGACACCGCGCATTCCAACGGAGGTACCGTCGATCCGCCGAAGGGCTCGAGCAGGGGTCCCGGGGAGTACGCGTACGAGTACCGGTCCGGGTAGAGGCACGCCCCGGCGGACGCCCCGACCTCGATCAGGGCGAGCGGACGCCCCTCCGCCTCGCTGATCGAGGCCAGGGAGGGCAGGAGCACCGCGCACCGCCCGGCTTCGTTCGTCTGCGTGTTCCGCTCCTGCATGACGCGCCGGACGGCGGACCAGTGCGTGAGGACAAAGGCGCGGAAGGTGGCGTAGCCACCGAGCGGGACGCCGACGAACCGGGCGGCGGCGAGGAGCAGGTTGGGCTGGCGACGTGCGGCGGGCAGGGAGTCGAGCAGGGCCAGCACCTCTGCATCGCCGCTGATACCCGTGCACCACTCGTCGTACAGCGGCGAGTAGCCGCGGACCTCGACCTCCGCGAAGCGCCGGTAACGCACTCCTGTCGGCGCTTCTGTTTCCGTCATCGATCTCCCTGTTTCGTCCGGATGTCGCCTGGATGACATCGGTTCGACGAGCTCTTCGCGATGCCAAATCGTAACCACTCGTACCCCTGAAATACCGTTCGTTGCGCTCCCGGAAGTTAGGCTCATCACACGGATCAGCGCGTTCACCGCCGAGATCCCCTATGGATACAGGTAGATCCGGTATGAATCACTCGTTCACCAGGGAGCAACACATGTCTAACCGAGGCACACCCGTGCGCGGCGCAGGTTTCACGAGGAAACGCGCTGCGCTCACCGCAGGATTCTCCATCGCAGCACTCCTCCTCACCGGTTGCGTGCAGAGCCAGCGCGAGGAGAACACCGGAGCCGAAGGCGATTCCGCCATCGATTCCACCTTCGTCTTCGCGGCCTCCTCCGATCCGAAGTCGCTCGACCCCGCGTTCGCCAGCGACGGCGAGTCCTTCCGCGTCAGCCGCCAGATCTTCGAGGGCCTCGTGGGTGTGGAGCCCGGAACCGCCGATCCCGCTCCCTTGCTCGCGGAGTCCTGGGAGACCGCGGAGGACGGCCTGTCCACCGCCTTCCAGCTCAAGGAGGGCGTCACGTTCCACGACGGCACGCCGTTTAATGCGGAGGCCGTCTGCTTCAACTTCGAGCGCTGGTACAACTGGACGGGCATCCAGCAGGCGGAGACGACGTCGTACTACTACGGCTCGCTGTTCCGTGGATTCGCCGACAGTCCCGAAGAGGCCGTCTACGAGTCCTGTGAGGCCACTGGTGACAATGAAGTCACCATCAACCTCGCGAAGCCGTTCGCCGGATTCATCGCGGCGCTGTCCCTGCCGGCCTTCGCCATGCAGAGCCCGACGGCGTTGGAGGAATTCGCTGCCGACGACATCGGTGGCACCGCCGAAGCCCCCTCGCTGAGCGAGTACGCCCTCGGGCACCCCGTCGGCACCGGGCCGTTCACGTTCGACTCCTGGAACGTCGGTCAGCAGCTCGAGCTGTCGATCTACGACGACTACTGGGGCGACAAGGGCCAGATCACCAAGACCATCTTCCGCATCATCGACGACCCCCAGGCGCGCCGCCAGGCGCTGGAGGCCGGCGACATCGACGGCTACGACCTCGTTGCTCCCGCCGATACCCAGTCCCTTGCGGACGCCGGCTACAACATCACGCCACGCGATCCCTTCACCATCCTCTACCTGGGCATGAACCAGGCCATTCCGGAGCTCGCGGACCCGCAGGTCCGTGAAGCCATCGCGCACGCGATCGACAAGGAAGCGCTCGTGGCGCAGACGCTGCCCGAGGGCACGGAGGTCGCCACGCAGTTCATCCCCGAGGTGGTCGACGGCTACAACGAGGACGTCACCACGTACGACTACGACCCCGAGCGTGCGAAGGAACTCCTCGCCGAAGCCGGCTACCCGGACGGGTTCGAGATCACCTTCAACTACCCGACCAACGTCTCCCGTCCGTACATGCCCACGCCCGAACAGGTGTTCACGAACCTCCAGGCGCAGCTGAGCGAGGTGGGTATCACCGTGAAGCCCGCTCCCGCCGCCTGGTCGCCCGACTACCTGAACCAGGTCCAGGGCACACCCGATCACGGGCTGCACCTGCTCGGCTGGACCGGCGACTACAACGACACCGACAACTTCATCGGTGTCTTCTTCGGGCAGGAGAAGCTCGAATTCGGCTTCGACAACCCGGAGCTGTTCGCGGCCCTCGACGAGGCCCGTGGCGTCAGTGACCGCGACGAGCAGACCGAGCTCTACAAGGAGATCAACGAGCAGATCGCCGAGTTCAACCCGGCCATTCCGCTCGCCCACCCCGCTCCATCGCTCGCGTTCGCACCCCGCGTCACCTCCTACCCGGCGAGCCCCGTCAACGACGAGGTCTTCACCGACATCGAGCTGAGCGAGTAGCAGCACCACCCCCGCATGGGTCGGCCACCGGTTCCGGTGGCCGACCCATGGCGTGTTCCCCCTGCCCGGCAGCCGCCGGTCATCCCGGAAGGATCCTGAGTGTTACGCGTCATCGGTAAGCGGCTAGCCCTGCTGATCCCCACCCTGTTCGGACTGTCCGTGCTGCTGTTCCTGTGGGTACGCAGCCTTCCCGGCGGCCCCGCCACCGCACTCCTGGGAGAGAAGGCGACGCCCGAGGCCATCGCCCGCGTCAACGAGCTGTACGGCTTCGACCGCCCCCTCATCACCCAGTACCTGACCTACATCGGGAAGCTGCTCCAGGGTGACTTCGGCGTCTCCATCAACACGGGACGCCCGGTGCTCGAGGAGTTCGCGACGCGATTCCCCGCCACCATCGAACTGACCGTCATCGCCCTGATCTTCGCCATCGGCGTCGGAGTCCCGCTCGGGTACCTCGCCGCCCGGCACTACGGCCGGTTCCTCGACCACAGCTCCGTGGTCCTCAGCCTCATCGGCATCACGGTGCCCGTCTTCTTCCTCGCGTTCATCCTCAAGTACCTGTTCGCCATCCAGTGGTCGCTCCTGCCGCCCGATGGCAGGCAGGACCCGCGCATGGATGCCACCCACTACACCCAGTTCTACGTCCTCGACGGCGTGCTGACGGGGGAGTACGACGCCGCGTGGGACGCGTTCCTGCACCTGATCCTGCCGGGACTGGCACTCGGCACCATTCCGCTGGCGATCATCGTGCGCATCACCCGGGCCTCGGTCCTCGAGGTGCAGAACGCCGACTACGTGCGCACCGCGCGCGCCAAGGGACTCATGGAGCGCACCATCCGCGGCAGCTTCATCCTGCGGAACGCCATGCTGCCCGTGGTCACCACGATCGGTCTGCAGCTGGGCCTGCTCATCTCGGGGGCGGTCCTCACCGAGACGGTCTTCGCGTTCAACGGGATCGGCCGGTTCCTGCGTGATGCGATCTTCGGTCTCGACTATCCCGTGCTCCAGGGCTTCATCATCTTCATCGCGATCCTGTATGCGCTGATCAACCTGATCGTCGACCTGTCCTACTCCGTCATCGACCCGAGGGTGCGTGTGCAATGAGTACCATCCTGCCTCCCGCCGCCGGTGGTTCGGCGGCTCCGAACGATCCCGCGATCGACACCGGTGGTGGCACCGGGCTGTGGAAGGACGCTTTCCTGCGCCTGCGCAGGAATCCGCAGGCCATCGTGGGCGCCGTCATCATCGGGCTCTTCCTGCTGGTGGCGATCCTGGCTCCCATCCTCGCTCCGTACGGTGGCGACGAGCTTCCCGGCCGTACCTCGATCACTCCCACCACCATCCCCGGCCCGGGCGAGATCGACGGCTTCCCGCTGGGTCTCGACCGCTTCGGTGGCGACGTCCTCAGCAAGCTCATCTGGGGCGCCCAGGCCTCCCTGCTCATCGGTGTCGTCTCGACGGCGCTCGGGCTCGCCGGCGGCATGCTGCTCGGTGTCCTCGCCGGCGGCCTGGGAGGGTGGGTGGACAACGTCATCATGCGTTTCGTGGACATCCTGTTGTCCGTCCCCAACCTCCTCCTCGCCGTCAGCATCGCAGCGATCCTGGGGCAGAGTTCCTACGCCATCATGATCGCGATCGGCGTCTCGCAGATCCCGATCTTCGCGAGGCTCCTGCGGTCCTCGATGCTCTCGCAGCGTGGCGCCGACTACATCCTGGCGGCGCAGACCCTCGGCCTCAGCCGCCGGACCATCACCATGAGCCACCTGCTGCCGAACAGCATGGGCCCGGTGATCGTCCAGGCCACCCTGACCCTCGCGACTGCCGTCATCGACGCAGCCGCGCTGTCCTTCCTGGGTCTCGGCGGAGGACTGCCCCAGGCTGCGGAGTGGGGACGCATGCTCACCTATGCGCAGGCCGAGCTGGCGGTCGCGCCGCAGCTCGCCTTCCTCCCCGGCGCCTGTATCGCGATCACCGCCCTCGGCTTCACCCTGCTGGGCGAGTCACTGCGCGAGGCGCTGGACCCGAAGACCCGCCGGAAGTAACCGACGGACTCCGCGGGTCACCCTACGACGGCGGCCATCACCTTCGCGGGTGGTGGCCGCTTTCCGCGTACGGGGTGGGCCGGCGCCCTCCTCGGGCCATGCCACGGTCTCCCCGGCCTTCGTGTCGGGGTCAGCGAATCCGCGCTGATCCGGGAAGACCGTCGCCCCGCATGCGGGCGAGTTCGGCTTGTATGCGGTGCTCCAGGACGGCGGGACGGCGTGTATAGGTAGGGACTCCCCACGCGACTGCGGCGACGACCATTGCCAGGATCGGCCAGGCGGGCCAGAAGTAGCCGGCGGGTGTCGTGAGGTACCAGATGGCGGTCTGCGCGACTGCGAGGAGTAGCCACAGTCCGACCACTCCCTTGTAGATCGTTTTCGCGATGACGCGCCGGCGTGCGAGCTCGTAGGACGTGCTGGGTGTCGACATGGTGTGTACTTCCTCTTGGTTGCTGGTACAGGTGTTCCGACCGCGGCCTACGGGCCGGGGTGGTGGTGCCGGGTGAGTTCCTGCTCCGTTTCGTGGGCTGTCAGATCGGGAGTTGCTGCTTGACCATCCGTGGCGTCGTGGGGTGCGACGGTGTGGTCGAGGCGGTCCTGGCGAGTCTGGTTGAACGAAAGCTGTGCGTTGCGATCGTTCCGCCTGCTGCTGCGATCCAGGCGATGAGAACGAGGATCGAGCCCATGGCGCCGTGCCCGGCGAAATAGCTGGCTTCGTTGACGGCTCGGACGGCAGCCCCTGGTGGGAGTACCGCCCCGATGGAGGCGAGTGCGGGGGGCATCAGAAACCCGCTCACCGTTGCGCCGCTGGAGGCGTTGCCAAGGGTGGTGAAGACGAGGGTCGAGATGATGTTGCCGAAGGGCCCGATGACAGTGGCGATCGCCAGGGTCGCGACCGACACGCTCACTCCCAGAAGTGTGAGCACTGGAATCACCGAGGCCACATCAGCGGGGATCGCGCCGTAGACGGGCCCGGCAAGGACGGCGGCTACTGCAGCGACGGCTGCAGCGCCGACGACGAGCGCCACGATCCGCCACCGGAGTGCGACCACTCCGGCTATCGAGTACATGATCTGCGCCAGGATGAACGATGCAAGGGTGACCCCGAACACGAGGTAGAAGCCGGAGAGTCCCTGCGCGTCGTGCGACGCGAGGGGCACGACGTCCGTGCTCGAGAGGACGGGAAGGTCGGCGGATCCCGCGAAACCTGCCACGAGGGCGGTTGCCGCCCCGACAGCGCTGGGCCCCGTTGCGCCCGCGGTGAGCAGGCTCAACCCAGGAGAACCTGCATCGGGGACGATCGCCGCGACGGCCTGGTGGTCCACGAGGAGCTGCTTCGCCTCCGTCGCGTCGGTGGCCTGGAGTATCGCCGCATTCGCACCCCAGGCGCTCGAGGCAGCGTCTGCCAGTTCGACGCCTACCACGGCGATGGGGAGATGATCCAGTTGGGGGTCCCGCTGGAGGCCCACGTAGAGACCGACGAAGGCGGCGGCAACCACAGCTCCGACGACAACCTGGCTGCTGAGCATGCCGGCGATGCGCCCGGCGGAGAGGGGAGGTCGGACGGGGATCGGGTCTATGCTGCTCATGACGTCCTTTCGAAGTTGTAATCGAATGATTACTAAGAGTGGTAAGTGAATGATAACCTCTTCTCATGGTTGGTCAAGGTCCCCGGTTATCCGCCGACGCGAGGCGCCAGGTCACGCTCGAGGCCGCCGCGGAGGTGTTCGCCCGCAATGGGTACCACGGAGCAACAACAGACCGGATCGCTCGCGAAGCGGGCATCAGTCAGACGTACGTGGTTCGGATGTTCGGGACCAAGGAGCAGCTCTTCCTCGCGGTCATCAGTCAGTCCTTGGCATGCATCCTCGACGAGTTCCGCAAAACCCTCGCGGAGGAAGACGAGTCGCGCCCCGTCCTGTACCGGCTCGGGGCCACCTACATCCTGCTTGCCAGACAACGCGGCATCCACCTTCCCCTCATGCATGCTTTCGCCCTTGGCGCCGACCCGGTCATCGGAGCCGCAGCGCGTGCTGGGTTCCTCCGCCTGCTGAGATTCCTGGTCGATGAAGCCCAGCTCACGCACGAGGACGCCGACAGCTTCCTCGCGCGGGGAATGCTGATCAACACGCTGATGGGCCTCCAGATGGACGCCGACCCGGATCCCGCTGGGATGGGTCTTGTCAGCCGTGTCCTGTCTCGCTCACCGGACACCCCGACCGGCGCCCCTTGAGGGCGGAGGCCCCCGCACCACCTGTCGGACGGTAGCGGATCGCGAGCATCGGCCACGGGACTGCCAGTCAGGAGAATGGGGTGCGCGGCACATGTGCACCGCCCGTCGCGGCGGATCGTGCATGCGAGGTCCACAGCCCCCGGACGAGACCCCCCCGGACGCACCTCGCCGCGGGACTCGGCCCTGAACCGAGTCAGGCGCTCGAACCGGATCAGCTGCGGCCGGAACGCGGCGACGGAGACGGCGTCGTGGGAGGCGTTGGCGTGGTCCTCGGCGAAAGCCGCGGCAGGAGCCACCTCGGTTGCTAGGGTGGCAGCGACGGATCCCGGCCGAGGCGGAGCACGTACACCGTGCGCGCTCCTCTCCGGGGTTACCCCGGGGCACGCAGACCGACCAGCACAGGGCGCCTCAGGCACCTGACTGCGCTTCGCGCAGCTCAGCGCCCGAACAGAGAGAACAGGTCGGCCGGGATCCGTCGCCTGCCGACCGGCAGGGCGGTACAGGCGAGGGGGGCCATGGAGGACGACGGAGCAACGACGGGCGACAACCGGACGTCTCGTCCCGGACGCGTCGTGCCGGACCTCCGCCGACGACGGCGGGAGCCGCACTCGCCCGACTGCCGACCCCCGGCGGTCCCGGCCTGGCCTTCCTGCTGGCCTCTGCCTTCCTCGACTCTCCCTCCTGGCAGCGCGAGCACCTGGTCGAGGCAGGCGCCGCGGTCCTCGGAGCCCGACGGCGCTGGCTCGGTCCACTGGTCCGCTCGGTGCTGTCCGGCTATCCGAGGCGCCCCGACGGCGCTCCCCGTGAACTCGCACGCTGGATCGCAGCGGAACCCGTCTTCTCCGACGCGGTAGGGAGGGCCCGAGCCCGACGCTCGCCGATTCGTCCTGCCCGGTTCCTCGTTCAGGAGGACAGCGAGCGGGCTGATCCTCCGGAGCCGGTTCCACCGGACGCGGCGGTCGAGTCGGGGCGTACGTCAGGAATCAAGGATCTCGCGTGGCTGGCACGCGAGCTGAGGCTCACGCCGGGCGAGCTGGACTGGTTCGCCGACACCCGGCACTGGAATCGACGGGCAGGATCCGCACTGCAGCACTACCGGTACGTATGGCGCGTCCGCCCGGGAAGAGTGCCCCGTCTCCTCGAGGTCCCCGGGATCCGTCTGCGCACGGTGCAGCGTCGCGTGCTCGATCTCCTGCTCGCACCGATGCCCCTGCACGGGGCGGCCCACGGCTTCGTGCCCGGACGCAGCGCGAGGACCGGAGCCCGGGTCCACTCCGGCTCCGACGTCGTGATCTCCCTCGACCTCGTCTCGTTCTTCGCGCGCGTCCCACCGGGGCGGGTCTTCGGTGTGTTCCGGCAGGAAGGCTTCCCGGAGGCCACGGCGCACGTCCTGACCGGGCTGTGCACGCACGCGGTTCCGGAGCGGGTCCTGCGGGACATGCCCGACGGCGGCAGCGGGCAGGAACGCTTCGACCTCGCCCAGGCGCTGCGCGCCCCGCACCTGCCGCAGGGAGCACCGTCGTCGCCCGCCCTCGCGAACCTCGCGGTGCGCCGACTGGATTCCCGGCTGGCGGGCTTGGCGGACGCTGCGGGTGGCCGGTACACCCGGTACGCCGATGATCTCGCCTTCAGTGGACCCGGCGCCCTCACCCGTCGCGCGGACGCCTTCATCCGAGGCGTCGAGCGGATCGTCGAAGCCGAAGGTCACAGCGTCAACCGACGGAAGACGCGCGTCCGCGGCGCGTCCACGCGGCAGACCGTGACCGGCGTCGTCGTGAACGTCCGTCCCGGCGTTGCGCGCCCGGACTACGACGCCCTCAAGGCGACCCTGCACAACTGCGTGGTGCGCGGTCCGGAGTCGCAGCGCCGCGGTCGGGCGGACTTCCGTGCCCACCTCGCCGGCCGGGTCTCCTGGGTCGAATCGCTCGACCCGCCGCGCGGGCGGAAGCTCCGGGAGGCCTTCGACCAGATCGTCTGGTGATGCCGGGGGCTAGGAGGCCAGTTCCTCGCCGATGTTGAGCTCATTCCCCGGAATGGACGCGAGGAGCTTGCGGGTGTAGGGGTGGCGTGGGTTCTGGAACACTTCCTCGGAGCTGGCGGCCTCGACGAGCTCGCCGTCCTTCATCACGCAGACGTAGTCCGAGATGAGCCGCACGACGGCGAGGTCGTGCGAGATGAAGAGGTAGCTCAGCCCCAGTTCGGACTGCAGGTCGCCCAGGAGCTTGAGGATCTGGGCCTGCACCAGGACGTCGAGCGCGGAGACCGGCTCGTCGCACACGATCAGCTCGGGCTGCAGTGCGAGGGCACGCGCGATGGCCACGCGCTGCCGCTGTCCGCCGGAGAGCTCCGCAGGGTAGCGGCGCAGCGCGTTCTGCGGCAACGAGACCTGATCCATCAGCTCCCGGACGCGTGCGGCACGCTCCTTCTTCGACCCGCGCTTGTAGGCGTTGAGCGGCTCCTCCACGATCCGCTCGATGGTGAACATCGGGTTCAGGGAGGAGTAGGGGTCCTGGAAGATGGGCTGGACGCGCTGGCGGAAGTCGTTCAGCTGGGCCTTGTCGAGGGTGGCGACATCCATCCCGTCGAACGTCATGGTGCCGGACGTCGGTTCGATCAGCTTGAGCAGCATGCGCGCCGTCGTCGTCTTGCCGGAACCGGATTCCCCGACGATCGCAACTGTCTGGCCGCGGGGGACATCGAGCGTGACATTCTTCGCGGCGTAGAAATCCTCCTTGCTGCCGCGGCGCTTGTAGATCTTGGTGAGGTCCCGGATCTCGACGATGTTCCGCGGGGCAGCGGGAGCGGAGTCCGGCGAGGGCTTCACCGGGCGATCGGACGACGACGTCAGGGCGTGCGCTCCGGCCGTCGCGGGGGACGTGTCCACCTGCTCGGGGGTGGTCGTGCGGTCGGGTGGTACGGGCCCGTCGTGCCCGGCCTCGTGCTCCGCGAAGACGGCCTCGGCGAGCTTCAGCCGCGTCGCGGCATCGGCGGTGAAGGCCCCCGGACGCAGCCGCACGGCGGCGACGCTCGGAGCGGCCCGCACGAGCGACTGCGTGTAGGGGTGCTGCGGATCGTTCAGCAGCTGATCGGCCGGGCCGGTCTCGACCACCCTGCCGCGGTGCATGACGACCAGCTGGGACGCGCGCTCGGCGGCGAGGCCAAGGTCATGTGTGATGAGGAGGACCGAGGTTCCCAACTGCTCGGTCATGCTGTCGATCTGGTCGAGGATGGTGCGCTGCACCGTGACGTCGAGGGCCGATGTCGGCTCGTCGGCGATGAGGAGCCGCGGCTGGCAGGCGAGGCCGATCGCGATGAGCGCCCGCTGGCGCATGCCGCCCGAGAATTCGTGCGGGTACTGCTTGGCGCGCTCGCCGGCATCGGGGAGCCCGGCGGCCGTCAGGACGTCGATCACGCGCTGCTTGACGTTCTTCTTCGTCGCCATGCCGTGGACGAGGAGCGTCTCGGCGACCTGCGTGCCGACCTTCGTCACCGGATTCAGGTTGGACATCGGATCCTGCGGGACAAGGCCGATCGCCCTCCCGCGGATGGAGCGCATCTTCGCCTCGGGGAGGGTCACGAGGTCCTGGCCCTCGAAGAGGATGCTGCCGGAGGCCACCCTGCCGTTGCCGGGGAGCAGCCCGATGCACGCCATCGCCGTCGTCGACTTCCCCGAACCGGACTCGCCGACGATCGCCAGCGTGCTTCCCCGCCTCAGGGTGAAACTGGCGTCCTCGACCGCCTGGACCTCGCCATGGGTCGTGCGGAAGCTCACCGCCAGGTTGCGCACCTCGAGCAGGGGTGCGTCGAGGCTGTCGGGCTGATGGGTCGCTTCTGCGGCGGGGGTGATGTCCGTCATAGCACCATCGTGCCCTACCGGGCGGGGGTTCGCCGCCCACCGGGCGGCGGCCCGGCTAACTTTTCGGGAACGATGAGCCTTCTGCACCCGCAGCGGTCAGACGCGCGGCCAGGTGGTCGACTGCCAGACGGTAGCCGTCGATACCAGCGCCGACGATCACGGCATCCGCGACGCCCGAGATATAGGAGTGGTGCCGGAATTCCTCACGCCGGTGGACGTTGCTGATGTGGACCTCCACGACCGGCAGGCCGACGCCGGCAAGCGCGTCTCGGATGGCGATCGAGGTGTGCGTGAAGGCTCCGGCGTTGATGACGATCCCGTCCGAGGTCCCGGGGGCGGCATGGATCGCGTCGATGATCGATCCCTCGTGGTTGGACTGCATCGCGGTGGCGGTACATCCGCGTTCGGCGGCCGTGTCCGACGCGAGGCGGACGACGTCGTCGAGCGTCGCCGTGCCGTACACGGCCGGTTCCCGGCTGCCGAGCAGGTTCAGGTTCGGTCCGTTGATCACGAGGATGCTGGGGGTGCGCGCCGGGGTCATGCCCTAACTATGCCGCACTCGTGCCCGGCGCCATCGGATCCGCTTCACGGGACCGCAGGCGTACCGCGCCGAGCGCGCCGGCCACGGTGATCAGGCTCATGGCGGCGAGGACGACGCCGGGATGCCACCAGGCCCCGCCGGTCGCGATACCGAACTGCTGCGTGATCGACGGCGCGAAGCCGGCGATGATGGCAGCGATGCTGTAGGCGAAGGACAACGCGGTGAACGCCGTCGCCGGCTTGAAGATGTCCGCCATCAGCCCGCCGAGGGCGGCCCAGCTGGCTGTCGGCAGGATGCCGCCGAGGATGATGGCCGCGATGTACACCGGCTCGGTGGCGATGCTGATGACCCAGTACAGCGGGAAGGCGATCAGTGCCGTCCCGAGGGCGCCGCCGGCGACCACCTTCGCCGACCCGATGCGCATGGCGAGGTACCCGAAGGCGGGGATGGTGACCAGTTGAAGCAGGGAGCCCACGAGGGCGGCGTTCAGCACGGTCGCCTGGGACAGCCCGAGCGTCCCGGTACCGTACGCCTGGGTGTAGGTGACCATCAGGAAGTAGGACCCGATCCCGAGCACCGCGGAACCGATGGCGACGACGATCGCGACGGGCTGGGATGCCAGGACCTCCAGGAAGGGGACCCGGGGGAGCGTGTGCGTCCGGCTGGCCTCCCTGAAGACGGGGGTCTCGTCGATCGCGAGGCGCAGGTAGATCGCGACGGCGAGGAACGGGAAGGCGAGCAGGAACGGGATACGCCAGCCCCAGGTGGTCATGACGTCAGGGGCCAGGACGGCGAGTGCCAGGAAGATGGCGGAGATGAGCATCGTGCCGACCGGGGATCCCAGCTGCGGGATCGAGGCGTACAGGGCACGCTTGCGGGGCTCCGCATGCTCGGTGGCGATGAGGATGGAGCCGCCCCACTCGCCACCGAGGGACAGTCCCTGCAGGAGCCGGAGGACTGTGAGGATGATCGGAGCCCAGACGCCGATGGTGTTGTAGTCGGGCAGCAGGCCCACGGTGCCGGTCGCCACTCCCATCAGGGTGATGGTCCAGATGAGGGTCCGCTTCCGGCCGATCCGGTCGCCGAGGTGCCCGAAGAGGATGGCTCCCAGCGGCCGGGCGACGAAGCCCATGGCGAAGACCAGAAAGGCGGACAGTGTCCCGGCCAGCGGATCCTGCTCGGTGAAGAACACGGTGTTGAAGATGAGCGCGGCAGCCGTGCCGAACACGTAGAAGTCATAGGACTCGAGGGCGGTTCCGACGAAGGAGGCTCCGGCGACGCGGCGGGCCATACGCGGATTCGTGGAGGGGGTCTGCTGCACGGTTGTGGACACGCTGAAATCCTCCTCCTGCCGCGACGTCCGGGCCATGTTTCACGACGAACATCACACCGCTCGCGCCCGGCCCGTCCGGCGTCGCCCTCAGGCCGGATGCGGTGTGCGGGTATGCGCGGCGACGATCGCGCGTCCGGCGATGACGAGGGAGTCCGTCACCGTCGTCGGGTCGCCCATAAAGCCGTGCACCATGGCGCCGTCACGCAGCATGATCAGCTGGTCCGCGATGACGCCGGGCCGGTCGGTCCCGAGGTCGGTCAGCAGGTCGGTCACGACGTCGTGCAGCCAGGTTCGGTAGCGCTCGACGGCGGACCGGACGATATGGCCGTCGGCCGGATACTCGGCGGCTGCGTTGATGAACGAGCATCCCCGGAAGCCCGGGCGGCACGCCGCCCGACCGTTCGCTGCAGCGAGCTGCAGCAGGACCGTGCAGGAGTCCTGGCCCGCCATCCGCTCCTGGTCGACGGCCTCCTTCAGCTGGTCGAGCTGGTCATCGAGGTAGGCCACGACGAGGTGGTCCTTGGACGGGAAATGCCGATAGAACGTCACCTTGGTCGTGCCGGCGTCGGCGATCACCTTGTCCGCACTCACCGCACGGATACTGGTCGTCGCGAAGAGGTGCGTCGCCGACGCCAGGATCCGGTCGCGGACGGGTGGTAGGGCGTTCATCATGCTCCATTGTCGGTCAGCTGCGGAGAGGCGGGATTTGGCTCCCAGTAGAGTTACTAGTTAGTCTACCAAGAGCGGGTGTCATCCACGCCCCACGACGGAAGGATCGACCATGAGTGCGCTCTACACGGCAGTAGCGACGGCGACCGGCGACGGACGCAACGGTGAGGCACGGACCGACGACGGCCAGCTCGTCGTCGACCTCGCGGTCCCGAAGGAGATGGGCGGTGCCGGTGGTGCCACCAACCCCGAGCAGCTCTTCGCCGTCGGCTACGCAGCCTGCTTCCACAGCGCTCTGAAGCTGGTGGCGAGCCGCAGCAAGGCGAAGATCAGTGACACGGCGGTCACCGCGGAGGTCAGCATCAACCCCGTGGATGGCGGCGCATTCCAGCTCGCCGTCGCCCTGCACGCCGAGATCGGCGGAGTGGACCAGGAGACGGCGAATACGCTCGTGGAGCAGGCGCACCAGGTGTGCCCGTACTCGAACGCCACGCGCGGCAACATCGAGGTCACGGTCGACGCCACCATCGGCTGACAATCCCCGGGCGGACACTGAGAAGGCCCCCGCAGGAGCGGGGGCCTTCTCGCATACGACGGACGAACCGCTACTTCCGCAGCGACACCGCGATCTGCTGCATGATCGTCGGATCGGAGAGGGTGGTCGCGTCCCCGACCTCGCGGCCCTCGGCGACGTCCTTGAGCAGGCGGCGCATGATCTTCCCGCTGCGGGTCTTCGGCAGTTCGGGGACCACCAGGATGTTCCGCGGTTTGGCGATCGGGCCGATCTCCTTGGCCACGTGGTTCCGCAGGGTCGTGACGATGTCGTCGTCGTCCTTCGCCGAACCTCGCAGGATGACGAAGGCGACGACGGCCTCGCCCGTGGTCTCGTCGGTCGCACCGACGACGGCCGCTTCGGCCACCGAGGGGTGGCTCACCAGCGCGGACTCGATCTCCGTGGTGGACAGACGGTGGCCGGAGATGTTCATGACGTCGTCGACCCGCCCGAGGAGCCAGATGTCTCCGTCGCCGTCCTTCTTGGCTCCGTCCCCCGCGAAGTACATGGCATCGAATCGTGACCAGTAGGTGTCCTTGAACCGCTGGGGATCACCCCAGATGCCGCGCAACATGGAGGGCCAGGGCTCGCGGATGACCAGGTAGCCCCCGGAGCCGTCCGGTACGGACTCACCCATCTCGTCGACGACGTCGATTGCGATCCCCGGCACGGCGACCTGGGCCGAGCCCGGCTTCGTCGCGGTGACGCCGGGCATCGGGGCGATCATGTGAGCGCCGGTCTCCGTCTGCCACCAGGTGTCGACGATCGGGGCGTTGCCCCCGCCGATGACCTCCCGGTACCACATCCAGGCCTCGGGGTTGATGGGTTCCCCGACGGAACCGAGGACACGGATGGAGGAGAGGTCGTACTTCTTCGGGATGTCACGCCCCCACTTCATGAAGGTCCGGATGGCGGTCGGCGCGGTATAGAGGATGGACACCTTGTACTTCTCGATGAGCTCCCACCACCGTCCCTGGTGCGGGGTGTCCGGCGTCCCCTCGTACATGAGCTGGGTGGCACCGTTCACGAGCGGCGCGTAGGCCACGTAACTGTGGCCCGTCACCCACCCGATGTCGGCCGTGCACCAGAAGACGTCGGTCTCGGGGCGCAGGTCGAACGTGTTCAGGTGCGTGAACGCGGTCTGCGTCAGGTAGCCGCCGGTCGTGTGCAGGATGCCCTTCGGCTTCCCGGTGGTCCCCGAGGTGTAGAGGATGAACAGCGGGTGCTCCGCATCGTGCGGCTCGGCCGTGTGCTCGTCGGACGCGTCGTCGACGACGTCGTGCCACCAGACGTCGCGTCCCTCGGTCCATTCGACCGGCTCATTGTTCCGCCGCACGACGACCACACTCGTGACGGTGTGTCCCTCCCGCTCCAACGCGCCGTCGACGGCGGGCTTGAGCGGGCTCGGCTTGCCGCGGCGATAGGTGCCGTCGGACGTGACGACCAGCTTGGCTTCGGCGTCGTCGATGCGGCTGCGAAGGGCGTCGGCCGAGAACCCGCCGAAGACCACGGAGTGGACGGCCCCGATCCGGGCGCAGGCGAGCATCGTGACGACGGCCTCGGGGATCATCGGGAGGTAGACGGCGACGCGGTCGCCCTTCCGTACTCCGAGGGACTCGAAGGCGTTGGCGGCCTTCTTGACCTCCCGGGTCAGCTCGGCATAGGTGATCGTTCGGGTATCCCCGGGTTCGCCCTCGAAGTGGATGGCCACTCGATCGCCGAGGCCGGCCTCGACATGCCGGTCCAGCGCGTTGTAGGCCGCGTTCACCGTGCCGCCGACGAACCACTTCGCGAAGGGCGCGTCGGACCAGTCGAGGGTCTGCGTGAAGTCCTGGTCCCAGGTCAGCAGTTTCCGTGCCTGTCCGGCCCAGAACTCCGTGCCCTGTTCCTTCGCCTCCTCGTAGAGAGAGGGTTGTGCCACCGCGTTGGCGGCGAATTCCTCGCTGGGCGGGAAGCGGCGCTCCTCGTGCAGCAGGTTCTCGAAGGCGTCGCCTTGTCGTTCGGCGCTCATGGTCTACCCCTTTGTGGCGTGATCGGTGACGTTCGGGACGCAGGGCGGTACGCCGGTTCGCCGCACCACCACGTGCTCCAGGGAAACACTATCGATTTCTCCGGCCACCATGTGCCCCGCGTCACAGGACCAAGCCGAGGTGCGGCGATTCTGCGGTGAGCGGCTTTCTCCGGCGGCGGCCGTTCTGGTGGAGAAGGGACCGACCGGTGGCTAGGGTGGACGGAGGGAACCGATGCCGGCGGTCGATGGCCGCCGGTGACCAGGGCTAGGAACGGGAGTACCACATGATCGAAGCATCCGAAGGACAGCGCAGCACCGGTGATCCAGCGACGGCGGACGGTACCCCCGGCCCGAGCGAAGCTGTCCTCGGCCCGTTCACCCTGCGGGAACTCGTGTTCGGCGGGGGAGTGGCGCTCGTCTTCATCGGGACCCTGCTGCCCTTCGTGGATGGCAGGGTCCAGTACACCACCTTCTGGAGCAGTGCCTCCCTGTTCTTCGTCGGTATCGGGATCCTTCTGCCGATCATCGCGCTCGCGCTGCTCGCCGGGCGGCGCCTGGGCAGCGCCGGTCTACGAGTGGGTTCCCTGTCGGTCGACCAGTTCGCGTCCGTCACGGCGGTGCTGGCAGGAACCTTCTTCTTCCTGCAGACCGTCACGGCCTTCCAGGTCGGGCCGCTGGTGGCGCTGATCGGTTCGCTGGCCATGCTCGCCGGAACCGTCGCGGGTCCGTTCCTTCCCACGATCAGGAATGATTTCGCGGACCGTCCGGAGGTGCCGGCGCACCCCGTCGCGCGACCCATGACGGCCGCTCGACCGAGGCCATCGAAGCCGGCGAAACCGGTGTCCGACCCGAACACCGTGCCGGTCTCCGGACCCGAGAGCTCCCGCCAAACCGAGCACTCCCGCGTGAACCCGGCTGCCGCAGCCGTTCGTCAGAATGGGGCCGGCCTGTACGGAGCAGGCGGTGCCGGCGTCGTCGGTGCGGGCCCTGCAACCTCGGGCCAGTCCGGGCTCGAGCGCGAGGCATCCCGGGGGGCCGTTGCCGACGAGCCGTCCGGGGCATCACCTGCAGCCGGCGCCGCGTCGACCGGAGCGAGCGCGGTCAGCACCGGATCGCCTGTCGGGTCGGACGGGGCCGGACCTGCCGCAGCGGGGACACCGGACGCGGTCTCCTCGCACTCCGCTCCCGCCGCTGCGCAGGAGACCCGCGTCCACGACGTCGTGCAGGACGACCCCACACGCGAGCACACCGCCAGCATCCAGTCCCCCGAGCGGAGTCGACAGGAACCGATCACCGCGACCCGTTCCGCGGAGGAGGAGCCGGTCGTGGAGGCGTTCTGGTTCGCCGTCGGTTCTCCCCGTCCCGTGTTCGACGAGCAGACGGGTCGTGAGATCTTCACGCTCCAACCGGGGGACTGGGAGGTCGGCATCTCCGACCGCGGCCAGGAGTTCCTCGTCCAGGACAAGCGCACCGGAGCCGTCGGCATCCTGCGGGACCTGCGCAACATCGAACGCGCTCCGCGGGACTGAGCGAACACCCGCCACTGGGGTCCAGTGGATCCCGAGGTACCGCCGGAAGGAAACACGATCGTGGCAGGACGGACAGCGAAGACGCAGGAGGAGTCCCCTGTCGCACTCAAGCGCAGGGCCCGGAAGATCAACAGGATCCTGGGGGAGACCTACCCCTACGCCGTCGCCGAACTCGACTTCCGCAATGCCTTCGAGCTCCTGGTGGCAACTGTCCTCTCGGCTCAGACCACGGACGTGAGGGTGAACCTGACCACGCCCGCGCTGTTCGAACGGTACCCCGATGCCCGCGCCCTCTCGGAGGCCCAGGAACTCGAACTGCAGGAGATCATCCGTCCCACCGGCTTCTATCGGGCGAAGGCCAACAGCCTGCTCGCGCTGTCCCGACGACTGGTCGACGAGTTCGACGGCGAGGTGCCCGACCGGCTCGAGGACCTCGTGACCCTTCCGGGCGTGGGTCGCAAGACGGCCAACGTCGTCCTGGGCAATGCCTTCGGCGCACCCGGTATCACTGTCGACACGCACTTCGGGCGGTTGTCGCGCCGGTTCCGCTGGACGTCGTCGGAGGACCCGGTCAAGGTGGAGCTCGAGGTCGGAGCCCTCTTCGATCGCAAGGACTGGACGATGCTCTCCCATCGGGTGGTCTTCCACGGACGCAGGATCTGCCATGCCAAGAAACCGGCCTGCGGAGTGTGCCCGGTCGCCGCGCTCTGTCCCTCCTACGGCGAGGGTGAGACGGACCCGATGAAGGCCGCGAAGCTGCTGAAGTACGAACTGGCCCCAGGCCGCGAGGATCTGTTGGACCTGATGCGCGCCGGCCGCACCAGGGCCGAACTGCGCGAGGCCGGGCACGGTCTGGGTGCCTAGGTCCTCCCGCGCGCCGATCGGACTCGTCGGGGCGGACCTGCTGTGACCGCTCACGGGGAACTGATCTCCTGGCTCACCAGCATGGCGGAAACCGACTCCTCGCTGCTCCGGCCCGACGGCTGGCAGTTCGCCACCCTGGATCCCGCGAGGAGCCGCCGGGCAGCGGTACTCATCCTCTTCGGCGCACGGGAGGCCACGCCTGCGGACCGAGGCCGGAACGCCCTCCATCGCGACGACCTCGACCTTCTGTTCGTCATGCGCGCGAGTACCCTTGCGCACCATCCGGGGCAGGTCGCCTTTCCCGGCGGTGCCATCGACGAAGGGGACGAGGACGAGGCGGCAGCTGCCCTGCGGGAGGCCCGGGAGGAGACGGGGCTCCTCACGGGCGGAGTCGAGATTCTGGGACTGCTACCGGAAGTGGGTCTTCCGGTCAGCAATTTCATGGTCACGCCCGTGCTCGGCTGGTGGGCCGAGCAGTCTCCGGTGCACGCGGTCGACACCGCGGAATGCGAGGTGGTCTTCCGGTGTCCCGTGAGCACGCTCCTCGATGCGACCCGGCGGAGGACGGCCGTCCTCCGCCGGGACGGGTTCGTCAGTCGAACGCCGGCTTTCCTCACCCCCGACGCAACGATCTGGGGTTTCACGGCGATGCTGCTGGATGCGATGTTCGACGGGCTCGGGTGGACTCGGCCGTGGGACCAGGCACAGGAGATACCTGCACCGCTGTGAGCCGACCGGGTCCCCGGACCTGTGGCTCCAGTCCCGGCACCGGCCCGGGGGCGTAGCGTTTCCGCAGCGACGAAGGGAGCGCAGTCAGCCCCGCCGCCGTCTCGACGCGGCCCTTGATCCTCAGCGCCGATTCCATCGCTGGGACGGCGGGCGAGCTACCGAGACCGGCGTTCCTGAGCATCGCCAGCACCTGGTCGCTCGTGCCGCCCCTGACACTGCCCGTACCGAGCAGACGGCGGCGGACCTGCCAGGACAGGTGCTCCCGGGCGAGGGCGGCCGGGTTGGACAGCGCCACCGACACCGCTCGGGAGTCCAGGGCCCTGATGCCCGCGGAGCCGAGCGGCCGGACGATGCGGACCGCGGGTGCGAGGAAGGACAGTCCACCAGGAAGCATCGGCGCCCCGCCGGGAGCTGCGCGGCCGACGGCACGCACCGAGCGTAGGACAGTGCCCACTGTTCCGGCGAGCGGTTGCAGTCCGGCTGTGAGACGAGCCGCTCCGGGCAGACGGACAGCCAGAGCCGAGACGCTCCGGGCGAGGACCAGAAGCCTCGCCAGCACCTGGTGCACCCTGGCGATCATCTGGGCGGTGCGAGCCGCACCGACGAGCGACGTGATCGCGGCGGACCCCCCGAGGGTGACGAAGCTCAGTGCGACGCCGACGCCGGCCAGGGTTGCACACTCGACGGCGAAGGCCTGAACCTCGTCCGTCAGTTCCTGGTGGGCTGCTTCGACGGCCGCGGCAAGCCGGGAGCATCCGGTCGCGAGATCTCTCGCCGCGCACGCGATCAGGGCGCCCGACGACTGCAGGGCGGCGGTCCGCTCGCGGAACAACCGCAGATCATCGGCCAGCAGACCCTCCACGACGATTCGAGCGCGATCGAACGGGGTGATACTCGCCTCGATGTCCGTCGCCAGTGCGTCCCAGGTGGTTCCCGCTGCACGCAGGAGCGCCGGATCCCCTGCAGGCCAGACCACGCCTGCGATGCCGGCCACGATGTCCCACCCCGGTGGAGGCCACCCGGGGTCGGCTGCACTCGCGGAGGGCAGGAGGGGAACTCCGGGGCCGGGCAGTAACCCCGGGACGATCGACTGGACGAGCGGGGACAATCCCATCGACGCGACGTGCTCCGCGCTGATGTAGTTGCCTGCCGAACAGGTCAGTGCCCGGGACGTGTCGGACGAGGCGAGCGCCAGGCCGTTGCACGCTTCGAGGACCTCCCGGGCCACAGGGTCGTACGAGGCGGCCCACTCGGTGCCCATGGTGTCCCACCCTGCCATCCCGGACGTCCGGAGCAGCGCGGCATGTGTCGACAGGACTGCACGATCCACGCCGCGACCGGCCTCCGCCGCCACGTCCGCTGCCTCCCCGTACCGGTCGGTGTCGATTCTCAGGACGCCCACGCATTCCGCCTTTCCCCCTTGGTGCTGCCACCGTATGCGCCTCCGGGAGGTCCCGACCGTGCGGGCGGCGGGATGTGGACAAGCGGGGGGTGCGGCTCGCAGCCTC